>NZ_JAUSZK010000001.1:3907857-4533571 GCF_030817495.1 Streptomyces sp. V3I7
TCCACAACGGCAAGGACGTCTGGGGATACGACAGCAAGTCGAACTCCGTGTTCCACGGGACGGACGAGCAGCGTCACGGCGCGCAGCAGAAGCAGCACGAGCCGCACGAGCCGCCCGTCATGCCGAAGGACTTCGCAGAGAAGGCCCTGAAGTCCGTCGACGACACCACGTCCGTGACCGTCGACGGCACCGCGCAGGTCGCCGGCCGGGACGCGTACAAGCTGCTGATCAAGCCCAGGCAGTCCGGCAGCACCGTCGGCGCCATCAGCATCGCCGTCGACGCGAAGACCGGGATGCCGCTGAAGTTCACGCTCACCCCCGCAAGCGGTGGCGCGGCCGTGGTCGACGCCGGGTTCACGCAGGTCAGCTTCGCCGAGCCGGCCGCCTCGACCTTCGACTTCACCCCGCCCAAGGGCGCCAAGGTGACGGAGGAGGACGAGACTCACCGCAAGGACCACGCGCCCGAGTGGAAGCAGTGGAAGCAGCGGGAGCACCGTGATCAGCGGGAGCACCGTGATCACGCCGACGGGTTCGTCAAGGGGCGTGACGGGTTCGACGTGCTCGGCAAGGGCTGGAACTCCGTCGCCGTCTTCGAGACCGGGGAGAAGGGCGGCGTACCGTCCGGCGGCGGGGACGCGGACGGCTTCCTGAACTCCTTCGGGGATCCCGGTGCACGGCAAGTTCGGCAAGGGCACCGTCTTCTCCACCCGGCTGGTCAACGCGCTGATGACGGACGACGGCAAGGTCTACGTCGGTGCCGTGACCAAGGACGCCCTGGTCGAGGCGGCCGACGGGGAGCGCTGAGCACGCACCTGGTGACTGCGGAACGAGGGTGACTGCGGAACGAGGGAGCCGATGGGCGACGACACGGGAACGGGCGTCATCGACACCCGCGGCCTCAGCAAGCGCTACCGCGGCGGACAGCTCGCCGTCGACGGCCTCGACCTGACCGTCCCGGCGGGCAGCGTCTTCGGCTTCCTCGGTCCGAACGGCTCCGGCAAGACCACCACCATCCGCATGCTGATGGGGCTGATCGAGCCGACGTCCGGCTTCGCGCGCGTCCTTGGGCACCCGATGCCCGGGGCCGCGCGCACCGTGCTGCCGCAGGTCGGCGCGCTCATCGAGGGGCCCGCGCTGTACGGCTTCCTCTCCGGCCGCGACAACCTGCTGCGCTACGACGCCGCCGACCCGGTCGCCGACCCACGCACCCGGCGTGCCCGCGTGGCCGCCGCCCTGGAGCGGGTCGGGCTGGGGGCCGCCGCGGGCAAGAAGGCGCGGGCGTACTCCCTGGGGATGAAGCAGCGTCTGGGGCTCGCGGCCGCGCTGCTCCAGTCGCGCAGGCTCCTCGTCCTCGACGAGCCGACCAACGGACTCGACCCGCAGGGCATGCGGGAGATCCGGGGTCTGATGCGGGAGTTGGCCTCCGACGGCACGACCGTCTTCCTCTCCTCCCATCTCCTCGACGAGGTCGAGCAGGTCTGCACGCACGTCGCGGTGATGGCGCGCGGGCGGCTCCTCACCCAGGGGCCGGTGGCCGACCTGGCGGCGGGGGCGCGCGGCCGGCTGGTCGTGACCACGCCCGACACGGCGGAAGCGGCCCGGGTGCTGAAGGAGCGGGGCGTCGGCGACGTCCTCGTCACCGAGGACCGGGTCACCGCGGAGCCGCCGGACGGTGAACTCGCCGATCTCAACGGCGCCCTGGTCGCGGCCGGGGTCCGCGTCCGCGGCTTCACGGTCGAACGGGCCTCACTGGAGGACGCGTTCGTGGCACTGACCGGAGAGGGTTTCGATGTCGCGGGGTGACGCGCGGGTGGCGGAGGCGGTCGGAGGGGGAGCGGCCGGCGCAGGCCCGAGCCGCTTGTGGTCCCTCGGTCTGCTGCGCAGCGAGCTGGTCACCACTTTCCGGCGCTGGCGCACGCTCGCGCTGCTCGCCGTGCTGGCCGGGGTGCCGGTCCTGGTCGGGATCGCGGTCCGGATCGAGACGAGCGACGGTTCCGCGGCCGGCCCCCGGGGCGGGGAGGGGCCCGCGTTCATCGCCCAGGTCACCAACAACGGGCTGTTCCTGGTGTTCACCGCGCTCGCCGTGACCCTCCCGTTCTTCCTGCCGATGGCGATCGGTCTCGTCGCGGGTGACGCCGTCGCGGGCGAGGCGGCCTCGGGAACCCTGCGCTACCTCCTGGTCGCCCCGGCCGGCCGCACCCGACTGCTGCTCACCAAGTACGCGACGACGATCGCGTTCTGCCTGGTGGCCACCCTCGTGGTCGCGACGTCCGCGCTGGCCGTCGGGGCGCTGCTGTTCCCGCTCGGCGAGGTGACGACCATCTCCGGCACGCGCATCGGCTTCGGCGAGGGCCTGCTCCGCGCGCTGCTGATCGCCCTCGTCGTCGCCGCGTCCCTGGTCGGTTTCGCGGCGCTCGGCCTGTTCGTGTCGACCCTGACCAACAGCGGGATCGCGGCGATGGCGACCACGGTCGGGCTGCTCATCACCGTGCAGATCCTCGACCAGATCCCCCAACTGCACGCGATCCAGCCGTACTTGTTCTCGCACTACTGGCTGTCCTTCGCCGACCTGCTGCGCGACCCCGTGTACTGGGACGGCGTGGTCAGGAACCTCGGGCTCCAGGCCGTCTACGCCGCGGTGTTCGGCGCGGCGGCGTGGGCGCGGTTCACGGCGAAGGACATCACCGCGTAGGCCGTCACCGCGTAGGCCGTCACGGCGTAGACGCAGGACATCCGGGCGCAGGGGCGCAGGGGCTCAGCCGGCGGCCGTCTCGTACGGGAAGCGGGCGAGCGGGGCCTCGCGAGCGAAGAACGTCTTCGCGCGCGCCAGCGCCTCCGTGTCCTTCAGGACGTCCCCGGGCGCGCTGCCGTTGCCCAGCAGGACCCCGCCGAAGCGCATCTTCATGAACGCGGCCGTGTTGCTCAGCGTGCCGACCAGCGGGTCGGCGACCTCCTGCTCGGCGTGGGCGAGCGCGGTCACGCCCCAGAGCGTGCGTCCGGCGAGCGTCGCGCGGAAGTCGATTCCGGGGGTGCGCAGCCAGCCCGACCAGTGGTCCAGGTAGCGCTTGGTGAGGCCGGACACCGCGTACCAGTACAGCGGCGAGACGATCACGATGTCCGTCGCGGCGAGCGTGGCGTCGAGCAGCAGCGCCGTGTCGCCGCCGGCGGCCGGGCGCGGGTACGTACCGCCGTCGTGGCGCCGGTCGGGAAGTCCGGCAGCGGGTGCTCGGCGAGGCTGATCCACTGCTGCTCGACGTCGGCGGGCAGCTGGTCGGCGGCCCTGCGGGCCAGCAGCTCGGTGTTGCCGTCGGGGCGGGCGCTGCCCAGCACGAACAGGAAGCGGCGGGTCATGGGTCCCCCAGAGGTGGTCGGCGGATGAGCAAGCGGATTATATGCACGCGCAAGGAGATTCTGGGGGCGTTCACGAGCTGTTCCTGGTGCGAGGCTGTGACGTCGCGGTGACGCGGGTGCCGTGCCGAGCGGCGAGACTGGGGGAGAAGCACGGTGTACGACCCGGACGGCGACGCCGGGGGAGTTGAGGGGACGATGTCTCGACCCAGCCGCGGGGAACAGCGGGAGCAGCGGCGTGCCGGTCATCCGGTGGCGCCGGTCGACGTCCACGTGACGAGCGCGAGCACCGCGTCGGTCGGCGGCGTACCGGTCGTGACGCCTCCCGGCGGGGACATCCAGCAGGCCGTCGTCGACCACCTCCGCCGCCTCGCCGCCGCGCAAGGCCGCCCCGTCCTGGCCACGATCCACGACGCCCTCATCGGGTACGTCGTCCCCCTCGAGGCCGACCCGGACGGCTCGACCCGCGTCACGGGGACCCCGGTGGCCCTTGCCGTCCCGGGGAGCCCGGTGGCCCCCGCCGTCCCGGGGAGCCCGGTGGCCACGCCCGTCCCGGGGAGCCTGGTGGTCGGGGGCCCGGGAACGGTCCGGCCGCCCACCGGCACCTTCGGGCCGCCGCCGGCCATGCCCACCGCCCCGGCTCCGGCTGCTCCGGTGCCGCCCGCCCCGGCTCCGGCTGCTCCGGTGCCGCCCGCCCCGGCTCCGGCTGCTCCGCCGGTCGCTCGGCCCTCGCGGCTGGTCGCTCCGCCGGTCGCTCAGCCCTCGCCGCCGGTTGCTCCGCCGGTAGCCCCGCCGACGCGCCCCTCCGCTCCCCCCTCCGTTCCCTCCCTGGCACCGTCCGTCGACCCCAAGCCCGTCCCCGTCCTGGGCTTCGACGCCGTGGCGGAAGCCGTGCTCGGCGAGGACACGGCGGGCGTGGGTGCGGGCACCCTCCGGGTCTACGAGGCCGTCCGGGCCGGCCTGGTCGAGACCGCGGCGCAGCTCGTGGAGCCCGCCGTCGCCGAGGGCGCGGTGAGGCTCGGTTCCGCGCACCCCGAGGTGCTGCACCTGCGTGAGCTGTCCGCCTACGTCGCCTACCTGGGCGGCGAACCCGCGCGCGCCTTCCAAGTGGCTCTGGATGTCGCCCGGGTCCGTCGTGGGGCCGGGGACATGGAGGGGGCGTACAGCGGCGTGCAGAGCGCGGCCACCGCCTGGCGGGCCGTCCGTGACCCCGAGCAGGGGCTCGGCCTCGGCCGGGATCTGATCGCCCTGTGGGCGGAACTCACCGCCTGGCAGGGCCCGGCCGCCGACGACGTCGAGGAACTGGAGTCCGCCCGCGCCCGCATGGGACGCCTGACGGAACGCGCCGCGCGGGCGAGGGCGTAGGGCGCGCGCCGGGTCTCACCGCACGCGGAACCGGCCTCGGCCGGGGCCAATCGGCGCCCTGTGGACGCAACTCACGCGCCGCGCAGGCGAGGGCGTAGAAGCCCCTCGGCGGAGGGCGTAGAAGAGCCCCTCAGGTCACTGCACGCAGAACTCGTTGCCCTCCGGGTCCGTCATCACCACCCACTCACCGGCCGGTTCCGCCACCCGCCGCAGGATCCGGGCGCCGAGCCCCTCCAGCCGTGTGACCTCCTCGGCGCGCCGTCCCTCGCCCGCGTGCAGGTCGAGGTGGAGCCGGTTCTTGCCGGCCTTCGGTTCGGGGACGCGCTGGAACAGAAGCCGCCGGCCCAGTCCGGTCCCGGTGTCCGGGTCGCAGGGGTCGTCGGGGTGCCGTACGGCGATCAGGTCCCGGAAGGCCGGGCGGCCGTGGTACTCGACCGTGGCCTCGCCCGGCAGGGCGCCGACCTGGAGCAGCCGCTCGACGAGCGCGCTGTTGTCCTCGGGCTCGTAGTGCAGCGCCGCCGCCCAGAAGTCGGCCTGCGCGTGCGGGTCGGCAGCGTCGATGACGAGCTTGAAGTGCAGCGGGGCGGGCGCGGGTGCGGCCGAGGAGGCGGGTGTCTGCGTCATGGCGACCACTTATAGCCGAGTACGCCCCGCGCCCCGGAGTGTTCGGGAAACGCATTCGCCGCTTCCTACGGCAGGACGGCGTCCGGTTCCGTCTCCGAGCCCGGCGGGGGCGGCGTCCGGTTCTGTCTCCGAGCCCGGCGGGGGCGGCGTCCGGTTCCGTCTCCGAGCCGGCGGGGGCGACGGGCCGCCGCGGCCTCCTGTGTGCGGGGCTCGGTGAGAGCGCGGGCTGTGCTTACGGCAGGACGGCCTCAGCTTCCGCCTCCGGGCCGGCGGGGGCGACGGCCGGCGGCGCCACGGCGTCCGCCGCGGCCTTCTGTACGCGGGCCTTGGTCAGGGCGCGGGCCGAGCGGCGGGCGGTGTGCAGCGCGTCCCAGGTGAGCGTCGTCAGGGCGAGCCAGACCAGGGCGAAGCCCGCCCAGCGTTCCAGCGGCATGGACTCGTGGAAGTAGAGGATGCCGAGCACGAACTGGAAGACGGGCGCCAGGTACTGGAGCAGACCCAGCGTGGACAGCGGCACGCGGATCGCGGCCGCCCCGAAGCAGACGAGCGGGATCGCGGTGACGACGCCGGTCGAGACGAGCAGCGCGGAGTGCCCGGCGCCGTCGGTGGTGAAGGTGGAGCCGCCCTGCGCGGTCAGCCACACTAGGTAGCCGAGCGCGGGCAGGAACTGGATCGCGGTCTCCGCGGCCAGCGACTCGATGCCGCCGAGGCCCACCTTCTTCTTCACCAGGCCGTACGCGGCGAAGGAGAAGGCGAGGCACAGGGAGATCCACGGCGGCTGTCCGTAGCCGACGGCCAGCACGAGCACCGCGGCGCCGCCGATGCCGACAGCCGCCCACTGCGCGGGCCGCAGCCGCTCCTTCAGCACCAGCACGCCCAGCGCGATGGTGACCAGGGGGTTGATGAAGTAGCCGAGGGACGCCTCGACCACGTGGCCGGCGTTGACGGCCCAGATGTAGACACCCCAGTTGACCGTGATCACCGCGGCCGCGACCGCGATCAGGGCCAGTCGGCGCGGCTGGCGCAGCAGTTGTCCGGCCCAGGCCCAGCGGCGTGCGACGACGAGGGCCGCGGCGACGAAGACCAGGGACCACACCATCCGGTGGGCGAGGATCTCCATCGCCCCGGCGGGCTTCAGCAGCGGCCAGAACAGCGGGACGAGCCCCCACATCCCGTACGCCGCGAAGCCGTTCAGCAGTCCTGTCCGCCGCTCGGCCTTCGACTCCCCGGTCACGGGCTTCCTCCTCACTCGGTGCGAGCCTCCTGCTCGACCGGACGAAGGTAGCGTCGCGAGCCCCCGCCTGTCATGTCCGTACCGCTATACGGTCATGACACCCCCCGTCGGCGAGACGGAAAAGCGGCGAGTCGGAAAGGCGGCGAGACGGAAGAGCCGAGGGCCCCGACGCAGTGTGCTGCGCCCGGGCCCTCGGCCGTGTCGTCCTGCCGCGGTCAGCCGACCACCGTCCAGGTGTCCCCGCCGGCCAGCAGCGCGGCCAGGTCGCCCTTGCCGTTCTGCTCGACCGCCGCGTCCAGCTGGTCGGCCATCGCCGTGTCGTAGACCGGCCGCTCCACGGAGCGGAACACGCCGATGGGGGTGTGGTGCAGGGTGTCGGGGTCGGCCAGCCGGGAGAGGGCGAACGCCGTGGTCGGCGACGCCGCGCGGGCGTCGTGGACCAGGATGTCGGCCTCGTTCTCCGGGGTCACGGTGACGACCTCCAGCTCGCCCGTGGCCGCGTCGCGCACCACGCCACGTGAGCGGTCGTGGCCGAAGCGGATCGGCTGCCCGTGCTCGAGGCGGATCACCGCCTCCTCGGCCTGCTGCCTGTCCTTGACGACGTCGAAGGCGCCGTCGTTGAAGATGTTGCAGTTCTGGTAGATCTCGATCAGCGCCGTGCCGGGGTGGGCCGCCGCCGCGCGCAGCACCTCCGTGAGGTGCCCCCGGTCGGAGTCGACGGTGCGGGCGACGAAGGACGCCTCGGCGCCGATGGCCAGCGACACCGGGTTGAAGGGCGCGTCCAGCGACCCCATCGGCGTCGACTTCGTGATCTTGCCGACCTCGGAGGTCGG
Source organism: Streptomyces sp. V3I7 (assembly GCF_030817495.1). Taxonomy (NCBI): domain Bacteria; kingdom Bacillati; phylum Actinomycetota; class Actinomycetes; order Kitasatosporales; family Streptomycetaceae; genus Streptomyces; species Streptomyces sp. V3I7. Next base: position 3,915,262 of record NZ_JAUSZK010000001.1, read on the forward strand.
GCTGTACTGGCCCTTGGTCAGACCGTAGATCCGGTTGTTGAACAGCAGGATCTTGAGGTTGACGTTGCGGCGCAGGGCGTGGATCAGGTGGTTGCCGCCGATGGACAGCGCGTCGCCGTCGCCGGTGACCACCCACACGGACAGGTCGCGGCGGGAGGTGGCCAGGCCGGTGGCGATGGCGGGGGCGCGGCCGTGGATGGAGTGCATCCCGTACGTGTTCATGTAGTACGGGAAGCGGGACGAGCAGCCGATGCCCGAGACGAAGACGATGTTCTCCCGGGCCAGGCCCAGCTCGGGCATGAAGCCCTGCACCGCGGCCAGGATCGCGTAGTCACCGCAGCCGGGGCACCAGCGCACTTCCTGATCGGACTTGAAGTCCTTCATGGACTGTCTGGCCTCGGCCCTGGGGACGAGCGAGAGCGCCTCGATCGTGCCCGTGTCCTCCGTGGACGTCTCAGCCATCGATGGCCTCCTTGAGCGCCTTGGCGAGCTGCTCCGCCTTGAACGGCATGCCGTTCACCTGGGTGTGGGAGTGGGCGTCTACCAGGTACTTCGCCCGGATCAGGGTGGCGAGCTGACCCAGGTTCATCTCCGGGACCACCACCTTGTCGTAGCGGCTCAGCACCTCGCCGAGATTCCGCGGGAAGGGGTTGAGGTGCCGCAGATGCGCCTGCGCGATGGACTCGCCGGCCCGGCGCAGCCGCCGTACCGCCGCCGTGATCGGGCCGTACGTCGAGCCCCAGCCGAGCACCAGCGTGCGCGCCTCGCCGGGGTCGTCGACCTCCAGGTCCGGCACCTCGATTCCGTCGATCTTCGCCTGCCGGGTGCGGACCATGAGGTCGTGGTTGGCGGGCGCGTACGAGATGTTGCCGGTGCCGTCCTCCTTCTCGATGCCGCCGATCCGGTGCTCCAGGCCTGGTGTGCCGGGGATCGCCCACGGCCGGGCGAGCGTCTGCGGGTCGCGCTTGTACGGCCAGAACACCTCGGTGCCGTCGTCGAGGGTGTGATTGGGTCCTTGCGCGAACTGCACCCTGAGGTCCGGGAGTTCGTCCAGGTCCGGGATCCGCCACGGCTCCGAGCCGTTCGCCAGGTAGCCGTCGCTCAGCAGCATCACCGGCGTGCGGTATGTCAGCGCGATCCGGGCCGCCTCCAGGGCGGCGTCGAAGCAGTCGGCCGGGGTCATCGGGGCGATCACCGGGACCGGCGCCTCGCCGTTGCGGCCGAACATCGCCTGGAGCAGATCCGCCTGCTCGGTCTTGGTCGGCAGGCCGGTCGAGGGGCCGCCGCGCTGGATGTCGACGACCAGCAGGGGCAGCTCCAGCGAGACGGCGAGCCCGATCGTCTCCGACTTCAGCGCCACACCCGGGCCGGACGTCGTGGTCACGGCCAGACTGCCGCCGAACGCCGCGCCCAGCGCCGCGCCGATCCCCGCGATCTCGTCCTCGGCCTGGAAGGTCCGGACGCCGAAGTTCTTGTGCTTGCTCAGCTCGTGCAGGATGTCGGATGCCGGGGTGATCGGGTACGAGCCCAGGAACAGCGGCAGATCGGCCTGCTGCGAGGCGGTGACCAGGCCGTAGGCCAGGGCCAGGTTCCCGGAGATGTTCCGGTACGTGCCGACCGGGAAGGCCTTCGTCGCCGGGGCCACCTCGTAGGAGACCGCGAAGTCCTCCGTCGTCTCGCCGAAGTTCCAGCCCGCCCGGAAGGCGGTCAGGTTGGCCTCGGCGATCTGAGGCTTCTTGGCGAACTTGGTGCGCAGGAACTTCTCGGTGCCCTCGGTCGGGCGGTGGTACATCCAGCTCAGCAGGCCCAGCGCGAACATGTTCTTGCTCCGCTCCGCCTCCTTGCGGCTGAGCTCGAACTCCTTCAGCGCCTCCACCGTCAGCGTCGTCAGCGGCACCGGGTGCAGATGGAAGCCGTCCAGCGAGCCGTCCTCCAAGGGGCTGTCCGCGTAGCCGACCTTCTGCATGGCGCGCTTGGTGAACTCGTCCGTGTTGACGATGATCTCCGCCCCGCGCGGGAGGTCCCCGATGTTCGCCTTCAGCGCCGCCGGGTTCATCGCCACCAGCACGTTCGGCGCGTCGCCGGGCGTGAGGATGTCGTGGTCGGCGAAGTGCAGCTGGAAGGAGGAGACACCGGGGAGCGTGCCGGCGGGGGCGCGGATCTCGGCCGGGAAGTTCGGCAGCGTCGAAAGATCGTTGCCGAACGACGCCGTCTCCGACGTGAAGCGGTCACCGGTGAGCTGCATGCCGTCGCCCGAGTCCCCCCGCGAACCGGATGATGACCCGGTCGAGGCGCCGGACGTCCTTCACCCCGCCGTCCGGTTGGCGCTCGCCCACCACGGGTTCGTCGGCCTGCTCCGCTGGGCTGCTGACCTGGCTGGTCACTGAACTTGACCTCCTTCGAGGCGGCTGTCCGTGCATGGTCGTCCCATGGACCTTTCCAGGTTCAACCCTACGTCGGTTAGGGTCGCCTTCCCTCGATCGTTCGCATGATGGACGGCATTCCACGACGGCCCGTCGCCCTGACTCGTCATGATTTCTCGCCCCCGGGGCTCCCGTTTCGGCTCTCGCCTCAGTGTCGGCCCATCAGGAGTTCAGATAGGTGAGGACGGCCGGAACACGCCGGTGGTCGCCGTCGCTCTGGGTCAGACCCAGCTTCAGGAAGATGTTGCTGACGGCTTCTCCACCGCGCCGTCGCTCACCACCAGCTGCCGGGCGATCGCCGAGTTCGTCCGCCCCTCGGCCACCAGCCCCAGGACCTCCCGCTCGCGCGGGGTGAGCCCCGCGACCACGTCCTGCTTGCGGCTGCGGCCGAGGAGCTGCGCGACCGCCTCCGGGTCCAGAGCCGTACTGCCGCCGGCCACCCGCACCACCGCGTCGACGAACTCCCGCACCTCGGCGACCCGGTCCTTGTGCAGATAGCCGACGCCACGGCTGGAACAGGCCAGCAGTTCGGTGGCGTAGCGCTCCTCCACGTACTGCGACACCGCGAGCACCCCGAGATCCGGGTGCTCCCTGCGAAGCCGGACGGCGGCCCGTACGCCCTCGTCCGTGTGGGTGGGCGGCATCCGTACGTCCGCGACGACACGTCGGGCAGCTCGCCCCGCGCGCCGAGGGCGGCGATCGTGGCGATCAGCGCCTCGGCGTCGCCCACCCCGGCGACCACGTCGTGCCCGCGGTCGGTCAGCAAGCGGGTCAGGCCCTCCCTGAGCAGCACCGAGTCCTCGGCGATGACCACCCGCACCCTGTTCTCCACGCTCTTCCGGCCCCCCACAGCCCCGTCCCCGTCCGCGCCCGTCCCTCGTCCCTCGTCCCTCGTCCCCGTGTGCATCCCTACCCCACCGCACGGCGGTCCAGCGGTTCATCGGCCCGCATTCTGTTGACGTTCAGGGGCGCCAGGGAAGTTCCGCCGTCACTCGTGTGGGTCCGCCGGATGGGGAGTCGATGACGAGGAGTCCGTCGACGGCGTCCAGGCGTTCCGCGAGTCCGCGCAGGCCGCTGCCCTCGTCCGGGCTCGCGCGGCCATGGCTGTCGTCCCGGACCTGGAGCATCAGACGGTCGTCCGCGCGCCGCACCCCGACCGAGGCGGTCCGGGCGCCGCTGCGCTCGCTGATGTTCCGCAGCAGCTCCGAGACCGTGAAGTACGCGATGCCCTCGATGGCCGGCGCCGGGCGCCCGGCCAGGTCCGCCTCGACCCGCACCGGCACGGCGCAGCGGGCGGCGACCGAGGACAGTGCGGCGTCCAGGCCGCGGTCGGTGAGGACGGCCGGGTGGAGCCACCGGCAGGTTCACCAGGAGATGCGCGATCTCCTTCCAGGTGTGCCTGTCGTAGGCGAGACGGGCCGGCGGAAGGCAGTCGTCACCCGGGGGCGGCGCGGTGCCGGCCTGCGCGACGGCGAGGCTCGGAGCGGTCATGGGAGTCAGCGTGCCGTCCGTCATGGCCCCCGCGCCATGAGGTCCGCCGCCGGGATGACCCGGGGAAAACCCCACCTCCGCGACCACCGGCCGTTTCACGTCACGTACCCGGGGCGTCTCATCCTGTGACGGACTTCTTACCGGCGCTATAGCAGGGCCTAGACTCCCAGGCGTACAGATCGTCGAATCATGTCGCATCACAGGGTGCACCAAGGCACTGAGGTCACCGGGTCAGGGAGCGAGGGGACGGACGTTGCGGGAGACGTTGGGGGGCTCGGCCACGATCGTCGCGGCGGACTACTTCCAGTCCTATTCGGTCGTGGGACTGCTCGCGCTCGCGGGGGTGCTCTTCGTCGCGGCCGCCTTCGGCGCCGGGCGGCTGCTGCGTCCGGTGGTCCCCACGCCGGAGAAACTGCTGACCTACGAGTGCGGTGTCGACCCCGTGGGCGAGGGCTGGGCGCACACCCAGGTCCGCTACTACGTCTACGCCTTCCTGTACGTGATCTTCGCGGTCGACTCGATCTTCCTGTTCCCCTGGGCCACGGTCTTCGCCGCCCCCGGCTACGGCGGGGCCACGCTCGTGGAGATGTTCATCTTCCTCGGCTTCCTGGCCGTGGGCCTGCTGTACGCATACAAGAAGGGCGTCCTGACATGGACGTGACCCCCGACGTGACCTCCCCCTCGGCCACCGAGCCCGTCCTGCTCCCCGAGCCGAAGCGGCTGGGCGCGCTGGCGCGCCTGGCCCCCGAGCCGATGAAGGTCGTCCTCAACTGGGGCCGCCGCTACTCGCTCTGGGTCTTCAACTTCGGCCTGGCCTGCTGCGCGATCGAGTTCATCGCCGCGTCGATGGCCCGCCACGACTTCATTCGGCTCGGCGTCATCCCCTTCGCACCGGGTCCGCGCCAGGCCGACCTGATGGTCGTCTCCGGCACGGTCACGGACAAGATGGCCCCGGCCGTGAAGCGGCTCTACGAGCAGATGCCCGAGCCGAAGTACGTCATCTCCTTCGGCGCCTGCTCCAACTGCGGCGGCCCGTACTGGGACTCGTACTCCGTCACCAAGGGCGTCGACCAGATCATCCCGGTGGACGTCTACGTCCCCGGCTGCCCGCCGCGCCCCGAGGCGCTGCTCCAGGGCATCCTCAAGCTCCAGGAGAAGATCGCGCGCGAGTCGCTGGAGGAGCGGTACGGCACCGTCCGGCCCTCTGCCGCCGCGCTGCAGAGCGACCTGGTGCGGGCGCCGGCTCCGAAGGGGGATACGTGATGACCACGCCCACGGTCGGCTGGCTGCCCGCCCCGGTCGAGGAGCTCTTCGGTCCGGACGCCACCGCCGAGGAGTCGTACGAGGTCCTGACGGTGGACGTCCCGCCCGCGTCCTGGATCCCCGCGCTGGAGACGGCGCGTACGACCCTGTCCTGCACCTACTTCGACTGGCTGAGCGCGGTCGACGAGCCCGGCGCGGGCTTCCGCGTCTCGGCGCACGTCGTGGCCCTGAACCCGGTCCGCCGCCTCCTGGTGCGCACGACGGTCCCGCACGAGGCACCGGCGCTGCCCTCCGCCGTCGGCGTCTACGCGGGCGCGGGCTGGCACGAGCGCGAGACGCACGAGATGTTCGGCGTCCGCTTCGACGACCACCCGGGCCTGGAGCACCTGCTGCTCCCGGAGAACTTCGAGGGCCACCCCCTGCGCAAGGACTTCGTGCTGGCGGCGCGCGTCGCCAAGGCGTGGCCCGGTGCGAAGGAACCGGGCGAGTCGGACCACGGCGGCCCCAAGCGCCGCCAGATGCTGCCCCCGGGCGTCCCCGACCCGAACGAGTGGGGCCCGCTCAAGGGCCAGCTCCCGCCGGCCCCGTCCCGTCCGGCCCGCGGCGCGGCCCGCGCGGCTGCCGGTGCCGGAGATCGCCCGGCCCGCGCGGCCGGCGACCGGCCGGTGCGGCGCGCCCGTACGGCGGCGGAGGGTTCCGCGAGCCAGGCGGGCGACGCGGGCACGGCCGCCGTACCCCGGCGTTCGCGCAACGCCTCGGAGGGTTCCGCGAGCCAGGCGGCCGCGGCGGAGGAGGCCTCCACCGCGGGAACGGCGTCGGGGCCCGCCGCGCCGCGCCGGGCACGGTCGGCCTCACAGGGGTCGGCGAGCCAGCGGACCGAGACCACTGGTGCGGACGAGACCTCCGAAGCCACCGGTGCGGCCGAGGGCTCCGGAGCATCCGAGGGCACAGGTGCCGCCGATGCCCCGCAGCGGGCGCGCAGCGCGAGCGGCGGGTCCTCCTCGCAGCGGGCGCAGGAGCCGGCGGCTCCCGCGACGCCGGACGTGCCCGCCGAGCCGGCGCCCCGGCCCACGGCGCCGCGCAGCTCGGACGCCCCCTGGCACCACGCCCGCCCGGCCTTCGACGAACCGGAAGACAAACGGACCCCTGAGGCCCCGGCCCCCGAGGCCGACACCCCGACAGGAGGACCGCAGTGAACGACGTGTCCGACGTCATCCTGCGACTTCTGGTCGTGTTCGGCGTCTTCGTTGCCTTCCCGCTGATCGTCGGTCAGACGGAACACAAGGTGATGGCGCACATGCAGGGCCGCCTCGGCCCGATGTACGCCGGCGGCTTCCACGGCTGGGCCCAGCTCGTCGCGGACGGCGTGAAGTTCGCGCAGAAGGAGGACATCGTCCCGGCGGGCGCGGACCGCCGCATCTTCCAGCTCGCCCCGGCCGTCGCGCTCCTGCCGTACCTGCTCGTACTGGTCGCCATCCCCATCGGCCCGAGTGAAGGCGCCGTCGGCCAGTTCATCGACGCGGGCGTGTTCTTCGTGCTCGCGGTGATGGGCGTCGGCGTCCTCGGCTCGCTCATGGCCGGGTGGGCCAGCGCCAACAAGTTCTCCCTCCTCGGCGGCCTGCGCACCGCCGCCCAGCTCCTCGCCTACGAACTCCCGATGCTCCTCGCCGCCGCCTCGGTGGCGATGGCCGCCGGGACGGTCTCGCTGCCCGGCATCCTCGGCGCCTTCCACTGGTGGTGGGTGCCCTGGCAGATCGTCGGCGCGCTCGTCTTCTTCACCGCCGGGCTCGCCGAACTCCAACGGCCGCCCTTCGACATGCCCGTGGCCGACTCGGAGATCATCTTCGGCGCGTACACGGAGTACACCGGTCTGCGCTTCGCCCTGTTCCTCCTCGCCGAGTACGCCGGGATCATCGTCCTGTGCGGCCTGACCACCGTCCTCTTCCTGGGCGGCTGGCACGGCCCCTGGGGCGCGGACGGCCTCGGCTGGGTGTGGACCCTGCTGAAGGCCGCCGTCCTCGCCTTCGTCGTCATCTGGCTGCGCGTCACCTACCCGCGTCTGCGCGAGGACCAGTTGCAGAAGTTCTCCTGGACCCTCCTCGTCCCCCTCTCCCTCGCCCAGATCGCCCTCACCGGCGTCGTCAAGGTGGTGTTCCTCTGATGGCCCCGATCCCCGGCTCCGGCCTGGCCAAGGGCCTGGCCGTGACCCTCCGCACGATGACGAGGAAGACCGTCACCGAGCAGTACCCGGAGGTCCAGCCCGACCTCCCGCCGCGAACCCGCGGTGTCATCGGCCTGTTCGAGGAGAACTGCACGGTCTGCATGCTCTGCGCCCGGGAGTGCCCGGACTGGTGCATCTACATCGACTCCCACAAGGAGACGGTCCCGGCGGCCACCCCCGGCGGCCGTGAGCGCAGCCGCAACGTCCTCGACCGCTTCGCCATCGACTTCTCGCTCTGCATGTACTGCGGTATCTGCATCGAGGTCTGTCCTTTCGACGCCCTGTTCTGGTCCCCGGAGTTCGAGTACGCCGAGACCGACATCCGCGAACTCACCCACGAACGGGACAAGCTCCGCGAGTGGATGTGGACAGTGCCCGCACCGCCCGCCCTCGACCCGCACTCCGAGGAACCGAAGGAACTCGCCGCCGCCCGCAAGGCCGCGGAGAAGCTGGCCGCGGCCCAGGCGGAAGCCGAAGCACAGGCCGCAACCGAGGCCGAGGCGGAATCCGAGACCCCGGCTCAGACCGAGCCGACCGAATCGCAGGAGGGAGACGCGTGAGCCCCGCCTCCGCCCTGCCGGTCCTCGCCGCCGCCCCGGCCCACGGCTTCCTCTCGCCGGCGGGTGTCGAGATCGCCTTCGTCCTCGTCGGCCTCGCCACCCTCGGCGCCGCGCTCGTCACCGTCACCACCCGGCAGCTGGTGCACGCCGCCCTGTGGCTGGTGATGACCCTCGGCGGCCTCGCCGTCGAGTACCTCCTGCTCACCGCCGAGTTCATCGCTTGGGTGCAGGTCCTCATCTACGTCGGCTCCGTCGTCGTCCTCCTCCTGTTCGGGCTGATGCTCACCAGGGCCCCCATCGGCCGCTCCCCGGACGCCGACTCCGGCAACCGCTGGGTCGCCCTGGCCGTGGCCGTCGCCGCCGCGGCCGCCCTGGTCTGGGTGGTCGTCGACGCGTTCCGCACCACCTGGATCGACCTGGACGGCGCCGCCGCGGGCTCGACGAAGGTCACCGGCGAGTACCTCTTCCAGAACTGGGTCCTCCCCTTCGAGGCCCTGTCCGTCCTCCTCCTCGCCGCCCTGGTCGGCGCGATCGTCCTGTCCCGCAAGGCGACGGCGGACGCGGCGGCCACGGCCTCCGCGGAGGTCCCCGGCGCGCGCGGCGGCCACGCCGACAAGGAAGGTGTCCGCTGATGCACCTCGCCTATCCCGCCGTGCTCTCCGCCCTCCTCTTCTGCACCGGCCTGTACGGCGTCCTTGCCCGCCGCAACGCGATCCTGGTCCTGATGTCGGTCGAGCTGATGCTGAACGCCGTCAACCTCAACCTGGTCGCCTTCGACGTCTGGCTCAGCAAGGCCGCCCGGGAGACCCTGCACTCCGGCCAGGCCCTGACCCTGTTCACCATCGCCATCGCCGCCGCCGAGATCGGCATCGGCCTGGCGATCGTCCTCGCCGTCCACCGCAACCGCGGCACCGCCGACATCGACCGGCTCCGCGACACCGCCGAGGGCCACGGGCCCGGCGGCGACGGCCCCGACACCGACGCCCTCGCGGCCGAGAAGGCTGAGGCCACCGCGTGACCACGACCACCCTCGCCGTTCTCGTCCCCCTCCTTCCGTTCCTCGCTGCCGTCGCCGGGCTGCTGCTCGGCCGCACGGCCCCCGGCTTCGTCCGCCCGCTCGCCGTCCTGCCGACCCTCGCCTCGCTGGTGCTGGCCGTACTGGTCGCCGTGCGCCAGGGCGGCGGGCAGGCCATCAGCGCCGCCACCGAGCTCACGCCGACCGGCTCGATCCCGATCGACCTGGCCCTGTACATCGACGGCTTCGCCGCCCTCGTCGCCGTGCTGGTCGGCGTCGTCGCCACCTGCGTGCAGATCTACTCGACCGGCTATCTGCGCGACGACCCGCGCTACCCCTCGTACGCCGCTCTCGTCTCCCTCTTCACCTCCGCGATGTTCGTGGTCGTGTACTCGGGCGACCTGATGGTGCTGCTGGTCGGCTGGGAAGTCATGGGCATCTGCTCCTACTTCCTGGTCGGCCACTACTGGGAAACCCCGGAGGCCCGCGCCGCCTCCATCAAGGCCTTCCTGGTCACCAAGCTCGGCGACGTCCCCTTCCTCATCGGCCTGTTCGCGCTGGCCACCGACGCCGGGTCCTTCCGCATCACGCGCGTCCTCGGCGCCGTCGCGAGCGGCGGGCTCGACCACCCGACCCTGATCGCCCTGCTGCTCCTCGCGGGCGTGGCGGGCAAGTCGGCGCAGTTCCCGCTGCACACCTGGCTCCCCGACGCGATGGCGGGCCCCACGCCCGTCTCCGCGCTGATCCACGCCGCGACGATGGTGGCCGCCGGTGTCTACTTCGTCGCCCGTCTCCTCCCCGTCTTCCAGGCCTCAGCGGCCGCGATGGTCGTCCTCGCCGTCATGGCCGCCGTCACGATGGCCGGTTCGGCGCTCGCCGCACTCGCCCAGGACGACATCAAGCGCGTCCTCGCCTACTCGACGATCGGCCAGCTCGGCTACATGACCGGCGCCCTCGCCGTCGGCGACCGCGGTGCCGCCGTCTTCCACCTCCTCTCGCACGGGGCCTTCAAGGCCCTGCTGTTCCTCGCGGCCGGAGCGGTCATCCACGCCGCCGGCACCAACTCCCTGGCCGCCATGTCCCGCATGACGGGCCTGCGCGACCGCGTGCCCGACGCCTTCTGGACGATGACCGTGGCGCTCCTCGCGCTCGCCGCGATCCCGCCGTTCAGCGGCTTCTTCTCCAAGGAGTCCGTCCTCGGCGCCGCCGAGCACACCGCCACCGGCCACACCGGTCACGCGCCCGTGAGCGCGGGCTGGATCGTCCTGGTCGCCGGTCTGCTCACCGCCCTCCTCACCGCCGCGTACGCCACCCGGCTGTGGCTGCTGGCCTTCCGCGGCCGGGGCGCCGAGGTCCCCGGCCACGGCCGCCAGCCGCTCACCATGACCGTCGTGCTGTGGGTGCTCGCCACCCCCTCCCTCGCCTTCGGCGGACTCGCGTACCGCGCGCTGCCCGCCTGGTTCGACGGCCGGCCGCTCACCCCGACCCTCCTCACCTCGGTGCTCGGCACGGGCCTCGCCCTGGTCGGCGTCCTCGTCACCTACGGGGCCTGGCAGCGCACCCGCGTCATCGCCGCCCGCCACCCGATGGGCGCCGTCGTCGCGCACCCGGACGCTGAGGGCGGAGCGGTCGAGGCAGAGGCCATCGCCGACCACGCGCGGGTGTACGGCGGTGTGGCCTACGCCCCCGACCCGGCCGACCCCGGACGCGTGCTGCTCGGCCCGCTGTACCGGCCCGCGGCCCACGGCTTCCACCTGGACGCCGTCTACGCGGCGCTGTTCGTCCGCCCGGTCCAGGCCGGAGCGAGTCTCGTCCGGTTCCTCGACCGCGAGGTCGTCGACACCTACGTACGCGGCGCCGCGGCGTTCCCCCGCTGGCTCGGAGCCGCCGTGCGGCGGGCCCAGACCGGCAACGTCCAGACCTATGTGAGCGCGCTGCTCGCCGGCACCGTCGTCCTGACGGTCGCCGTCCTCCTCGTCGCCTCGGGAGCGTGAGCAGGCGTGATCGATATCAACGAGTCCGTGATGCAGTTCCTTCTGGCATTCGTCGTCGTCGGCCCGCTCCTCGGAGCCGCCGCCGCTCTCCTGCCCGCCCCGCCCGGGCTGAAGGGGAAGTCGCCCGAGCAGGCCGTGCTGCGGCACGGCGTGACCGTGACCGGCGTGATCCTCATCGCCGCGATCGTCCTCGCGCTCGGCTTCGACCACGGCCATCCGTCGAGGATGCAGGCCCAGACCGACATCAGCTGGATCCCCGCACTCGACGTGCGGATCCACCTCGGCATCGACGGCATCTCGCTCCCCCTCGTGGTCCTGACCGCGCTGCTGACCTTCCTCTGCGCGCTCTACTCGTACTTCAAGCCGCCCACGGGCCCGTCCCCGAAGGCCTTCGTCGCCCTGCTGCTCGTCCTCGAGTCCGGCACCCTCGCGAGCTTCGCCGTCCTCGACCTGCTGCTGTTCTTCCTCGCCTTCGAGACCGTGCTGATCCCGATGTACTTCCTCATCGCCCGCTGGGGCGGCGAGGGGCGGACCCAGGCCGCCTGGAAGTTCATCCTGTTCACGCTGCTCGGGTCCGTCGTCATGCTGCTCGGCCTGCTCCTGATCGGAATCAAGGCGGGCACGTTCGACATGGTGGCACTCGCCACTGACAACGGCCGGTCGCTGACCATGTCCGTGCAGGTCATCGCCGTTCTGGCGATCGGGATCGGGCTCGCGGTCAAGACGCCGATGTGGCCGCTGCACAGCTGGCTGCCCGACGCGCACACCTCCGCGCCGACCGTCGGCTCGGTCCTGCTGGCCGGTGTGCTGCTGAAGATGGGCACGTACGGGTTCGTCCGGATCCTGCTGCCGATCGCGCCCGACGGCTTCCGCGTCTTCGCGCCCTACCTCGCCGCCTTCGCCGTCGTCGGGATCATCTACGGGTCCCTGGCCTGCCTGGCCCTCGCCAAGCAGGGCGCGAAGGGCGACCTCAAGCGTCTGATCGCCTACTCCTCCGTCGGCCACATGGGCTTCGTCCTGCTCGGCATTGCCACGATGACCCCGACCGGCGTGAACGGCGCGCTCTTCGCCAACGTCGCCCACGGCCTCATCACCGGCCTGCTCTTCTTCCTGGTCGGCGCCCTCAAGGACCGCACCGGCACCACCGACCTCGACGCCCTCTCCGAGCAGACCGGCGCCGCCCTGTACGGCAAGGCCCCGCGCCTGGGCGGGCTGCTCGCCTTCGCCGCGGTCGCCTCGCTCGGCCTGCCCGGCCTCGCCGGGTTCTGGGGCGAGATGCTGGCGCTGTTCGGCTCGTTCGACCCGGCCGCCGGGCTCAGCCGGCCCGCGTTCCTCACGTTCATGTCGATCGGCGCGTTCGGCACGCTGCTGACGGCCGCGTACCTGCTGGTCGTGGTCCGCCGCGTGTGCATGGGCACCGTCCAGGACGACGCGCCGGAACTCGCCGACATCCGCCCGTACGAGTTCGCGGCCTGGACCCCGCTCGTCGTCCTCACCGTCGTGACCGGACTGTGGCCGGGGGCGCTCCTCGGCCTGACCACCCCGGCCGTGCAGCAGCTCCTCGCAGGAGGCACCCGTTGAGCGCCCTGGCCCAGCCGCTGGCCCAGTCGGTGGTCCAGTCCGTCGACTGGCTCGCGATCGCCCCGCCCACCCTGGCGGCGGTCGTCGGACTCGTCGTCCTCGTCGCCGACCTGTTCGTGCCCGACGCGAGGAAGGCCCTGCTGGGCTGGATCTCGGTGGCCGGACTCGCCGCCTCGGCCCTTCTGCTGCTGCCCCTCCTGGGCGGGGAGCGCGGCACCTTCTGCCTGACCGGCGCCCCGCGCGTGTGCAGTTACACGGTCGACCGGTTCACGCTCGTCATCCAGTTCCTCGTCCTCGGCGGCGCGCTCCTCGCGGCCCTGCTGTCGGTCACCACGCTGAAGGACGACCGCCGCCGGCTCCCCGAGGGGGAGTTCTGGTTCCTGCTGCTGTCCTCCGCCGCGGGCGCCGCCCTGCTGCCCGCCTCCCGAGACCTCGCCACGCTGGTCGTGGCCCTGGAGGTCGCCTCGCTGCCCGCGTTCGCCCTGGTGGGCATCCGGCACGGCGACCGCCGCTCCTCCGAGGCCGCGCTGAAGTTCTTCCTGTCGTCCGTCACCGCCACCGCGGTGAGCCTGATGGGCATCAGCTTCGTGTACGCCTCCACGGGCACCCTCTACCTCACCCAGGTCGCCGACCGGATCCAGCACGTCGACGGGCAGCTCCACACGCTCGCCCAGACCGGCGTCGTCCTCACTCTCGTCGGCTTCGCCTTCAAGACGGCCGCGGTCCCCTTCCACTTCTGGGTGCCCGACACCTACGTGGGAGCGCCGCTGCCGATCGCCGCCTATCTGTCGGTCGTCGGCAAGGCGGTCGGCTTCTCCGGCCTGATCCTCGTCACCGTCGTGGCCTTCCCGTCGTACGCCGACGTCTGGGGCCCCGCGCTCGCCGTGCTGGCCGCGCTCACCATGACCGTCGGCAACGTCGGCGCCCTGCGCCAGGGGTCCACGCGCGCGTACAGCGCGGTACGGCTGCTCGCCTGGTCCTCCGTGGGGCAGGCCGGCTACCTCCTGGTGCCGATCGCCGCCGCTGCGTACACCAAGGACGCGGAGAAGGCGATCGGCTCGACCATCGCGTACGCCCTGATGTACGCCGCCGTGAACCTCGGCGCCTTCGCGGTGGCCGCGCTGGTGGGCCGCAAGAAGTCCCTCAACCGGATCGCCGACTACCGGGGCCTGTACGCGACCAACCCGGTGACCGCCCTGCTCATGGCCTTCTTCCTGCTGTGCCTCGCCGGACTGCCGCCGGGTGTCATCGGCCTGTTCGCGAAGGTCACCGTCTTCTCGGCGGCCGTCGACGCGGGCCTCGGCTGGCTGGCCGTCGTCATGGCCGTCAACGTCGTGATCGCCCTCTTCTACTACCTCCAGTGGACGGCCCTGCTGTTCCGCGCGCCCGAGGGCGAGCCCGCCCGGCACCGCGTCCCCGCCCCCCTCACGGCGGCGATCGCCCTCGCCGCGGTCATCGGCGTCGTCCTGTCGGGCTGGCCCCAGCTGGTCCTCCGCTTCACCGCGACCGGCCTGTTCTGAGCACCGCCACCCGCGCGCCGCGGCCGCCTCACCCGGACGGCCGCGGCGCGCCCGTGCGCGCACAAGGGAACTAGTGGTCGTCGCCTGGCGTTGACCAGTGCGGAAGGGTCCACTGGACGTGACGCCACCACGCCGGTGGCCCGGACGGATCCACAAGCAGACAAGCAAGCAAAGGGTTCCCCTGCTGCACCACTTGGAGGGCGTACCGTGCACCGCCGGCACAACGGGCTCAGGACCGCAGTACTCCTCGGGGGGCTGTCGGCACTCATCATCGTCATCGGCAGCTTCTTCGGCCGCACGGGCCTGATCGTCGCGGTCCTCATCGCGCTCGCCACCAATGCCTACGCGTACTGGAACAGCGACAAGCTGGCGCTACGCGCGATGCGCGCGCGCCCGGTGAGCGAGTTCGAGGCCCCCGCGCTGTACCGCATGGTGCGCGAGCTCTCCACGGAGGCGCGCCAGCCCATGCCCCGCCTGTACATCTCCCCGACGGAGGCACCGAACGCCTTCGCGACGGGCCGCAACCCGCGCAACGCCGCCGTGTGCTGCACGGAGGGCATCCTGCGCATCCTGGACGAGCGCGAGCTGCGCGGCGTCATCGGGCACGAGCTCAGCCACGTCTACAACCGCGACATCCTCATCTCGTCGGTCGCCGGCGCCCTCGCCTCGGTGATCATGTTCCTGGTCAACTTCGCCTGGCTGATCCCCGTCGGCCGGTCGGACGACGACGAGGGCCCCGGTCTGCTCGGCATGCTGCTGATCATGATCCTGGGGCCGATCGCCGCCGGCCTCATCCAGATGGCCATCAGCCGCTCCCGGGAGTACCAGGCGGACGCCTCGGGCGCCCAGCTCACCGGTGACCCGCTGGCCCTCGCCAGCGCCCTGCGCAAGCTCGACGCCGGCACCAAGCAGCTTCCGCTGCCCCCCGAGCCGAAGCTCGAGACCGCGAGCCACATGATGATCGCCAACCCGTTCCGCCCCGGCGAGGGGGGCATGACCAAGTTGTTCTCCACGCACCCGCCGATGGCGGACCGCATCGCCCGCCTGGAGAGGATGGCAGGTCGACACTCATGAAAACCGTCCTGAACGTCATCTGGCTCGTCCTGAGCGGCTTCTGGCTGTTCCTCGGCTATGTGCTGGCGGGCGTGCTGCTGTGCGTCACGATCATCGGCATCCCGTTCGGCATAGCGGCGTTCCGTATCGGCGTCTACGCCCTGTGGCCGTTCGGGCAGACGACGGTCAAGCGCCCCGACGCGGGCGCCCCGTCCTGCATCGGCAACGTCCTGTGGCTGCTCCTGGCCGGCTGGTGGCTGGCCCTCGCCCACATCGTCACCGGTGTCGCCCTGTGCCTGACGATCATCGGCATCCCGCTCGGCATAGCCAACTTCAAGCTGATCCCGGTCTCGCTGTTCCCGCTGGGCCGCGAGATCGTCCCCACGGACCAGCCCTTCACGGGCCGCTGACCGGAACCGGTCCGGAGCCTGGCTCGGCGCTCGGTCCGGTGCCGGTGCCGGTGGCCGGTTCTTACGCCCCGGCCCGCCGTCGTACGCCGTACACCGCGGCCCCGACCGCCAGCACGCCCGCGCCCGCGGCCACCGAGACCGCCGGCAGCGCGAACGCCAGCGTCACGCAGCCCAGCAGCCCGAGCGCCGGCATCACGGGCGCGGGCCGGTTCCTACGCCCCGGCCCGCCGTCGTACGCCGTACACCGCGGCCCCGACCGCCAGCACGCCCGCGCCCGCGGCCACCGAGACCGCCGGCAGCGCGAACGCCAGCGTCACGCAGCCCAGCAGCCCGAGCGCGGGCACCACGCGCGCGGCCGGCTCCGGGCTCAGCGTCCAGGCCGACGCGTTGGCCACGGCGTAGTACGTCAGCACGCCGAAGGACGAGAAGCCGATGGCGCCGCGGACGTCCGCCACCGCCGCCACCGTGGCAACGACGGCGCCCACGGCCAGCTCGGCGCGGTGCGGGACCCGGAAGCGCGGATGCACGACGGCCAAAGACCGGGGGAGATGCCCGTCCCGGGCCATGGCCAGGGCCGTCCGGGACACGCCCAGGATCAGCGCGAGCAGCGAGCCCAGCGCGGCGACGGCGGCTCCCGCCCGCACCACGGGCACCAGCCCCGGCACGCCCGCCGCGCGTACCGCCTCGGCCAGCGGGGCCTCCGCGCGCGCGAGACCGTCCGCGCCGAGCACGGACAGGGCGGCCACGGCCACGCACGCGTACACCGCCAGGGCGATCCCGAGGGCCAGCGGGATGGCGCGCGGAATGGTGCGCGCCGGATCCCGCACCTCCTCGCCGAGGGTCGCGATGCGCGCGTACCCGGCGAACGCGAAGAACAGCAGCCCGGCCGCCTGGAGTACCCCGCCGGCCCCCGCCGGGACCTCGATGCCCAGGCGGGCGGGATCGGCGTTCGGCGAGGTCAGGCACGTGACGACCACGGCGGCGAGGACCGCCAGTACGACCGCCACGATCACCCGCGTCAGCCAGGCCGACTTCCGCATCCCGCCGTAGTTCACCGCGGTCAGCGCCACCACCGCCGCGACGGCGACCGCGTGCGCCTGCCCCGGCCAGACGTACGTGCCCACGGTGAGCGCCATCGCCGCGCAGGAGGCCGTCTTCCCGACGACGAACGCCCAGCCCGCCAGGTACCCCCAGAACTCCCCGAGCCGCTCCCGCCCGTACACGTACGTGCCGCCCGACTCGGGATACAGCGCGGCCAGCCGCGCCGAGGACATGGCGTTGCAGTAGGCCACCACGGCCGCGACCGCCAGGCCGGCCAGCAGCCCTGATCCCGCTGCGCGCGCGGCGGGCCCAAGGGCGGCGAAGACGCCGGCCCCGATCATCGAGCCGAGCCCGACGACCACGGCGTCCCGCACGCCGAGCGTGCGCCGGAGCCCGGAACCGGAGGATGTCATGTACCGCACCCTACTGATCCGCAACCGGACGGACACCGCAACCACCGGGCGCGTGACGGCGTCCCCTTCATCAGCGTGGGCTTCGACAGCGTGGGCGCCGCGCGGAAGGGCAGGTTCTCGGCATGAGCATCATCAGTTGGATCATCCTCGGACTGCTGGCCGGCGTCATCGCCAAGATCCTGCTGCCGGGGCGCGACCCGGGCGGCTTCATCGGCACGACCCTCATCGGCGTGGCGGGCGCGTTCATCGGCGGCTGGGTCTCGGCCCGCTGGCTGGACCACCCTGTGACCAAGAACTTCTACGACGGCGCCACCTGGGCCGCCGCGATCGGCGGATCGCTCGTCCTCCTGGTCGCGTACCGGATCCTGTTCGGCAACTCGCGCGACTGAGCGCGGCGGCAGGACGGCCGGCAATAGGACGGACGGCAAAGGGTGGGCCCCAGCCGGGTGCCCACCCTTCTTCTCTTCGTCGCCTCTTCGCCGCCGGTGACTACCGGTAGTTCACGAACTGCAGCGCGAAGTCGAAGTCCTGGCCCTTGAGGAGGGCGATGACGGCCTGGAGGTCGTCACGGCTCTTGGAGCTGACGCGCAGCTCCTCGCCCTGGACCTGCGCCTTGACGCCCTTGGGGCCCTCGTCGCGAATGATCTTCGCCACCTTCTTGGCGTTCTCCTGGGAGATGCCCTCCTCGATCGAGGCGAAGATCTTGTACTCCTTGCCGGAGAGCTGCGGCTCGCCCGCGTCCAGCGCCTTGAGCGAGATGCCCCGCTTGATCAGCTTGGACTGGAAGACGTCGAGGATGGCCTTGACCCGCTCCTCGGAGTTCGCCTGCATCAGGATCTTCTCGCCGGACCAGGCGATCGAGGCGCCCACGCCCTTGAAGTCGTAGCGCTGCGAGACCTCCTTGGCGGCCTGGTTGAGGGCGTTGTCGACCTCCTGCCGCTCGACCTTCGAGACGATGTCGAAACTGGAGTCGGCCATGTCCTGTGGCTCCTTGTATCCGTGGGTGTATCGGGTGCGTACCGGCGTGCCTGACGGCCACCGCCGGCCCCGGCGCAGGCCGGGCCGCATCCGGACCAGCCTAGTCACCCCGCGCCCGCGAGGCGCTGATCAATCGGGTGGCAGAGCACCCTCGTGCATCGGGTATTGTTTACGTCGTTGCCAGAGAGCACCGCCCACGGCGGATGCGATGTGGCAGCGAACCCCGGCGGTGTGCCCGAGCGGCCAAAGGGAGCAGACTGTAAATCTGCCGGCTCAGCCTTCCCAGGTTCGAATCCTGGCGCCGCCACTTTGGGGAAGACCCCCTTCGTCCAATTGGACGGAGGGGGTCTTTTTGTGTTTCCGGCCGCCTCCGGCGGTATCGCGGTGAGCCGGTACGTCTCCCCGGAGTGTCCGACCCACGGTGCACACTGGCTCCATGTCCTCCCGCCGCAGAAGCTGCCCCGTGTGCCGTCGTGAAATCGCCGTCGTCGCCGGTCGGTTCGCGCGGCACGACCCGCCGGGGGAGCGGGGCAGCGGGGAGATGGTGTCGTGTTCCGGGTCGCGGCGGCCCGCTCAACTGGGGGCGGTCCAGCCGTCGTTGGACGGGTACGTGGTGCCGCCCCTGCCCGGGCAGCTCCCGTTGTTCTGAGTCGGCGGGCCCAACCTCAGTTGCCCGCCACCGACTTCACCGCCACCGACACCGGCGTCGATCCGCTGACCAGGTCCAGGGTGAGACCGGCCGTCGCCGAGGTCTCGATCAGGTCGGCGAGGACGGCGGCCACGTCCGCGCGCGGGATCGAGCCGCGCCCCGTGTGCGCCTCCAGGCGGACCAGGCCGGTGCCCGGCTCGTCGGTCAGCCTGCCCGGGCGCAGGATGGTCCAGTCCAGGGCGTCCAGGCGCCGTACGTACGCGTCCGCCGCGCCCTTGGCCCGCAGATACACGTCGAAGACCTCGTCGCCCGGGTGATCCGGGTCGGCGGCCATCGCGGAGACGACCACGAAACGGCGTACGCCCGCGCGCGCGGCCGCGTCTGCGAACAGGATCGCCGCGCCCTTGTCCACCGTGTCCTTGCGGGCCGTACCGCTGCCCGGACCGGCACCCGCCGCGAAGACCGCGGCGTCCGCGCCCTGCAGATGGGCCGCGACCTCCTCCACCGAGGCCGACTCCAGGTCGAGCAGGACCGGTTCGGCGCCGGCCTCGCGCAGGTCGTCGCCCTGCGACCGGTCGCGGATGATCCCCGCGACCTCGTCCCCGCGCGCGGAGAGCAGCCGTTCCAGCAGCAGTGCGATCTGACCGTGACCACCAGCGATGACAATGCGCATGCTTACGACCGTACGCCCGAAGAGCCGCTTCCGCCGCGTGACTTGACAGCGGCCCCACTGTCAAGTGCGCGTCTCAGGACAGCTCGCCGCGCCCCTGCCGCGGCAGCCCCAACTCCTCCTCCGCCGCCGAGTTGCAGTACTCGCGCACCGCGCTGGTCCGCGCCACCACGCGCCCCCGGTGCACGACGATCCGGCTGTACGCCAGCGACAGCGCGCCCGCCAGATGCACGCCCCGTACGGCGAGGAGTTCGGCCGGGAAGCCCGCCTCCACCCGGACCTCGGGAAGGCCGAGAACCGCCCGTGCGGAGGCGCTTACCGCGTCGTATGCGTCCTCGGGGCGCAGGCCGTGACTGGAGGCCAGCAGGAAGGCGGCCTCCAGGGGATCGCCGCGGCCGACCGGGTTGGACACGTCCCGCAGGGCCCCGCTGCCGGCCGCGACCCGGACTCCGGCCGCCCGCAGCAGCCGTACCGGAGCCGCGCCGCGCCGGTCGACGCCCGAGCAGCGGCCCTGCGGCAGGCAGACCACCGTCACCCCGGCCGCCGCGAGCCGGTCCGCGATGCGGGAGACGACGTCGGTGCGCAGCCGCGCGAGAGCGGCGCACGGGCCGACCGCCACGCCGGGGCGCATGCCGCCCGCCATGGCCGCGATCCGGGCGAGCCGGGCCGGGTCGGCGCCGTCCGTGTGCAGGTCGACGGGGCAGCCGTGCTCTGAGGCCACCTCCAGGACCGCCTCCACGTAGCCCGTGGGATCCGGGTCCAGGTCCGGGCAGCCGCCGACCACGGAGGCGCCCATCTTCATCGCGTCCCGCAGCATCGCGAGGCCGTCGGCCCCGGCCACCCCGGTCAGCACCCGCGGCATCGCCACGGCCGTCAGCTCCGCGAGCCCGCGCAGCGAGCGCCGCGCCTGGAGGACGGCGGTCAGCGCGCCCAGCTCCTGGACGTCCCCCACGCGCACATGGGCCCGCAACGCCGTCGCCCCGTGGCCGAGTTGCAGCAGGGCGGCCTCGGTGGCCCGGCGCTGGACGTCGTCCGGCTCGCAGGAGACCGGGCCCTGGCCCTCGGCGGACAGGGCCGTGTCGGCGTGGGCGTGCGGCTCGGCCGGGGCCGGCAGGAGCAGATAGCCGCTGAGGTCCACACGGGTGCCGCCGGGGCGGGCCGGGCCCGGCGTCAGGCTGCCGGCCGTGCCGACCGCCTCGATGCGCCCGCCGCCCAGCCGTACGTCCACGGTCCGGCCGTCCATGAGCCGCGCCCCGCACAGCACCAGGCCCGCAGCGTCGGACGGTCCCGGGGAGCCCGACGAGTTCGACGACGGAGGGGGCTGCTGCGGCTGGCTGTCGGGCATCGCGTTCCAGGGATCGGCGAGGGCGGGGCAGGTCAGGCGGGGGGCGTCACGGGGAGTGGGGACCCGGGACCCGGGACCGCGCGCGGGGCGCGCAAGATCACGCAGAGTGAGTCGAGCCTAGGGTGGCGAGCCGCGCTCGGCGGGGAGGAGCGCAATAGTCGTACCGGCGTGGCCGAGGCGTCGGGGGGCCCCGAGCGGGGCACGCGGAACGGATTTGGGTGAACGGCTCAGGACCGTGTAATGTCTTCATCGCTCGCCCCAATAGCTCAGTCGGCAGAGCGTCTCCATGGTAAGGAGAAGGTCAACGGTTCGATTCCGTTTTGGGGCTCTGGTGTGAGAAGTTCCCGTCGCGAGGCGGGGGCTGATCTCATCAAAGCGGTGTAGCTCAGTCGGTAGAGCAAGCGGCTCATAATCGCTGTGTCACCGGTTCAAGTCCGGTCACCGCTACACAAAGTAGCCGATTGTGGGGTCGGTCCTTCGATCGGCTACTCTTTCTGCGTTGAACTAGCCCATCCGTTCGTCCTAGGAGCACTCACGTGGCTGCCACCGACGTCCGCCCGAAGATCACGCTGGCCTGCGTGGAGTGCAAGGAGCGGAACTACATCACCAAGAAGAACCGGCGTAACAACCCGGACCGTCTTGAGATGAAGAAGCACTGCCCGCGTTGCAATGCGCACACCGCGCACCGCGAAACGCGATAAATCAGGCTCGTACTTGAGGCCGCCCCCGCAGGTTGGGGGCGGCCTCAAGTCGTTTCATCGGCCCGATCGGACTGGATCTGCTGGATCTGCCCGATCGGCCGGATCACAGGTAGCCGAGACCAGACAGCTGCTGAGACCAGGAGGTGCCGAGCCCATGGCGCTCGACCAGTCCTTCGTCGGGCGGACCTACCCGCCCACCGAGCCCTACGAGGTCGGCCGGGAGAAGATCCGCGAATTCGCCGAGGCGGTGGGTGACACCAACCCGGCGTACACGGATCAGGACGCCGCCAAGGCGCTCGGTCACCCCGACGTGATCGCCCCGCCCACGTTCGTGTTCTCCATCACGTTCCGGGCCGCCGGACAGGTCATCGAGGACCCGCAGCTCGGCCTGGACTACAGCCGCGTCGTCCACGGCGACCAGAAGTTCGCCTACCAGCGCCCGGTCCGCGCCGGCGACCGGCTCACGGTCACCTCCACCATCGAGGGCATCAAGTCCATGGCGGGCAACGACATCCTGGACATCCGCGGTGAGGTGCACGACGAGGCCGGCGAGCACGTCGTGACCGCCTGGACCAAGCTCGTGGCCCGCGCGGCCGAGGAGGCCTGAGCACCGATGACGGCGAAGATCGCTTACGACGACGTCGAGGTCGGCACCGAGCTGCCGGCGCAGACCTTCCCCGTGACCCGCGCCACCCTGGTGCGGTACGCGGGCGCCTCCGGGGACTTCAACCCCATCCACTGGAACGAGAAGTTCGCCAAGGAGGTGGGCCTGCCGGACGTCATCGCACACGGCATGTTCACCATGGCCGAGGCGATCCGCGTGGTCATCGACTGGACCGGCGACCCGGGCGCGGTCGTCGAGTACGGCGTCCGCTTCACCAAGCCGGTCGTCGTGCCCAACGACGACAAGGGCGCCGAGATCGAGGTCAGCGCCAAGGTCGCGGCCAAGCTCGACGACAACACGGTGCGCGTGGACCTCACCGCGATGAGCGACGGCAAGAAGGTGCTCGGCATGTCCCGGGCCGTCGTACGACTGGCCTGAGCGATTCATTTCGGGCGGTACGGGCGAGGGGCGGCCCCGGTGGCGGCGTCTCGTAGTCTTGGGCGCGTGCTGGAACTCCACGACGCCCCCCTCGCCCCGCTGACCACCTTCCGGCTGGGCGGCCCCGCGGCCCGGCTGGTCACCGCCACCACCGACGCCGAGGTGGTCGCCGCCGTCCGCGAGGCCGACGACGCCGGGACCCCGCTGCTGCTCATCGGTGGCGGCTCGAACCTGGTCATCGGCGACAAGGGCTTCGACGGCACGGCCCTGCGCATCGCCACGCGCGGCGTCGAACTGCGCGGCACCACGCTGGAGCTGGCGGCCGGCGAGGTGTGGACCGACGCCGTCGCCCGCAGCGTCGAGGCCGGCCTCGCGGGCATCGAGTGCCTCGCCGGGATCCCGGGATCCGCGGGCGCGACGCCCATCCAGAACGTCGGCGCGTACGGCCAGGAGGTCGCCTCGACGATCACCGAGGTGATCGCGTACGACCGCCGGTCCGGCGAGACGGTCACGCTGCCGAAGGACGAGTGCGCCTTCTCCTACCGCCACAGCCGGTTCAAGGCCGACCCCGCGCGGTACGTCGTGCTGCGCGTGCGCTTCGAGCTGGAGGACGCGGGCGGGCTGTCGGCGCCGGTCAAGTACCCCGAGGTGGCCCGTGCCCTCGGCGTCGAGGCGGGCGACCGGGTGCCGCTGGCCGGCGCCCGCGAGAGCGTCCTGAAGCTGCGGGCCGGGAAGGGCATGGTCCTGGACCCCGAGGACCACGACACCTGGTCGGCCGGGTCCTTCTTCACCAACCCGATCCTCACCGAGGAGGAGTTCGCGGCGTTCCACGCGCGCGTGCGGGAGCGGCTGGGCGACGGCGTGGAGCCGCCCGCCTACGCGGCGGGGGACGGCCGTACCAAGACCTCGGCGGCCTGGCTGATCGACAAGGCGGGCTTCACCAAGGGGTACGGCGCCGGGCCCGCCCGCATCTCCACCAAGCACACCCTCGCCCTCACCAACCGCGGCGAGGCCACCACCGAGGACCTGCTGGCGCTCGCCCGCGAGGTGGTCGCCGGTGTCCGTGAGGCCTTCGGGATCACGCTGGTCAACGAGCCGGTGACGGTCGGCGTCAGCCTGTAGCCCTCGCGTCCCGGCGCCTCAGTACGCCACTCCGACACCCTGCTTCAGCGTCGCCGGGTCGTCGATCATCGCCAGCATCGCGTGGGCCACGTCGGCCCGCGCGATGAAGCGGCCCTTGGGCGGGAAGCCGCCGACGACCGTGCGGTACGAGCCGGTCAGGGGCTTGTCGAGCAGCCGCGGCGGACGTACCGACGTCCAGTCCGTGGCGCTGCGGCCCAGCTCGGCCTCCATCGCGCGCAGGTCGGTGTAGATGTCCTTGAGCACCGAGGAGACGACGCCCATCAGGGCCCGGTCGAGCACGCCGGCGCCCGCCGGCTGGGGCCCGACCGGTGCGGCGCTGACCACCAGCAGCCGTCGTACGCCCTCCGCCTCCATGGCGCCCAGGACCGTACGGGTCAGCCCGGCCGCGACCCCGGCGTCCTTGCGGCTGCGCGCGCCCAGGCCCGACAGGACGGCATCCCGTCCGGCGATGGCGGGGCGCAGCGCCTCGGGGTCGGAGAGGTCGGAGCGGAACACCTCCAGGTTCGCGCCGGTCACGGTCAGCCGGGCGGGGTCGCGGACGACGGCGGTGACCGGGTGGCCGGCGGCGAGGGCCTGGCGGACCAGCTCCTGGCCGATCCCGCCGGTGGCGCCGAAGACGGTGAGTTTCATGGTGTGCCCCATTTTCTGCGGTGGGTGAGTGTTCACTCACCTCGTGGTGGTTCTAGAGTGGGTGAGTACTCACTCACCCGTCAAGGAGACTGTCCGCGTGGAGCCCATGGAGCAGAAACCGGCCCGTGTCCGCATCCTCGACGCCGCGCATGAGCTGATGCTCACCGTCGGGCTCGCCCGCGCCACGACCAAGCAGATCGCCCGGGCCGCCGGCTGCTCCGAGGCCGCGCTCTACAAGTACTTCCCGAGCAAGGAAGAACTGTTCGTCGACGTGCTCTCCGAGCGGCTGCCGCAGCTGAAGCCGCTGCTCGACGGTCTCGCGGCCGAGCCGGGCCGGGGCACGCTCGCGGAGAACCTCACCGAGATCGCCCGCCAGGCGGCCCTCTTCTACGAGCAGAGCTTCCCGATCGCCGCCTCGCTCTTCGCCGAGCCCCGGCTCAAGCGGCGCCACGACGACGCGCTGCGGCAGATGGGCTCCGGTCCGCACCTGCCGATCGAGTGGCTCGCCGCCTACCTCCGCGCCGAACAGACCCTCGGCCGCGTCCGCCCCGACGCCGACCCCTTTGCCGCCGCCTCCCTCCTCCTCGGCGCCTGCAGCCAACGCGCGTTCGCCTACGACGCGACCGAGACGGGCGAGCGCCCGCCGGTGGACGACTTCGCCCCCCGGCTGGCCCGGACGCTGGTGGCGGGCATCGGGGCGTGACGGCCCCGATGCCCGCCAGCCACTCGGCGCCCGCAGCGGGCCGCCTCGCCCCCGCCGGCCCTCATGCGGCGGCTGGCCGTGGGCGACTGTGCCGCCCGGCCGGTGTGGACGCTGGTGTCTGGTGTCGGGGCGCGCCGGCTGCGCGGTGGTGAGGCAGGTGTCCCGCCTGCGGACAGCTCCGCCCGCGCAGCGTCCGGGCCGTCGGCGCCCGCCTCGGCCCGTCGGCCTTCGTGCTGTGGCCGGTCGTGAACGACTGCGTCGCCTGGTCGGCGTGGATGCTGATGGTCGGTATCGGGGCGTGACGGCCAGGCGGTGGTCGTGTGCCAGGTGTCCACGCCCGCGAGCAGCTCCGTCCCCAGGGCCTCCGGGGCGTCGGCGTCAGCCTCGGGCCCGCCGCCCCTCGTGCGGCGGCCGACGTGAACGACTGCGTCGCCTGGTCGGCGTGGATGCTGATGGTCGGTATCGGGGCGTGACGGCCAGGCGGTGGTCCCGAGTGCCAGGTCTCCCCGCCCGCGTCGCGGCTTCGCTCATCCCCAGCGGCGCCGCCTCGGCCCGCTGGCCCTCGTGCCTCGGCCGGCCGTGGGTGACGTTGCCGCCAGGTCGGCGCCGGGCCCGGTGGGTGTAGCGGCGCTGATCGCTATGTGGGGGTGGTCAGCCAGGTGTCCACGTCTGCCAAGAGCTGCGTCTTCTTGTTCTCCGGGGCCGCCGAGCCGCGGATCGACTGGCGGGCCAGTTCGGCCAGTTCCGGGTCCGTGAAGGCGTGGTGTTCGCGGGCGAACTCGTACTGGGCGGCCAGGCGGGAGCCGAAGAGGAGGGGGTCGTCGGCGCCGAGGGCCATCGGGACGCCGGCGTCGAAGAGGGTGCGCAGGGGGACGTCCTCCGGCTTCTCGTAGACGCCCAGGGCGACGTTCGAGGCGGGGCACACCTCGCAGGTCACGCCCCGGTCCGCCAGCCGCTTCAGCAGGCGTGGGTCCTCCGCCGCGCGCACGCCGTGCCCGATCCGGGAGGCGTCCAGGTCGTCCAGGCAGTCCCGTACCGACGCCGGGCCGGTCAGCTCGCCGCCGTGCGGGGCCGCGAGCAGCCCGCCGTCGCGGGCGATCGAGAACGCGCGGTCGAAGTCCCGCGCCATGCCCCGGCGCTCGTCGTTCGAGAGCCCGAAGCCGACCACGCCCCGGTCCGCGTACCGCACCGCCAGCCGGGCCAGCGTGCGCGCGTCCAGGGGGTGCTTCATGCGGTTGGCGGCAACCAGCACGCGCATGCCGAGGCCAGTGTCCCGCGAGGCCGTCTCCACCGCGTCCAGGATGATCTCCATGGCCGGGGTCAGCCCGCCGAGCCGGGGCGCGTACGACGTCGGGTCGACCTGGATCTCCAGCCAGCCCGAGCCGTCCCTCACGTCCTCCTCCGCGGCCTCCCGGACCAGCCGCTGGATGTCCTCCGGCTCTCTGAGGCAGGAGCGCGCCGCGTCGTACAGCCGCTGGAAGCGGAACCAGCCCCGCTCGTCCGTGGCCCGCAGTCGCGGCGACTCCCCGCCGGTCAGCGCCTCGGTGAGCGCCTCGGGCAGGCGCACGCCGTACTTGTCGGCCAGTTCCAGCAGGGTGGCGGGCCGCATCGACCCGGTGAAGTGCAGGTGGAGATGGGCCTTCGGCAGCTCAGAGACATCACGTACACGCTCCATCCCCGGATCCTGCCGTACGTCCCCCTCGTCCCGGAAGCGGATTCCCCGAACGTGGTCTTGCTCGCACAAATGGAGGGGCCGGTCGCCAGGAACGTTCCTGGCGACCGGCCCCTCCGGCAGGCCTCAGGGCGGAGTCAGTCCCGCGCCTCCGCCAGCAGCTTCTGGATCCGGCTCACGCCCTCGACGAGATCCTCGTCACCCAGCGCGTACGACAGCCGCAGGTAGCCCGGCGTGCCGAAGGCCTCGCCCGGGACGACCGCGACCTCGGCCTCCTCCAGGATCAGCGCGGCCAGCTCGACCGTGTTCTGCGGGCGCTTGCCGCGGATCTCCTTGCCGAGCAGGCCCTTGACCGACGGGTACGCGTAGAAGGCGCCCTCGGGCTCCGGGCAGACCACGCCGTCGATCTCGTCGAGCATCCGCACGATCGTCCGGCGGCGCCGGTCGAAGGCCTCGCGCATCTCCTCGACGGCCTTCAGGTCACCGGAGACGGCGGCCAGGGCGGCGACCTGCGCGACGTTGGAGACGTTCGACGTGGCGTGCGACTGGAGGTTGGTCGCGGCCTTGATCACGTCCTTCGGGCCGATGATCCAGCCCACGCGCCAGCCCGTCATGGCGTACGTCTTCGCCACGCCGTTGACCACGATGCACTTGTCGCGCAGCTCGGGCAGCAGCGCCGGCAGCGACACGGAGGCGACGTCGCCGTAGACGAGGTGCTCGTAGATCTCGTCGGTGAGGATCCACAGGCCGTGCTCGGCGGCCCAGCGGCCGATCGCCTCGGTCTCGGCCTCGGAGTACACCGCGCCGGTCGGGTTGGACGGGGAGACGAAGAGGACCACCTTGGTCTTCTCCGTGCGGGCCGCCTCCAGCTGCTCCACGCTGACCCGGTAGCCCGTCGTCTCGTCCGCGACGACCTCGACCGGGACACCGCCGGCCAGCCGGATCGACTCCGGGTACGTCGTCCAGTACGGCGCGGGGACGATGACCTCGTCGCCCGGGTCGAGGATCGCGGCGAAGGCCTCGTAGATGGCCTGCTTGCCGCCGTTGGTGACCAGGATCTCGGAGACGTCGGGCTCGTAGCCGGAGTCGCGCAGCGTCTTCGCGGCGATGGCGGCCTTCAGCTCGGGCAGGCCGCCCGCCGGGGTGTAGCGGTGGTACTTCGGGTTCCGGCAGGCCTCGACCGCGGCCTCGACGATGTAGTCCGGCGTCGGGAAGTCGGGCTCACCGGCGCCGAAGCCGATCACGGGACGCCCGGCGGCCTTGAGGGCCTTGGCCTTGGCGTCCACGGCGAGGGTGGCGGACTCGGAGATCGCGCCGATGCGGGCGGAGACCCGGCGCTCGGTGGGAGGGGTTGCAGCGCTCATGGCGCCATCGTTTCAGACCGCGATCGTGCCGGGCACACTGGTTTCACGGAGTGAACAGCATCGGGTCGATCCGTGAACACGCGTCCGGATCCAGCCCGTGGCCAGGACGATCTTCCGCCCGTGGCACCCCGCGGCCACTTTCTGTTCGACGCCAGGCCGCGGACCACGTACACTCACACCTCGTTGGCCTCCAGCGGCCGCCACGGTCGGTGCACACCGAGCACCCGGCCGGATGCGGTACGTTGGTGGACATACCAAGGGTCGTAGCTCAATTGGTAGAGCACCGGTCTCCAAAACCGGCGGTTGGGGGTTCAAGTCCCTCCGGCCCTGCTACACACACCGCCAGGATGTGTGCGCATGTACGTACAGCTATGCAACGCCGTGCGGCTCAGAACCCCGGGCGCGGCACGGCCACGATCCGGAATCAGGTGAGGACGCATGACGGATGCCGTGGGCTCCATCGACACGCCTGACGCCCAGGATGAGCTGCACGAGTCCAAGAAGAAGCCCCGCAAGGGCGGCAAGCGCGCCAAGAAGGGCCCGCTGAAGCGCCTCGCTATCTTCTACCGCCAGATCATCGCGGAACTCCGCAAGGTCGTCTGGCCGACGCGCCATCAGCTGACGTCGTACACCACCGTAGTGATCGTCTTCGTCGCCGTGATGATCGCCCTGGTGACCGTGATTGACTATGGGCTCAACCACGCGGCCAAGTACGTCTTCGGCTGAGCCAAGAGCGAAGGGCGCCGTGGTACCGGCGCCCCTTTTCGCATGTTCTACCCCTATGTATCCAGGAAGAAGCAGCCATCGTGTCTGACCCGAACCTGAACGACGCCACCGAGCCTCGCGAGAATGCCGCCGAGACGGTGGACGACGAGCTCGACATCGTCGAGGGCGCGGACGAGCAGGACGAGTTCGAGGCTGCCGAGGCCGAGGCGGGGGAGCCGGCCGAGGAGGCCGCCGTCAACGTCGTGGACGAGGTCGAGGTCGAGGCCGTCGAGGAAGAGCCCGCCGAGCCCGTCGACCCGATCCAGGCCCTGCGCGACGAACTGCGCACGCTGCCGGGCGAGTGGTACGTCATCCACACGTACGCCGGCTACGAGAACCGCGTGAAGACCAACCTCGAGCAGCGCGCCGTCTCGCTGAACGTCGAGGACTTCATCTTCCAGGC
Source organism: Streptomyces sp. V3I7 (assembly GCF_030817495.1). Classification (NCBI taxonomy): domain Bacteria; kingdom Bacillati; phylum Actinomycetota; class Actinomycetes; order Kitasatosporales; family Streptomycetaceae; genus Streptomyces; species Streptomyces sp. V3I7. The sequence continues at coordinate 3,944,312 of NZ_JAUSZK010000001.1, forward strand.
CGAGGTGCCGCAGGAAGAGGTCGCGCAGATCAAGAACGGCGAGCGCAAGACGATCAAGCAGAACAAGCTGCCGGGTTACGTCCTGGTCCGCATGGACCTGACGAACGAGTCCTGGGGTGTCGTCCGCAACACCCCCGGTGTCACCGGCTTCGTCGGCAACGCCTACGACCCGTACCCGCTGACCCTGGACGAGATCGTCAAGATGCTCGCCCCGGAGGCCGAGGAGAAGGCCGCCCGCGAGGCCGCCGAGGCCGAGGGCAAGCCCGCCCCGCAGCGCAAGGTCGAGGTCCAGGTGCTGGACTTCGAGGTCGGCGACTCGGTCACCGTCACCGACGGCCCGTTCGCCACGCTGCAGGCGACCATCAACGAGATCAACCCCGACTCGAAGAAGGTCAAGGGTCTGGTGGAGATCTTCGGCCGCGAGACGCCGGTCGAGCTCTCCTTCGACCAGATCCAGAAGAACTGAGCGACGCAAGCGCGCTGAGAAGGGCCCCCGGCCTGGCGGTTTCCGCCGGTCGGGGGCCCTTTTCGTGGTCCGCGTTCCGGTGCCGGGCGAAATGAATGTGTCCTGCGCCACAACCATCGGACGGGGTCGCGGGTCTGACCTGATGACCGAAACGTACGGACAGTGATCTTCGCAGGGGTTCATGACTGTTCGCGGTGATGTGCCCTGCTCTGACCGCTGTCGTCCAGAGCTAGGGGGAACCTCCTCATGCGCGCTCGCAGCATCCTCGTCGTGGCGGCGGCGTCCGCCTGTGCCCTTCTCCCGGCGGCCTCCGCCGTGGCCGGCACCGGCCCCGCCCCGTCGCCGCACAAGCAGCACCTGTCCACCCGTTCCACCGCCCCGTCCGCGGCGGGCAACCCTATGAGCCTCAAGGCCCAGGCCGCCGGCGTCTGCACGGACGCCTACCAGATCGGCACCACCGCCTACATCAACCGCGGCGGAGCGCACGTGGCCTCCGTGAAGCAGTTCTACTCGCCCAAGTGCCAGCGCAACTACGGCTACGTGTGGGTGTGGCAGAGCTTCCGCGACAAGATCAAGGACTACGACGTCAGCACCGGTGTCTACAGCTACGCGCGCGACGAGGTCGTGGGCCAGGACTGGTGGAACGCCACCAACGCCCAGGAGTTCTGGTCCCTGCCGGCCGAGACCGTGAAGGAGTGCACCGCCGCCATCGGCTCGCTGCGTGCCCCGGGTGACCCGGTGGCCGGCCAGGCGGTCACGTCCAAGCGCTGCTGACCGGCGCGGGGCGACGCGCCCCCGGAGGGCCCCGACCAGGCCCTCCGGGGGCGCATTACGCGTCCTGGCGGGGGTGCTGAGCTGGGGATTTCACACCCCGGGGCGACAGCGGCTATCGTTGTGCGGTATGCCATCTGCGGGATCATGCATCCGCATAGCGCAGATGGTGACCGACTCTCAGTAAGGACCCGGAGAGAGCATGCCTCCCAAGAAGAAGAAGGTCACGGGGCTTATCAAGCTCCAGATCAACGCCGGCGCGGCGAACCCGGCCCCGCCGGTCGGCCCCGCGCTCGGTCAGCACGGCGTCAACATCATGGAGTTCTGCAAGGCCTACAACGCCGCGACCGAGTCGCAGCGTGGCTGGGTGATCCCGGTGGAGATCACGGTCTACGAGGACCGTTCCTTCACCTTCGTCACCAAGACTCCGCCGGCCGCGAAGATGATCCTCAAGGCCGCGGGTGTCGAGAAGGGCTCCGGCGAGCCGCACAAGACCAAGGTCGCCAAGATCACCGAGGCGCAGGTCCGCGAGATCGCCACCACCAAGATGCCCGACCTCAACGCCAATGACCTCGACGCCGCGTCGAAGATCATCGCCGGCACCGCCCGTTCCATGGGCATCACGGTCGAGGGCTGAACCCCACCTTCGTAGAACCCTGCGGCCTCGGCCGCACGTGGTAGGGCCTGCTCGGCCCGTACACCACGACTCCTCTCAGAACAACACAGGAGCAGTTGTGAGCAAGCGCAGCAAGGCTCTCCGCGCTGCGGACGCCAAGATCGACCGGGAGAAGCAGTACGCCCCGCTCGAGGCCGTCCGTCTCGCCAAGGAGACCTCCACGTCCAAGTTCGACGGCACCGTCGAGGTCGCCTTCCGTCTGGGTGTCGACCCGCGCAAGGCCGACCAGATGGTCCGTGGCACCGTGAACCTTCCGCACGGCACCGGTAAGACCGCCCGGGTCCTGGTCTTCGCGACCGGTGACCGTGCCGAGGCCGCGCGTGCCGCGGGCGCCGACATCGTCGGTGCCGACGAGCTGATCGACGAGGTGGCGAAGGGCCGTCTGGACTTCGACGCCGTCGTCGCCACCCCGGACCTCATGGGCAAGGTCGGCCGCCTCGGCCGCGTCCTCGGCCCGCGTGGTCTGATGCCGAACCCGAAGACCGGCACCGTGACCCCGGACACCGCCAAGGCTGTGACCGAGATCAAGGGCGGCAAGATCGAGTTCCGCGTCGACAAGCACTCGAACCTGCACTTCATCATCGGCAAGACGTCGTTCGACGACACCAAGCTGGTGGAGAACTACGGCGCCGCGCTGGAGGAGATCCTCCGTCTGAAGCCGTCCGCCGCCAAGGGTCGCTACATCAAGAAGGCCGCCATCAGCACCACGATGGGCCCCGGCATCCAGCTCGACCCGAACCGCACCCGCAACCTCCTCGTCGAGGAGGACCCGGCCGCCGTCTGAGCCCCGAGCTCACCCGGTAGCCGCGTCGCGCACGCGATTCAGAGGACGGGCCCCGCAACCTTTCGAGGTGCGGGGCCCGTCCTTGTTTCTGTGGTGGCGGATGAAGTTCGACCTGTCCGCCGCCGGCGCGGACGAGGCGCTGAACGAGCAGCTCAAGGCCGGCCAGGCCGAGCAGAACCCGGCCGCCGAGTCCACCTTCCTGACCGGGTCCAAGGACGTGAAGAAGGTCGGCGAGGAGACCGTCGAGGGCGTCAGGACCACCCACCACCGGGGCACGGTCTCGCTCGACGCCGTGGCCGCCTCGATCAAGGGTAAGAGCAAGGCCGTCCGTGAGCTGCGCGAGAAGAGCGTCGAGCAGTACAAGAAGCTCGGCCTCGACCAGATGGCCATGGACATCTGGATCGACGGCGACAGCCACACCAAGCAGTTCCACATGCGCGGCGACACCGACAAGGGCCCGCTCGACACCACCGTCACCTTCCTCGACATCAACAAGCCGGTGACGGTCAAGGCTCCGCCCGCCAAGGAGATGGCCAAGAGCTGAGCCGTACGGGCGGATTTGCTCGAAGCCGTCCCGTTCCCGTACTCTCCTACAGAAGCCAAAGACCGCTGGTCGTTGCCGCTCCCTCCTCGGGGGGTGCGGTGGCCGAAGGATCCGCTGAACACGCGGACGACCCGCGCAGGTGACTGTGGACAGCTCCTGGAGTTCGCCGCCTCGACGCGTGCGACCAGCCGGTTGAGCTACGCCCCGTGCGCCTGCGCCGGGGCGTTTCGTTTACTCCAGCCCCTTCCGAGCGGTCCCATCACCCGGAAGGAGGCCGACGCTCTATGGCAAGGCCCGACAAGGCTGCCGCGGTAGCCGAGCTCACGGAGCAGTTCCGTAGCTCGAACGCCGCCGTGCTGACCGAGTACCGGGGTCTCACCGTGGCGCAGCTCAAGACGCTGCGTCGTTCGCTCGGTGAAGACGCCCAGTACGCCGTGGTGAAGAACACGCTGACCAAGATTGCGGCCAACGAGGCCGGGATCACCTCGCTCGACGACCTGTTCAACGGTCCGACGGCGGTCGCCTTCATCGCCGGTGACCCGGTGACGTCGGCGAAGGGTCTTCGTGACTTCGCCAAGGAGAACCCGAACCTCGTCATCAAGGGCGGTGTCCTTGACGGCAAGGCGCTGTCCGCCGACGAGATCAAGAAGCTTGCGGACCTCGAGTCCCGCGAGGTTCTGCTCTCCAAGCTGGCGGGTGCCTTCAAGGGCAAGCAGTCCCAGGCTGCTTCGCTCTTCCAGGCGCTTCCGACGAAGCTCGTCCGCACTGTGGACGCCCTTCGCGCCAAGCAGGACGAGCAGGGCGGTGCCGAGTAACTCGGCTCGCTATCTGACCGCCGCCTGAGGCGACGGTCGCAGCGGGCCGATCGTACGCCCGCCTCACATGTACACCCGGCACCAGCCGAATTAGTGGAAGGATCGCCCATCATGGCGAAGCTCAGCCAGGAAGACCTGCTCGCGCAGTTCGAGGAGATGACCCTCATCGAGCTCTCCGAGTTCGTGAAGGCCTTCGAGGAGAAGTTCGACGTCACCGCGGCCGCCGCTGCCCCGGTCATGATGGCCGGCGCCCCGGGCGCCCCGGCCGAGGCCGCCGAGGAGAAGGACGAGTTCGACGTCATCCTCACCGGCGCCGGCGACAAGAAGATCCAGGTCATCAAGGTCGTGCGTGAGCTGACCTCCCTGGGCCTGAAGGAGGCCAAGGACCTCGTCGACGGCACCCCGAAGCCGGTCCTCGAGAAGGTCAACAAGGAGGCCGCTGAGAAGGCCGCCGAGTCCCTCAAGGCTGCCGGTGCGGCCGTCGAGGTCAAGTAAGACCTTCGGAGCCGCTCAGGCTTCCTTGCGCGCTGAACTCGGCCCTGTAGGGCTGTAACGCGAACGCACCGAAGAGCGATCATCCATCCGGGTGGTCGCTCTTCGGCGTTCCGAGGGTCGGGCGGCGGTTGCCTTGCGCCTGTGGCAGCGGGGGGTATGGTGATCTTCGTCGTGCGCTCCAGGGGTGCTGGCGGCAGGCTGGACGTGACGAGCGCGGCACCCGGTTCGGGCAAGGGGGCCTTGACGAACCGCACGCAGCGCGCAATTCTCAGGACGCGTCGTCACAAGGATCCGAATCCGAGGCATGGATCGACGGCGAAGAGGGCAGTATCAACGTGCATTGAGGGCGAGCATGCCGAGGGCGTTGAGAACAACGAGGGTCTCTGAAAACCCGCACTGGACATCAGTGTGCCAAGTGGCTACACTGACCCTTTGCGCTGCCTGTTAGCTGCCCCCTGCCCGTCACCAGGGGCATGCCCTCACTTGAGCACAGTCGACCGGACGTTGCCTGACCTGGCCTTTTGGGCCACATCGGCGACCGTCTGCCGCTGTGCACGAGGGAGGGACCGGTACGCGCGTAGTGAGTCCGAGCCCTCGGAAGGACCCCCTCTTGGCCGCCTCGCGCACTGCCTCGACCGCGAATACGAACAACGGCGCAAGCACCGCCCCGCTGCGCATCTCCTTTGCAAAGATCAAGGAGCCCCTCGAGGTTCCGAACCTTCTCGCGCTGCAAACCGAGAGCTTCGACTGGCTGCTCGGCAACGACGCGTGGAAGGCTCGCGTCGAGCAGGCTCTGGAGAACGGTCAGGACGTCCCCACCAAGTCCGGTCTGGAGGAGATCTTCGAGGAGATCTCCCCGATCGAGGACTTCTCCGGGTCGATGTCCCTGACGTTCCGGGACCACCGCTTCGAGCCGCCGAAGAACTCCATCGACGAGTGCAAGGACCGCGACTTCACGTACGCGGCCCCGCTCTTCGTCACCGCCGAGTTCACCAACAACGAGACCGGCGAGATCAAGTCCCAGACCGTCTTCATGGGCGACTTCCCGCTCATGACGAACAAGGGCACTTTCGTCATCAACGGCACCGAGCGTGTCGTGGTGTCCCAGCTGGTTCGTTCCCCCGGTGTCTACTTCGACTCCTCCATCGACAAGACGTCCGACAAGGACATCTTCTCGGCCAAGATCATCCCGTCCCGGGGTGCCTGGCTGGAGATGGAGATCGACAAGCGCGACATGGTCGGTGTGCGCATCGACCGCAAGCGCAAGCAGTCCGTCACCGTCCTCCTGAAGGCGCTCGGCTGGACCAACGAGCAGATCCTCGAGGAGTTCGGCGAGTACGAGTCCATGCGCGCCACCCTGGAGAAGGACCACACCCAGGGCCAGGACGACGCGCTGCTCGACATCTACCGCAAGCTGCGCCCGGGCGAGCCCCCGACGCGTGAGGCCGCGCAGACGCTGCTCGAGAACCTCTACTTCAACCCCAAGCGCTACGACCTGGCGAAGGTCGGCCGCTACAAGGTCAACAAGAAGCTGGGTGCGGACGCTCCGCTCGACGCGGGCATCCTGACCGTCGAGGACATCATCTCGACGATCAAGTACCTGGTGAAGCTGCACGCCGGCGAGACCGAGACGGTCGGCGACAGCGGCCAGTCGATCGTCGTCGAGACCGACGACATCGACCACTTCGGCAACCGTCGTCTGCGCAGCGTCGGCGAGCTCATCCAGAACCAGGTCCGTACGGGTCTGGCTCGTATGGAGCGCGTCGTGCGTGAGCGCATGACCACGCAGGACGTCGAGGCGATCACGCCGCAGACCCTGATCAACATCCGGCCGGTCGTCGCCTCCATCAAGGAGTTCTTCGGCACCAGCCAGTTGTCGCAGTTCATGGACCAGAACAACCCGCTGTCCGGGCTGACGCACAAGCGTCGTCTGTCCGCGCTCGGCCCGGGTGGTCTCTCCCGTGAGCGGGCCGGCTTCGAGGTCCGAGACGTGCACCCGTCCCACTACGGACGCATGTGCCCGATCGAGACCCCCGAAGGCCCGAACATCGGTCTGATCGGTTCGCTGGCCTCCTACGGCCGGGTCAACGCGTTCGGTTTCGTCGAGACCCCGTACCGCAAGGTCATCGACGGCCAGGTCACCGACGAGGTCGACTACCTGACCGCCGACGAAGAGGACCGGTTCGTCATCGCGCAGGCCAACGCGCCGCTGACGGACGAGCTCCGCTTCGCCGAGAACCGCGTCCTGGTCCGCCGCCGTGGCGGTGAGGTCGACTACGTCACCGGCGAGGACGTCGACTACATGGACGTCTCGCCGCGCCAGATGGTGTCGGTCGCGACCGCCATGATCCCGTTCCTCGAGCACGACGACGCCAACCGTGCCCTCATGGGCGCGAACATGATGCGCCAGGCCGTGCCGCTCATCAAGTCCGAGGCCCCGCTCGTCGGCACCGGCATGGAGTACCGCTCCGCCGTCGACGCCGGCGACGTGGTCAAGGCCGAGAAGCCGGGTGTGGTCCAGGAGGTCTCCGCGGACTACGTCACCACGGCGAACGACGACGGCACGTACATCACGTACCGCCTGCACAAGTTCTCGCGCTCCAACCAGGGCACCTCGGTCAACCAGAAGGTCATCGTCAACGAGGGCGACCGGATCATCGAGGGCCAGGTCCTCGCCGACGGTCCGGCCACCGAGAACGGTGAGATGGCCCTGGGCAAGAACCTGCTCGTGGCGTTCATGCCGTGGGAGGGTCACAACTACGAGGACGCGATCATCCTGTCGCAGCGCCTCGTGCAGGACGACGTCCTCTCCTCGATCCACATCGAGGAGCACGAGGTCGACGCCCGTGACACCAAGCTCGGCCCCGAGGAGATCACCCGGGACATCCCGAACGTCTCCGAGGAGGTCCTCGCCGACCTCGACGAGCGCGGCATCATCCGCATCGGCGCCGAGGTCACCGCGGGCGACATCCTCGTCGGCAAGGTCACCCCGAAGGGTGAGACCGAGCTGACGCCGGAGGAGCGCCTGCTGCGCGCGATCTTCGGTGAGAAGGCCCGTGAGGTCCGTGACACCTCGCTGAAGGTGCCGCACGGCGAGACCGGCAAGGTCATCGGCGTGCGCGTCTTCGACCGTGAGGAGGGCGACGAGCTTCCCCCGGGTGTGAATCAGCTTGTGCGCGTGTACGTCGCGCAGAAGCGCAAGATCACCGACGGTGACAAGCTCGCCGGCCGTCACGGCAACAAGGGCGTCATCTCCAAGATTCTGCCCGTCGAGGACATGCCGTTCCTCGAGGACGGAACGCCCGTCGACATCATCCTCAACCCGCTGGGTGTGCCGTCCCGAATGAACCCGGGACAGGTCCTGGAGATCCACCTCGGCTGGCTCGCCAGCCAGGGCTGGGACGTCTCCGGCCTCGGCGAGGAGTGGGCCAAGCGCCTGCAGACGATCGGCGCCGACGACGTCGCCCCGCGCACCAACGTCGCGACCCCGGTCTTCGACGGTGCCCGCGAGGACGAGCTGGCCGGTCTGCTGGAGAACACCCGCCCGAACCGCGACGGCGACCGCATGGTCCTCCCGTCCGGCAAGGCGCGGCTGTTCGACGGCCGCTCCGGTGAGCCGTTCCCGGACCCGATCTCGGTCGGGTACATGTACATCCTCAAGCTGCACCACCTGGTCGACGACAAGCTCCACGCCCGTTCGACCGGTCCGTACTCGATGATCACCCAGCAGCCGCTGGGTGGTAAGGCTCAGTTCGGTGGCCAGCGCTTCGGTGAGATGGAGGTGTGGGCCCTCGAGGCCTACGGCGCCGCGTACGCCCTCCAGGAGCTGCTGACCATCAAGTCCGACGACGTCACCGGCCGCGTGAAGGTCTACGAGGCCATCGTCAAGGGCGAGAACATCCCGGAGCCCGGCATCCCCGAGTCCTTCAAGGTGCTCATCAAGGAGATGCAGTCCCTGTGCCTCAACGTGGAGGTGCTGTCCTCGGACGGCATGTCCATCGAGATGCGCGACACCGACGAGGACGTCTTCCGCGCTGCGGAGGAGCTCGGTATCGACCTGTCCCGGCGCGAGCCGAGCAGCGTCGAAGAGGTCTGACGGGAGTCCGGTACGGGGGCTCGGTCCCGCAAGGAACTGAGCCCCCGGCCGGCCCCAGGACCCCCAGTTTCAGACCCCATGACTTACAACCCTGAGAGGGATTGACGCATAGTGCTCGACGTCAACTTCTTCGACGAGCTCCGGATCGGTCTGGCCACCGCTGACGACATCCGTCAGTGGAGCCACGGCGAGGTCAAGAAGCCGGAGACCATCAACTACCGCACGCTCAAGCCCGAGAAGGACGGACTCTTCTGCGAGAAGATCTTCGGTCCGACCCGGGACTGGGAGTGCTACTGCGGCAAGTACAAGCGTGTCCGCTTCAAGGGCATCATCTGTGAGCGCTGTGGCGTCGAGGTCACGCGCGCCAAGGTGCGCCGTGAGCGGATGGGCCACATCGAGCTTGCCGCTCCCGTCACCCACATCTGGTACTTCAAGGGCGTTCCGTCGCGGCTGGGCTACCTGCTCGACCTCGCCCCGAAGGACCTCGAGAAGGTCATCTACTTCGCGGCGTACATGATTACGTACGTCGACGAGGAGCGCCGTCAGCGCGACCTGCCCTCGCTGGAGGCCCACGTCTCCGTCGAGCGCCAGCAGATCGAGAACCGCCGCGACGCCGACCTCGAGGCCCGCGCCAAGAAGCTCGAGACCGACCTGGCCGAGCTCGAGGCCGAGGGTGCCAAGGCCGACGTGCGCCGCAAGGTGCGCGAGGGTGCCGAGCGTGAGATGAAGCAGCTGCGTGACCGTGCGCAGCGCGAGATCGACCGTCTCGACGAGGTGTGGAACCGCTTCAAGAACCTCAAGGTCCAGGACCTCGAGGGCGACGAGCTGCTCTACCGCGAGCTGCGTGACCGCTTCGGCACGTACTTCGACGGCTCGATGGGTGCCGCGGCGCTGCAGAAGCGCCTGGAGTCCTTCGACCTCGAGGAGGAGGCCGAGAAGCTCCGCGAGATCATCCGCACCGGCAAGGGCCAGAAGAAGACCCGTGCGCTGAAGCGGCTGAAGGTCGTGTCCGCCTTCCTGCAGACCTCCAACAGCCCCAAGGGCATGGTCCTCGACTGCGTCCCGGTCATCCCGCCGGACCTGCGTCCGATGGTGCAGCTGGACGGTGGCCGCTTCGCGACCTCCGACCTGAACGACCTGTACCGCCGTGTGATCAACCGCAACAACCGTCTGAAGCGCCTGCTCGACCTGGGTGCTCCGGAGATCATCGTCAACAACGAGAAGCGCATGCTTCAGGAGGCTGTTGACGCCCTCTTCGACAACGGTCGTCGTGGTCGCCCGGTGACGGGTCCGGGTAACCGCCCGCTGAAGTCCCTCAGCGACATGCTGAAGGGCAAGCAGGGTCGTTTCCGTCAGAACCTGCTCGGTAAGCGTGTGGACTACTCCGCGCGTTCCGTCATCGTCGTCGGTCCGCAGCTGAAGCTGCACCAGTGCGGTCTGCCCAAGGCCATGGCGCTGGAGCTCTTCAAGCCGTTCGTGATGAAGCGCCTGGTCGACCTGAACCACGCGCAGAACATCAAGAGCGCCAAGCGGATGGTCGAGCGCGGCCGCACGGTCGTGTACGACGTCCTCGAAGAGGTCATCGCCGAGCACCCGGTTCTGCTGAACCGTGCTCCCACCCTGCACCGCCTCGGCATCCAGGCCTTCGAGCCGCAGCTGGTCGAGGGCAAGGCCATCCAGATCCACCCGCTCGTCTGCACCGCGTTCAACGCGGACTTCGACGGTGACCAGATGGCCGTGCACCTGCCGCTGTCCGCGGAGGCGCAGGCCGAGGCCCGCATCCTGATGCTGTCCTCGAACAACATCCTCAAGCCCGCCGACGGCCGTCCGGTGACGATGCCGACCCAGGACATGGTCCTCGGTCTGTTCTTCCTCACCACCGACGGCGAGCTGCGTGACGTCAAGGGCGAGGGCCGGTCCTTCGGCTCCACCGCCGAGGCGATCATGGCGTTCGACGCGGGCGAGCTCTCGCTGCAGTCGGCCGTGGATATCCGCTTCCCGGTGGGCACCATCCCGCCGCGCGGCTGGACCCCGCCGGCGCGCGAGGAGGGCGAGCCCGAGTGGCAGCAGGGTGACTCGTTCCGTCTGCGCACCACCCTGGGCCGCGCGCTCTTCAACGAGCTGCTGCCCGAGGACTACCCGTTCGTCGACTACTCGGTCGGCAAGAAGCAGCTCTCCGAGATCGTCAACGACCTCGCCGAGCGCTACCCCAAGGTCATCGTGGCGGCGACGCTCGACAACCTGAAGGCGGCCGGCTTCTACTGGGCGACCCGTTCCGGTGTCACCGTCGCCATCTCCGACGTCGTCGTTCCCGAGGCGAAGAAGGAGATCGTCAAGGGCTACGAGGCCCAGGACGAGAAGGTCCAGAAGCAGTACGAGCGCGGTCTGATCACCAAGGAAGAGCGCACTCAGGAGCTCATCAACATCTGGACCAAGGCGACCAACGAGGTCGCCGAGGCGATGAACGAGAACTTCCCCAAGACGAACCCCATCTTCATGATGGTTGACTCGGGTGCCCGAGGAAACATGATGCAGATGCGGCAGATCGCCGGTATGCGTGGTCTGGTGTCGAACGCCAAGAACGAGACGATCCCGCGTCCGATCAAGGCGTCCTTCCGTGAGGGTCTGTCCGTGCTGGAGTACTTCATCTCCACGCACGGTGCCCGTAAGGGTCTCGCGGACACCGCCCTGCGTACCGCGGACTCGGGTTACCTGACCCGTCGTCTGGTGGACGTCTCGCAGGACGTCATCATCCGCGAGGAGGACTGCGGCACCGAGCGCGGCCTCAAGCTCCGCATCGCGGACCGCGGTGAGGACGGCGTGCTGCGCAAGGCCGACAACGTCGAGACCAGCGTGTACGCCCGTGCGCTGGCCGAGGACATCACCGTCGACGGCAAGGTGCTGGCCCCGGCCAACACCGACCTCGGCGACGTCCTCATCGACGAGCTGGTCAAGCACGGCGTCGAGGAGGTCAAGACCCGCTCGGTCCTGACCTGCGAGTCCGCCGTCGGCACCTGCGCGATGTGCTACGGCCGTTCGCTCGCCACCGGCAAGCTGGTCGACATCGGTGAGGCGGTCGGCATCATCGCCGCCCAGTCCATCGGTGAGCCCGGTACCCAGCTGACGATGCGTACCTTCCACACCGGTGGTGTGGCCGGTGACGACATCACCCAGGGTCTGCCCCGTGTCGTCGAGCTCTTCGAGGCTCGTACGCCGAAGGGTGTCGCCCCGATCTCCGAGGCCTCCGGCCGCGTGCGGATCGAGGAGACCGAGAAGACCAAGAAGATCGTCATCACGCCGGACGACGGCAGCGACGAGACGGCGTACCCGATCTCGAAGCGCGCCCGACTCCTGGTCAGCGAGGGCGAGCACGTCGAGGTGGGCCAGAAGCTCACCGTGGGTGCCACCAACCCGCACGACGTGCTGCGCATCCTGGGTCAGCGTGCCGTCCAGGTCCACCTGGTCGGCGAGGTCCAGAAGGTGTACAACTCGCAGGGTGTGTCGATCCACGACAAGCACATCGAGATCATCATCCGGCAGATGCTCCGCCGCGTGACGATCATCGAGTCCGGCGACGCCGAGCTGCTGCCCGGCGAGCTGGTCGAGCGCTCGAAGTTCGAGCACGAGAACCGTCGTGTGGTCACGGAGGGCGGTCACCCGGCCTCCGGTCGTCCGCAGCTCATGGGTATCACCAAGGCCTCGCTGGCGACGGAATCCTGGCTGTCGGCCGCCTCCTTCCAGGAGACGACCCGAGTTCTGACGGACGCGGCGATCAACGCCAAGTCCGACAGCCTCATCGGCCTCAAGGAGAACGTCATCATCGGTAAGCTCATCCCGGCCGGTACGGGTCTGTCCCGCTACCGCAACATCCGGGTCGAGCCGACCGAGGAGGCCAAGGCCGCCATGTACTCGGCCGTCGGCTACGACGACATCGACTACTCGCCGTTCGGCACGGGCTCCGGCCAGGCCGTTCCGCTGGAGGACTACGACTACGGTCCGTACAACCAGTAAGCGAGCGATCGCATGAAGGGCGGTCACCCCGTGTGGGGTGGCCGCCCTTCGGCGTTCGCGCTGCGTGACGCGGGCTACGGAATGCCCAACTCGAAGATGATGTAGTGCGCGTACCAGCCCGAGGCCACCGCGGCCGTGGCGAAGAACACGGTCAGGGCGGGCCACTTGAGCCGGCTCATCGCCGCCGCGGGGGCCAGCAGGAGCGGGAAGGCGGGCAGCAGGTAGCGCATGGTGTTGCCGAACATCTGCTGGGTGCCGAGGACGGCGATGACGCTCGCCAGGGTGTAGGCGACCAGCACCAGCGGCGGCCGTTTGCGCAGCATCAGGACGATCAGGAACGGCAGTGCCAGCACCAGTTGGACGGAGAGCAGGTCCGGGGTGCCGAAGGCGAAGAGGTAGTCGTGGTGGCCGATCGCCTGGTTGCCCAGTACGTCCAGGGTGTAGGCGCCGAAGTCGAAGTAGTGCGCCCAGCCCTCGCGTTGGAGGATGAAGTACGCGGTGGGCTCACCCGTGCTCAGTCCGATCCAGGCGATGTAGGCGAGCAGACCGAGCGGGGCGATGACCATGGCGAGCACCGGCCCGCGTACGCCGTGCTCCCGCCTGCTCTGCGGCCGGGCGAGCGTCACCAGGGCGGCGAGCCCGACGGCGCCGATCAGCGCGGCGGAGGTGGGGCGGTTGAGCCCGGCGAGGAAGGCGAGGAGGCCGGCCGCGACCCAGTTCCGGGTCATCACGAGGTAGCAGGTCCACGCGGCGAGGGCGATGTACAGGGACTCCGAGTACACCGCCCACTCCACGCCGGCGGCGGGCGCCACGGCCCACAGGCCGGCGGCGATGGTGCCGGCCCGGGCGCCCGCGAGCAGGCGGACCACGGCGAAGATCCCGGCGGCCGCGAAGAACGACGCGACGACGGAGACGGCCATCGCGGATCCGTACAGGTCCAGCCCGGTCAGCCGGGAGACCATCCGGATCAGCGTCGGGTACAGCGGGAAGAAGGCCACCGAGTTCTGCTGGACCGTGAACACGCCGCCCGGGGCGAGGTCCACCAGCCGCGGCTGGTAGCCGTTCTGGGCGACCTGGAGGTACCACCAGCCGTCCCAGGTGCCGAGGACGTCCCACCAGTGGGTGCCGCCGCCGAACCGTGCCGGTCTGCGGTGGTAGTCACCGGCGCTCTCCAGCAGGACGGCGAAGACCAGGAGGCCGACGAGCTTCGCGACGCCGTACAGGGCGAGCGGAGGCAGATACGGGCGTACGGCGGGCGGCAGGGTCAGGCGCCGGCCGTCGCGCGGCCCGCTCTCCCGTCCCTGTCCCTTTGGGAGGCCGTCCGGCGGCGTCGCCGCCTCGGCTCCGGTGTCCGTGTTTCTGGCAGTCGCGCTCATCGGCGGGCGCCCCCTGTTCCCCCCACGGCTCCCCAGCCGCCCCGGGCCGAAACGGATCTGGAGGGACTGTGAGCTTTCTGTCATACGATCGCACCAGAGTCGCATATCTGTGCGCGGCCGGGGGGCCAGGGGAGGGCAACGTGCGTGAGGTTCCGGAGCCGACGACCGTGCTGTCGGTCGTCGTACCCATGTACAACGAGGAGGCGGCACTGCCCGCACTGGTCTGCCGGCTGCGGCCGGTGCTGTCGGACCTGGGCGTGCCCTACGAGCTCGTCGCCGTGGACGACGGCAGCAGCGACCGTACGGCCGAACTGCTCGCCGCCTTCCGGACGGGCTGGCCCGAACTGCGCGTGATCGCGCTGCGCCGCAACTCCGGCCACCAGGCCGCCCTCACCGCGGGCCTGGACCGGGCGGTCGGCGCCTACGTCGTGAGCCTGGACGCCGATCTCCAGGACCCGCCCGAGAAGATCCCGGAGATGCTCGAACTGGCCCGCGCCGAGGGCCTCGACATCGTGTACGGCGTCCGCGCCGACCGCAGCAGCGACACCCGGTTCAAGCGCTGGACCGCGGGCGTCTACTACCGGCTGATGCGCCGGCTCGCGGGTCACTCGGTGCCCGCGCAGGCCGGGGACTTCCGGCTGCTGAGCCGCGCCGCCGTGGACGCCCTGAAGGAGCTGCCGGACCAGCAGCGGGTGTACCGCCTGCTCGTGCCCTGGCTGGGCTTCCCGAGCGGCGAGGTGACCTACGAGCGCGCCCCGCGCTCCGCGGGCACCACCAAGTACCCCCTGAGCCGGATGATCCGGCTCACCGTCGACAGCGTCACCGGCTTCTCAGCCGCGCCGCTGCGGCTCGCCACCTGGCTGGGCACCGGCGCCTTCCTGATCTGCCTGGTGCTGCTCGTCTACACCCTCGGCGCCTACGCCCTGGGCCTGACGGTGCCCGGCTGGACCTCGCTGTTCACCGGCGTGGTGTTCATCGGGGCGGTCCAGCTGATCTGCCTTGGGCTGCTCGGCGAGTACGTCGCACGGATCTACACGGCCGTGCAGAACCGGCCCACGTACTTCGTCGGCCACGACTCGGCGGAACCCCGGGCGGGCCGCGTACCGGCGCCGACTGCCGCGCGTGAGGACGTGCTGACGCGGGAGTGAACCGGGCCCTCCACCGCAGTGGGTCATTCGGTGCAATCCGGTCGGGGCCCCTGGTCTCGCCCATTTGTTTTGACCGCAGCGAATGCGGTAGGTACGCTCAGACCTTGTGCCTGGGGTGTGCCCTGGCTCCCGTGCGTGCCTTCAAACCGCAGGGCGAGCTGACACCGGCCACCGCGATCCGCGCCCTTCCTCCCTCGCGGCGGAGGTTTGCCGGATCCGACACACCCGACCGCGTGGGTCGGCGATGTTCCAGGTTAGCTGTACCTATCGGCACACAGAAACCGGAGAAGTAGTGCCTACGATCCAGCAGCTGGTCCGTAAGGGCCGGCAGGACAAGGTCGAGAAGAACAAGACGCCCGCACTCGAGGGTTCCCCTCAGCGTCGTGGCGTCTGCACGCGTGTGTTCACGACCACCCCGAAGAAGCCGAACTCGGCCCTGCGTAAGGTCGCGCGTGTGCGTCTGACCAGCGGGATCGAGGTCACCGCTTACATTCCGGGTGAGGGACACAACCTGCAGGAGCACTCCATCGTGCTCGTGCGCGGCGGCCGTGTGAAGGACCTGCCGGGTGTTCGCTACAAGATCATCCGCGGCTCCCTCGACACCCAGGGTGTCAAGAACCGCAAGCAGGCCCGCAGCCGCTACGGCGCCAAGAAGGAGAAGTAAGAATGCCTCGTAAGGGCCCCGCCCCGAAGCGCCCGGTCATCATCGACCCGGTCTACGGTTCTCCTCTGGTGACCTCCCTCATCAACAAGGTGCTGCTGAACGGCAAGCGCTCCACCGCCGAGCGCATCGTCTACGGCGCCATGGAGGGTCTGCGTGAGAAGACGGGCAACGACCCGATCATCACGCTGAAGCGCGCGCTGGAGAACATCAAGCCGACCCTCGAGGTCAAGTCCCGCCGTGTCGGTGGTGCGACGTACCAGGTTCCGATCGAGGTCAAGCCCGGTCGCGCCAACACGCTCGCGCTGCGCTGGCTGGTCGGTTACTCGCGCGCCCGTCGCGAGAAGACCATGACCGAGCGTCTGCTCAACGAGCTTCTCGACGCCTCGAACGGCCTCGGTGCGGCCGTGAAGAAGCGCGAGGACACCCACAAGATGGCCGAGTCCAACAAGGCCTTCGCGCACTACCGCTGGTAGTCGCTACCCACATCGAGACCGAGAGAAGACTGAAGCCTTATGGCTACCACTTCACTTGACCTGGCCAAGGTCCGCAACATCGGGATCATGGCCCACATCGACGCGGGCAAGACGACCACCACCGAGCGGATCCTCTTCTACACCGGCGTTTCGTACAAGATCGGTGAGGTCCACGACGGCGCTGCCACGATGGACTGGATGGAGCAGGAGCAGGAGCGTGGCATCACGATCACGTCTGCTGCGACCACCTGCCACTGGCCGCTCGAGGGCGACGACTACACCATCAACATCATCGACACCCCGGGGCACGTCGACTTCACCGTAGAGGTGGAGCGCTCCCTGCGCGTGCTCGACGGTGCCGTGACGGTGTTCGACGGTGTCGCCGGCGTTGAGCCGCAGTCCGAGACGGTGTGGCGTCAGGCCGACCGTTACGGCGTGCCGCGCATCTGCTTCGTCAACAAGCTGGACCGTACCGGCGCCGAGTTCCACCGCTGCGTGGACATGATCTCGGACCGCCTGGGCGCCCAGCCGCTCGTCATGCAGCTCCCCATCGGCGCTGAGGCCGACTTCAAGGGCGTCGTGGACCTGGTCCGCATGAAGGCGCTCGTGTGGTCCGCCGAGGCCGCCAAGGGCGAGATGTACGACACGGTCGACATCCCCGACACGCACGTCGAGGCTGCCGAGGAGTGGCGCGGCAAGCTGGTCGAGGCCGTCGCGGAGAACGACGAAGAGATCATGGAGCTCTTCCTCGAGGGCCAGGAGCCCACCGAGGAGCAGCTGTACGCCGCGATCCGTCGCATCACCATCGCGTCCGGCAAGTCCAGCGACACCACGGTCACCCCGGTGTTCTGCGGTACCGCGTTCAAGAACAAGGGCGTTCAGCCCCTGCTCGACGCGGTCGTGCGCTACCTGCCGACGCCGCTCGACGTCGAGGCCATCGAGGGCCACGACGTCAAGGACCCCGAGGTCGTCGTCACGCGCAAGCCGTCGGAGGAGGAGCCCCTCTCCGCGCTCGCGTTCAAGATCATGAGCGACCCGCACCTCGGCAAGCTCACCTTCGTCCGGGTCTACTCGGGCCGCCTGGAGTCCGGCACCTCGGTGCTGAACTCCGTCAAGGGCAAGAAGGAGCGCATCGGCAAGATCTACCGTATGCACGCCAACAAGCGTGAGGAGATCGAGTCGGTGGGCGCCGGTGACATCGTCGCCGTCATGGGCCTGAAGCAGACCACCACCGGTGAGACGCTGTCCGACGACAAGAACCCGGTCATCCTGGAGTCCATGGACTTCCCGGCGCCGGTCATTCAGGTCGCCATCGAGCCCAAGTCCAAGGGTGACCAGGAGAAGCTGGGTGTCGCCATCCAGCGTCTCGCGGAGGAGGACCCCTCCTTCCAGGTTCACTCGGACGAGGAGACCGGCCAGACCATCATCGGTGGTATGGGCGAGCTGCACCTCGAGGTGCTGGTCGACCGTATGCGCCGTGAGTTCAAGGTCGAGGCCAACGTCGGCAAGCCGCAGGTCGCGTACCGCGAGACGATCCGTCAGGCCGTCGAGCGCGTGGACTACACCCACAAGAAGCAGACCGGTGGTACCGGTCAGTTCGCCAAGGTGCAGATCGCGATCGAGCCCATCGAGGGCGGCGACGCCAGTTACGAGTTCGTGAACAAGGTCACCGGTGGCCGTATCCCGAAGGAGTACATCCCTTCGGTGGACGCCGGTGCGCAGGAGGCCATGCAGTTCGGCATCCTGGCCGGCTACGAGATGACGGGCGTCCGCGTCACGCTTCTCGACGGTGCCTACCACGAGGTCGACTCCTCCGAGCTCGCCTTCAAGATCGCCGGTTCGCAGGCCTTCAAGGAGGCCGCGCGCAAGGCCAAGCCCGTGCTGCTCGAGCCGATGATGGCCGTCGAGGTCACCACGCCCGAGGACTACATGGGTGAGGTCATCGGCGACATCAACTCCCGCCGTGGCCAGATCCAGGCCATGGAGGAGCGTCACGGTGCCCGCATCGTGAAGGGTCTCGTGCCCCTCTCGGAGATGTTCGGCTACGTCGGAGACCTCCGCAGCAAGACGTCGGGTCGCGCAAGCTACTCGATGCAGTTCGACTCCTACGCCGAGGTTCCGCGGAACGTCGCCGAGGAGATCATCGCGAAGGCCAAGGGCGAGTGACGCAGCGCGTTTAACGCACCGCGTAACCACGCTTTAGGCTTGACTCCGGAGCCTCGAGGGGCATTCAGCCGCAACACCGGATGAATGCCCCGGGTTCCGGGCTTTCCAGCAAAGATCACCTGGCGCCGATGAAGTAAGGCGTACAGAACCACTCCCAGGAGGACCCCAGTGGCGAAGGCGAAGTTCGAGCGGACTAAGCCGCACGTCAACATCGGCACCATCGGTCACATCGACCACGGTAAGACGACCCTCACGGCCGCCATTACCAAGGTGCTGCACGACGCGTACCCGGACCTGAACGAGGCCTCGGCCTTCGACCAGATCGACAAGGCTCCCGAGGAGCGCCAGCGCGGTATCACCATCTCGATCGCGCACGTCGAGTACCAGACCGAGACGCGTCACTACGCCCACGTCGACTGCCCCGGTCACGCGGACTACATCAAGAACATGATCACGGGTGCCGCGCAGATGGACGGCGCCATCCTCGTGGTCGCCGCCACCGACGGCCCGATGCCGCAGACCAAGGAGCACGTGCTCCTGGCCCGCCAGGTCGGCGTTCCGTACATCGTCGTCGCCCTGAACAAGGCCGACATGGTGGACGACGAGGAGATCCTGGAGCTCGTCGAGCTCGAGGTCCGTGAGCTCCTCTCCGAGTACGAGTTCCCGGGCGACGACGTCCCGGTCGTCAAGGTCTCGGCGCTCAAGGCGCTCGAGGGCGACGCCGAGTGGGGCCAGTCCGTCCTGGACCTGATGAAGGCCGTCGACGAGTCGATCCCGGAGCCGGAGCGCGACGTCGACAAGCCGTTCCTCATGCCGATCGAGGACGTCTTCACGATCACCGGTCGCGGTACGGTCGTCACCGGCCGTATCGAGCGTGGTGTCCTGAAGGTCAACGAGACCGTCGACATCATCGGCATCAAGCCGGAGAAGACCACCACCACGGTCACCGGCATCGAGATGTTCCGCAAGCTGCTCGACGAGGGCCAGGCCGGTGAGAACGTCGGTCTGCTCCTCCGTGGCATCAAGCGCGAGGACGTCGAGCGCGGCCAGGTCATCATCAAGCCGGGTTCGGTCACGCCGCACACCGACTTCGAGGCCCAGGCCTACATCCTGTCCAAGGACGAGGGTGGCCGCCACACGCCGTTCTTCAACAACTACCGTCCGCAGTTCTACTTCCGTACGACGGACGTGACGGGCGTTGTGACCCTCCCCGAGGGCACCGAGATGGTCATGCCGGGCGACAACACCGAGATGAAGGTGGAGCTCATCCAGCCCATCGCCATGGAGGAGGGCCTGAAGTTCGCCATCCGTGAGGGTGGTCGCACGGTGGGCGCCGGCCAGGTCACCAAGATCACCAAGTGAGCCTAGCTCTCTTGACGGTCTGACCCTCTGGGTCGACTGACCTGAAGAGGCCCGTACGACATCTGTCGTACGGGCCTCTTCGCGTTCCTGCTCCGGTGTTGTCAGGTGCCGGTGCCGTTGTACGGGCTGTTGATGAGGCAGAAGTCGATGCCTGTGAGGTCGTAGTACCCGGGTACGGAGACCCCGCTCGGGGCGTGGAGAAGCCCGTCCTGCGTAATGCCGTTGGGGAAGCCGGTGGTCGAGTCGTACCTGTACCGGTTGGCGCTGGGAGCGCTGTGGACGATGACCTGACGTGCGGCGATGGATCCGTCGATCGAGAAGGCGAACGTCTGGTTCGGGGGATCGGTGACGTCGAGGGTGATATGCCCGACATCGAAGACGTCGTACGTGTTGTGGCCGGTCGGTACGCCGCCGCTCAGCGAGAACTCGATGTCGGTGTCGTCGGGGCAGACGGCCTCGTTGCTCACTTCCTCGGGCTGCACGTTGTTGGTGCTCGGGGCTCCCGCGTCGGCCGACGCGGGGCTGGCGGTGAAGCCGACCGCCAGTGCCGCGGTCAGGCCGGCGCCGAGCAGCCGGGCTCCCCATCTCACGCGGCGCGACTGTGTCCTTGCTCGGGTGGCTCCTCGCATGGCGAGCACTCCTTCTTTCGTCGTTCTGTGGGTCTCTGGGTGCTCCGGGTGTGCCGGACGGTGCCCTCGCGGGCATCGCTGCCGTTGGCCGCGGCCGATTCAGTTCGAGTCGTGAACACGCGTCCGCATTCAGGCTTCCTCACATTTGCACGGCCGGAGCGCCTTCGCGCTGTACGGCTCCCTGTTCCTGGGCCGTTGGGATTTCATTGACGGCCGGAAAGGTGAAGCGGACGGCCGGGCTTGGGTGTTCGCGGCCGAATGGGCGTAGTGCTGAATACGCGCCATTACGATGCGCAATTGTCAGCCGTTCCGACAGCACCGAATGAGGTACCGCACCGATGCAGGGGTACATCGAGGTCGACGCAGAGATGGAACGCGCGATGGCCCGGGTCACCGAGGCCTTTCCGTTCCCGGGGTATTTCGATCCGGCGGTGTCCGGACACGTCTCCATCGCCCGGACCGTCCAGCGGTTCCTGAAGCCGGGGTCGCGGATCCTGGACTTCGGGGCGGGCCCGGCCGACAAGACCGCGGTGCTCGCGGCGCTCGGCTACCAGTGCACGGCCGTCGACGACCTCCAGGACGAGTGGCACAAGCGGGGCGGCGCCCGCCGGTCGATCCTCGACTTCGCGGAGCGGATGGGCATCGAGTACCTCCCGCTCGACGGCGGCCCGCTGCCCAGCACCGGCAAGTTCGACCTGGTGATGCTGCACGACGTACTGGAGCACCTGCACGACTCGCCGCGCGATCTGCTGAACGGCCTGCTGGAGCGGGTCCGCGACGGGGGCTATCTGTTCGTCACCGTGCCCAACCACGTCAACCTGCGCAAGCGCCTCGACGTCCTGCGCGGCCGGACCAGTCACCCGCAGTTCGAGCTGTACTACTGGTACCCCGGCAGCTGGCGCGGCCATGTGCGGGAGTACACCGAGGGCGACTGCCGGGCGCTGGCCAAGGCACTGGGGCTGAGGGTGCGGGAGGTGCGCGGCGCCCACCACATGCTCTGCAAGGTGCCGCCCCGGTTCCGGCGCGCGTATCTGGCCGTGAGCCGGTTCATCCCGTCGACCAGGGACACGTGGTCGATGGTCGCGCAGAAGCCACCGGGGTGGGTGGCGAAGGGGGAGCTGGACGACTCGGAGTTCCGTCAGCTGACGGGGCTGAAGTCCTGGGGCGAGCTGGCTCACTGAGCCTGGAATGCGGAGTGGGGCCCGGGACGGATGTCCCGGGCCCCACATCTGTGCCGTGGGGTCAGCTTCGCTCAGCTGCCGTTGGACGGAAGGAAGCAGAAGGTGACCTGGCTGATCGCGGGCTGGTTTCCACCCATGTTGAGCGGAGCGATGAGGTTCTGGTCACTCGCAATGCCGTTGGGCCGGTAGTCGTAGAGGTTGGCGTTGTTCCCGCCCTTGACGAGCACCGCACCGGCGACGAGGTCACCGCTGAAGTTGAAGTCCTCCAGGGTGAGCGCGCCGCCCTGCTCCTCGCTGAAGTCGACGTCGAGAGTTCCGGTCAGCGTCCCGTCGTCGCTGGTGATCGGAATGCCCGTCGCGTCCTGGGGGGCCACGTCGATGTCGCCCACGAAGCCGTTGATGTCGTCGCACGTCGGGTTCCCCGGGACGACGACGGGGTCCACCACGGCCCGCTGCTGGGCCGCCGCGGGGCCGGCGAAGCCGAGCGCCAGCGCCGTGGTCAGGCCGAGGCCGACCGCAGCCAGCTTCGCTCCCCTGGACCTTGTCTTTCGAGTGGCTACTCGCATTACGAGTGCTCCTTCTTTCTTCTGGGTCTACCGGGCCCTGGATTCTGGGCGTACCGGGAAGTAGCCCACGCGGACGCTCGCGCCTTTTCCTCTGGCAGTTCGAGTTTTGAACATCCGTCCATCACTGGGCATTTCGACGCTTGCACGGTCGGAGCGCTTTAGCGCGTCTTGACTCATCATTCCTCGGCCATTCGGACTTTATTAAGGGCCGGAAAGGTGACATGCAGACCGGGCCGGGCGGTCCTGAGGGTGTCGAGCCTGACGAACCGTCAGGTATGTCGTCGGTCAACTGCCGTGCTCCGAAAGGGCCGTCGCGAGGGTCCGCCCAGTGCGAAATCACGAATGTAGGACATGTATATGTAAAAGGTGATATACACGTCGCATCGGGCCATCGGGCCATCGGGCCACCAGGTCGGGTTCACAGGGGAGAACCATGCGGCAGTCCACCAGCGGGGCGTCACGGCAGGCGGTATCCCTCGCGCCGGGCCGTGCGCCCTCGCGGTCAGGCCCGTGGGCCGGGCGACACGTGCCGGTCGCGGTCTGTGCCGACATCGCCGGAGTGGCCCTGCCGACCGCGGTGACGTTCCGGCTGATGGGCGAGCCCCACGGCGTACACCGCGCAGTCGTCATTGCCCTCGTCTGGCTGCTCGTACGCGTCGCCGCCAGGCGGTACGCCGCCTGGACCTGGGACGAAGGCGCCCCCGTCGGCCCGGTCGTCCGGGACTGGCTCGTGCTGTTCGGCGCGCTGGCCGCGCTGCACGCCGTGAGCGGTCTGGGGGGCACACCCGCCCTCGCCGCACTGTGCCCGGCGCTGTTCGTCACCGCGCTCTGCCGCAAGGCGGTCCATCACCGTCTGCTCGCAGCACGCCGTAACGCCCGGGCGCTCCGCCGCGTCCTCGTCATCGGCGAGGCCGGGACGGTGGACGCCGTGGTCGGGCAGCTGGCCGAACGCACGGACCACGGGTACGTGGTGGTCGGCGCGTGTGCCGTGGGGGAGGGCGAGGTGTTGTCCGGCGTACGGGTCTGCGCTCGGCTCGCGGACGCCGAGCCGGACGGGCTCGACGGGGACGCCGTCCCCGTACGGGACGCGGCCGAGACGCTCAACGCCGACCTGGTCTTCGTGGCCACGAGCCGCCACATGTCGGGCACCAGGCTCCGCCGGCTCTCCTGGGCGCTGCACGACCAGGGCTGCTCACTGATGGTGCTGCCCGGCATCACCGAGGTGGCCCGGCGCCGGGTCCGCCTCACCTCGGCGGCCGGGCTGACCATGCTGCACATCGCCCCGCCCACCCGCGGCGGCCTGCCGGCGCTGCTCAAGGACGCCACGGACCGCGCGGGCGCGCTCCTGCTCCTGCTGGTGCTGGCCCCGCTGTGCGCGCTGCTGGCGCTCGCCGTGCGCGTCGGTTCACGCGGGCCCGTCCTCTACCGCCAGACGCGGGTCGGGCGGAACGGTGCGCCCTTCCCCATGTGGAAGTTCCGCACCATGGTCGCGGACGCGGACCGGATGAAGAGCGACCTGGCGGCGGCGAACGAGCACGACGGGCTGATGTTCAAGATGCGCCAGGACCCGCGGGTCACCCCGGTCGGCCGCCTGCTGCGCCGCTACTCGCTGGACGAGCTCCCCCAGCTGGTCAACGTGCTGCTCGGTCACATGTCGCTGGTCGGCCCGCGTCCGCCGCTGCCCGAGGAGGTGGCCCGGTACGACGACGTGGAAATGCGCCGGCTGGCCGTCAGGCCCGGCCTCACCGGTCTCTGGCAGGTGAGCGGACGGTCGGACCTGACCTGGCACGAGACCGTCTCCCTCGACCTGCGGTACGTGGACAACTGGTCGTGGTCCTGGGACGTGGCGGTCATGGCCCGCACCGTCCGCGCCGTCCTGGACGGCCGCGGCGCCTACTGAGCCTCGACGAGCGGGCGGGATGCCGCCGCCCCGGACTCCTCCGCCTCCCGCCAGGACGCGTACGTCGAGGCGATCCCCTTCCGCAGGGCGATCCGCGGCCTCCAGCCGAGCTCGGTCATGAGGGAGACGTCCAGCAGCTTGCGCGGGGTCCCGTCCGGCTTGGTGGTGTCGAAGGTGATGCGGCCCTCGTAGCCGACGACCTCCCCGACGATCCTCGCCAGTTCGCGGATCGTGAGGTCCTCGCCGCAGCCGACGTTCACCGGCAGGCTGCCGTCGTACCGGCGCAGCAGGGTCACGCACGCGGCGGCGAGGTCGTCGACGTGCAGGAACTCGCGGCGCGGTGTGCCGCTTCCCCACAGGACCACCTCCTCGAGCCCGTCCCGGCGCGCTTCGTGGAAGCGGCGGACGAGCGCGGGGAGCACGTGCGAGGACTCGGGGTCGAAGTTGTCGCCGGGGCCGTAGAGATTGGTCGGCATGGCGCAGACGTACGAGGCGTCGTACTGGCGCCGGTAGGACTGCACCTGGACGATGCCCGCGATCTTGGCGAGGGCGTACGGCTGGTTCGTCGGCTCCAGGGGGCCGGTGAGCAGGGACTCCTCCCGGATCGGCTGGGGTGCGAGCCGGGGGTAGATGCAGGACGACCCCAGGAACAGCAGCCGCCGCACCCCGGCGGAGTACGCCCCGGAGATCACGCTCAGCTGGATGCGGAGGTTGTCCTCCAGGAACTGCACCGGATAGGTGCTGTTGGCCATGATGCCGCCCACCCTGGCCGCGGCCAGGACGACGGCGTCGGGGCGGGCGTCGCGCAGAAAGGCGGCGGTGGCGGCCGGATCGCGGAGGTCCAGTTCGGTCCGGGTCCGGGTGAGGACCTCGTACCCGTCGGCCGTCAGGCGGCGGACCACCGCGGAGCCGACGAGTCCACGGTGACCGGCGACGTACACCCGGGCCGGCGGGGGGAGTAGATCTTCCATGCGGGGCATTTTGCATCAAACACCCACAGATATGGCGATTTCTGCGCTCGCATCGCGGAAACTCGCACGGGTGAGAACTCCTGCGCGCACAGCCGCAGCCCCGCTCGGCCCGCTTGCCCCGGAGAGCGCCTCCGGGGCACGGCGCTCCTTGCGCGGTTTCACGGGGGCCGGTTACGACAAGGGGCGGCCCCTGCTCGTCCAGGCGACCTGGTTCGCCGTCCTGCACCTCGTCTTCGTCCAGTGGTGGTTCCCGGCCCGCTGGCGCCCGGTGCTGCTGCGGGCCTTCGGCGCGCGGATCGGGGAGCGGGTGCTGATCCGGCACCGGGTGCGGGTGCACTGGCCCTGGCGGCTGGACGTCGGCGATGACGTGTGGATCGGCGAGGGCGCCTGGCTGCTGAACCTGGAGCCCATCACCCTCGGCAGCGACGTGTGCGTCTCGCAGGAGGCGCTGCTGTGCACGGGCAGCCACCAACGGCGCAGTCGCACCTTCGAGTTCGACAACGGGCCGATCCGCATCGAGCCCGGTGCCTGGGTCGCCGCACGGGCCGTCGTCCTGCGCGGCGTCACCGTCGGTGCCGGGGCGGTCGTGGGCGCCGCGGCCGTCGCCCGCCGTGACGTCGCGCCCGGCGAGGTCGTCACGGAGGGCGGGGCATGAGGCTCGTCCATGTGGTGACGCTCGTCAGCGACGACGGCGCGTACGGCGGCCCGACCAGCGTGGCAACCGGGCAGCTGGAGGAGTGCGCCGCCCGGGGCCACGACGTCACCCTCGTGTCCCTGTGGCGGGGCCGCTCCCCGGCGCCGCCCCGCATCGGCGCGGTCCCGCTGCGCACGCGCCCGGCGCGCTCCCTGCTCCCGGGACGGTTCACCGGGCTCATGCACCCGCTGCTCGTCCGCGACCTGTGGCGGGCCGTCGGCGACGCCGACATGGTGCACGTCCACGCCGGGCGCGACCTCGTCTCCCTCACCGCGCTCGCCGTCGCCGTGCTGCGCCGCGCGCGGTTCGTGGTGCAGACGCACGGCATGGTCGAGCCGCGTCACGCGGCCGCCGTCCGCCTCTTCGACCGCCTCTACGTGCCGCTGCTGCGCCGGGCCCGCGGCTGCCTGGTGCTCACCGAGCGCGAGCGGCGCGCCCTGGCCGAGGTCGTCGGCCCGGACGGTCCGCCGCTGCTGACGCTGCCCAACGGGGTACGGCCGCGGTCCGACGGCGCCGCGGAGCACGGCCCGCGGGAGCCGGAGGTGCTCTTCCTCGCCCGGCTGCACCCGCGCAAGCGCCCCGAGGCCTTCGTCGAGATGGCCGCCCTGGTCCACGAGAAGGAACCCGAGGCGCGCTTCACCCTGCACGGCGCCGACGAGGGCTCGCTCGGGGAGGTGCGCCGGATCGTCGCCGAGCACGGGCTGGAGGGCGTCGTCACCTACGGCGGCGCGCTGGAGCACGCCGAGGCGGTACGGACGTACGCGCGCGCGGCCGTCTACGTACTCCCGGCCGTGGACGAGCCGTTCGGGATGACCCTGATCGAGGCCATGGCCGCGGGCACCCCCGTGGTGTGCACCGACGGCTGCGCCATCGCCGGCGAGCTGGCCCGGCGGGACGCGGCCGTGGTCACCGACGGCAGCCCGCGCGAGCTCGCCGACGCGGTGTGCGCGCTGCTGGCCGACGAGCGGCGGCGCACCGCCCTCGCGCGGGCCGGCCGGCGCGTCGTCGAGGAGACCTTTTCCCTTTCCGCGGTGACCGGCCGACTGGAGGAGATCTACCGGCGTATCGGTCGCGTCGGCTGTCCGGAGTAACTGTGCCGTGCGGCATGTTTCCGAAATCCGTATCTCCCGAAAAGCCTTGTACCGTTCCATCGTTGTCCGCCCGCCACCGATGACCTAGCGACGGAGATGAGTTCTGCGCATGAACGAGCAGTTGTGTGGCGACCCGGAAAACAACCGGCCTGTCGCGGATGTGGTCGTCATCGGAGGATGCGGCCGGGTGGGACTTCCACTCGGAATCGCGCTCGCCGCCCGCGGAATGCTTTCGGTGACGCTCTACGACATCGACGCGGCGGCCGTCGAGAAGGTCAATCGCGGAGAGCTTCCGTTCCTCGAGAAGGGAGCCGCCGAACCGCTGCGCGCGAGCGTGCGCGACGGGCTGCTGCGCGCCACGACCGACGGCGCGAGCGTCGCCACGACGGACAACCTGATCGTCGTGGTGGGCACGCCCGTGGACGAGCACCTCAACCCCGACCTCGGCGCCGTCCCCCGGGCGCTGGAGCGCTGCGCGGAGCACCTGCGCGACGGCCAGCTCGTCATGCTCAGGAGCACCGTGCACCCCGGGGTCACCGCCCTGACCGAGCGCCTGCTGGAGCGGCTCGGCAAGAGTGTCGACGTGGCCTTCTGCCCGGAGCGGATCGCCGAGGGCGCCGCCATGACCGAGCTGTTCGAGCTGCCCCAGCTGGTGGCGGCGCGCTCGCAGCGGGCCGGCGACCGGGCGGAGAAGTTCTTCCGCACCCTCACGGACAAGATCGTCCGGGTGGAGCCGGAGGAGGCCGAGCTCGCCAAGCTCTTCGCCAACACCTGGCGCTACATCAAGTTCGCGACCGTCAACCAGTTCTGGATGATGGCGAACGATTTCGGCCTCGACTTCGAGCGCATCCGCCAGGCGATCACGTACGAATACCCGCGCGCCGCCGACATGCCGGGCGCGGGATTCGCGGCCGGGCCCTGCCTCCTCAAGGACACGCTTCAACTGGCGGCGTTCACCGGGAACAATTTCGTGCTCGGGCACGCGGCCATGCTCGTCAACGAAGGTCTGCCGCTCTATCTCGTATCGCGTCTGGAACGCAGATTCACGCTCGCGGAGACGCGGGTCGGCGTGCTCGGCATGGGATTCAAGGCCGGCAGCGACGACGTACGGGAAAGCCTGTCGTTCAAGCTGCGCCGCATTCTGATGGCCAAGGCGCGGGAGACCCTCTGTACCGACCCGTACGTCAGCGACGCGCGCTTGGTGGAACTGAGCGAGGTCATGGACCGGGCCGACGTCCTGGTCATCGCCACACCGCACCGTGAGTACCGGGATCTCGCCACGGAGAAACCGGTCATCGACCTCTGGGGCATCAGCGGACGAGGCGTCCGGGTCTGACCAGCAGCAGTACGGCGAACGCCATCCCGCAATCCGCACCAGCCCGCACCAGAAAGGTCCCCCGTGAAGGTTCTCGTCACCGGCGCGTCCGGTCTGATCGGCAGTTACCTCGTCCGGGAGCTGCTCCACCAGGGCCACACCGTGGTGGGCCTGGACAACTTCTCCAAGTACGGCGAGGCCCGCCGCAGCACGGTCCAGGATCCGGCTTACCGGCTGGTCGAGGGAGACGCCCGCGACACCGACCTGCTCGCCGGCCTGCTGGCCGACTGCGATCACTTCGTCGCCGGGGCGGCCATGATCGGCGGCATCTCCTACTTCCACACCTACGCCTACGACCTCCTCGCGACCAACGAGCGGATCACCGCCGCCGCCTGCGACGCGGCGATCCGGGTCCACGGCGAGGGCCCGCTGCGGAAGGTGACGTACCTCAGCTCCTCGATGGTGTACGAGAACACCGACACCTGGCCGTCACGGGAGGGCGACGAGCGGCGCATCCCGCCGCCCTCGTCCTCGTACGGCTTCCAGAAGCTCGCGGTGGAGTACTTCGCGCGGGCGGCGTACGACCAGTACGGGCTCCCGTTCACCATCGTGCGGCCGTTCAACTGCGTGGACGTCGGCGAGGAGCGGACGGTCGGGCAGAGCGAGGAGCGCTCCGGCGACCTCAAGATCAGCATGTCGCACGTCGTCCCCGACCTGGTGCAGAAGGTACTGAAGGGGCAGGATCCGCTGCACATCCTCGGCAGCGGCGCCCAGGTGCGGCACTTCACCTACGGCGGAGACCTGGCCCGCGGCATCTGCGCGGCGATCTTCCACCCGGCCGCGCTCAACGAGGACTTCAATCTGGCGAGCGCCGAGCCGACGACCGTGCTGGAGCTGGCGGAGCGGATCTGGCACAAGATCAAGGGGCCCGACGAGCCGTTCCGGCACACCACCGACCTGCCCTTCGAGCACGATGTCCAGCGTCGGACCCCCGATGTCTCCAAGGCCAGGGACGTCCTCGGCTTCACCGCGACGACCACGCTGGACGAGATCCTCGACAAGGTCGTCCCGTGGGTGCGCCGGGCGATCGCCGAAGGCCGGCTCTGAGCATGGATTTCTCCAGCGCACTGAAGCAGCTCGCCCAGGTGCAGAAGCCGGCCCGCGGAGCGCCCGTCTACGCACGGTTCGTCAATCGGCCGGCCGGCCGGGTGCTCGCGGCAACGGCGCACCGCATCGGGCTCTCGCCCAACCAGGTCACCGCGGCCAGTGCGCTGTTCACGTTCACGGCCATCGCCGCGACCGCGCTCTTCCCCCCCACCGCTGCGCTCGGCCCCTGGGTCACCCTCGCCCTGCTCTTCGGCTTCGCGCTCGACTCCGCGGACGGGCAGCTCGCCCGGCTGCACCGCTCGGCCAGCCCGTCGGGGGAGTGGACGGACCATGTGGTCGACTGCGCCAAGCTCCTCGGCATCCACGCCGCGCTGCTGATCTCCTTCTACCGCCACTTCGACCTGCCGCTCCCCACGCTGCTGCTCGCCCCGGTCGGCTTCCAGTTCGCCGCCGTCGTGCTGTTCTTCGGCGGCACCCTGAAGGACCAGCTGAGGCGGCAGGCGGCCGATGCGCCCACCGGTCCCGCGGCGTCTCCCTCTGCCGTGCGGGGCATCGCGCTGCTCCCCGTGGACTACGGGCTGCTGTGCCTGATCTTCCTGTTCCTGGGGAACCACCAGCTCTTCCTCACGCTGTACCTGGCGCTGCTCGCGGCCCACGTGGTGCTGGTGCCGGCCTGCCTCGCCAAGTGGTTCCGCGAGCTCGCCTGACACCTCGTACGTACCGAGACGGCCCGCCGATGCGTCGGCGGGCCGTCTCCGTTTCTTCGCTTCTCGTCACCCTGTCACCGGCTCAGCGCCTCGGCCAGCATCGCGGTGATCCGGCCCAACCCCGCCTGAGGGCTGAGCCGTTCGCTTACGTACGTCGGTCCGTGCGCGCCGAGCGCGTCCGACCGGGCGGGGTCCCGCATCAGTTCCGCGACCGCCCCGTGCAGGGCCTCGGGGTCCTCGGCGCGTACGACGACTCCGGCGCCTGAGCGTCGTACCTCTTCGGCCGTGCCGCCCTGCGGCGCCACCGAGGCCACGACGGGACGTCCGCTCGCGAAGTACGACGTCAGCTTCGAGGGCAGGCTCATGTCGAGCACGGACGCCCGCTGGGTCACAGCGAGGGCGTCCGCCGCGGCCAGTACGTCGGGGAAGTCCGCGTCGGAAGCGGGCGGCAGGAAGCCGAAGTTGGGCAGTCCGGCGGCGAGGCGCTCCAGGTGCGTACGACAACTGCCGTCGCCCATGAGGACGATGCGCAGGCGCGAGGTGGCACGGGCCGCGAGGCGAGCGGTCTCGACCAGCACCTCCAGGCCCTGCTTCAGCCCCATGTTGCCCGAGTGCAGCAGCACGAACTGCCCTTCGTCCCAGCCGAGTCGAGCCCGTACCGCCCGACGGTCGCCGGTCGGGGGCGTCACGTGGGTCCAGTTGGGTACGACCCTGACGCGCGGTCCCGGGACGCCCATCGCGGTGACGCGGCCCACGAACGTCTCGTGCACGACGCCGACCAGCGCGGCCGTGCGCAGGATCCTCGACTCCACCCCGGCCACCAGCGACGCCACATGGCCGCCGCCCCGGATCCCGCTCTGCGCGGCGGCCGCGCCCATGAGGTCCTGCACCACGACGACGTGCGGCACCCGGTGGCGCCGGGCGATCCGGCCCGCGATCACGCCGCCCGCGAGCGTGGGGATCTGGCTCAGCACCAGGTCGGGCCGAGCGGCCGGCGGCCGGATCGAGCCGTGGGCGAGGAAGCCGGCCTCGTAGGCCGCCCTGAGCAGTGCGGTCTGGCGGGTGGGGACGAAGCTGCGGCGGCGATGGACCCGTACTCCCTTTCGGCGCTCCACCATGCGCCAGCGGCCCCGGTAGTCGTCGTGCACCCGCCAGCCCGGATAGTGCGGCATTCCCGCCAGCACGTCGACCTCGGCGCCGCAGGCGGCGAGGTGTTCCGCGGTCAGGGTCGAGTAGGGCGCGATTCCCGCGTGTTCGGGTGCGTAGTTGGTCGACACGAGGAGGACGCGTCGACCCGCGAACATATCAGTCATATAAGGAAAATACGACACAAATACTTGAATTCCCCGAGAGAAACGCCCTTCGATTTCGACATTTATGTCTGTTAAGCGAGATATAAATCGGTCACTACAGATTCATTCCGTTTCTGGATTCGATGAGGCGATGCAGGTGCGGGACGGTCAGGTCCGGTGCATGGCTGCCGTGTGGGTCTGGGCCCTGGCGCTCCTCCTCCTTCTGCCGGGTCTGGTTCTGCAGACCCCCGACACGCGCTTCGGGGTGGTCCTCGCCGCGCAGTGCGTCGTCGTGGCGCACGCCGGCGGCGCGCTGACCCGCGTGCTCACCGATACCTCGGTACGGCTCGTCGCCCTGGGTTTCTGGCTCTTCGCCTACGTCTGGCTCGGGCTGGCACCGCTCGCCATGCTCGCCACCGACAGCTACCCCCTCGGCTATCGCACCGGTGCCACCACCGCGCTCGCCGCCGTCGCCCTGACCGAACTCGGACTCCTCGCCTACAGCGCGGGGAGTGTCCTCGCGGCCCGGCGTACGGGCGGCCGGTCGGCCGTCCTCGAACCGCTGCTGTCGCGCAGGATCCCACCCCTGCCGGTCCTGCTGCTGTGCGTGCTGGCGCTCGTCCTCGCGGTCGTGCTGATCCCCCAGCAGGAGGGCGGCTGGCACGCCTTCTTCGTCAGCAGGCAGGCCGTACGGCAGTCCGGCGCAGCGTCGGACGTGACGCGCGTGATGCGCGTCTGGGCTCTCTCCGTCCCCGCCTTCTGGGGTCTGGTCGGCCTCGTCCTTCTGGCCCGCTGGGCCAAGGGCGACCCGTGGCTGCGCCGGATCCGCTGGGCGCTGCTGCCGCTCCTCG
Source organism: Streptomyces sp. V3I7 (assembly GCF_030817495.1). Taxonomy (NCBI): domain Bacteria; kingdom Bacillati; phylum Actinomycetota; class Actinomycetes; order Kitasatosporales; family Streptomycetaceae; genus Streptomyces; species Streptomyces sp. V3I7. The sequence continues at coordinate 3,976,463 of NZ_JAUSZK010000001.1, forward strand.
TCACCGTCAACGTGGTCGTCAACAACCCGATCAGCAGGCCGCGTTTCTGGGCCGGGACCGTCCTCGCGGTCCTGCTGTTCTGCTGGCCCCGGTTCAACAACCCGCGCGCCTTCCGCATCACCGCCGGGGCTCTCACGGTCGTCCTGCTGCTGGTCTTTCCGTACGCCGACTACTTCCGCTACGACAAGCGGGAGGCCGTCCATGTGGTGTCGGTGACGGAACAGCTCAGCACGAACATGGACTACGACGCCTTCCAGCAGATGCAGACCGGCATCGACGCCGCCAGGGAAACCGGACTGTCGCCGTCGTCCGCACTCGGCGTGGCCCTGTTCATGGTGCCGCGCTCCATCTGGGCCGACAAACCCGACGACACAGCCATCAAGCTCGCCCGGTACGCGGGCTACAAGTTCGACAACCTCTCGGCGCCGATGTGGATCGAGAGCTACCTGTGGGGCGGTCCGCCCTGTGTGATCGCCGTCTTCTGTCTGATGGGCGCGGCCGGACGCCGTATGGACGACATCCGGGAACGGCTGCGGGCCAAGGGGGCGGTCACGCTGGCCGTCCCGCTGGTCCCGGCCTTCGCCTTCTACCAGCTGATCCTCCTGCGCGGCAGCCTCATGGCGATCACCGGCCCGCTGCTGATGCTCATGACCGTTCCGCTGTTCATCACCGTCCGAGCCGCGCGTGCCGCCCGCTCGTCCCGGCGTCCCGCGTCGGCGCAGCCGCCCGCGACCGCGGGCCACGCACCCCTTCCCGGATAAGGAGAGGCATCCGTGACCAGCCCCGCAAGCCTTGATGAGCGGTACGAGCGGTACGACGCGCCGGACCAGCTCCGCGACCAGGTGCGCCGACTGTTCAGGTACCGCGCGATCCTCGCGCTCGGCATCGGCCTGGGGCTGCTCGCCGGCCTGCTGCTGGTGCTGTTCCGCGCGAACAGTTACGCCGCCACCTGCGATGTGCTCGTCCGCACGAAGGCGGACCCCTCGTTCGGCACGTCCGGTGACAACCAGGTGGCCATGGGCACGGAGCGGCGCATCGCGCTCAGCCCCGCCGTCGCGGCCCGTGCGGCCAAGGAGCTGCACGAGCCGTCGTCCCGGGCCGAGAGACTGCTGGACGGCCTGACCGTCACGAACCCGCCGAACACGCAGGTGCTCCGGTTCGAGTACACGGCGAGCAGCGCGAAGCGGGCGGCCCGGGTGAGCAACGTGTTCGCGCAGGCCTACCTCACCGATCGCCAGGACAGGACCAGGGCCCTGGTGGCGCGGACGGTGAGCGGACTGGATCAGCAGATCGCGGGCCTGAATCAGCGGATCGCCGCGGCGGACGCGACGGACGAGAAGAGCGACAAGGAGAAGGCCGACGACAAGGCCTCCACCGACAAGTCCGCCGAGGACAAGGCCGCGACCGCGAGCCTGCAGGGCCAGGTCGAGGCGCTGAACAAGCGGATCTCGGAGATCAGGTCCTTCGACACCAGCGGCGACCTGGTCGTGCGCCGGGCCGAGCCGCCCGCGCACTCATCGGGACCGGGCCCCGTCTGGCTGTTCGGCCTCGGGCTGCTGAGCGGGCTCCTCGTGGGCATCGTGGTCGCCTGGCTGCGGTCCGTACTCGAACCGCGTGTCTGCTCGGTCGGCGAGGTCCAAGAGGCACTGGGCGCACCGGTGTTGGGCCTGCTCCCAGACGCAGGCCCGGGCAAGGGCACCGGCGAGGACGGCGACCTGCTGGAGGTCGGCCGGATCGCCGGCTCCCGCGCCGAGGCGTACCGGGCCCTCGCCTACCGGCTGCGCCAGGACGAGGACCGTACGGCCCACGGCGCATTCCTGGTCGTGGCGCCGAAGCAGGACAAGGAGGCCGCGGCCACCGCGGTGAACCTCGCCGCCGCGTTCGCCGAGGCCGGCGACGACGTGCTGCTGCTGGACGCCACCGGGAGCGTGCCCGGCCTCGCGGCGCGACTGCCGCTGGCCACCGGGGACGCCACCGGGGACGCCACCGGGGACGCCACTGAGGATGTCGCCGCCGACTCCGCCCCGGCCGCCGTCCCCGAGGGCCGGGTCGTCGTCGACGCGGGTACGGCAGGGCGGTTCCTGCTCTTCCCCGACCGGCGCGAAGGCGGCGCCATCATCGCCGGCAACGACGATGACGCGACAGCATCCGTGACGCGCGCCCTGCCGAGCGGCGATGGTGGGATCTCGGCGTTCGTCATCGCACCGCCGCTCCTCGACCGCCCCGACGGTCTCGCCGTCGCCCCCCGCGTCGACGGTGTGCTCGTGGTGGGCGCACTGGAGCGCACGCGGCGGGACGACCTCAAGCGGCTGCGGGAACTGATCGGTTGCTCGGGCGGACGCATCGTGGGCGCCGTGCTCGAGACCGGCGCACGGCAGGGCCTGTTCGACCGGACCTGGGGCAACGGCCGTGCGCCCCGGCTGGAGATCTCGGACCCGGTCACGAAACCCGCTGAGACGGCGTCGGCACCCGAGCCGCAGGCAGAGGCGCTGTCGCAGCAGGGTTCGCAGGACGACTCCCTCACCGCCTCCCGATGACCACCACCTCCCAAGCCGTGCCCGCCCCTGCGGCGGCGCCCGTCCCGAGCGGGGTCGCAGCCACCGCGCGGGGCGGATGGTGGGGTTTCCTGGGGTCCGCGATCAACGCCGTCTTCGGCTACCTCCTCGTCACCCTGGTCACCCGCGCCCTGGGGGCGCACGGGTCGGGCGCGGTGTTCACCGGCGTCGCCGCCTTCACCATCCTCAGCAACACCTGCAAGCTCGGCGCCGACACCGGGCTGGTGCGCTTCGTCTCCCGTGACATGGCCACCGACGGCGGCCATCGCGTGGGCGCGCTGCTGCGCAGCGCCGTCGTGCCGGGAACCGCGGCGAGCACCGCGGCCGCCGCCCTGCTGTTCCTGTCCCCGTCGACCGCGACCTCCCTGCTGCCGACGCTCGCACCGGACGAGGCCGTCACCCTGGTCCGGCTCTTCGCCCTGTTCCTCCCCGTTGCCACGGTCACCCTGATCCTGCTCGGCGCCACCCAGGGGTACGGGACGGTGGTGCCGTTCGTCGGTGTCGAACAGGTCGTCAAGCCGGTCCTGCGCGTGCTCATCGCCGTACCTGTGGTGCTGCTGGCTCCCGGTGTGCTGAACCTGGCCGCCGCCTGGCTGGTCCCGTCCCTGGCCGGGGCGCTCATCGCCTGGGTCGCGCTGCGCCGGTGCCACCGCGCGAGCCGGCCGCGTACGGCGTCGCCCGACGTGGCCGCCGCGCGGCGGGGGTTCTGGGCGTTCGCCGCGCCCCGGGCCATCTCCGCCATCTTCGACATCAGCTCGGTCTGGGTGGGCGTGATCCTGCTGTCGTGCCTGGCCACGAGCGAGGAAGCGGGCATCTACACCGCTGTCAGCCGGGTCATCGTCGCGGCGACGCTGTTCCAGCTCGCCGTCCGGCTCGCCTTCGCCCCGGAGATCAGCCGTCTGCTGGCCGTGGACGACATCCCGCAGGCCTGCCATCTGCACCGCATCTCGACGCGCTGGATCGTGCTGTTCTCCTGGCCTCTGTTCGTGCTCCTCGGGAGTTTCCCGGGCACGGTGCTGTCCCTCTTCGGGCCGGAGTTCGTCCAGGGATCGAACGCGCTGGTCCTGCTCTGTGTCGCCTCCGCGATCAACGTCGGTGTCGGCAACGCCCAGACCGTGCTGCTCATGGCCGGCAAGAGCTCCTGGCATCTGGGGGCCACCGCCGCCGCGTTCGCGGTGCAGCTGGGCGTCGGCATCGTCGCCGTACCCCGGATCGGCGTCATGGGGGCGGCCCTTTCCTGGGGCGCGGCCATCGTCGTGGAAAACCTCATGGCGGCCGTTCTGGTACGGCGTCATCCGGGATTCACGACCGTGGACCGCGGATATCTCGCCGCGACGGGTGTGGGTTTGTTTCTCACCGCGGTTCTGATTATCCCGGCCAGAATTCTGGCGGGCGACACCGCTATCGGACTCGCCGCCGGAATTGTCTTGGGAATCGGCGTACTGGGTATAGGTTTGAGCCGTTTTCCTGCCGTGCTGGGAGTGCGCGAACTAATTGACATCCTCCGTAAACGGACCGCGTGACACCGCTATGCGCCGCCATGGGACGTCATAGGCCGTCATGGAACCGAATTCGCCGCCATCCTCCTTTTCGCTCCATTCACTCCCCGCCATCCTTTCCACCCACCTCCCTCTCCGAGGTATCGCATGCGCCTGAGAAATCACACGACGAGGGTTGTCACCACAGCGTCCACCGCGGCCCTCCTCGCAGCCGCCTCGCTCGTCACCGCCGCCACCTCGGCCGCGAGCGGCCAGAAGACCACCGGCAAGACCCTCACCGCCGACCCGCTGTCGACCTGGCAGACGGACGGGATCGTCTGGTCGGTGGAGTACGCGCGCGGAGTCGTGTACGTCGGCGGTACCTTCGGCAGCGTCCGCCCGCCGGGCGCGCGACCGGGCGAGCGGGAGGTCGCCCGCAGAAACTTCGCCGCGTTCGACGCCTCCACCGGCGAACTGCTGCCGTGTGCGCACTCGTTCACGGGCATCGGTGACACCGTACGAGCGCTCAAGGCGTCCCCCGACGGCAAGAAGCTCTACGTCGGCGGCTCGTTCAGCAAGGTCGACGACAGCGGCGCGTACAGCGCGGCCGCGCTCAACACGTCCGACTGCTCGCTGCGCAAGGACTTCCGCCCCGGCGCCTCGGCGACCGTCCGGGCCATCGAGACCACGGGCGACACGGTCTACATGGGCGGGGACTTCACGCTCATCGACAACAAGACCAGGAACCGGATCGCGGCCTTCAAGCCGAACGGTGCACTGCGGCCGTTCAAGGCGGACCTCGATCGCGGCGTACGGGACATCCTGGCGGCGACCGATCATGGAAAGGTCCTCGTCGGCGGCGACTTCCGGCACGTCAACGGGAAGGAGGAGCGGTCGCTGATCGCCCTGGATCCCAAGACGGGCGAGCCGGTGACCTCCTTCCCGGACTGGATTCCGCCCCGTTCGGCGGTGAAGACACTGGCGCGGGACGGCGACAAATTCTATCTGGGCGCCGAAGGCACCGGAACGGGCATTTTCGACGGCCGTATCGCCGGGCGTCTGTCCGACGGCAGCATGATCTGGAAGGACACCTGCCAGGGCGCCACCCAGGCCGTTCTCGTGTACAAGGGAATCCTTTACAGCGGTTCCCACGCGCACTACTGCGGTGTCACCCCGGGTGGCTTCCCCGAGGGGCGCCGTCGGCATTTCCTGGCCCAATCGGCCGACGACATGCACATCCTGCACTGGTTCCCCGACACCGACGACGGACTCGGTGAGGGAAACGGCCCCCGCTCGCTGGTGATGGCCGACGGAATCCTGTGGGCGGGCGGCGAGTTCACCATGGTCAACGGCAAACCCCAGCAGAGCCTGACGCGCTTCGGCGCCGGCCCCGACGTCGGAGCCCCGGAGGGCGCGCCCAGGCTCACGGTCGCCGACACCCGCGACGGCCGCGTCACCCTCACCTGGCATGCCGCCTGGGACAGGGACGACGCGGAGCTGACGTACATGCTCTACCGGGACGGTGAGCTCGTGGACAAGCAGAAGCAGCGGTCGGCCGAATGGGACCGGCCGGACATGAAGTACACGGACACCGTCGCTCCAGGCTCACGGCACCGCTACACGATCTCCGTCACCGACGGCAAGAACACGGCACCCCTCTCGAAGCCGCTCGAAGTGACCGCGGTCGCCGCGAAGCGGGAGCTCGGGGATCTGGGAGAAATCCCAGCGCTGGGAGCGCTGGGAGCGCTGGGAGAACTGAGGCAGTGGTGACGGGGGAACGACTCGGCTACGCGCCGGGGGTCTTCGACCTCTTCCACGTGGGCCATCTCAACATCCTGCGCCGTGCCAGCACGCACTGCGACCGGCTCATCGCGGGCGTCTGCTCCGACGACCTGGTGGTCCGCCTGAAGGGCAGGCCACCGGTCATCCCGCTCGCCGAGCGACTGGAGATCGTCCGCAGCGTCCGCTACGTCGACGACACCTACGTGGCGACGGTGGACGACAAGATCGAGATCTGGAAGGAAGTCGGCTTCGACGTCATCTTCAAGGGCGACGACTGGCTCGGCACCGACCTGTGGAAGAACCTCGAGGGCGAGTTCTCCAAGGTCGACGTGGAGGTCGTCTTCTTCCCCTATACGACCCACACATCGAGCACGCTGCTGCGCCGTGCGCTCTCGCTGCGGACTCCCGCTCCGATTCTTCCGCAGCGCGATCTCTCCGCGTAGCGTCGTCCGACGCTCGGGGGAGCCGCGCCGTCGCCGTACCGCGTACGGCGACGGCGCGGCTCGCTTCGGGCGTGCGTTCTCCGTACGCTGCTGATCCTGCTCGGCGCCGCGCACCGCGACCCCGTAGCTGCGGGGCTCGTACCGTTGTGGGCGCTGAGGCTGGTCCTCGGTGATCCGGCCTGTGTTTGACCTACGTCACTCCCGGGGTAAGGTCTTCGGCCCGATTGGCCAGGGCCATGCCCCGTATGGCAGACTGTCCGAGTTGCTCGGTCGAGTGTTGATGCTGCACGTCTCCCGCCGGGAGGACCGGAAGCGAGTCCCACAGTACTCGTCGTCCTAACTGCCTGATGGCAGCGCTGGGGCGGACGTACGGGAATCTTCCGGGAAGTGTGGGCGCGACACCGGCCAGGCGCCCGGTGGGCCTTCCGTCCCCGGCCTGCGGTTCCGGAAGGGCCGTGTGCATTCCCCGAAGGGATGTTCCGACAAGGGACATTCATGTCAGCGGGAGCGCGACACGCCCGACCGCGTGGGTCGGACAGAAGGCACAGGGAAACCACCGGGTTCCAGAGCGTTGAGAGACAGGACTACTGAGTAGCCATGGCGGGACAGAAGATCCGCATCCGGCTCAAGGCCTACGACCACGAGGTCATCGACTCTTCGGCGAAGAAGATCGTCGAGACGGTGACTCGCACTGGTGCGTCGGTCGCGGGCCCGGTGCCGCTGCCCACTGAGAAGAACGTGTACTGCGTCATCAAGTCGCCGCACAAGTACAAGGACTCGCGCGAGCACTTCGAGATGCGCACGCACAAGCGCCTGATCGACATCCTCGACCCGACTCCCAAGACCGTTGACTCTCTGATGCGACTCGACCTCCCGGCCGGTGTCGACATCGAGATCAAGCTCTAAGGGTCGGTGATCTGAGAATGGCTAAGCAGATCAAGGGCATCCTGGGCGAGAAGCTCGGCATGACGCAGGTGTGGGACGAGAACAACCGTGTTGTTCCGGTCACCGTCGTCAAGGCCGGCCCGAACGTCGTGACCCAGGTTCGTACGAACGACGTCGACGGCTACGAGTCCGTCCAGATCGCGTTCGGCGAGATCGACCCGCGCAAGGTGAACAAGCCCCTCAAGGGCCACTTCGCGAAGGCCGACGTCACCCCCCGTCGCCACCTCGTCGAGATCCGTACCGCTGACGCCAGCGAGTACACCCTCGGCCAGGAGATCACCGCTGAGGTGTTCGAGGCCGGCATCAAGGTCGACGTGACCGGCAAGAGCAAGGGCAAGGGCTTCGCCGGTGTCATGAAGCGTCACAACTTCAAGGGCCTCGGCGCCGGACACGGCACCCAGCGCAAGCACCGCTCCCCCGGTTCCATCGGTGGCTGCGCCACCCCGGGCCGTGTGTTCAAGGGCCTCCGCATGGCGGGTCGCATGGGCAACGAGCGGGTCACCACCCAGAACCTGACCGTCCACGCCGTTGACGCGGAGAAGGGTCTGCTGCTCATCAAGGGCGCGGTTCCCGGTCCGAACGGCGGCCTCGTCCTGGTCCGCACCGCGGCCAAGGGGGCCTGAGGTAACCGATGAGCACTGTTGACATCCTTTCGCCGGCTGGCGACAAGGCCGGTACCGTCGAGCTCCCCGCGGAGATCTTCGACGCCAAGGTCAGCGTTCCGCTGATCCACCAGGTCGTCGTCGCGCAGCTGGCCGCTGCCCGCCAGGGCACCCACAAGACGAAGACGCGTGGCGAGGTCCGCGGCGGTGGCAAGAAGCCGTACCGCCAGAAGGGCACCGGTCGCGCCCGCCAGGGTTCGACCCGCGCGCCGCAGTTCGCCGGTGGTGGCGTCGTCCACGGCCCGCAGCCGCGTGACTACTCGCAGCGCACCCCGAAGAAGATGAAGGCCGCCGCCCTGCGCGGTGCCCTCACCGACCGGGCGCGTCACAACCGCATCCACGTCGTCGCCGGCGTGGTCGAGGGTGCGAACCCGTCCACCAAGGCCGCCAAGAGCCTGTTCGGCAAGATCTCGGAGCGCAAGAACCTGCTCCTGGTCGTCGACCGCTCCGACGAGGCCGCGTGGCTGTCCGCCCGCAACCTGCCCCAGGTCCACATCCTGGAGCCGGGCCAGCTGAACACGTACGACGTTCTCGTCTCGGACGACGTGGTCTTCACCCAGGCCGCCTTCGAGTCCTTCGTGTCCGGCCCGAAGGCCACCGACACCGAAGGGAGCGAGGCCTGATGGCTACGCGTCACCCGAGCATTGCCTCCAAGGCTGCGAAGGCCGCCAAGGCCGCGCGCGTCGCCAAGGCGCGTCGCCACGCCACCGAGGGCAAGAACACCGTCGAGACTCCGCTGAGCAAGTCGTACACGGACCCCCGTGACGTCCTGCTGAAGCCGGTCGTCTCGGAGAAGAGCTACGCGCTCCTCGACGAGAACAAGTACACGTTCATCGTCGACCCGAACGCCAACAAGACCCAGATCAAGCAGGCCGTCCAGGCGGTCTTCTCGGTCCAGGTCACCGGGGTCAACACGATCAACCGCCAGGGCAAGCGCAAGCGCACGAAGACCGGCTTCGGTCAGCGTGCCGCCACCAAGCGCGCGATCGTGACCCTCGCTGAGGGCGACCGTATCGACATCTTCGGCGGTCCGACCGCCTAAGGGCGGTCCGGATCGTCCGATATCGGACGAGGACTGAGAAATGGGAATCCGCAAGTACAAGCCGACTACGCCGGGCCGTCGTGGCGCCAGCGTCGCCGACTTCGTCGAGGTCACGCGGTCCACGCCGGAGAAGTCGCTGGTCCGCCCGCTGCACAGCAAGGGCGGCCGTAACAACGCCGGTCGTGTGACCGTTCGCCACCAGGGTGGCGGACACAAGCGCGCCTACCGCGTGATCGACTTCCGTCGTCACGACAAGGACGGCGTGCCGGCGAAGGTCGCGCACATCGAGTACGACCCCAACCGCACCGCGCGCATCGCGCTGCTGCACTACGCCGACGGCGAGAAGCGCTACATCCTCGCCCCGCGCAACCTGCAGCAGGGTGACCGCGTCGAGAACGGTCCCGGGGCCGACATCAAGCCGGGCAACAACCTGGCCCTCCGCAACATCCCGGTCGGTACCACGATCCACGCGATCGAGCTCCGTCCCGGTGGCGGTGCCAAGTTCGCCCGTTCCGCCGGTGCCTCCGTGCAGCTGCTCGCGAAGGAGGGCTCGATGGCCCACCTGCGCATGCCGTCCGGCGAGATCCGCCTGGTCGACGTCCGCTGCCGCGCCACCATCGGTGAGGTCGGCAACGCCGAGCAGAGCAACATCAACTGGGGTAAGGCCGGCCGTAAGCGGTGGCTGGGCGTTCGCCCGACCGTCCGTGGTGTCGTCATGAACCCGGTTGACCACCCGCACGGTGGTGGTGAGGGCCGGACCTCCGGTGGTCGCCACCCTGTGTCCCCGTGGGGCAAGAAGGAAGGCCGTACTCGTTCGCCCAAGAAGGCGTCGAACAAGTACATCGTCCGCCGCCGCAAGACGAACAAGAAGCGCTAAGGACGGGTTGAGATGCCTCGTAGCTTGAAGAAGGGACCCTTCGTCGACGACCACCTGATCAAGAAGGTGGACGTACAGAACGAAGCCGGTACCAAGAACGTCATCAAGACCTGGTCCCGTCGCTCGATGATCGTCCCGGCGATGCTCGGACACACGATCGCGGTGCACAACGGCAAGACCCACATCCCGGTGTTCGTCACCGAGTCGATGGTCGGCCACAAGCTCGGCGAGTTCTCGCCGACCCGCACCTTCCGGGGTCACGTCAAGGACGACCGGAAGTCGAAGCGCCGCTAAGGCGGGGTGGAATCGACCATGACAAACACCGAAGGGACAACCATGGAAGCCAGGGCCCAGGCGCGGTACATCCGCGTCACGCCCATGAAGGCCCGCCGCGTGGTGGACCTCATCCGTGGCATGGACGCCACGGAGGCTCAGGCGGTCCTGCGTTTCGCCCCGCAGGCCGCGAGCGTGCCGGTCGGCAAGGTGCTTGACAGCGCCATCGCCAACGCCGCGCACAACTACGACCACACCGACGCCGACAGCCTCTACATCTCCGAGGCGTACGTCGACGAGGGCCCGACCCTGAAGCGGTTCCGGCCGCGTGCCCAGGGCCGCGCCTACCGGATCCGCAAGCGGACCAGCCACATCACCGTGGTCGTCAGCAGCAAGGAAGGAACCCGGTAATGGGCCAGAAGGTAAACCCGCACGGGTTCCGGCTCGGCATCACCACCGACTTCAAGTCGCGTTGGTACGCCGACAAGCTGTACAAGGACTACGTCAAGGAAGACGTCGCCATCCGTCGGATGATGACGTCCGGCATGGAGCGCGCCGGCATCTCGAAGGTCGAGATCGAGCGCACCCGTGACCGCGTGCGGGTGGACATCCACACCGCTCGTCCCGGCATCGTCATCGGCCGCCGTGGCGCCGAGGCCGACCGCATCCGCGGCGACCTCGAGAAGCTCACGGGCAAGCAGGTCCAGCTGAACATCCTCGAGGTCAAGAACCCCGAGACCGACGCTCAGCTGGTTGCCCAGGCCGTTGCCGAGCAGCTGTCCTCCCGCGTCTCCTTCCGCCGCGCCATGCGTAAGAGCATGCAGTCGGCCATGAAGGCGGGCGCCAAGGGCATCAAGATCCAGTGCGGTGGCCGCCTCGGCGGCGCCGAGATGTCCCGCTCGGAGTTCTACCGCGAGGGCCGTGTGCCCCTGCACACGCTCCGCGCGAACGTCGACTACGGCTTCTTCGAGGCCAAGACGACCTTCGGCCGCATCGGTGTGAAGGTCTGGATCTACAAGGGCGACGTCAAGAACATCGCCGAGGTCCGCGCCGAGAACGCTGCTGCCCGTGCCGGCAACCGCCCGGCCCGTGGTGGCGCTGACCGCCCGGCCCGTGGTGGCCGCGGTGGCGAGCGTGGCGGTCGCGGTCGTAAGCCGCAGCAGGCGCAGGCTGCCGAGGCCCCCAAGGCCGAGGCCGCTGCCGCCGCTCCGGCCGAGAGCACCGGAACGGAGGCCTGACCGAAATGCTGATCCCCCGTAGGGTCAAGCACCGCAAGCAGCACCACCCGAAGCGCAGTGGTATGGCCAAGGGTGGAACGCAGGTTGCGTTCGGCGAGTACGGCATCCAGGCGCTGACCCCGGCCTACGTCACGAACCGCCAGATCGAGGCGGCTCGTATCGCGATGACCCGCCACATCAAGCGTGGCGGCAAGGTCTGGATCAACATCTACCCGGACCGTCCCCTCACCAAGAAGCCTGCCGAGACCCGCATGGGTTCCGGTAAGGGTTCGCCGGAGTGGTGGATCGCCAACGTCAAGCCCGGACGCGTCATGTTCGAGCTGTCGTACCCCAACGAGAAGATTGCGCGTGAGGCCCTCACTCGTGCGGCTCACAAGCTGCCGATGAAGTGCCGGATCGTCAAGCGCGAGGCAGGTGAAGCGTGATGTCGGCCGGTACCAAGGCGTCCGAGCTGCGCGAGCTGGGCAACGAGGAGCTTCTTGCGAAGCTCCGCGAGGCCAAGGAAGAGCTGTTCAATCTCCGCTTCCAGGCGGCGACGGGCCAGCTCGAGAACCACGGCCGTCTGAAGGCGGTCCGCAAGGACATCGCGCGGATCTACACCCTGATGCGCGAGCGTGAGCTGGGCATCGAAACGGTGGAGAACGCCTGATGAGCGAGAAGAACGTGACTGAGCAGACCGAGCGCAACGCACGGAAGACCCGTGAGGGTCTTGTCGTCAGCGACAAGATGGACAAGACCGTCGTCGTCGCCGTCGAGGACCGCGTGAAGCACCCGCTGTACGGCAAGGTCATCCGCCGTACGAACAAGCTCAAGGCGCACGACGAGCAGAACGCTGCCGGCGTCGGCGACCGCGTCCTCCTGATGGAGACCCGGAAGCTGTCCGCCAGCAAGCACTGGCGCATCGTCGAGATCCTCGAGAAGGCCAAGTAATTCCTGCGGAGAAAACCCGCAGGTCAGTTCCGCCAGGCTCGGCAGGGGCCCCACCTCGTAAAGAGGAAGCCCCTGCCGGGAACCGGCAGACAAACAGGAGATAGACGTGATCCAGCAGGAGTCGCGACTGCGTGTCGCCGACAACACTGGTGCGAAGGAGATCCTTTGCATCCGTGTGCTCGGTGGCTCCGGTCGCCGCTACGCGGGCATCGGTGACGTCATCGTCGCCACCGTCAAGGACGCGATCCCCGGTGGCAACGTGAAGAAGGGTGACGTCGTCAAGGCGGTCATCGTTCGCACCGTCAAGGAGCGTCGCCGTCAGGACGGCTCGTACATCCGCTTCGACGAGAACGCCGCCGTCATTCTGAAGAACGACGGCGACCCTCGCGGCACCCGTATCTTCGGCCCCGTCGGCCGTGAGCTGCGCGAGAAGAAGTTCATGAAGATCATCTCGCTCGCGCCGGAGGTGCTGTAAGCATGAAGATCAAGAAGGGCGACCTGGTCCAGGTCATCACCGGTAAGGACAAGGGCAAGCAGGGCAAGGTCATTGCCGCTTTCCCGCGCGAGGAGCGCGTCCTGGTCGAGGGTGTCAACCGGGTCAAGAAGCACACCAAGGCCGGTCCGACCGCCAGCGGTTCGCAGGCCGGCGGCATCGTCACGACCGAGGCGCCGATCCACGTCTCCAACGTCCAGCTGGTCGTTGAGAAGGACGGCAACAAGGTCGTCACGCGTGTCGGCTACCGCTTCGACGACGAAGGCAACAAGATCCGCGTTGCCAAGCGGACGGGTGAGGACATCTGATGGCTACCACCACCACTCCGCGTCTGAAGCAGAAGTACCGCGAGGAGATCGCGGGCAAGCTGCGTGACGAGTTCAAGTACGAGAACGTCATGCAGATTCCCGGCCTCGTCAAGATCGTGGTCAACATGGGTGTGGGCGACGCCGCCCGCGACTCCAAGCTGATCGAGGGCGCCATCCGCGACCTCACCACGATCACCGGTCAGAAGCCGGCCGTCACCAAGGCCCGCAAGTCCATCGCGCAGTTCAAGCTGCGCGAGGGTCAGCCGATCGGTGCTCACGTCACGCTCCGTGGCGACCGCATGTGGGAGTTCCTGGACCGCACCCTGTCGCTCGCGCTCCCGCGCATCCGCGACTTCCGCGGCCTGTCCCCCAAGCAGTTCGACGGCCGTGGCAACTACACCTTCGGTCTCACGGAGCAGGTCATGTTCCACGAGATCGACCAGGACAAGATCGACCGCGTCCGGGGTATGGACATCACCGTGGTCACCACGGCGACCAACGACGCTGAGGGCCGCGCGCTCCTTCGTCACCTCGGCTTCCCGTTCAAGGAGGCGTGAGCGAGATGGCGAAGAAGGCTCTGATCGCTAAGGCTGCTCGCAAGCCCAAGTTCGGTGTGCGTGGCTACACCCGCTGCCAGCGTTGTGGCCGCCCGCACTCCGTGTACCGCAAGTTCGGCCTGTGCCGCGTGTGCCTTCGTGAGATGGCTCACCGTGGCGAGCTGCCGGGCGTGACCAAGAGCTCCTGGTAATCCCCCTCATCAGGGATTCCGGAAGCTCTCGGTAAGCATCTGGGTCGACAGGGCCCATCCCCCCATGCCTTAGGCTTGTGGGGTTGGGCGCCTGTCGCGCCCGTACGACTTACTACGCCGTAGGTCCACCGCACCGCACCCGCCTCGTCTCGGATCGAGGAGAGGGATGGCGCACCAGGAAACCCCGGCGAGAGAGGCCGAAGGCCAATTCATGACCATGACTGATCCGATCGCAGACATGCTTACGCGTCTGCGTAACGCGAACTCGGCATACCACGACTCCGTGACGATGCCGGCGTCGAAGATCAAGTCGCACATCGCGGAGATCCTCCAGCAGGAGGGCTTCATCACGGGCTGGAAGACCGAGGACGCCGAGGTCGGCAAGAACCTCGTTCTCGAGCTGAAGTTCGGCCCGAACCGTGAGCGCTCCATCGCGGGCATCAAGCGGATCTCCAAGCCCGGTCTCCGGGTTTACGCGAAGTCCACCAACCTGCCCAAGGTTCTGGGTGGCCTCGGCGTGGCGATCATCTCCACGTCCCACGGGCTCCTCACCGACAAGCAGGCCGGCAAGAAGGGCGTAGGCGGAGAAGTTCTCGCCTACGTCTGGTAACGGAAGGGAACGGAGGAAACAGCTATGTCGCGTATTGGCAAGCTCCCCATCACGGTTCCCGCCGGCGTGGACGTCACCATCGACGGCCGTACGGTCTCGGTCAAGGGCCCCAAGGGCTCGCTGACCCACACCGTCGTCGCGCCGATCGACATCGTCAAGGATGAGGACGGCGTTCTGAACGTCACTCGTCCGAACGACGAGCGTCAGAACAAGGCCCTCCACGGCCTGTCCCGCACGCTGGTGGCGAACATGATCACCGGCGTGACCCAGGGTTACGTGAAGAAGCTCGAGATCAGCGGTGTCGGTTACCGCGTCACGGCCAAGGGCTCGAACCTCGAGTTCGCGCTCGGCTACAGCCACCCGATCGTCGTCGAGGCGCCCGAGGGCATCACCTTCAAGGTGGAGACCCCGACCCGCTTCCAGGTCGAGGGCATCGACAAGCAGAAGGTCGGCGAGGTTGCGGCCAACATCCGCAAGCTGCGCAAGCCCGACCCGTACAAGGCCAAGGGCGTCAAGTACGAGGGCGAAGTCATCCGCCGCAAGGTCGGAAAGGCGGGTAAGTAAGCCATGGCATACGGGCAGAAGATCCTCAAGGGCGACGCTTACAAGCGCGCCGCGATCAAGCGCCGCCACATCCGGATTCGCAAGAACCTTTCCGGTACGGCGGAGCGTCCGCGTCTGGTCGTGACCCGCTCCAACCGCCACATCGTGGCGCAGGTGATCGACGACCTCAAGGGCCACACCCTGGCCTCCGCGTCCACCCTGGACGCGTCGGTCCGTGGCGGCGAGGGCGACAAGTCCGCGCAGGCCAAGCAGGTCGGCGCCCTGGTCGCCGAGCGTGCCAAGGCCGCCGGTGTCGAGGCTGTCGTGTTCGACCGTGGTGGCAACCAGTACGCCGGGCGCATCGCCGCCCTGGCGGACGCCGCCCGCGAAGCCGGCCTGAAGTTCTGAGCCGGTTCCGTAGCTAGCGGAAACAGAGAGAGGTAATTCCAATGGCTGGACCCCAGCGCCGCGGTGGCGGTGCCGGTGGCGGCGAGCGGCGGGACCGGAAGGGCCGTGACGGCGGCGCTGCTGCCGCCGAGAAGACCGCGTACGTTGAGCGCGTCGTCGCGATCAACCGCGTCGCCAAGGTTGTGAAGGGTGGTCGTCGCTTCAGCTTCACCGCGCTGGTCGTGGTGGGCGACGGTGACGGCACCGTGGGTGTCGGTTACGGCAAGGCCAAGGAGGTGCCGGCCGCCATCGCCAAGGGTGTTGAGGAGGCCAAGAAGCACTTCTTCAAGGTCCCCCGTATCCAGGGCACCATCCCGCACCCCATTCAGGGTGAGAAGGCTGCCGGCGTCGTGCTGCTCAAGCCCGCGTCCCCGGGTACCGGTGTTATCGCCGGTGGTCCGGTGCGCGCCGTGCTCGAGTGCGCCGGTATCCACGACGTGCTGTCGAAGTCGCTCGGCTCCGACAACGCGATCAACATCGTGCACGCGACCGTGGAGGCCCTGAAGGGCCTGCAGCGTCCCGAGGAGATCGCGGCTCGCCGTGGTCTGCCCCTCGAGGACGTCGCCCCCGCGGCTCTTCTCCGTGCGCGTGCCGGGGCTGGTGCGTAATGGCACAGCTCAAGATCACGCAGGTGAAGTCGTACATCGGCAGCAAGCAGAACCACCGCGACACCCTGCGGTCCCTTGGTCTCAAGGGCATCAACACGCAGGTCGTCAAGGAGGACCGCCCCGAGTTCCGCGGCATGGTGCACACCGTCCGCCACCTCGTGACGGTTGAGGAGGTCGACTGATCATGGCGGAGCAGAACCCGCTCAAGATCCACAACCTCCGTCCCGCCCCGGGCGCCAAGACCGCCAAGACCCGTGTGGGTCGTGGTGAGGCGTCGAAGGGTAAGACGGCCGGTCGTGGTACCAAGGGTACGAAGGCCCGTTACCAGGTTCCGGAGCGCTTCGAGGGTGGCCAGATGCCCCTCCACATGCGTCTTCCGAAGCTGAAGGGCTTCAAGAACCCGTTCAAGACCGAGTACCAGGTCGTCAACCTGGACAAGCTGGCCGCGCTCTACCCGCAGGGTGGAGAGGTCACCGTCCAGGGTCTCGTCGACAAGGGTGCCGTTCGCAAGAACAGCCTCGTCAAGGTCCTGGGCCAGGGCGAGATCTCCGTGGCGCTGCAGGTGACGGTCGACGCCGTCTCCGACTCCGCCAAGGAGAAGATCACCGCCGCCGGCGGTACGGTCACCGAGCTCGTCTGAGTTCTTCAGGCGTCTTGATGACCTGAGCGATCCCTACCGGGGATACCCCACAAAAGGGGTATCCCCGGTTGGTCGTTCCAAGGGGGGCGGTCTCGCCGGTAAGGTGGCCTGCACTGCCCACTTTCGATGGGTGCTCCCCATGGGGCACTCTGAGCGGCAGTTGTCCGTTACGTATTTGTCGAATCCTCAGACCGTCACCCTTGACGCAGTAGCGCGGGGGTCGCAGGAGGCACCGTGCTCACCGCGTTCGCCCGGGCGTTCAGGACGCCCGACCTGCGCAAGAAGCTGCTCTTCACGCTGGGCATCATCGTGGTCTACCGGCTCGGTACCCACATCCCGATCCCCGGCGTCAACTACAAGGCTGTTCAGCAGTGCGTGAACGAGGCCTCGGGCAACCAGGGTCTCTTCGGTCTCGTCAACATGTTCAGCGGCGGCGCACTGCTCCAGATCACGGTGTTCGCGCTCGGCATCATGCCGTACATCACGGCCAGCATCATTCTTCAGCTGCTGACCGTGGTCATCCCGCGTCTGGAAGCCCTCAAGAAGGAGGGCCAGTCCGGCACGGCGAAGATCACGCAGTACACCCGTTATCTGACCGTGGCACTCGCCATCCTGCAGGGCACCGGCCTCGTCGCCACCGCCCGCAGCGGCGCCCTGTTCTCGGGCTGCACGGTCGCGTCGAGCATCGTTCCCGACCAGGCGATCTTCACGACCATCACGATGGTCATCTGCATGACCGCCGGTACGGCCGTCGTCATGTGGCTGGGCGAGCTCATCACCGACCGCGGCATCGGCAACGGCATGTCGATCCTGATGTTCATCTCGATCGCCGCGACGTTCCCGTCCGCGCTGTGGGCCATCAAGAAGACGGGCACCCTGGCCGGCGGCTGGATCGAGTTCGGCACCGTCATCCTGGTCGGCCTCGTCATGGTGGCCCTGGTCGTCTTCGTCGAGCAGGCCCAGCGCCGTATCCCCGTGCAGTACGCGAAGCGCATGATCGGGCGCCGGTCCTACGGCGGCACGTCCACCTACATCCCGCTGAAGGTCAACCAGGCGGGCGTCATCCCCGTGATCTTCGCCTCGTCGCTGCTGTACATCCCGGCGCTGATCGCTCAGTTCGCCGGGGGCAACTCGGGCTGGAAGCAGTGGATCACGCAGAACCTGACCAAGGGTGATCACCCGATCTACATCACCCTGTACTTCCTTCTGATCGTCTTCTTCGCCTTCTTCTACGTCGCGATCTCCTTCAACCCCGAGGAAGTCGCGGACAACATGAAGAAGTATGGTGGCTTCATCCCGGGTATCCGGGCTGGCCGACCGACCGCCGAGTACCTCAGCTACGTACTCAACCGGATCACCTGGCCGGGTTCGCTGTATCTGGGTCTGATCGCTCTCGTGCCGACGATGGCGTTGGTTGGCTTCGGGGCAAGCCAGAACTTCCCGTTCGGTGGCACCAGCATCCTGATCATCGTGGGTGTCGGTCTCGAGACGGTGAAGCAGATCGAGAGCCAGCTCCAGCAGCGCAATTACGAAGGGTTCCTCCGCTGATGCGAATCGTCCTCGTCGGGCCTCCTGGCGCCGGTAAGGGAACGCAGGCCGTGCGTCTCGCCGAGAAGCTGGGCATCCCGCACATCTCCACGGGCGACCTGTTCCGGGCCAACATCAGCCAGCAGACGGAGCTGGGCAAGCTCGCGAAGTCCTACATGGACGCCGGCAACCTCGTCCCCGACGAGGTCACCATTGCGATGGCCAAGGACCGCATGGAGCAGCCGGACGCCGAGGGCGGCTTCCTGCTCGACGGCTTCCCGCGGAACGTCTCGCAGGCCGAGGCCCTGGACGAGCTGCTCACCACGGAGAGCATGAAGCTCGACGCGGTGCTGGACCTGGAGGTCCCCGAGGACGAGGTGGTCAAGCGCATCGCGGGCCGCCGCATCTGCCGCAAGGACTCCAGCCACGTCTTCCACGAGACGTACAGCCCGGCCAAGGTGGAGGGCGTCTGCGACGTCTGCGGCGGCGAGCTGTACCAGCGCGACGACGACTCCGAGGACACCGTCCGCAAGCGGCTCGAGGTCTACCACACGCAGACCGAGCCGATCATCGACTACTACAAGGCGCAGGGCCTGGTCGTCACGATCTCCTCCCTGGGCCCCGTGGACGAGATCACGCAGCGGGCGCTGGAAGCACTGAAGCGTGACGGGGACGACGCGAAGTAGTCCCCGGGCCGTTCGGCCGCGGCGCCCTGGGGGCACCGCGGCCGTACTGTTGTGTAGGTAAACGTGTTGACGTGAGTGACGGAGAGCGCAGGCCCCCCATGGTGCAGATCAAGACCCCCGAGCAGATCGCCAAGATGCGTGAGGCGGGGCTGGTCGTGGCCGCGATCCACGCGGCGACCCGGGAGGCCGCGGTTCCCGGCGCCAGCACCAAGGACCTGGACGAGGTCGCGCGCAAGGTGCTCGCGGAGCACGGCGCCAAGTCGAACTTCCTCGGCTACGGCGGCTTCCCCGCGACGATCTGCACCTCCGTCAACGAGGTCGTCGTCCACGGCATCCCCTCGGACGACGTCGTTCTGAAGAACGGCGACATCATCTCCATCGACTGCGGTGCCGTCGTCGACGGCTGGCACGGCGACGCCGCCTTCACCGCCTTCGTGGGTTCCGGCCACGCTCCCGAACTGGTCGAGCTGTCCCGGGTGACCGAGGAGTCGATGTGGGCCGGCATCGCCGCGATGAAGGTGGGCAACCGGCTCGTCGACATCTCCCGCGCCATCGAGACCTACATCCGCCGCCAGCCCAAGCTGGGCGGCGGCCGCTACGGGATCATCGAGGACTACGGCGGCCACGGGATCGGCACCGAGATGCACATGGACCCGCACCTGCTGAACTACGTCGAGCGCCGGCGCGGCAAGGGCAGCAAGCTGGTGCCGGGCTTCTGCCTGGCCATCGAGCCGATGGTCTCCCTCGGCACCCCGAAGACCGAGGTCCTCGAGGACGACTGGACGGTCATCACCACCGACGGCACCTGGTCCTCCCACTGGGAGCACTCCGTCGCCCTCACCGAACAGGGCCTTCTGGTCCTCACGGCCCCCGACGCCGGTAAGGCCAAGCTGGCCGAGTACGGCATCACGGCTGCCCCCGATCCGCTGGCGTAAGGATCGTCTCAATGGGCAGACTTCCCCGATTCGTCTTTCCGGGTGCGCTGACGTAGACTGACTCGTCGGCTCTCGTGCACCCGCATGTCCGCATGCGCCCGTAAGGGAAAGTGTGGGAGTCGATCAAGGTAGTCGATTCGAAGGGCGAAGCGTGGCCAAGAAGCAAGGTGCCATCGAGATCGAGGGCACTGTCGTCGAGTCTCTTCCGAACGCCATGTTCAGGGTCGAGCTCCAGAACGGCCACCAGGTTCTGGCACACATCAGCGGCAAGATGCGTATGCACTACATCCGCATCCTCCCTGACGACCGGGTCGTGGTGGAGCTGTCTCCGTACGACCTGACGCGTGGCCGGATCGTCTACCGGTACAAGTAGATCTTGTCTTCGTCTCGCTTCTCGCGAGGCGGTGGCACTGACCCGGAGAACCTCACTAATGAAGGTCAAGCCGAGCGTCAAGAAGATCTGCGACAAGTGCAGGGTGATCCGCCGTCACGGTCGGGTCATGGTCATCTGCGAGAACCCGCGCCACAAGCAGCGCCAGGGCTGACGCACGACCGATCCCTCTGCCTTCGCAGAGATTCGCGCGACGCAAGCTGAATATGTTCATACGCAGGGCCCGAGCCATCCAGCTCGACACCCCCGGTTCGGAGGCCGGGGACTCGGTTCGTACCTAGTACGGCGGCCGGGAGCCGGCTCTGCGGAAGACCTCCGAAGATTCACCAGGAGCCATTGAATGGCACGCGTTTCCGGTGTTGACATCCCGCGCGAAAAGCGCGTGGAGGTCGCCCTCACCTACGTGTTCGGCATCGGCCGGACCCTCTCGCAGGAGACGCTGGCTGCGACCGGCGTCGACCCGAACACCCGCGTTCGTGACCTCAGCGAAGAGCAGCTGGTCGCGATCCGCGAGTACGTCGACAACAACATCAAGACCGAGGGTGACCTTCGTCGCGAGATCCAGGCCGACATCCGCCGCAAGGTCGAGATCGGTTGCTACCAGGGTCTCCGTCACCGTCGCGGTCTGCCCGTCCGCGGTCAGCGCACCAGCACCAACGCTCGTACCCGCAAGGGCCCGCGTCGCGCCATCGCCGGCAAGAAGAAGCCGGGCAAGAAGTAGTCCGCAGCGGACACCTGTCCACGGTCTTCGCTGTAGGACCGACCACCTCCCGTAGGAGTTAAGTAGATGCCCCCCAAGGGACGTCAGGGCGCTGCCAAGAAGGTGCGCCGCAAGGAAAAGAAGAACGTCGCTCACGGCCACGCGCACATCAAGAGCACGTTCAACAACACGATCGTCTCGATCACGGACCCGTCCGGCAACGTGATCTCCTGGGCCTCCGCCGGCCACGTCGGCTTCAAGGGTTCCCGGAAGTCCACGCCGTTCGCCGCGCAGATGGCCGCCGAGTCGGCTGCCCGCCGCGCTCAGGAGCACGGCATGCGCAAGGTCGACGTGTTCGTCAAGGGCCCGGGTTCCGGTCGTGAGACCGCGATCCGCTCCCTGCAGGCCACGGGCCTCGAGGTCGGCTCCATCCAGGACGTCACCCCGACCCCGCACAACGGCTGCCGTCCGCCGAAGCGCCGCCGCGTCTGACCCAGTGCGGCGCGTTCCCCGCAGTAGCGGGGGTGTTCCGCGCCGCCGCGTCTGACGCACGGCTGCTTCAGCTGGCTGGTTCCGGGCGGTACGGCACCGTAAAAGGGCCGTGCCGCCCGTACCCTTGCAGTACATGGTCGGGCGTCAAATAGCGGGCGCCCCTGACTGAAGGACTCAAATCCATGCTGATCGCTCAGCGTCCCTCGTTGACCGAAGAGGTCGTCGACGAGTTCCGCTCCCGGTTCGTGATCGAGCCGCTGGAGCCGGGCTTCGGCTACACCCTCGGCAACTCCC
The DNA here is from genome assembly GCF_030817495.1 of Streptomyces sp. V3I7. NCBI lineage: Bacteria > Bacillati > Actinomycetota > Actinomycetes > Kitasatosporales > Streptomycetaceae > Streptomyces > Streptomyces sp. V3I7. The sequence goes on from NZ_JAUSZK010000001.1 coordinate 3,998,110, forward strand.
TGCGCCGTACCCTCCTGTCGTCGATCCCCGGCGCTGCTGTCACCAGCATCCGCATCGACGGTGTCCTGCACGAGTTCACCACCGTGCCGGGCGTCAAGGAGGACGTCACCGACCTGATCCTCAACATCAAGCAGCTGGTCGTCTCCTCGGAGCACGACGAGCCGGTCGTGATGTACCTGCGCAAGCAGGGCCCGGGTCTGGTCACCGCCGCCGACATCGCGCCCCCGGCCGGTGTCGAGGTGCACAACCCCGACCTCGTCCTCGCCACGCTCAACGGCAAGGGCAAGCTGGAGATGGAGCTGACCGTCGAGCGCGGTCGCGGCTACGTCTCCGCCGTGCAGAACAAGCAGCTGGGCCAGGAGATCGGTCGTATCCCGGTCGACTCGATCTACTCGCCGGTGCTGAAGGTCACGTACAAGGTCGAGGCCACGCGTGTCGAGCAGCGCACCGACTTCGACAAGCTGATCGTCGACGTCGAGACCAAGCAGGCCATGCGTCCGCGTGACGCCATGGCGTCGGCCGGTAAGACCCTGGTCGAGCTGTTCGGTCTCGCCCGTGAGCTGAACATCGACGCCGAGGGCATCGACATGGGCCCGTCCCCCACGGACGCCGCCCTGGCCGCTGACCTCGCGCTGCCGATCGAGGAGCTGGAGCTCACGGTCCGCTCCTACAACTGCCTCAAGCGTGAGGGCATCCACTCCGTGGGTGAACTCGTCGCCCGCTCCGAGGCCGACCTGCTGGACATCCGCAACTTCGGTGCGAAGTCCATCGACGAGGTCAAGGCGAAGCTGGCCGGCATGGGCCTGGCCCTCAAGGACAGCCCGCCCGGATTCGACCCGACCGCCGCCGCGGACGCCTTCGGCGCGGACGACGACGCGGACGCGGGCTTCGTCGAGACCGAGCAGTACTGAGCGCTCCGCGAGGAGGGCCGTACTTCGGCTGCCGGCCGGCTTCGGCTGGTCGCGCAGTTCCCCGCGCCCCTTTGGGGCGCGGGTCTCCGACAGGCGACCGCCTGCTCGGATACTGACTCCGGTACCTGACACGGCCGGGGCAGACACCTAGGAGAAACAATGCCGAAGCCCACCAAGGGTGCCCGTCTGGGCGGCAGCGCCGCGCACGAGAAGCTGCTCCTCGCGAACCTCGCGAAGTCGCTGTTCGAGCACGGCCGCATCACCACCACCGAGGCGAAGGCCCGCCGCCTGCGCCCGTACGCCGAGCGTCTGATCACCAAGGCGAAGAAGGGTGACCTTCACAACCGCCGCCAGGTGCTCCAGGTCATCACGGACAAGGGCATCGTCCACACGCTCTTCACCGAGATCGGCCCGCGGTACGAGAACCGCCCCGGTGGTTACACCCGCATCACCAAGATCGGTAACCGTCGTGGCGACAACGCGCCCATGGCCGTCATCGAGCTGGTCGAGGCGCTGACGGTCGCCCAGCAGGCGACCGGCGAGGCCGAGGCCGCCACCAAGCGTGCGGTCAAGGAGTCCGAGCAGGCCAACGAGGCCGCCACGGAGTCCACGGACGCCTGAGGCATCACCTCGTGCTGAGCGGGTCCGCCCTTCGGGGCGGGCCCGCTTTCGCGTTTTTTCCAGGGGGCGCTGCCCTGAGAGGATTCTTCAGTGAGTGACGAAGCACAGCCCGGGTTCGTACGCATCCGCCTCGATCTGTCCTACGACGGCACCGACTTCCACGGCTGGGCCAAGCAGGCCGGCGGCCGGCGGACCGTGCAGGGCGAGATCGAGGACGCGCTGCGCACCGTGACGCGGTCCGGGGACACGACGTACGAGCTGACCGTGGCCGGGCGTACGGATGCCGGGGTGCACGCGCGCGGACAGGTGGCGCATGTCGACCTGCCCGTGGAGCTGTGGGCAGAGCACCGGGAGAAGCTGCTGAAGCGGCTCGCCGGGCGGCTGCCGAAGGACGTACGGATCTGGAGCCTGACCGAGGCCCCCGAGGGGTTCAACGCGCGCTTCTCGGCGATCTGGCGGCGCTACGCCTACCGCGTCACCGACAACCCGGGCGGCGTCGACCCGCTGCTGCGGGGCCACGTGCTGTGGCACGACTGGCCGCTCGACGTGGACGCCATGAACGAGGCCGCGCGGGCGCTGCTGGGGGAGCACGACTTCGCCGCGTACTGCAAGAAGCGGGAGGGTGCGACCACCATCCGCACGCTGCAGGAGCTGAGCCTGGTGCGCGACGCCGACGGGATCATCACGGCGACGGTCCGCGCGGACGCCTTCTGCCACAACATGGTGCGCTCGCTGATCGGGGCGCTGCTGTTCGTGGGCGACGGCCACCGGGGTCCGGAGTGGCCGGGGAAGGTGCTGGCCGCGGGTGTCAGGGACTCCGCGGTGCACGTCGTACGGCCGCACGGGCTGACGCTGGAGGAGGTCGGCTACCCGGCCGACGAGCTGCTCGCCGCGCGGAACAAGGAGGCGCGCAACAAGCGCTCGCTGCCCGCCGCCCGCGGTTGTGAGACCTGCCACTGACAAGGGCCGGCGCCCACGCTGGGTGAGGCCGGCCCGACAGTCGGTGGGGTGAGGGCGTCGCTAGCTGTTCGCCGCCGCCGCGGAGGCCTGGGCCTCGCCCCGGCGGCGGATCTGCCGGAACGTGAACTCGGCCAGGTCGTCGCCGGTGGAGAACACCCTGGTGTCCTTCGTGGTGACGTCCTTGCCGGTGGTGAAGCCCGTGATGGTGAAGTACGCGTAGCGGCCGAGCGAGTTGGTGGTCGAGCGGCAGACGGCCGAGTCGCAGAAGTTCCTGACGCCGCTGCCGGAGAGCGACTTCACGATGCTCTTCGTGTCCGCCTGGCCCTTGGCCCGCGAGGCCTGGGCCTCGGAGTCGAAGACGGCGACGCCGACGGTGACCGCGACGTCGTCCTTGACGTAGGTGACGCGCATCAGGCGGGTGCAGTCGTTGCTGCTGAGGATCTTGGGGAGCGTGCCCTGGGCGGCCGAGGCGCAGTTCTTCGTCTCGGTGACGGGGCCCTTCTTGTACAGGGTCTCGCCCATGGTCAGCTGGGTTCCGGGGAAGAGGATGCGGGCGCTGAGCGGTGCCGTGTCCTTCTTCGCGCTGGCTATGAAGTCCTTGGGGTCCAGCGGCGGCGGGGCGCTGGTGGGCGCGAAGGACGGCTCGGCGGCGGAGCCGCTGGGGATCGCCGCCGTCGAGGGCAGGCCGGTGGGATTGCCCGAGGCGTCGTTCTTGTCGTTCGCGGAGACCACGGCCATAGCCACGGCCGCGCCGACCGCGACGGTCGCGAGCGCGCCGCCTGCGATGAACAGCAGTCTGCGCCTCTTGTTCCGCGTCTCCGAGGCCTCGGCGAGCGCGGCCCAGTCCGGGGTCTGGTCGCCGTCGCTGCTCCAGGGCTGCTGGGATTGCGGTTTCCAGGGATCCCACTGGGACTGGGGTCCCCCCTGCCCATAAGTCATGGGGCGCATCTTAGATGAGCGCGTCCCGCCTTTGCGGACACGCCTGTTCAGGCCCCGTGCGGGGGTCCGGGCGGCGGCGGTGTCGGCCGGCGACAGTGCGCAGCTCGGGGCGCGTTTTGACCCGACCGTGGAAACGCGGGTATTCTGCTTCTTCGTTGTGTATTGGCTTGGCTCTTCTCACGGAACCGGCCCTTACACCGGTCCACCGGGCCGATGACCAGCGACCAGCGCGCGGTATGCGTCACCGCAGTGCGGTCAGGGCTGTCGTGATCGTCTTCGGTGACCTGTCAGGACCACTCACTGAAGAAGCGAAGGCTACGAACCGTGCGTACGTACAGCCCCAAGCCCGGCGATGTAACGCGCCAGTGGCACGTTATTGACGCTCAGGACGTCGTCCTGGGTCGTCTCGCGACCACCGCCGCCACCCTCCTCCGTGGCAAGCACAAGCCGATCTACGCCCCCCACGTCGACGCTGGTGACTTCGTCATCATCATCAACGCCGACAAGGTGCACCTCTCCGGCAACAAGCGGACCCAGAAGATGGCGTACCGCCACTCCGGCTACCCGGGTGGTCTGCGCTCCGTCCGCTACGACGAGCTGCTCGCGAAGAACCCCGAGAAGGCCGTCGAGAAGGCCGTCAAGGGCATGCTCCCCAAGAACACCCTGGGCCGTCAGATGCTCTCGAAGCTGAAGGTCTACTCGGGCGACCAGCACCCGCACGCTGCCCAGCAGCCGGTGCCGTTCGAGATCACCCAGGTCGCGCAGTAATTCCGGCCACCCCCTAAGACTGAAGAGAATCTGAGGAGAATCGTGGCCGAGACCACCGTTGAGCAGCCGGTCGAAGAGACCGAGGTTGTCGACATCGAGAGCTACACCACCGAGACCGAGCTCCCCGTCGAGGGCGAGTACACCTCGGAGTCCATGGCGTCCCGCTTCGGCGAGGCCCAGCCGGCCGCCGGCCTGGGCCGTCGCAAGAACGCCATCGCCCGCGTCCGGATCGTTCCGGGCACCGGCAAGTGGAAGATCAACGGTCGCACCCTCGAGGACTACTTCCCGAACAAGGTGCACCAGCAGGAAGTCAACGAGCCCTTCAAGGTGCTCGAGCTCGAGGGCCGCTACGACGTCATCGCCCGCATCGCGGGTGGCGGTGTCTCCGGTCAGGCCGGTGCGCTCCGTCTGGGTGTCGCCCGTGCGCTGAACGAGGCGGACGTCGACAACAACCGCGGCGCCCTGAAGAAGGCCGGCTTCCTCAAGCGCGACGACCGTGCGGTCGAGCGCAAGAAGGCCGGTCTGAAGAAGGCCCGTAAGGCCCCGCAGTACAGCAAGCGCTGATCTCGCTGCCTGCAGGTACTCCGAACGCCCCGGCGGCACGCCACAGTGCCGCCGGGGCGTTCGTTTATCACAGGCGGAAGGCGTATAACGACACAAGACGCTCAGAGGCTGATGTGATCGCACGTCAAGGCGCCTGCCACAACTGACGCTTCCTCAGGAGGACAAGTGGGACGACTCTTCGGCACGGACGGTGTACGCGGTGTCGCCAACGCGGACCTGACGGCCGAGATGGCGCTCGGCCTCTCCGTCGCGGCGGCCCACGTACTGGCCGAGGCGGGCACCTTCGAGGGCCACCGGCCCAGGGCTGTGGTGGGCCGGGATCCGCGCGCGTCCGGCGAGTTCCTGGAGGCGGCCGTGGTCGCGGGCCTGGCGAGCGCCGGTGTGGACGTCCTGTGCGTCGGCGTGCTGCCGACGCCCGCGGTGGCGCATCTGACCGGCGCGCTCGGCGCCGACCTCGGTGTCATGCTCTCCGCGAGCCACAACGCCATGCCGGACAACGGCATCAAGTTCTTCGCCCGCGGCGGCCACAAACTGGCCGACGATCTGGAGGACCGGATCGAGGCCGTGTACGAGTCGCACCGGCACGGTGAGCCCTGGGAGCGGCCCACCGGTGCGGGCGTCGGACGCGTGCGGTCGTACGACGAAGGCTTCGAGCAGTACGTCACCCACCTCCTCGGTGTCCTCCCGAACCGGCTCGACGGGCTGAAGATCGTCCTCGACGAGGCGCACGGCGCGGCCGCCGGTGTCTCTCCCGCCGCCTTCGCCCGCGCGGGTGCCGAGGTCGTCACCATCGGCGCCGAGCCGGACGGCCTCAACATCAACGACGGCTGCGGCTCCACCCACCTGGACAAGCTCAAGGCCGCCGTCATCGAGCACGGCGCCGACCTCGGCATCGCGCACGACGGCGACGCCGACCGCTGCCTGGCCGTGGACCACTGCGGCGACGAGGCCGACGGCGACCAGATCCTGGCCGTGCTCGCGCTGGCGATGCGGGAGCGTGCCGAGCTGCGCTCCGACACCGTCGTCGCGACGGTCATGTCCAACCTGGGCTTCAAGCTGGCCATGGAGCGCGAGGGCATCCGCCTCGTGCAGACCGCGGTCGGCGACCGCTACGTCCTGGAGGAGATGAAGAAGCACGGCTTCGCCCTCGGTGGCGAGCAGTCCGGGCACGTCATCATCCTCGACCACGCCACCACCGGCGACGGCACGCTGACCGGCCTGCTGCTCGCGGCCCGCGTCGCGCAGACCGGCCGTACGCTGCGCGACCTCGCGTCGGTCATGGAGCGGCTGCCGCAGGTGCTCATCAACGTCCCGGACGTCGACAAGTCCCGCGTGCGGACCTCCGCGGACCTCGCGACCGCGGTCACCGAGGCCGAGCGTGAACTGGGCACGACCGGGCGGGTGTTGCTCCGTTCCTCCGGCACCGAGCCGCTGGTGCGCGTGATGGTCGAGGCCGCCGACATCGAGCAGGCGCGGTCGGTGGCCGGCCGCCTCGCCGACGCGGTGAAGTCCGCCCTTGGCTAACGGAGTTCGGCGGCACGCTGACGATTCCTGGCCCAGAAGAACTTCTGGGCCAGGAGCGTGAGGGTGCCGGCCAGGACGATGCCCAGCAGGTTCAGCAGGAGCTGCTCCGTGGAGCCCCAGGCCTGCTTGTACTCGCTGTAGGTGAAGGCCACGGCGGCGTTGGCCGCCGCCGGGACCGTCGTGACCGAGATCGCCACGCCCACCAGCGCGCTCGACTTCGCCGACGTCAGCGACAGGGTGCCGGCGGCGCCCGCGAGGACGGCGACCACGAACGAGAACGCGTCCGGCCGGTAGATGAAGTTCGTGTTGGGCCGCTCGGCCTCCAGCTGGACCTTCGTGATCAGGCCGACGGCGTCCAGGAACCAGGTGAAGCCGACCGTCACCAGCATCGCCACCGCGAAGCCGACCAGCAGCGCGGCCAGCGAGCGGAGTGCCAGCCGCGGGGCGCGCTGGACCAGGGCCGTGCACAGGCCGGCCAGCGGTCCGAACTCCGGACCCACCGCCATCGCGCCCACGATGAGGATCGCGTTGTCGAGCACCACACCGCAGGCCGCGATCATCGTGGCGAGGGTGAGGAAGGCGACGTAGGTGACCGAGAGCGTCGACTCCTCGTGCGTCACGTCGGTGAGGTGCTCCCACAGCACCGCGTCCGCACCCTCGCCGGGCGCCTCGTCCCTCGCCTCGTCGGCCCGCCGGGACAGCGACAGGTCGATGCTCTCGACGGCGATCGAGCCGTCGGCGTCCAGGCCCAGCGCCCGGAGCTCGCCGATGAGCTCGTCGCCCGCCTCCCGGGCCACGTCGCACATGACGACGTCCCCGGCGGGGTTGCGGGCGGCACCCGGCACGACCACGAGGTGGGTGGCGCCGACCGTCCCCTCGATCACACGGACCACGTCGTCGGTCAGGCGGGCCGGGGTGATCAGGCGCAGATGCAGCATGACGCCTTTTTAGCAGCCGGGTCCCGGAGCCCGTTCACCCGAGGCCGCTACAGCTTGCGCAGCCTCAGGCGCTGGACCTTGTGGTCGGCGCCCTTGCGGAGGATGAGGCCGGCGCGGCCGCGGGTCGGGGCGATGTTCTCCACCAGGTTGGGCTTGTTGATGGTCCGCCAGAGGGTGCGGGCGTAGTCCAGGGCCTCCTCCTCGGAGACCTGGGTGTACTTGCGGAAGTACGACGACGGGTCCTGGAAGGCCGTCGCGCGCAGCTTGCGGAACCGGCTGACGTACCAGCTCTCGATGTCCTCGGCGCTCGCGTCGACGTACACGCTGAAGTCGAAGTAGTCCGCGAGGCCGACCCGGGTGCGGCCGTCCTTGCCGGGCAGCGCGGGCTGGAGGACGTTGAGGCCCTCGACGATGAGGATGTCGGGGCGCCGGACGGTGAGCTTCTCGCCCGGGACGATGTCGTAGATGAGGTGGGAGTAGACGGGCGCCGTCACCTCGTCCTTGCCGGCCTTGATGTCGGCGACGAAGCGGGTGAGCGCGCGGCGGTCGTAGGACTCGGGGAAGCCCTTGCGCGACATGAGGCCGCGGGCCTGGAGTTCCGTCGTCGGCAGCAGGAAGCCGTCCGTCGTCACCAGCTCGACGCGCGGGTGCTCGGGCCAGCGGGACAGCAGCGCCTGGAGGAGGCGGGCCACGGTGGACTTGCCGACGGCGACCGAGCCCGCCACGCCGATGACGAAGGGCGTGCCCGACTGGGAGCCCTTCTCGCCGAGGAACGTGTTGAGCGCGCCGCGCAGCCCGTGGGTGGCGCCGACGTAGAGGTTGAGGAGCCGGGACAGCGGGAGGTAGATGTCACGCACCTCGTCGAGGTCGATGACATCGCCGAGGCCGCGCAGCTTCTCGACCTCCTCCGCGGTGAGCGGCAGCGGCGTCTTCTCGCGCAGCGCGCTCCACTCGGCTCGGGTGAGGTCGACGTAGGGAGTCGCCTCCGGCCTGTGCCGGTGGGCGCTCCGGGGCATCGAGGAGACCGGTGAGATCACAGTCCATTGTTAACGGAGTTCGAACAGACCGGAGCGTGGGGTCGGTCACGCCCGGCGGATGGGGCGGTGCGCCTGCCTGGGGAGTCGGGGCCGAAAGGCCGCGGGCGGCGGGAGCGGGTTTTTCCGTTTCCCCGGATGCCGTGTGAAGGTGGGGGCCTTACGGCCCCAGTTCAGCGGATGACACCGGAAGCGGTGGACGGATGACCCAGACGGATCACGTAGGACCGGTCGGCACGGCCACGGCAGAAGGCAGCGGAACGCCGGCCGGATCCGACGTACCGTCCCTGGCCGCGCCTCCCGCGGCGCGGACGTCCGGTGCGCGGTCCCCGGATCACGGGTCCCGGCTGGCCGCGCTGGACGGACTGCGGTTCCTGGCGGCGCTGGCCGTGGTGTTCTTCCACTTCGTCGGCCAGGCGCCGGTGACGGTAGAGAACATCTGGGGCCGCCCGTACCAGGCCCTGTTCCCCGACTCGCACGGCTACTTCGCCTACGGCCGGCTCGGCGTCGACCTGTTCTTCCTGATCAGCGGGTTCGTCATCTGTATGAGCGCCTGGGGCCGCTCGCCGCGGGACTTCTTCATCTCGCGGGTGACCCGGCTGTACCCGATGTACTGGATCGGGGTCGTGGTGTCGGCGGCCGTGATCTACCTGGTCGACACCCCCTTCGGACATCCCAACCCACGGGTGGTCTTCGCCAACCTCACGATGCTCCAGAAGCCGCTCGGCGTGGACGACCTGGACTCGGTCTACTGGACGCTCTGGCCGGAGCTGTGCTTCTACCTCACCTTCGCGGTGGTGGTGTGGAAGGGGCTCACCTACCAGCGGGTGGCGATCTTCTGCGGGATCTGGACGGTCGCCGCGGTGCTGGCGCCCGCCGCGCACATCCCGTTGCTGACGCTGCTGGTCAACCAGAACTCCGCGCCGTACTTCATCGCGGGCATAGCCTTCTATCTGATGCACCGGTTCCGGTCGACGCCGCTGCTGTGGGGGATCGTGCTCATGTCGTGGCTGCTGGCGCTGCATTTCCTGCTGTCCCCCAACGGCGGCCGCGTCAACTGGGACGCCTGGTCGCCGTGGCGCGGCTGGCTGGTCCTGGTGATCACCGTGTTCTTCGCCCTGATCGCCGCGATCGCGCTCGGCTGGACGAGCCGGATCCGCTGGCGGTGGCTGTCGGTCGCGGGGACGATGACCTTCCCGCTGTACCTGCTGCACGACGTGATCGGCATGACCATCGTGTACCGCTACGGCGACCGGGTGGATCCGCGGGTGCTGGTCGTGAGTTCGGTGGCGGGCCTGGTGCTGCTGGCCTATCTCGTGCACCGGTTCGTCGAGCGGCCGATGGCGCTGCGGATGCGACGCTGGCTGAACAGCGCGTCCTTCGGTCTGGAGGCGCCGGAGCCGCGCCGCCGCTGAGCCGCGCTGTTTAAGCGCCCTTCGGGTGTCCCTCCGGCGCCTCTCCAACGCCTCGAACCCCGGCGAGAATTTCCGAATTCGGGCAGGATCAAGGCCGTTCCGACCGCTGGCAGTCGCTGACAGCCCTTAGGCTGCCGCTCATGTGCGGAATCGTGGGATACGTGGGATCGCAGTCGGCGCTCGACGTGGTGATGGCCGGACTGAAGCGCCTGGAGTACCGGGGGTACGACTCGGCGGGTGTCGCCATGCTCGCGGACGGCGGGCTCGCCTCCGCGAAGAAGGCCGGAAAACTGGTCAACCTCGAGAAGGAGCTGGTCGAGCACCCGCTGCCGACCGGGCACACGGGCATCGGACACACCCGGTGGGCCACGCACGGCGCCCCCACGGACGCCAACGCCCACCCGCATCTCGACAACGCGGGCCGGGTCGCCGTCGTCCACAACGGCATCATCGAGAACTTCGCCGCCCTGCGCGCCGAACTGGCCGAGCGCGGCCACGACCTGGCCTCCGAGACCGACACCGAGGTGGTCGCGCACCTGCTCGCCGAGGAGTACTCCTCCAGCGGCGACCTCGCCGAGGCGATGCGGCTGGCGTGCCGGCGCCTGGAGGGCGCGTTCACGCTGGTCGCCGTGCACGCGGACGAGCCGGACGTGGTCGTGGGCGCGCGCCGGAACTCCCCGCTGGTGGTGGGCGTTGGAGACGGTGAGGCCTTTCTCGCCTCGGACGTCGCCGCGTTCATCGCCCACACGCGGTCGGCGATCGAGCTGGGTCAGGACCAGGTGGTGGAGCTGCGCCGCGACGGGGTCACGGTGACCGGCTTCGACGGCCGCCCGGCCGAGGTGCACTCCTACCACGTCGACTGGGACGCGTCGGCCGCGGAAAAGGGGGGTTATGACTACTTCATGCTCAAGGAGATCGCCGAGCAGCCCAAGGCGGTCGCCGATACGCTGCTGGGCCGTATCGACGCGGCCGGTTCGCTGACCCTGGACGAGCTGCGCATCAGCGCCTCCGAACTGCGCGAGCTGGACAAGGTCGTCATCGTCGCCTGCGGTACGGCCTTCCATGCCGGGATGATCGCCAAGTACGCCATCGAGCACTGGACGCGCATCCCGTGCGAGGTGGAGCTGGCGAGCGAGTTCCGTTACCGGGACCCGATCCTGGACGCGCGGTCCCTGGTGATCGCCATCTCGCAGTCCGGCGAGACCATGGACACCCTGATGGCGCTGCGGCACGCCCGCGAGCAGGGCTCCAAGGTGCTGGCGATCTGCAACACCAACGGCTCGACCATCCCGCGCGAGTCGGACGCGGTGCTGTACACCCACGCCGGCCCGGAGGTCGCGGTCGCCTCGACCAAGGCGTTCCTCACGCAGCTCGTCGCCTGCTACCTGGTCGCGCTCTACCTGGGCCAGGTGCGGGGCACCAAGTGGGGCGACGAGGTGAGCGTCGTCATCCGGGACCTGTCGCGGATCGCCGGTGCGGTCGACCGGGTCCTGGAGACCATGGAGCCGGTACGGGCGCTCGCGCGCTCCCTCGCCGGGAAGAAGACGGTGCTGTTCCTCGGCCGGCACGTGGGCTACCCGGTGGCGCTGGAGGGTGCGCTCAAGCTCAAGGAACTGGCGTACATGCACGCGGAGGGCTTCGCGGCGGGCGAGTTGAAGCACGGTCCGATCGCGCTGATCGAGGAGGACCTGCCGGTGGTGGTCGTCGTCCCGTCGCCGCAGGGCCGCTCCGTCCTGCACGACAAGATCGTCTCCAACATCCAGGAGATCCGGGCGCGGGGTGCGCGCACGATCGTCATCGCGGAGGAGGGCGACGAGGCGGTCGTCCCGTACGCCGACCACCTGGTCCGCATCCCGGCGACCCCGACGCTCCTTCAGCCGCTCGTGGCCACGGTGCCGTTGCAGGTGTTCGCGTGTGAGCTGGCGACCGCGCGGGGCAACGAGGTGGATCAGCCGCGGAACCTGGCGAAGTCGGTGACGGTGGAGTGAGGGGCCCGCAGCCCTTGCCCTGAAGCGGACTGCACATGGCCCTCGCAGCAAGTTGCGAGGGCCATGCGGGTGATTACAGTGGAAATTGATTCCTATGTGGCTCATGCGACAGAGGGGCATGTCATGAACGCTAGCCATTGGAAGCGACCCATCGTCTGGAGCTCGGCCCTCGTCTTCGCCCTTTCCCTGGCCGGCGTGCAACAGGCTTCGGCCGCTTCGCCGAGCGAGACCCACGCGAGTGTGTCCACGGCCGTCGAGAGGCCACGGGACTACGACCGGGGCTACAGGGATGGCTTCAGGTGGGGCTTCAGGGATGCCAGACAGGACTGCCGATGGGACGGGATAGGGCGTTCCTTCAGGGACTACTCCTACGAACGTGGCTTCCGTGACGGTTATCGCGACGGATTCAGGCAGGGGATCCGGCAGTTCTGCCGTCACTGAGCTTGCCGGGTAATCAACACGGATGGCGCAGGCGGGTGTTCAGCGGCTCCTCTCCTTGCCCTGAAGCGGACTCCAACTCGTAGGGTCGCGGCGTTCTCAACATGGCTGCGATCTAGGAGAGTTGCATGCGCCATCGCGTTCTGGGCGGTACCGGCATCGAGGTCAGCGCCTACTGCCTCGGCACCATGATGTTCGGCAGTGTCGGCAACCCCGACCACGACGAGTGCGTCCGGATCATCCACGCCGCGCTCGACGAGGGGATCGACTTCGTCGACACGGCCGACATGTACTCGGCCGGGGAGTCGGAGACCATCGTCGGCAAGGCGCTCAAGGGCCGTCGCGACGACGTGGTGCTCGCGACCAAGGTCCACTTCCCGATGGGGGAGGGCCCCAACCGGGGCGGAAACTCCCGTCGGTGGATCGTCCGGGCGGTGGAGGACAGCCTGCGCCGGCTGGGCACGGACTGGATCGACCTGTACCAGGTGCACCGCCCTGACCGCACGACCGACGTCGAGGAGACGCTCTCCGTCCTGACCGATCTGGTACGCCAGGGCAAGGTCCGGGCGTTCGGCTGCTCCACCTTCCCGGCGGACGAGATCGTGGAGGCCCACCACGTGGCCGACCGTCGAGGGCTCCACCGGTTCCGCACCGAGCAGCCGCCGTACTCGCTGCTCGCCCGTGGCATCGAGAAGCACGTGCTGCCCGTGGCGCAGCGCCTGGGCATGGGCGTGCTGACCTGGAGCCCGCTGGCCTCCGGCTTCCTGACCGGCCGCTACCGCCAGGGCCAGGACCTCGATCTGAGCCGCGGGCGTCCCACCATCAACCCGGCCCGCTTCGACCCCGACGCCCCGCTCACCGCCGCGAAGCTGGAGGCGGTGGAGCGGCTCGTCGCCGTCGCCGACGAAGTGGGCTGCACGCTGCCGGAGTTGGCCGTCGCCTTCCCGCTCGCGCACCCCGCCGTCACGTCCGTGATCGTCGGCCCGCGCACGATGGAGCAGCTCCGGGACACGCTCAAGGGGGCGTCCGTGGTCCTGGACGACGCCGCGCTCGACCGGATCGACGAGATCGTGCCGCCCGGCACCGACCTCTACCCGCCGGACGGCGCGTGGGCCCCGCCGGCCGTGACGACCCCGTCCCTGCGCCGCCGCCCGTCCGACGCCAGGGCTGCCGCCGGCCGCTGACCGGGAACGGCAACCGGGGCGAGGCGGCGCGGCGCGAGCTCGCCGTGGCGTGAACGCGGCGCCGTAAGGTGCGAGGCATGAGCATCATCGGGGTCGGTATCGACGTGGCCGAGATCGACCGGTTCGGGGCGTCCCTGGAACGTACGCCCGGGCTGGTCGACCGGCTCTTCCTCAAGAGCGAGCTGCTGCTGCCCAGCGGGGAGCGGCGCGGCATCGCGTCCCTTGCCGTCCGCTTCGCCGCCAAGGAGGCCCTGGCCAAGGCGCTGGGCGCGCCGTCCGGCCTGTACTGGACGGACGCGGAGGTGTTCGTCGAGGAGTCCGGGCAGCCGAGGCTGCGGGTGACCGGGACGGTGGCGGCGCGCGCGGCCGAACTCGGCGTGCGGTCCTGGCACGTGTCGCTCAGTCATGACGCCGGGGTCGCCTCGGCGGTGGTGATCGCCGAAGGGTGACGGCAGACTCGACGTTATGCGAACCGCGTACAGCGTCGAGACGGTCCGAACAGCCGAGCGGGAGCTGATGGCCAGGCTCCCGGACGGTGCCCTCATGCAGCGTGCCGCCGCCGGGCTCGCCGCCGCCTGCGCCGACATCCTCGGCGGGGTCTACGGCAGCCGGGTCGTCCTGCTGGTCGGCAGCGGCGACAACGGCGGCGACGCCCTCTACGCCGGTGCCCGGCTCGCCCGGAGAGGCGCGGGCGTGACCGCCGTCCTGCTGTCGCCCGACCGCACCCATCCCGGCGGGCTCGCCGCGCTGCGCCGGGCGGGCGGCTCCGTCGTACGACCCGAGGCCGCCGAGGGGCCGATCGATCGGGCCGACCTGGTCGTCGACGGCATCGTCGGGATCGGCGGCAAGGGCGGGCTGCGCCCGGACGCGGCACGGCTGGCGGAGGCGGCCGAGCGGTCGCGGGCCGCCGTGGTCGCCGTCGACCTGCCGAGCGGCGTCGAGGCGGACACGGGGGAGGTGCGCGGCGACGCCGTACGGGCCGACTTCACCGTGACGTTCGGGGCGTACAAGCCGGCGCTGCTGATAGATCCAGGGCGGGAGTACGCCGGTTTCGTGCGCCTCGTCGACATCGGGCTCGATCCGTATCTGCCGGACGAGCCGGACGTGGAGGCGCTCCAGCACGCCGACGTGGCCGCGCTGCTGCCGGTGCCCACCGCCGAGAGCGACAAGTACCGGCGCGGTGTCGTCGGCGTCGCCGCCGGGTCGGCGCGCTATCCGGGCGCGGCGGTGCTCGCCGTTGCGGGCGCGCTGCACGGTGGGGCCGGGGCCGTGCGGTACGTCGGGCCCGCCGCCGACGAGGTCATCGCCCGCTTCCCCGAGACGCTCGTGTCCGACCGGGGCCCGCGCAAGGCGGGGCGCGTGCAGGCCTGGGCCACGGGACCGGGCGCCGGGGACGACGCGGCCACCGTGGCGGAGGTCCTCGCGGCCGACGTCCCCGTGCTGATCGACGCGGACGGGCTGCGCCTGGCCGACCGGGATGCCGTACGGGAGCGCACCGCCCCGACCCTGATGACCCCGCACGCCGGGGAGGCCGCCGCCCTGCTCGGCGTGGACCGCGAGCAGGTCGAGCGCGCCCGGCTCACCTCCGCCCGCGAACTCGCCGCCCGCTACGGCGCCACCGTCCTCCTCAAGGGCTCGACCACCCTCGTCGCCGGCCCGGACGGCGGCCCCGTACGCGTCAACGCCACCGGCACCCCGTGGCTCGCCACCGCCGGAAGCGGCGACGTGCTCTCCGGCCTGGCCGGCTCCCTGCTGGCCTCGGGCCTGGCACCGCGCGACGCGGGCAGCGTGGCCGCCTACCTGCACGGCCTGGCCGGCCGGTACGCATCCGACGGCGCCCCGGCAGCCGCCCAGGACGTGGCCGCCGCGATTCCGGACGCGTGGCGGGACGTGCGGGACTGACGCGGGGCGGGGCGTGTGATCGGCGGGTGCGCCGGATGTACGAACTGGCGGGATGTGCGGGACTGACGCGCGGCGGGCGCGTGCGCGATGCGCGCGGGGTGTGCGGCGGCGCGGGAGGTGTGATCGGCGGGCGGGCCGGGCGTACGGACTGGTCGGCCGATACGCGTCCGGCGGCGCCCCGGCGGGCGCCCAGGACGTGGCCGCCGCGATTCCGGGTGCGGGGCGGGATGTGCGGGACTGACGCGCGGCGGGCGCGTGCGCGATGCGCGCGGGGTGTGCGGCGGCGCGGGAGGTGTGATCGGCGGGCGGGCCGGGCGTACGGGCTCGTCGGCCGATACGCGTCCGGCGGCGCCCCGGCGGGCGCCCAGGACGTGGCCGCCGCGATTCCGGGTGCGTGACGGGACGTGCGGGACCGACGCGGGACTGGCGCGTGCGCGACGCGCGCGGGGTGCGTTGCGGGGCGTGCGATTGGCGGGTGCGCCGGGGGTGCGGACAGGGCGGGTGGAACGGTCCGTGGGCGGCGTACCCGGGGGCGTCGCCGAGGCTGCGCCCCGGGGGTGGCGGAGGGCTCTGAGAGACTGGGGGCGCCATGAACAAGACAGCAGCTGCCCCGACCGCGCCCCTGCGCGCCCGCGCCGAGATCGACCTGGCCGCCCTGCGGGCCAACGTGCGGGCCCTGCGAGCCCATGCGCCGGGCGCGGCCCTGATGGCCGTGGTGAAGTCCGACGCCTACGGCCACGGCGCGGTGCCCTGCGCCCGCGCCGCCGTCGAGGCGGGCGCGACCTGGCTCGGCACGGCCACCCCGGAGGAGGCGCTCGCGCTGCGCGAGGCCGGCCTGACGGGGCGGATCATGTGCTGGCTGTGGACCCCGGGCGGGCCCTGGCGGGAGGCCATCGAGGCCGACCTCGACGTGTCGGTCAGCGGCATGTGGGCGCTGCGCGAGGTGACCGAGGCGGCCCGGCAGGCCGGCCGGCCCGCGCGCGTACAGCTCAAGGCCGACACCGGGCTCGGGCGTAACGGCTGCCAGCCCGGCGACGACTGGGCCGAACTGGTCGCCGCCGCCCTGCGCGCCGAGCGCGAGGGCCTGCTGCGCGTCACCGGCCTGTGGTCGCACCTCGCCTGCGCCGACGAGCCCGGCCACCCCTCCATCCAGGCCCAACTCGCCTGCTTCCGGGAGATGGTGACGTATGCCGAACAGCAGGGCGCACGCCCCGAGGTGCGGCACATCGCCAACTCGCCGGCCACGCTCACGCTGCCCGAGAGCCACTTCGACCTCGTCCGCACCGGCATCGCGGTGTACGGCATCTCGCCCAGCCCCGAGATCGGCGTCCCGGCCGACTTCGGTCTGCGCCCGGTGATGACCCTGTCGGCGTCGCTGGCGCTGGTGAAGCACGTCCCCGGCGGACACGGCGTCAGTTACGGGCACCACTACGTCACTCCGGGCGAGACAACCCTCGGCCTCGTGCCCGTCGGCTACGCGGACGGCATCCCGCGGCACGCCTCCGGCACCGGCCCGGTCCTGGTCGGCGGCAAGTGGCGGACGATCGCCGGGCGGGTCGCCATGGACCAGTTCGTGGTCGACCTGGGCGGCGACGAGCCCGAGACCGGCGCGGAGGCCGTCCTCTTCGGCCCCGGCGACCGCGGCGAGCCGACCGCGGAGGACTGGGCGCAGGCCGCGGGCACGATCGGGTACGAGATCGTCACCCGGATCGGATCGCGCGTTCCCCGCGTCTATGTGAACAGCGGCTTGTAAGACCGGCAAGAATCGCCACAGCCACAGCCACAGCGGCAAAACAGATACCGCAAGTCGCAACAGGCACCACACCAGCAACACGCGCAACACCCCCCACCGAACGCAGCACGGCGAAGAGGAGCGGTTACGTGAGCGAGAGCAGCGCGGAGGCCGTCGCGGAAGCCGCCACGGCGGCCGTCGCCTCCGCCACGGGGGCCGGCTGGCGCCGGGCCACCGGCGTCGCCGGGACCGCGATAGGCGTGCTCGCCGCGGGCGCCGCCGCCGGTGTCGCGCTGGAGCGGATGACCGTCGGCCGCGGGATGCGCCGCCGGGCCCGGCTGGCGCTGGACTCGGCCGGACCGTACGGCACCCTGCGCGGCACCCCGGGCAAGGCGTACGCCGACGACGGCACAGAGCTGTACTACGAGGTCGACGACGTCGAGCCCGAGGGCGGACCGGCGCCCCGGCGGCGCCGGCTCTTCGGCCGCAAGGCGCCCGCCCCCGTCACCGTCGTCTTCAGCCACGGCTACTGCCTCAACCAGGACTCCTGGCACTTCCAGCGCGCGGCGCTGCGCGGCGTCGTCCGGACCGTGCACTGGGACCAGCGCAGCCACGGACGCTCCGGGCGGGGCGGCGGCACACCCGTCACCATCGACCAGCTCGGCCGCGACCTGAAGGCCGTCATCGACGCGGCCGCGCCCGAGGGGAAGATCGTCCTGGTCGGCCACTCCATGGGCGGCATGACGGTGATGGCGCTCGCCGCGCACTACCCTGACCTGATCCGCGACCGGGTCGTCGCCACCGCCCTCGTCGGCACGTCCCCGGGACGGCTCGGCGAGGTCAACTTCGGGCTGCCCGTCGCCGGCGTCAACGCGGTGCGCCGGGTGCTCCCCGGAGTGCTGAAGGCGCTCGGGCAGCAGGCGGCACTGGTGGAGAAGGGCCGCCGGGTGACGGCCGATCTGTTCGCCGGGGTCATCAAGCGGTACTCGTTCGCGTCCCGGGACGTGGACCCGGCCGTCGAGCGGTTCGCCGAGCGGATGATCGAGGCCACGCCCATCGACGTGGTCGCCGAGTTCTACCCGGCTTTCACCGAGCACGACAAGACCGAGGCCCTCGCCTGCTTCACCGGCATGCCGGTACTGGTGCTGGCCGGGGTCCAGGACCTCGTCACGCCCAGCGAGCACAGCGAGGCCATCGCCGACCTGCTGCCCGACGCCGAGCTGGTCCTCGTCCCCGACGCCGGTCACCTGGTGATGCTGGAGCACCCGGAGGTGGTCACCGACCGGCTCGCCGACCTGCTCACCCGCGCGGGCGCCGTACCGGCAGGGGCTACCGTAATGGGCTATGGAAGCACCAGCAGCGCCGCAGGACCCGGCTGACCCCAACGCCGTGGAGATCACGATCAACGCCCCGGAGCAGATGCGGGAGTTGGGCCGCAAGCTCGCCGAGCTGCTGCGCGCGGGCGATCTCGTGATGCTCAGCGGGGAGCTCGGTGCGGGCAAGACGACGCTCACCCGCGGACTCGGCGAGGGGCTCGGTGTGCGGGGCGCCGTCACCTCCCCGACCTTCGTGATCGCGCGGGTGCACCCCTCGCTCGGCGACGGCCCGCCCCTCGTCCACGTCGACGCCTACCGGCTGGGCGGCGGCCTGGACGAGATGGAGGACCTCGACCTCGACGTCTCGCTGCCCGACTCGGTGATCGTCGTGGAGTGGGGCGAGGGCAAGGTCGAGGAGCTGACCGACGACCGGCTCCAGGTCACCATCCACCGCGCCGTCGGCGACACCACCGACGAGGTCCGGCACGTGACGCTGACCGGCCTCGGCGGCCGCTGGGGCAGCGTGGACCTCGGGGCGCTCACCGCCTGAACTTTCCGACGACATGTCGGCAAGACGTTGCGCCGGACGTGTCGGGCGTGGTCACATGGAATCCAGTCCGTAGTTAGGTGTGCCTAACTACGCCCGCCCCCGGTCCTCAGGAGGCGTCCATGCCGGCTTCGTCGAACGCGGCGGCCGTACCGGATCCGCAGGCGCAGGTGCCCTTGCGGCCGGCCGCACCCGCCGGGGTGTCCATGCGCGATCTGCTGGCCTCGTGCGCGGCCGCCGACGCGATCTCCCGCCCGCCGCGCGACCCCGGACCGCGGGCACCGCAGCCGGTGCCGGGGCACGGGCCGACGGAGGCGCAGGCCGCCTAGCGGGACGTACGGTGCCCGCGGGGACGTACAGTGCCCGCGGGGCGTACCGCCGACGGATCGTGACGACCGCTAGGGCCTGTCGTTTGGATCATCCCGGCGTCGCGGGGTCTGGCACGCACATCTGCCGCGTTGTCGTCGGTTGCCAACTCCCCCACGCTCGGCTCCGCTCGCGCGGGGGGACCCCCATCGCGTCGACGCCCTCCTCCGCCTTGCAGCTGCACGCACCAGACCCCGCTCGTGTCGGTCGAGAAGTACCGCACCTCACAGCCGGCCTGATCCAAACGACAGACCCTAGCGGATCACGACCACCGGTACGCCGATCGTCGCGAAGTTCCACATCGCGTCGCCGTCCGTGCGTGTCTCCCGGATGCCGCCCGTCTTCGTGCTGGAGTCGGCCTGCCCCGCCGTCTCGCCCACGGCGGCGCTGAAGCCGACGACCACGTCACCCACGGTGGTGAAGCGCACGACGTGCTCGACGGGGGTGCCGTCGGTGCCGGTGATCGCGTTGGAGCGGGACATGACCGCGTAACTGCCCGGTGCCGGATCGACGCTGCCCGGGGTCACCTTGAACGTGCGCTGGACCCGGTTGGTCTCGCCGACCAGCCAGACCCGGTCGTCGTCCACCGAGTACACGACGCGTTCACCCTTGCCGGAGCCCGAGGGCAGGGCGTCGGGGTGGCGCTTGTCCCGGGGTGCCTTGACGGCCGCCGCGGGCGAGGCGCTCGGCCGGGCCTTGCCGCCGAGACCGGCAGGGACGTTCGCCGAGGCCTGGTAGGCGAGGAACCCGACCGTCGTGACGGCCGCCGCGGTGAGCCCGGCCACGATCTGCGAACTGGTCCCTGCCACGTGCGCCCACCTCTGTTCGCGTCATATGTCGTACTTCGTGCAGACGGTAGCAGTCCGTGACCGTCCTGCCGGGGCGGCCCTGCACGCAGCGCGGGAGCCGTAGGCTGTTCGCGTGCTCTTGCTCGCTCTGGATACCGCCACCCCTGCCGTCACCGTCGCCCTGCACGACGGAGACGCCGTCATCGCCTCCTCCAGCCAGGTGGACGCGCGCCGGCACGGCGAGCTGCTGCTCCCTGCCGTCGACCGTGTGCTCGCCGAGGCCGGGCTCAAGCTGGACGCCGTCACCGGGATCGTCGTCGGTACCGGGCCCGGCCCGTACACCGGCCTGCGCGTCGGTCTGATGACCGCCGACACCTTCGGGCTCGCCCTCGGTGTCCCCGTGCACGGCGTCTGCACGCTCGACGGCCTCGCCTACGCGGCCGACATCGAGAAGGGCCCCTTCGTCGTGGCGACCGACGCCCGGCGCAAGGAGGTCTACTGGGCGACGTACGCCGACTCGCGCACGCGGCTGACCGACCCGGCCGTGGACCGGCCCGCCGACATCGCCGAGAGGGTCGCCGGCCTGCCCGCCGTCGGCGCGGGCGCGCTGCTCTACCCGGACACCTTCCCGAAGGTCCACGAGCCCGAGCACGTCTCGGCCGCCGCCCTCGCCGCGCTGGCCGCCGAGAAGCTCGCCGCGGGGGAGGAGCTGGCGCCACCGAGGCCGCTGTACCTGCGCCGGCCCGACGCACAGGTCCCCAAGAACTACAAGGTGGTCACCCCCAAGTGACCGAGCCCACGAAGCCCGAGCTGCCCGCGCTGCGCGAGATGCGCTGGTGGGACATCGACCCGGTGCTGGAGCTGGAGAAGGCCCTCTTCCCCGAGGACGCCTGGTCGCGGGGGATGTTCTGGTCCGAGCTGGCCCACTCCCGGGGCCCGGAGGCGACCCGGCGGTACATCGTGGCCACCGGGGGCGACCGGAAGATCGTCGGCTACGCCGGACTCGCCGCCCAGGGCGACCTGGGCGACATCCAGACCATCGCCGTCGCCCGCGACCTCCAGGGCACCGGCCTCGGCGCCCGCCTGCTGACCGAACTGCTGCGAGCCGCGACCGCCTTCGAGTGCGCCGAGGTGATGCTCGAGTGCCGCGTGGACAACATCCGCGCGCAGAAGCTCTACGAGCGCTTCGGCTTCGCCCCCATCGGGTTCAGGCGCGGCTACTACCAGCCGGGCAACGTCGACGCCCTGGTCATGAGCCTCACCGACCCGTCAAACTCCGTACAAGAAACCGAGATCAATGGCTGACTCACGCGACGAGCCTCTCGTACTCGGCATCGAGACCTCCTGCGACGAGACCGGCGTCGGCATCGTCCGCGGCACGACCCTGCTGGCGGACGCCGTCGCGTCCAGCGTCGAGGAGCACGCCCGCTTCGGCGGCGTCGTGCCCGAGGTGGCGTCCCGGGCGCACCTGGAGGCGATGGTCCCGACCATCGACCGCGCGCTGAAGGAAGCGGGCGTGAGCGCGCGCGACCTGGACGGCATCGCGGTCACCGCCGGACCCGGCCTGGCCGGCGCCCTACTGGTCGGCGTCTCGGCGGCCAAGGCGTACGCCTACGCCCTCGGCAAGCCGCTGTACGGCGTGAACCACCTCGCCTCCCACATCTGCGTGGACCAGCTGGAGCACGGCCCGCTCCCGGAGCCGACGATGGCGCTCCTGGTCAGCGGCGGCCACTCCTCGCTGCTGCTGTCCTCGGACATCACCTCCGACGTCCGCCCGATGGGCGCGACGATCGACGACGCGGCGGGGGAGGCCTTCGACAAGATCGCCCGCGTGCTGAACCTCGGCTTCCCGGGCGGCCCGGTCATCGACCGCTACGCACGCGAGGGCGACCCGTCGGCCATCGCCTTCCCGCGCGGCCTGACCGGCCCGCGCGACCCGGCGTACGACTTCTCCTTCTCCGGGCTGAAGACGGCGGTGGCCCGCTGGATCGAGGCCAAGCGGGCCGCGGGCGAGGAAGTCCCGGTGCGTGATGTCGCGGCCTCCTTCCAGGAGGCGGTCGTCGACGTGCTGACCAGGAAGGCGGTGCGGGCCTGCCGTGACGAGGGCGTCGACCACCTCATGATCGGCGGCGGCGTCGCGGCCAACTCCCGGCTGCGCGCCCTGGCCCAGGAGCGCTGTGAGAAGGCCGGCATCCGGCTGCGCGTCCCGCGCCCCAAGCTGTGCACGGACAACGGCGCGATGGTCGCCGCGCTCGGCGCGGAGATGGTGGCCCGTAACCGGTCCGCCTCGGACTGGGACCTGTCCGCCGACTCCTCGCTGCCGGTCACGGATCCGCATGTCCCCGGGCAGGGCCACGGCCATGACCACGTGCACGAGGTCAGCCAGGAGAACCTGTACTCGTGACGGTCGCGCTGATGTGGGAGGCGCGGGCGAGAGCGGGCCGGGGCGAGGAACTCCTGGCCTGGGCCCGCGCACAGGAGCCGGCCGAACGGCCGCTCCGCCGCGAGATCCTCCGGGCACCCCAGGACCGCGTCCTGGTCATCACCTGGTGGGACGCCCCGTACGACGCGGACCTCCCGGAACTGCCCGAACCGGACACGGACTTGATCACCCGGGCCGTGCACCGCTGGCGATTCGAGTCGGTGGACGGGGACTTCACCTCCTGAGGTGGCGTGACGCCCCGCCGACCGGCTATGATCATGACACGCGAACGGCCGGAACTCCGGTACGGACGCAGTGCGTTGGTGGTCCAAGGAAAGACGCCCCGCTTCCTGCGGGGAAATGCAGGTGCAAGGCCTGCCCGGCGCTCCATGAACACCCCGCCCCAGTCAGCTGGGGCGGGGTGTTCACGTTCCCCGCCTCGGGCTCAGCCCACTGGACCGCCGATCAGCATCGTCGGCGCCCCCGCGACCCGGGTGAGGAACACCGTCGCCGCGTTCGGTCCCTGTGGCTTGACCTTCTTCCGCAGTTCCTCCGGCTCGACCGCCGAACCGCGCTTCTTCACGGTCAGGGTGCCGACGCCGCGTTCCCGCAGCAGGGCCTTCAGCTTCTTGACGTTGAAGGGGAGTTGATCGGTGATCTCGTACGCCGACGCGTGGACCGTGTCGTGCAGCTCGTCGGACGTCACGTAGGCGATGGTCGGGTCGATCAATCCGCCCCCGACCTCCTCGGCGACGTCCGCCACCAGGTGTGCGCGGATGACGGCGCCGTCGGGCTCGTACAAGTACCGCCCCACGGGCCGCACTTCAGGGTCGGGCAGCCCCCGACCGACCAGCGAGCGCGGGCCCGGCAGCAGCGTCGCGCGCATGGCGCCCGGACGGACCCCGGCGCCGAACCACAGCACCGCCTCCTTCACGTCCCCGCCGTCCGAGATCCACTCGGCCTCGGCCTCGGCCGGGATCGCCTCGTGGGGAATGCCGGGCGCGATCTTCAGCGCAGCGCGCGGAGCGGCCGTCGCCGCGCCCACCGCCCAGGACAACGGCGGCGAGTAGGCCTCCGGGTCGAAGATGCGGCCCCGGCCGCCGCGCCGCGCCGGGTCCACGAACACGGCGTCGTACCCGGAGGTGTCGACCTCCGTGACGTCCGCCTCCCGCACCTCGATCAGGTCCTCCAGCCCCAGAGCCTCGGCGTTCGCCCGCGCGACCTCCGCCGTCAGCGGGTCCCGGTCGACGGCCAGCACCCGGATCCCGGCCCGCGCCAGCGCGATCGCGTCGCCGCCGATCCCGCAGCACAGGTCCGCGACGGACGTCACCCCCAGCTCGTTCAGCCGGCCGGCCCGGTACGTCGCCACGCTCGTCCGCGTCGACTGCTCGACCCCGTTCGGCGTGAAGAACATCCGCGCCGCGTCCTCGGCGCCGAACTTCGCCGCGGCGCGCTGGCGCAGCCGGGCCTGGCCGAGCGCCGCCGAGACCAGGTCGGCGGGGTGGTCGCGGCGCAGCCGGGTGGCGACGGCGAGCTCGTCGGACGGGTGGGTGTCGCGCACCTCGTCGAGGAGGGCGAGGCCCTCGGGGGTGAGCAGCGAGCGGAAGGAGAGCAGGTCGTTCACCGGGTCATTGTGGGCCAGCCGGTGGACGCCGCGCCTCCGGCGGCGGTGTCGGGCCCAGAACGCCTCCCGTGCCTGCGAGGATCCGGCACCATGCGAGCGGTGCGACAAAATGACAAATACGGGGCGCTGGTGAGGAAGGCGGCCGTCCGGGGCGGCATCGCCGTGCTGGCCCTCGTCGCCGTCATGCCCGGCTGCTCGGCGTCGGGCAGGGGAACGGACGTACTACCGGCTCCCGGTCAGCAGCCGCTCAAGGCGCCCGCCGCCCCCGCCCTGGACAGCTACGCGGCCCGGCTCGGCGCCGACCACGACGCCCTGGTCGCCGCCGCCGACCGCTGGGGCCTGGGCCGGGTCCCGCTGCTGCCCCCGCCGCCTCCCGCGCACAAGCCGAGGATCACCGTTCGCGCCGGCTTCGAGGTCCGCGACCAGGAGGAACTGGACCTGCCCCCGGTCTTCACCACGATCCCCACCCGGCAGAAGGTCGTCTTCCTCACCCTGGACGACGGCGCCGAGAAGGACCCCGGGTTCCTGCGGATGATGAGCGACCTGCGGATCCCGTACACGGCCTTCCTCACCGACGAATCCGCCGGCGACGACTACGGCTACTTCCGGCGGATGCGGTCCCAGGGCGTCACCCTCGACAACCACACCCTGCACCACCCCTACCTGCCCGGCCTGTCCTACGAGGAACAGCGGGACGAGATCTGCGGCATGCAGGACGTCATGGAGAAGCAGTTCGGCAAGCGGCCGACCGTCTTCCGCCCGCCCTACGGCAACTACGACCGGGACACCCTGCTCGCCGCCCGGTCCTGCGGGATCAAGTACGCCCCGATCTGGAGCGAGGAGGTCTTCGCCGACCACTGGGAGTACCGCGAGGACGACCGGAACCTGCACCCCGGCGACATCGTCCTCTCCCACTTCCAGGACCCGGCCGAGTGGAACGGCACCATGACCCAGATGGTCCGGCGCTTCCTGAACCGGGTCACCCGCGACGGGTTCGCGGTGGCACGCCTGGAGGACTACCTGTGAGCCCCGCACCCGCCCCGCGCCGCGCCGTGCGGGCCGCCGCGGCCGTACTGGCCGCCGCCGCCCTGCTCACCGGCTGCGCCCAGTCCGTCGACCCCATCGAACGGCTCGGCAAGAAGGCGGCCCAGAGCGTACGTTCCCACACCCCGGCCGCGCGGCAGCCGTACCGCCGCTGGGGGCTGCCGGCCCCGCTCGCCCCGGCCCCGAGGCCCGCCTCCCGCCCCGCGCCGCCCCGCACGGCCGGCCCCGCCCTGGCGCCCGTCGTGGACCACGTCCCCACCCGCGACCGGGTCGTCTTCCTCACCTACGACGACGGCGCCGAGAAGGACCCACGCTTCGTCGACATGGTCCGCGAACTACGGCTCCCGGTCAGCCTGTTCCTCACCGACACCGTAGTCGGCCCCGGTTACGCCCACTTCGCGCGCCTGCGCTCGGTCGGCGCCGGCGTGCAGAACCACACCCTCGACCACCCCGCGCTCCCCGGCCTGCCTTACGCCGGCCAGCGCGCCGAGATCTGCGGCCAGCAGGACAAACTCACGTCCCGCTTCGGCATCCGCCCCCGCTTCTTCCGCCCGCCCTACGACCGGTACGACACCACGACCCTGCGCGCCGCCGCCGACTGCGGTGTGGCGGCCGTCGTCCTCTGGCGCGCCACCGTCACCTCCGGCGGCCTCTCCTACACCCACGGCGACCACCGCCTCCGCCCCGGCGACATCGTCCAGATCGGCCCGGACGACATCAGAGAACGTACGACCAGGGTCCTGCGCCGCCTCCAGAAGGAGGGCCTGACGGTAGCCCGCATCGAGGACTACCTGTAGCCAAACAGCCCGTCCGGCGCTTGAGGACGAGGCCGTTCAGGCCGACAGCGGGGGCCTGGGGGCGCAGCCCCCGGGAGCGGCCACCCCAACACCGCAGCGCCGTAAACCCCGTACGCCAAACCGGCACCCTCGGCTGACGCGCCGCAGGCAATTGGCACTCCGCTTGACCGAGTGCTAATCGCAGTCATAGTCTCGGCTTTGGCACTCCCCCCTGGAGAGTGCCAACACAGCGACGGGCAGGTCCGGCACCCGCGACGACGGATCCACCTGGTCGCCACCTCAGACAGTTAACCCCGTGAGATCTCCGAAGGGGGAGGTCGGATCGTGACGACCGCCAGCAAGGTTGCCATCAAGCCGCTCGAGGACCGCATCGTGGTCCAGCCGCTCGACGCCGAGCAGACCACGGCGTCTGGCCTGGTCATCCCGGACACCGCCAAGGAGAAGCCCCAGGAGGGCGTCGTCCTGGCCGTGGGCCCGGGCCGTTTCGAGAACGGCGAGCGTCTCCCGCTCGACGTCAAGACCGGCGACGTCGTGCTGTACAGCAAGTACGGCGGCACCGAGGTGAAGTACAACGGCGAGGACTACCTCGTCCTCTCGGCCCGCGACGTCCTCGCGGTCATCGAGAAGTAATTCACCGTCGAGCACACACAGTTGCTTCGAGCTGCGCCCCTGGCCCCCCGCGACCCATAAGAAGCCGGGCGCCCGGGGCGCAGTTTCTTTCACCCCAAATCTTCCGAGAGGGCTCACGCTGTCATGGCGAAGATCCTGAAGTTCGACGAGGACGCCCGTCGCGCCCTCGAGCGCGGCGTCAACAAGCTGGCCGACACGGTCAAGGTGACGATCGGCCCCAAGGGCCGCAACGTCGTCATCGACAAGAAGTTCGGTGCCCCCACCATCACCAACGACGGCGTCACCATCGCCCGTGAGGTCGAGATCGAGGACCCGTTCGAGAACATGGGCGCCCAGCTGGTGAAGGAGGTGGCGACCAAGACCAACGACATCGCGGGTGACGGTACGACCACCGCCACCGTGCTGGCCCAGGCGCTGGTCCGCGAGGGCCTGCGCAACGTCGCCGCCGGCGCCTCCCCGGCCGCCCTGAAGAAGGGCATCGACGCCGCCGTCGCCGCCATCTCCGAGGACCTGCTCGCCTCGGCCCGGCCGATCGACGAGAAGTCCGACATCGCCGCCGTCGCCGCGCTGTCCGCCCAGGACCAGCAGGTCGGCGAGCTCATCGCCGAGGCGATGGACAAGGTCGGCAAGGACGGTGTCATCACCGTCGAGGAGTCCAACACCTTCGGTCTGGAGCTGGACTTCACCGAGGGCATGGCCTTCGACAAGGGCTACCTGTCCCCGTACTTCGTCACCGATCAGGAGCGTATGGAGGCCGTCCTCGACGACCCGTACATCCTGATCAACCAGGGCAAGATCAGCTCCATCCAGGACCTGCTGCCGCTGCTCGAGAAGATCATCCAGGCCGGCGCCTCGAAGCCGCTGCTGATCATCGCCGAGGACGTCGAGGGCGAGGCCCTGTCGACCCTGGTCGTCAACAAGATCCGCGGCACGTTCAACGCCGTCGCCGTCAAGGCCCCGGGCTTCGGTGACCGCCGCAAGGCGATGCTGCAGGACATGGCCGTCCTGACCGGCGCCACCGTCGTCTCCGAGGAGGTCGGCCTCAAGCTCGACCAGGTCGGTCTGGACGTGCTCGGCGGCGCCCGCCGCGTCACCGTCACCAAGGACGACACCACGATCGTCGACGGTGCCGGCAAGAAGGACGAGGTCGAGGGCCGCATCGCGCAGATCAAGGCCGAGATCGAGTCCACCGACTCCGACTGGGACCGCGAGAAGCTGCAGGAGCGCCTCGCGAAGCTGGCCGGCGGCGTGTGCGTGATCAAGGTCGGCGCCGCCACCGAGGTGGAGCTGAAGGAGAAGAAGCACCGTCTGGAGGACGCCATCTCCGCGACCCGCGCCGCGGTCGAGGAGGGCATCGTCTCCGGTGGTGGCTCCGCTCTGGTCCACGCCTCCAAGGTCCTCGAGGACGGCCTCGGCAAGTCCGGCGACGAGGCCACCGGTGTCTCGGTCGTCCGCAACGCCGTCGTCGAGCCGCTGCGCTGGATCGCGGAGAACGCGGGCCACGAGGGCTACGTCATCGTGTCCAAGGTCAAGGACATGGACAAGGGCGAGGGCTACAACGCCGCCACCGGCGAGTACGGCAACCTCGTCAAGGCCGGCGTCATCGACCCGGTGAAGGTCACGCGCTCCGCCCTGGAGAACGCCGCCTCCATCGCCTCCCTGCTGCTCACGACCGAGACCCTGGTCGTCGAGAAGAAGGAAGAGGAAGAGGCCGCCGCCGGGGGCCACGGCCACGGCCACGCCCACTGAGGCACGCGAGTCGCGTACGACGAAGCCCCCGCTCCCGGTGCTCCCGGGGCGGGGGCTTCGCCCGTTCTACCGCTCCAACTCGTCCAGTGCGCCGAGCTGTTGCATCAGCCCGAGCTGGTCGTGCTGCCACCACAGCTCGGCGATCTTGCCCTCGGCGTCGAACCGGAACAGGGTCATCCCGGTCATGGTGACCTCCTGGCCGGTGGGTGCGATGCCCAGGAAGTCGCCCCGGTGCGTGCCGCGCCAGGTCCAGCGCGCGCAGGCCCGGTCGCCCTGGGCGAACACGTCCTCGACCGTGAACACGAAGTCGAAGGCGCCGCGCCACATCCGGAACTCGGCGCGGACGCTGTCCAGCCCGATGGTGTCCTGCGGGTTCATCGGGTCATGGCTGTGGATGTCCTCATCCAGCAGGTCGTTGAGCGGAGGCAGCTCGCCCGTGGTGCACAGCGCCGCGAAGAACCTGCGCACGGTGTTCTCACAGAGGCGCTCGTCCCGTACGACGTCCAGATCCATGAGCGTCGGCATCTCGTCGCAGAGGGCGACCATCTCCTGGAAGATCCGGTCGGTCTCGGGCAGGTTCGAGTTCCGCATCGCGTCCTCGTACGACGGGAACTCCACGACCTCGACGAAGTGCGAGGCGTCGGACCGGTCCCGCCCGACCATGTCGTGCGTCGCGGTCCGCTTCCCTTTGGTCTGCTCGACCCACCTGTCCATGAGCCGGTCCATCTCGTCGAACCGGCTGGTCCTGCAGTCGATGAGCTGTACGAACGTCATGACGCCGCCTCCGGTCCCCCCTGGGTCCGGTTTCCCGTCACTCCCATTTTCCCACCGGTGCGACGCCGTCCGCCGGGTCGTGCGCGGGGCTCACTGCGGCCCGTACTTGCGCCCCGTCTTCGAGGTCACGCCGCCCAGCAGCCCGCGCGGTGTCACCTTCACCAGGCCCATCAGCGCCTTGTAGCGCGGGTCCGGGATCGAGACCGTCTTGCCGCGGGCCAGGTCGGCGAGGGCCGCCGCGACCAGCTTGTCCGCGTCCAGCCACAGCCAGCCCGGGATGTTGTCCGTGCCCATCCCGGCCCGCTCGTGGAACTCCGTGCGCACGAAGCCGGGGCACAGCGCCATCAGCCGTACGCCGGTGCCCGCGAGGTCCTTCGCCGCGCCCTGCGTGAACTGCACGACCCACGCCTTGGACGCCCCGTACGTGCCGCGCGGCACGAAGGCCGCCACCGAGGCGACGTTCACGACTCCACCGCGCCGGCGCTCGCGCATCGCCTCCGTCGCCGCCGACGTCAGCCGCAGCACCGCCTCGATGTGCACCTTGAGCATCTTCAGCTCGTCGTCCATCGAGACGTCGAGATAGCGGCCCTTGTTGCCGAAGCCCGCGTTGTTGACCAGCAGGTCGACGGGGTTCTTGCGGTCGCCGAGGCGGGCGGCGACCCGCTCGATGCCCTTGTCCTCGGCCAGGTCGGCCGCGAGCACCTCCGCCTCGATGCCGTGCCGGTCGTGCAGTTCCGTCGCCTGGTCGTGCAGCCGCTTGGCGTCCCGTGCCACCAGGACGAGGTTGTGCCCGTCAGCCGCGAGCCGGCGCGCGAACGCGGCACCGATCCCCGCGGTCGATCCCGTAATCAGAGCCGTTGTCATGGCCCAAGCGTAGTGACCCGGAGCGGGGGCGTCCGCCCTGCGCACAGGGCCCACGACAGGTGAAACTTCCGGGGAAGTTTTCTTCTGCGAAAGCCCTGGTGACGGCCGATCAGGAGCCGTGCTTCCCGGCGTACGCGCGGGCCGAAGCCAGCGTTCTGTGGTGCAGTGCGGCGCCCGCGGCGAGCAGGCGCGGCAGCAGCGTGCGCTCGGTCGTCTCCGCGCGGAACACGAGGCCCACCGTCACGTCGTGCTCCGGCCGGTGCACGATCTCGACCGCGTCGCCCGCCCGGATCTCACCCGGCTCGATCACCCGGAGGTAGGCGCCCGGCACACCCTTCCGCGTGAACCTCTTCACCCAGCCGCCCTCGGCCATGTGGCCTTGGAAGGTGCGGCACGGGACGCGCCCGCTGGTGACCTCCAGCAGGGGCCCGGAGCCGACCCGCCAGCGCTCGCCGATCAGGGCGCCGGTCAGATCGATGCCACAGGTGGTGAGGTTCTCGCCGAAGGCGCCGTTCGCCAGCGGCCGCCCCAGCTCGCGCTCCCAGTCGTCCAGGTCCTCGCGCGCGAAGGCGTACACCGCCTGGTCGTCCCCGCCGTGATGCTCCAGGTGGCACACCGCGTCCCCGGCCAGGCCGCTCGCGCCGATCCCGCTCGGGCCGGGAGTACTCACCCGGACCGGGCCGTCCACGGGGCGCTTGTCGATGCCGGTCACACCCTGCGACTGGGCCGTGTACGGCACGGCCTTCGCCCGCCCCACGTTCACCGAGAGAAGCTTCATGACCGCACGGTACGTGGATCGCCCCCAAAGTGTCGACGCACTATTGGGTGACATGTCCAAGCCCGGCTTATGCTCGAAGGGTGATCGAGGCCCGTCATCTCCGCGTCCTGCGCGCCGTCGCCGCCACCGGTTCCTTCTCCGCGGCGGGGCGCGAACTGGGGTGCACACAGCCCGCGGTCAGCCAGCAGATGAAGGCGCTGGAGGCCTCCGTCGGCACCCCGCTGCTGGTCCGCAGCGGGCGCGAGATGCGGCTGACCCAGGCCGGCGAGGCGCTCGTCCGGCACGCGTCGGGGATCCTCGCCGGGCTCACCGCGGCCGAGGAGGAGGTCGCGGCCATCGCCGGGCTGCGCGCGGGCCGGGTGCGGCTGGTCTCCTTCCCCAGCGGCAGCTCCACGCTCGTGCCCACCGCCCTCGCCGCCCTGCGCGCCGAGCACCCCGGCACGCGCGTCTCCCTGGAGGAGGCCGAGCCGCCCAGGTCCGTGGAGCTGCTGCGCGAGGGCGACTGCGACGTGGCGCTGGCCTTCCGGTACGAGGGGGCGGCGGGCGCCGAGGAGTGGGACGACCTCGTCGTACGGCCCCTGCTGACAGACCGTCTGGTGGGCCTGGTGCCCGAGCGGCACCGCCTCGCGCGCACAGCGTCCTCGGGGTCTGTCGCCATCGGCGAACTCGCCGGGGAGCCCTGGATCGCGGGCTGCCCGCGCTGCCGCGGCCAGCTCGTGGAGGTGTGCGAGAGTGCGGGCTTCACCCCGCGCATCGACTTCGCCACCGACGACTACCCGGCGGTGGTCGGCCTCGTCGGCGCGGGACTCGGCGTCGCGGTGCTGCCCCAGCTCGCGGTCGAGTCCGTACGTCCCCGGGGTGCGCGCACGGTAGCCCTGGAACCGGCGATGCGGCGGGAGATCGTCGCCCTCACGCTGCCCGACCTGGCCCAGGTGCCGGCGGTGGCGGCGACGCTGGAGCAACTGGCGCGGGCGGCCGAGCGACTGTGAGCGTGGCGGGCACGCGCGCGTGCCCCCCTCATGCGCCCGCACGCGCGCGTGCTCGGGCCCATGCGGGAAGGCCGAAACGGTGTTTGTTCTGAAGCGTCCAGATGGAGCAGAAACGTTCCTTCAGACAATTAGGGCAGTCAGGTGCCCGGAGCGGGGTTCCTGCCGGACGACGACGCCGTCACCAGCCGGTTCCGCGCCCGCCCCATGAGCTCCTCGCGCTCGTCCTCGGTCAGGCCGCCCCACACGCCGTACGGCTCGCGCACCGCCAGCGCGTGTGCCGCGCACTCGGCACGGACCGGGCACCTCATGCAGACCTCCTTGGCCGAGTTCTCTCGAGCGCTCCGAGCCGCCCCGCGCTCGCCCTCCGGGTGGAAGAAGAGCGAGCTGTCGACCCCACGGCAGGCAGCCAGGAGCTGCCAGTCCCACAAGTCCGCGTTCGGTCCGGGAAGGCGGGAGAAATCTGCCATTACGTGACCCCTTGTGCCGTTCTGGGCGGATACCGTGCCCTCGACCGTACATCTCCGGTCTAAGGAGATGAAAATATGACCCATTGCGAATCTAGCCCCAGACACCGTGAAACGGGAAGGAAAAGGTCTAAATGGGGCACGGTTGTGATGAAAAGTTGAGAGTCCGTCGTTCATGTCTGCACCGTGCGCGGGCCCTCACGTAGAGTGCCGGAGATGTAACGCAGCCCCGTAACTCTTTCGAGTGACCGTCGTTGAGAGTGCGGAGGCGGTTGAAAACACAAGCGCTCGGGCAGGCGTCCGAGGCGGTCGACCGCACAGGTGACGATTTCGTACCAGCCTGGAGGCTCAAGGTGACGCGCATCAGCTGCGGAGGACGGCCATGACATCCGTCCTCGTCTGCGACGACTCCCCGCTTGCCCGAGAGGCGCTCCGCCGTGCGGTCGCGACCGTGCCCGGCGTCGAGCGCGTGACGACGGCGGCCAACGGCGAGGAAGTCCTCCGCCGCTGGGGCGCCGACCGCTCGGACCTGATTCTGATGGACGTACGCATGCCCGGTCTGGGCGGCGTCGAGACCGTGCGCCGGCTGCTGTCCGCCGACCCCGGTGCCCGCATCATCATGCTCACGGTCGCCGAGGACCTTGACGGTGTAGCTCTCGCGGTCGCCGCGGGTGCCCGGGGCTACCTGCACAAGGACGCCTCGCGCGCGGAACTGCGTGCCACGGTGACGCAGGCCCTCGCCGACCCGACCTGGCGACTGGCCCCGCGCCGGCTGCGCTCGGCCGAGATGGGCGCCGCGCCCACGCTCACCGCGCGTGAGATCCAGGTGCTGGAGGGCATGAGTCACGGCCGCTCCAACGCCGAGATCGGCCGCGAGCTGTTCCTCTCGGAGGACACGGTCAAGACCCACGCGCGGCGTCTGTTCAAGAAGCTCGGCGCCTCCGACCGCGCGCACGCGGTCGCGCTCGGCTTCCGGTGGGGCCTGGTCCGGTAACGCCGGCGGGAGAGCGAACCGCAGCGGTCGGCCGGTCCCGAAATCCCCGCCCGCCCCGGCTGGGCGGGGGTGGATACAGCGGTCTTCCGGGTGCCCGCTGCTCGTTTCGTCGCGGATGCCGCATCCTTGAGGGTGTGGAGTTCCTCGGGGACGAGTCGGTCGAGCGGAAGGGGAGGGCGCAGGAGATGAGTTCCGGCGCACCTGCTCATAACGCTTCGGTGCACAACGATGGGCGCGGTGCCACGGATCGTGTGGCCGCAAGGCACCATGGACCGATGCGCGGTGACGAGGCGGGCACGGCCCAGGGGGCGTTCGGGACCCTCGTGCACCGTGCCGTCGACGGGGACGAGCAGGCTACGCACGACCTGCTCGCCCATGTCCACCCCCTCGCGCTGCGTTACTGCCGCACCCGGCTGTCCCGTCTGCCGGGAGACGCCCGGCACTTCGTCGAGGACCTCGCCCAGGAGGTCTGCGTGGCCGTCCTCCTCGCGCTGCCCCGCTACCGGGACACCGGCCGCCCCTTCGAGGCGTTCGTCTTCGCCATCGCCTCGCACAAGGTCGCCGACCTCCAGCGTGCGGCGATGCGCCACCCGGGCTCGACGGCCATCCCCTCCGACGAGATGCCGGAGCGCCCGGACGACTCCCTCGGGCCGGAGGAGCGCGCGCTGCTCAGCAGCGATGCCGAGTGGGCGAAGAAGCTGCTCGCCAACCTCCCCGAGAACCAGCGTGAGCTGCTCCTCCTGCGGATCGCGGTGGGCCTCACCGCGGAGGAGACGGGCCAGATGTTGGGAATGTCACCCGGCGCCGTCCGGGTGGCCCAGCACCGGGCACTGAGCAGACTGCGGGCGCTGGCCGAGCAGTAGCCCCGCGTGGCGAACCCGGCCCGACCAGCCCCTTCTTGAGCACGTCACTCGTGAATCATGAACGGACCGCTCATGAAGTCCGTACGAACATACGAAGAGTGCAGCCGGTCGGAACCGTGGAATGTGAGCGCCGCGCTTCCCGTTAGCATGGACATCCGCACCGATCAAGGCCATTTGGGGAAGGTGTCATGACTGCAAACGTCGACGGAGTGCCCGGTAAATTCGCGACACTCGGGCTGACCTACGACGACGTGCTGCTGCTGCCGGGCGCATCGGAGGTGCTCCCCAACGCGGTCGATACCTCGTCCCGTATTTCCCGCAATGTCCGGGTCAACATTCCGCTGCTCTCGGCGGCGATGGACAAGGTGACCGAGTCCCGCATGGCGATCGCGATGGCCCGCCAGGGCGGCGTCGGCGTGCTGCACCGCAACCTGTCCATCGAGGACCAGGTCAACCAGGTCGACCTGGTGAAGCGGTCCGAGTCCGGCATGGTGACCGACCCCATCACGGTCCACCCGGAGGCCACGCTCGCCGAGGCCGACGCCCTGTGCGCCAAGTTCCGCATCAGCGGTGTGCCGGTCACCGACGGTGCCGGCAAGCTCCTCGGCATCGTCACCAACCGTGACATGGCCTTCGAGACCGACCGCTCCCGCCAGGTGCACGAGGTCATGACCCCGATGCCGCTGGTCACCGGCAAGGTCGGCATCTCCGGTCCGGACGCCATGCAGCTGCTGCGCAAGCACAAGATCGAGAAGCTGCCGCTGGTCGACGACGAGGGCGTCCTCAAGGGCCTCATCACGGTCAAGGACTTCGTCAAGGCCGAGCAGTACCCGAACGCCGCCAAGGACGCCGAAGGCCGGCTGCTCGTCGGCGCGGCCGTCGGTGCCAGCCCCGAGGCGCTGGAGCGGGCCCAGGCGCTCGCCGAGGCCGGTGTGGACTTCCTGGTCGTCGACACCTCGCACGGCCACAACAGCAACGCCCTCAACTGGATGGCGAAGATCAAGTCGAGCATCGGCATCGACGTGATCGGCGGCAACGTCGCCACCCGTGACGGCGCCCAGGCGCTGATCGACGCCGGTGTCGACGGCATCAAGGTCGGCGTCGGCCCCGGCTCCATCTGCACCACCCGCGTGGTCGCCGGTATCGGCGTCCCGCAGGTCACCGCCATCTACGAGGCCTCCCTCGCGGCCCGCCCCGCCGGCGTCCCGCTGATCGGCGACGGCGGCCTGCAGTACTCCGGCGACATCGGCAAGGCGCTGGCCGCCGGTGCCGACACGGTGATGCTGGGAAGCCTGCTCGCCGGGTGCGAGGAGTCCCCGGGCGAGCTGCTGTTCATCAACGGCAAGCAGTTCAAGTCGTACCGCGGCATGGGCTCGCTGGGCGCCATGCAGTCCCGCGGCCAGGGCCGGTCGTACTCCAAGGACCGCTACTTCCAGGCCGAGGTCGCCACCGACGACAAGCTCGTGCCCGAGGGCGTCGAGGGCCAGGTGCCCTACCGCGGCCCGCTGTCCAACGTGCTGCACCAGCTCGTCGGCGGTCTGCGTCAGACCATGGGCTACGTGGGCGCCGCCACCATCGAGGAGATGGAGCGCAAGGGCCGCTTCGTGCGGATCACCTCGGCGGGCCTCAAGGAGAGTCACCCGCACGACATCCAGATGACGGTCGAGGCCCCGAACTACACCACCAAGGGCTGAGCGGACCATGCTGCCGAGGGCGGCCCCGGGCTCCGGGGCCGCCCTCGGCCGTGCGGGCCGGGGCCGCTGTCGTCGCCGTCGGCGATACTGGAAGACGCTGAAACGCATCAGGGAAAGGCCACAGACGTGACTGAGATCGAGATCGGGCGCGGCAAGCGCGGCCGCCGGGCGTACGCCTTCGACGACATCGCCGTCGTCCCCAGCCGCCGTACGCGGGACCCGAAGGAGGTCTCGATCGCCTGGCAGATCGACGCCTACCGCTTCGAGCTGCCCTTCCTGGCCGCCCCCATGGACTCGGTCGTCTCGCCCGCCACCGCGATCCGCATCGGTGAGCTCGGCGGCCTCGGCGTGCTGAACCTCGAGGGCCTGTGGACCCGCTACGAGGACCCGCAGCCGCTGCTCGACGAGATCACCGAGCTGCCCGTCGAGCAGGCGACCCGCCGCCTCCAGGAGATCTACGCGGCTCCGATCAAGGAGGAGCTGATCGGCCAGCGCATCAAGGAGGTGCGCGACGCCGGCGTGGTCACGGCCGCCGCGCTCTCCCCGCAGCGCACGGCGCAGTTCTCCAAGGCGGTCGTGGACGCGGGCGTGGACATCTTCGTCATCCGCGGTACGACGGTCTCGGCGGAGCACGTCTCGTCCGCTGCCGAGCCGCTGAACCTCAAGCAGTTCATCTACGAGCTCGACGTCCCGGTGATCGTCGGCGGCTGCGCCACCTACACCGCGGCCCTGCACCTGATGCGCACCGGCGCGGCCGGCGTGCTGGTCGGCTTCGGCGGCGGCGCCGCGCACACCACGCGCAACGTGCTCGGCATCCAGGTCCCGATGGCCACGGCCGTGGCGGACGTCGCGGCGGCCCGCCGCGACTACATGGACGAGTCCGGCGGCCGGTACGTGCACGTGATCGCGGACGGCGGCGTCGGCTGGTCCGGCGACCTGCCGAAGGCGATCGCCTGCGGCGCGGACGCGGTGATGATCGGCTCCCCGCTCGCGCGCGCCACGGACGTGCCCGGCCAGGGTCACCACTGGGGCATGGAGGCCGTCAACGAGGAGCTGCCGCGCGGCAAGAAGGTCGACCTCGGCACGGTCGGCACGATCGAGGAGGTGCTGACGGGCCCGTCGCACACTCCCGACGGCTCCATGAACCTCTTCGGCGCCCTGCGCCGCGCGATGGCCACGACCGGCTACAGCGAGCTCAAGGAGTTCCAGCGCGTCGAGGTGACGGTCGCGGACGCGCAGCACAAGCGGTGACGTGACGCTGCGCTCGGCTTGAGCGGAGTCAGGGGTCCGGTTGCTCACGGGGGTGGGTGACCGGGCCCCTTTGCGCGCCCCCCTTCACAACCGGTGCGCCGCCCCCGTGGGCGTGGCCCCGCGGGTGTCGAGGAGCAGTTGGGCCTTTACCGACAGGCCCTGGAGGTCGTACGTCCGGTGCTGCTGGAGGAGGATCGTGAGGTCGGCGTCGGCGGCGGCCTCGTAGAGGGAGTCGGCGCGGGGCACCGGGCGGGTGAGGACGTTCCAGGACGGGACGTGGGGGTCGTGGTAGCTGACGGAGGCGCCCAGCTCCATCAGTCGGGCCGCGATCTCCCGTGCGGGAGAGCCCTGTTGGTCGGCGAGGTCGGGTTTGTAGGTGACTCCGAGGAGC
The DNA here is from genome assembly GCF_030817495.1 of Streptomyces sp. V3I7. NCBI lineage: Bacteria > Bacillati > Actinomycetota > Actinomycetes > Kitasatosporales > Streptomycetaceae > Streptomyces > Streptomyces sp. V3I7. The sequence goes on from NZ_JAUSZK010000001.1 coordinate 4,035,373, forward strand.
AGTACGCGGGCGCCGCGGGCGGACTTGCCGTGCTCGTTGAGCAGGGCGGCGGCGCGCTGGACGACGTACCGGGGCATGTGGCTGTTGACCTGCTGGGCCAGCTCCACCATGCGCAGCGAGCGGCCGGTGTGGGCGGTCAGGTCCTGCGGGACGACGTGGCCGCCGACGCCGGGGCCCGGGCGGAACGCCTGGAAGCCGAACGGCTTGGTCTCGGCGCAGCGGATGACGTCCCACAGGTCGACGCCCAAGTCGTGGCACAGGACGGCCATTTCGTTGACGAGGGCGATGTTGACGTGCCGGAAGTTCGCCTCCAGGAGCTGCACCGTCTCCGCCTCGCGCAGCCCGCGCGCGCGGACGACCTTGTCGCTCAGCCGCGCGTAGAAGGCGGCGGCCGACTCGGTGCAGGCCGGGGTGAGTCCGCCGATGACCTTGGGCGTGTTGGCGGGGGTGAAGTCGCGGTTGCCGGGGTCGACGCGGCTGGGCGAGTAGGCGAGGTGGAAGTCGCGCCCTGCGCGCAGCCCCGAGCCCTCCTCCAGCAGGGGGCGCAGGAAGCCTTCGGTCGTGCCCGGGTGCACGGGCGACTCCAGGATCACCGTGGTGTGCGGGCGCAGCCGGGCGGCGAGGGTACGGGCGGCGGCCTCCACCTGGCCGAGGTCCAGGCCGCCGTCCGCGCCACGCGGGGTCGGCGCGCAGATCACCGCGGTGCGCACCCGGCCGAGTCCCGCCGGATCGGTGGCCGTCCGGAAGCCCCCCGAGAGCATCCGGCGCCGTTCGGCGGGGCTGAGGGAGCCGGCCTCCGGGCCGGTGGCGTACCCGAGGGTGGCGATGCCGGCGGCTACCGCGGCCTGAGCCAGAGGCAGGCCGTAGGGACCGAGTCCGATGACGGCGAGGTCTGCGGGCATGGGGTGGGCGGTCCTTCCCAATAGCCGAAGCGGGACGGGTGCGCAAGCCCTGTGGACAGGACGGACGAGCGCACTGTCAGACTAGGAGTAAATATGACCGTTATGCGGCATATTTTCCGTGTGTCTTCCGCTGGTCATGCGCCGGGTTGTCCACAGGCCGGATGCGAGTGGTGGCCGAAGTCGGGCATGGCCGTCAGAATTTGGGCATGGGTAGGGGGCGAACGGGGCTTCGCCCACCGGGTGCGGCCGACGCGACCTAGAGCGGGAGGCAGCGGTGAGGACAGCGACACTGGGGCCGGCGCAGCGCGCGGAGTCACTGGCGAGCATGGCCGAGCACGAGCTGGACGTCCTGGTGGTGGGCGGCGGCGTCGTCGGCGCCGGTACGGCGCTGGACGCGGTCACGCGCGGCCTGTCCACCGGCATCGTCGAGGCCCGCGACTGGGCCTCGGGCACGTCCAGCAGGTCCAGCAAGCTGATCCACGGCGGCTTGCGCTACCTGGAGATGCTCGACTTCTCCCTCGTGCGCGAGGCACTGAAGGAGCGCGGCCTGCTGCTGGAGCGGCTCGCCCCGCACCTGGTCAAGCCCGTGCCGTTCCTCTATCCGCTCCAGCACAAGGGCTGGGAGCGGCTGTACGCCGGGACGGGCGTCGCGCTCTACGACGCCATGTCGATGGCCCGCGGCCACGGCCGGGGTCTGCCGATGCACCGCCACCTGAGCCGCAGCAGCGCCCTGCGCGTCGCCCCCGCCCTACGCAAGGACGCCCTGGTCGGCGCGCTGCAGTACTACGACGCCGAGATGGACGACGCCCGCTTCGTGGCGACGCTGGTGCGCACGGCGGTGTCGTACGGCGCGAAGGCCGCCAACCGCGCGCGCGTGACCGGGTTTCTGCGCGAGGGCGAGCGGGTGGTCGGCGTGCGGGTGCAGGACGTCGAGGGCGGCGGGGAGTACGAGATCCGCGCCAAGCAGGTCGTCAACGCCACGGGCGTGTGGACCGACGACACCCAGGCGATGGTGGGGGAGCGCGGCCAGTTCCACGTCCGAGCCTCCAAGGGCATCCACCTGGTCGTGCCCAAGGACCGCATCCACTCCTCGACCGGGCTGATCCTGCGCACCGAGAAGTCCGTGCTGTTCGTCATCCCCTGGGGCCGGCACTGGATCATCGGCACCACCGACACCGGCTGGGACCTCGACAAGGCCCACCCGGCCGCGTCCAGCGCGGACATCGACTACCTGCTGGAACACGTGAACTCGGTGCTCGCGGTCCACCTCACCCGCGACGACGTCGAGGGTGTGTACGCCGGGCTGCGCCCGCTGCTCGCCGGGGAGTCCGACGCCACCAGCAAGCTGTCGCGCGAGCACACCGTGGCGCATCCGGTGCCGGGCCTCGTCGTCGTCGCGGGCGGCAAGTTCACGACGTACCGGGTGATGGCCAAGGACGCGGTCGACGAGGCGGTGCACGGCCTCGACATGCGCGTCGCCGACTGCGTCACCGAGGAGACCCCGCTGCTGGGCGCGGAGGGCTACCAGGCGATGTGGAACGCGCGGGCCCGCATAGCCGCGAAGACCGGCATACACGTGGTGCGGGTGGAGCACCTGCTCAACCGGTACGGCTCGATGGCCGAGCAGGTCCTGGACCTCATCGCCGCCGACCCCACCCTGGGCGAGCCGCTGAAGAACGCCGACGACTACCTGCGCGCCGAGGTCGTGTACGCCGCCTCGCACGAGGGCGCGCGCCACCTGGACGACGTCCTGACCCGGCGGACCAGGATCTCCATCGAGACCTTCGACCGGGGCACCCTCAGCGCCCGCGAGGCCGCCGAGCTCATGGCACCCGTCCTCGGCTGGGACGAGGACCAGATCGAGCGCGAGGTCCAGCACTACGAGAAGCGGGTGGAGGCCGAGCGGGAGTCGCAGCGCCAGCCCGACGATCTGACGGCGGACGCGGCCCGTCTGGGGGCGCCGGACATCGTCCCGTTGTGAGGTCCCCGGGGGTGCTCGCACGGGGTGTGACGCCGTGGAGTTGGGCAGGTGTGAAGAAGGGCCCCCAGGGCGTCGTCCGTTCGCGGCATGAGAGACAATGGAGGCTCTGTCGGGGCGGGTTGCATGAGGGGACGCATGTCGGAGGCGGAGCGGGCGGGGGCATCCCGCGAGGACGAGAGCAGACGTCTCCTCGCCGGGCGGTACCGACTGGGAAAGGTGCTCGGCCGAGGCGGCATGGGCACGGTCTGGCGGGCCGAGGACGAGACCCTCGGGCGTACGGTCGCCGTCAAGGAGCTGCGGTTCCCGACGGACATCGACGAGGAGGAGAAGCGGCGCCTGATCACGCGCACCCTGCGTGAGGCCAAGGCGATCGCACGGATCCGCAACAACAACGCCGTGACGGTCTTCGACGTGGTCGACGAGGACGACCGGCCGTGGATCGTGATGGAACTGGTCGAGGGCAAGTCCCTCGCCGAGGTCATCCGCGAGGACGGCCTGCTCGAACCGAAGCGCGCGGCCGAGGTCGGGCTCGCGGTCCTCGACGTGCTGCGCGCCGCCCACCGCGAGGGCATCCTGCACCGTGACGTGAAGCCGTCCAACGTGCTGATCGCCGAGGACGGCCGGGTCGTGCTCACCGACTTCGGCATCGCCCAGGTGGAGGGCGACCCGTCCATCACCTCCACCGGCATGCTCGTCGGCGCCCCCTCCTACATCTCCCCGGAGCGCGCCCGCGGCCACAAGCCGGGCCCGGCGGCCGACCTGTGGTCGCTCGGCGGCCTGCTGTACGCGGCGGTCGAGGGCAAGCCGCCGTACGACAAGGGTTCGGCGATCGCCACGCTCACCGCGGTGATGACCGAGCCGCTGGAGGAGCCCAAGAACGCGGGCCCGCTCAAGGACGTCATCTCCGGGCTGCTCGCCAAGGACCCGGCCCAGCGGCTGTCCGACTCCGGCGCCCGGATGCTGCTCAACTCGGTGATCAACGCGCCCCGTACGGAGCCGCTGGACGCCACCAAGGTCGTCCCCCTGCCGCCGCAGCCCGACGGGGAGAAGGGCGCCGCCCAGCGCGGCGACGCGGCCGAGGATCGGCTGCGCGGGGCGCTGAGCTCCGTGCGCAAGGCCGCCGGTGCGGCCGGGGCGGAGACCGCCACGGCCTCGGCGTCCGGTGCGGGCGCCGGCGCCAAGAACACCGCGAACGCCAAGAACTCCCGGTCCGGCAAGCGCGGTTCGGGCTGGCCCGTGATGGCCGCGCCCGACGACCTGCCGTCGCGGCCCGCGCCCCGGGCGCCGCTGACCGACGTGGTGCCCCGGCGGACGCTGGTCGTCATCGCCGTGGTGGCCGTGCTCGCCGTGCTCGGCATCGTGCTGGCCCTCGCGCTGCGCGACGGCGGCGGGGGCGGCAACGGCGCGAGCGGCAAGGGCGGTTCGAAGGCCGTGGCGAGCACGGGCGCCAAGGACGAGACGAAGTCGGACAAGCGGGCCGGGGGCACACGCACCGACGGTGACTCCGCGGCCGCCACCGCGACGGACGCGACGTCGGCGAGCGGCAGCACCGACGGGAGCACGGTGAGCGCGAGCGACCCCGGCGACGACGCCGGTTCCGGTTCGTCGGACTCCGGTGGCTCCGGCGGCGGCGCGCCCGTGGCGTCGACGCACAAGGGTGGCCAGGGCTACTCGATCGGACTGCCGAAGGGCTGGAAGTTCCAGTCGTCGAGCGCCGCGGGGGACCGCTTCACCGGGCCCGACGGGCAGAAGCTGCTCGTGGCCTGGACGAGCACCCCGAAGGGCGACCCGGTCGCGGACTGGAAGAACCAGGAGCGCTACATGGTGCGCTCGCAGTACAAGCGGATCCGGATAGAGAAGGTGGACTACCGCGGCTGGAACACGGCCGACTGGGAGTTCACGTACACCGACACCGACGACCACACCAAGTACCGCACGATCGACCGCGGTTTCGTGGTGAACGACCACCTCGGGTACGCCCTGATGTACACCGCCAAGGCCTCGGCGTGGGGCGACGGCCTGCGCAAGGACACGTGGAAGACGCTGACGCGGTCGTTCCAGCCGAAGAAGCGGTGAGCTGAGCGGTCTCCGGTTCGGGGCGTGAGAATCCGCCATCCCTCATTGCGGGGCGCCGTCGGCACGTATCGTGAGTGCTTGCGGACCGTACGCATCCGGGAATGCGTTCACAACGGTCCGTAATCCGCACGGAATTGACCATCCGGGCGACCAGTGACCAGCGATCAGCGATCAGGGAGGCACAGTGGACGAGTACGCGGGGCGGGTACTCGCCGACCGCTACCGCCTGCCGCTGCCGCCCTCCGACGAGTACGAACTCACCGAGACCCGGGCCTTCGACACCTACAGCGGACAGGAAGTCCTGGTACGCCAGCTGCCGTTGCCCGAGGTCGTCGAGGCCGAGGTGCTCGACGCGGACGGGCTGCCCGACGGCTTCACCGCGGCCCATGACCGCGGCGCGCGCCGCACGCCCGGCGCCGGACGGTCCGCCACGCGGCGGCCCGCGGACCCGGTGGTCCGACGCGCCGTCGAGGCCGCGCAGGCCGCCGCCCGCATACCCGACCACCCCCGGCTCGACCAGGTCTTCGACGTGTTCGTCGAGGGCGGTTCGCTGTGGGTCGCCAGCGAACTGGTGGCCGCGCGCCCGCTGGCCGCGCTGCTGGCCGAGCGGCCGCTGACGCCCTACCGGGCGGCCGAGGTCGCCTCCGACGTCCTCATGGCGCTGCGCGTGCTGCACGCCCACGGCTGGGTCCATCGCAACATCACCGCCCGCACGGTCCTCGTCTGCGACGACGGCCGGGTGATGCTGACCGGCCTCGCGGTCGGCGCGGCGGAGGAGGCCCTGTGCGGGCACGACCCCGTGCCCGGAGGCTTCGCCGGTCCCGGTGACGCCGAGGGCCCCGGTTCCCCGGGAGGTGCCGCCGCGGCGGGGGCCGGTAGCGCGCCCGGACGGACGGGCTCCGGTGCTCCTGGTGCGGGCGGTTCCGGGGCCGGTTCCGTCGGCGTTTCCGGTGCGTCGCGCGGCCTCGGCGCGGAGGGCGCCGGTGCTCGGGGTGGTGCTGCCGCGGCGGGGGCCGGTGGCGCGTCCGGACGGACGGGCTCCGGTGCTCCTGGTGCGGGCGGTGCCGGTGTTTCGGGCGGCCCCGGTTCTTCGCGCGGACTCGACGAGGTGGACCCCGAGGCGGCCCGGCGCGCCGCGATCCAGGCGCGGGCCGCGGGCGGGCTGCCGCCCGCCGGTGCCGACGGGGCCGCGGCGACGGGTGCGCAGGACCGCCGGGCACTGGACGGCGGCGATGACATCCGCGCCGCCCGGGCCGGGGCCATCGCCGCGTACCGGGAGGGCGCCCGCGCCGCCGCCCGCGTACAGCAGACGCAGCAGAACAGGCGGGCCGCGCTGCCCGGCGGCCGCCCGGCCGCCGACGAGGACACCGGGTCGACGCCGCCCGGACAGGTGGCGAGCCCCTACGGCGTACGGCCGCCCGGCGCCTGGCCGGGACAGGGACCCGTACCGCGCACCGCACCCGGGGGCCCGCCCGCGCTGCCCCCGCAGTCCGGGTTCGCCGCCGCGCTCCCGGAGCAGGCCCCCGCGAACCCGCCGTACGGCGGCATGGCCAACGCGCCGGAGCGGAACGGCCGTTGGGCCGAGGGCTCCGACGGCCGGCCGGGGCCCGGTCCCGGTACCGCGCTGGCCGCCGAGCGGGCGCGGCAGGTGCGGATGACCGTGGTGGGGCCGGTCACCGAGCGGTGGGCGCCGGAGCAGGCCGGGCCCGTGCACGAGAACTGGCAGCTCGCTCCGCCCATCGGCCCCGCCACCGACCTGTGGGCGCTCGGCGCGCTGCTCTTCCGGGCGGTACAGGGGCATGCGCCCTACCCGGAGGAGTCGACGGCCGAGCTCGTGCAGCTGGTGTGCGCGGAGCCGCCCGCCTTCGCGGAGGAGTGCGGTCCGCTCCGGCCGGTCGTCGAGTCGCTGCTGCGCCAGGACCCCACCGAACGGCTGGACGTCGAGGAACTGCGCGGCTGGCTGCGCTCGCTCGTGCGGTCGGCGCCCGAGCCGGAGGCCGGCGCCTACGTCGTGTCCGCCCCGCCCACCGACACCAGCCGGCTGCCGATCGTGCGGCAGCGCGGCTGGCTGGTGCGCAGGCGGCGGGCCGGACTGCCCGAGCCCAGCGCCCACGGGCGGCACAAGCGGGCCCCGCAGGAGCCCAGGTCACCGCGGAACCTCGGCCGGGCGCTGCTGCTGTTGGTCCTGCTGCTGATGGCGGGCGCGATCGCGTACGCCGTGCTGTTCATGCCGAAGGCCGACCGCGGCGGCGCGGCGGGCGGGGGACGGACCTCGGCCGCCGGGGACGCCCGCCAGGATCCGTCGGCCTCGGCCTCGGCCTCGTCGTCGGCGCAGGCGAGTGCCGAACCATCGTCCAGTCCCGCCGAGCAAAGCTCGTCCGCTCCCTCCGCCGAGACACAGGGCGCCACCGTCGCCGACGGCTTCACCCTGCGCAAGGACCCCGACGGCTTCCAGGTCGCCGTCGCCCATGGATGGGACCGTTCACCGAAGAACGGGCGCGCTCAAGTGGTGTACTCCCACGGCGACTTCGAGCTCGTCGTCGTCCCCGGGCGTGACCGCGCGGCGACGTACGGCAGCGATCCGATGCGGTACCAGCGGGACAAGGAGCGCGAACTCCAGCCGTACCGCGACTCCAGCTGGGCCACCGCCACCGGGCTGCGCACCATCGAGGTGGGCGAACGGACCATGGCGGAAGGGCAGTTCACCTGGACCGACGACCAGGGACGCGACCTGTACGTGCGCAACGTCGCCATGCTCATCGGCGGCCGCTACCACGTGCTCCAGGTGCGCGGACCGGAGGCCGAGCGGGACGAGGTGACGCGGCTGTACGAGCAGGCGGCGGCGACGTACCGGTTCACGGGCTCAACCTGAGCGGTGAAGCGAAAACCTGAACCGGGAAGCGAAAACCCGAACCGTGAAGCGAAAACCGTCACAGTGCCGCCCCTTTGACACCCCGTAGGTTCCCTGAACGCATCCCGGGTCCTTAGTCTGACCCTGTCAAGACCATTGCGGGGCAACGTGAATCAGATGCAGGGCCTGCTCATCGCGGGCCGCTACCGGCTCGTCGACTCCATCGGCAGCGGCGGCATGGGCCGGGTGTGGCGTGCCCACGACGAGGTGCTGCACCGGGCGGTCGCCGTCAAGGAGTTGACAGCAGCGCTCTACGCGTCCGAGGACGACCAGGGCATGCTGCTCGCCCGCACCCGGGCCGAGGCGCGCGCGGCGGCACGGATCAACCACTCGGCCGTCGTCACGGTCCACGACGTGCTCGAACACGACGGCCGCCCCTGGATCGTGATGGAGCTGGTCGAGGGCAACTCCCTTGCCGACGCGGTCAAGGAGAAGGGGCGCGTCGAGTCGCGCGAGGCCGCCCGGATCGGCCTGTGGGTGCTGCGCGCGCTGCGCGCCGCGCACGCCGCCGGGGTGCTCCACCGCGACGTCAAGCCCGGCAACGTGCTGCTCGGCCGGGACGGCCGGGTCCTGCTCACCGACTTCGGCATCGCCCAGATAGAGGGCGACACCACCATCACCCGCACGGGAGAGGTCGTCGGCTCGGTCGACTACCTGGCCCCGGAGCGGGTGCGCGGCCACGACCCGGGTCCCGCCTCCGACCTGTGGGCGCTGGGCGCCACGCTCTACACCGCGGTGGAGGGCCGTTCGCCCTTCCGCCGCACCTCGCCGCTGAGCACCATGCAGGCGGTCGTCGAGGAGGAGGCCGAGACGCCGCAGCACGCCGGTGCGCTCGGTCCCGTCATCACCGCCCTGCTGCGCAAGGACCCCGCGCAGCGCCCGGACGCGGCGCGGACGGAGCTGATGCTCGCGGAGGCGGCGGAGGGCCGGCGTTCCAGCACGGCCCAGGCGTACGTGCCGACGCAGCAGGTGGGCCCGCGGCCGGGGGAGCGGTCCGCTGCCGAGGGCGGCCACGCCGGTCCCGGTGCCGCGCACGGTCCCGCGTACGGGCAGGGCGCTCCCGCGTACCGGCCGGAGGCGGCGACTCCGGCCGTGCCCGCCCAGTTCGCCGATCTCGCCGCCGCACCCCGCCGTTCCCGGCGCGCGCGGCTGCGCAAGCTCGCCGCCGTGGTCGCCGTCTCGGCGATCGTGGGCGGCGGTGCCGCGGTGGCGTCACAGATGCTGGACCTCGGACGGTGGGGCGTCGGTGCGCAGGCCTCCCCGTCCCCGTCCGTGTCGCAGTCGGCGAGCGACACGGTGAGCAGCCCCTCGGAGCCGTCCGGCACGGTCCCCGACAGCTGGGTGCCCCGCTCCGACCCGATGGGTTTCCGCCTTTCTCTGCCCAAGGGCTGGAAGCGCTCGGTGTACGGCGTCCAGGGCGACCTCAAGCAGGTCGACTACACGCCGGACGGCGGCAAACACCTCGTCCGCATCGCCATCGACGGCTCACCCGACTTCGCCTCCCCGCTCCAGCACCAGCAGGACCTCGAACAGCAGCTCCACCGGCTGGTCGACTACCGGCGCGTGGCGATGGAGGAGAACACCTACCGCGACCGCAAGGGCTCGCTGTGGGAGAACACCTGGACCGCGCTGCGCAAGGACCCGCCGTACGTCGCGGGGCCGTACCACGCCATCGAGCAGTCGTACGTCTCGCGGGAGGGCGTCGAGTACGTCATCTACATGGCGTCCCCCGCGCAGGACTGGGCGCAGACGAGCCGGCAGTTCAGGTGGGTGCTGCAGAGCTGGCAGCCGGACGCGGGTTGAGCCGGGAGCGGGGTCCGCGCCGGGCGTACGCGGCGCACGCCCGGCGTACGTGGCGGTGCTTGGCCGACGTACGTGGCGGTGCTTGGCCGGTCAGTGCCCCGGAGGGCGGTGGCCCGCTGAGGCATGATGAGGCTCATGGGGACCGAGTGGGCCGACTCCCGCGTGCTCGCGGGCCGTTACCGCCTTCAGGCACGGGTCGGGCGGGGTGGGATGGCCGTCGTATGGCGTGCGACGGATCAGCTGCTGGGGCGTCCGGTGGCGGTCAAGGAGCTGGCCCAGGACGACTCGCTCACGTTCCTCACCGACGACGAGGCACGGTCGCTGCGCGAGCGCACGCTCCGTGAGGCGCGTGCGGTGGCCCAGGTGCGCCATCCGCACATCGTCGTCGTGCACGACGTGGTGGAGGACGACGAACGCCTTTACATGGTCATGGAGTTGGTGGACGGGGGATCGCTCGCCGAGCGGATCGCGGCGCACGGCCCGGTGGGCGCCGACGAGACCGCGCGCATCGGCATCGCCCTGCTGAACGCGCTGCGCACCGCCCACGCGGCCGGTGTCCTGCACCGCGACATCAAGCCCGAGAACGTCCTCATCGAGTCCGGCACCGAGCGGGTCGTCCTCACCGACTTCGGCATCGCGCGCTTCGACGGCGCCACCACGCTCACCGAGTCCGGCTCCTTCGTCGGCTCTCCCGAGTACACCGCGCCCGAGCGGATGTCCGGCGCCGCCTGCGGCCCGGCCTCCGACCTGTGGTCCCTGGGCGCGCTGCTGTGCACGGCCCTGAGCGGCGAGTCCCCGTTCCGGCGCGACTCACTCGGCGGCGTCCTGCACGCCGTCGTCGACACCGAGTTCCAGCCGCCGCCCCAGACCGCCCCGCTGCTGCCCGTCGTCCGCGGCCTGCTGGAGCGGGACCCGGAGCGCCGCCTGGACGCGACGGAGGCGGAGCGGCTGCTGCGGGCGTTCCGCGCGACGGGCCATATGCCGGCCCGCCGGGACGCGACCGCGCCCGCCCCGATGACGAAGCTCCCGACGGCGCGTTCCCGACGCGGCCCGCTGGTCGCGGCACTGCTCGTGGCGGCGCTGGTGGGAGCGGCGGTGTCGGCGGCGGCCCTGCTGCTGAACGAGGGCGGCGACGGAGGCGGCGGTACGCCGACGAGCACGCCATCTCCCCCGCCCGCCGCGACCGTCACGGTGACAAGCTCCCCGACCTCCGCAACCGCCAGCACCCCTACAGCACCTAGGACAACCGTGTCGCCTGTGCGTTGACGGACGCCTCCCAACGGCTGGGGAACGGGAAGTACGACTCCAGGAAGGTGTGGAGTTCGGCGGCGATGCGATCCTGTTCGTCGGCGGGGGTGTTGACGTCGTTCATGCAGAAGAAGTCGAAGCGGCGGGTCGCCAGGAGGTCGGCCATGCGGTCCGCGGCGTCGGGCAGCGCGATGTCGATGTAGCGGAGACGGAAGGTGCCGGGGACGGCGCGACCGGTGAGATAGGCGTGGTGGTGGTGCAGGGAGGCACCCATCGCGATGTCGCTGGTGGCACGGAACCGGGAGCGGCTGGTGCGCTCGACGTCCTCGGCGAACCGCTCCTCGATCTCCCGCATGACCGACCGGATCTGGGGGTGCGGGGTGTGCATGAACTTGTTGACGGTGAACCGGCCGTGCTCCTGGAGGAGCAGGTTGCGGACGTTCTTGCCCGCGGAGTTGGGGGCGGGTTCGTCGGGATGCGGGGCTCCCAGCCCCAGCTGGTAGGGAGAGAAGGGGAGCTTGGCGATGCCGTTGCCGTGGAAGAAGTGGCCGGCGGTGACGGGGCGGCCGAAGAAGACGTCGTCGTTGAGGTAGAGGTAGTGCTCGGACAGGCCGTCGATGTGATGAAGCTGAGTGCCGATGGCGTGGGAGTTGAAGACGGGCAGGGCGGTCGGGTCGCTGAAGATGTCCTTGTGATCGACGACCTGGATGCCCGGGGTGTGTGTGTCCAGCCAGGCCGGGGTCTGGCCGTCGGAAACGATGTAGATGTTCCGGACGAACGGGGCGTACATCTCCAGCGAGCGCAGGGAGTACTTCAGCTCGTCGTGGCTGGTGTAGCGAGAGGCACCGGTCTCGCGGGCGTGAATCGTGGGCGCCTTTCCACCGTTTCGGTAGGACTCGCGCTTGACCGCGAGTTCGCGGTCGTTGCCGTCGACCCAGGTGTAGACGACGTCGACGGGGAAGTCGACGGTGTCGATGCGCGGCTGACGGAAGTCTTCCCATGTGGCGTATGCGCGGCCGGATATGGAGCGCGTGGCCGGTACGCGGGCGTCCGCGGGCAGAACGTCGGAGACGGCGTTCGGTCGCGGGGCGACCAGACTTGCGGTGAGAAGAGTGGGCGGGGCCTGGACGCGCAGGGCGGCCAGACGCTCGGCCTCGTCTTCGGTGAGCAGGTGGTCACCGTCGCGCCAGAACTCGACGTCGCACCCCTGGGAGAGCCCGGCGAGCACTTGTCCACCGGGTCCGAGCAGGATCTCGCCGAAGCGGATCACGTCCTGCCGTTTGAGCGCGGTGGGCAGTGCGCCGTCCGCGTAGAGGGCGGCGTCCGCGGGCCAGGCGTCCTTGCTCGGCTTGACGGCGTACAGGGCCGATGCGCGGTAGAGCTCGCGCAGGGATTCCAGCAGCGCCTTGCGGTCTTCGAGCCGTATGCCGATGACGTGACGGAGGGCGGAGCGGCCGGGCACCAGGAAGTACTCGATGCCCGCGTGTTCCAGGGCGTCCGCCACCAGCGACAGGTTGCGGACGGGCGCGTCCGCGTCCGCGACGGTGCTGACGTGGCGCCCGAAGTAGACCCGGCCGTCGACCGTCACCTCGCGCAGGTCGCTGTCTCCGTCCAGCACGGCCCTCCGGCGGGCCGCGATACGCTCCAGCCGCTTGCGCTCGGCCGCCTCGGCCTCGGCGGCACGCCGCTGTTCCGCTCGTTCCCGGCGGACACGTGGGGGGAGGAAGCGCTCTCCCAGAATCATTGCGCGTGACGGCATCGCGGGGTCTCGTTCTTTCGGGTGCTCGGTGTCGGTTGCGGGGCGGCTCGACGGGCGACGGCGACGGGTGATGCTGCGGTCACCGGTCGCCCGCTGGAGGATGAGCGAGGGGCGGACCGATCAGACGTGGGCCGCGACCCAGGCCAGGACCTTGTCCGGCATCCCGGGGGCGTCCAGCAGAGCGCCCCCGTGGGCGCTGCTTCCGGCCACGGTCTCGACCGTGACGCCGTCCGCGGGCATGTCGTGTGCGACCTCCTCGGCTTCCTCCAGGTCGAGGGAGTGCTGCACGGGAATGAAGTCACCCTCGGAATGGATCAGATACATGGGGGCGTCGTTTGCGCCGGACGCGCGGTTCTTGACGACCATGTCCTTCCAGGTATCCCAGCAGCTGGGGTGCAGGGACGTGTCGGTGTCGGCCGGGTCGGGGAAGCAGCGGGCCAGGATCGTCGCGTTGTCGCGGACCTTGAGCTCCTGCGGCGTGGCGGCACCGTCGTTGCCGTCGTTCCAGGCCCGGTAGGGGGAGGCCACGGGCGAGAGTCCGACGACACCCTTGATGCGGTCGGCCCCGGACCCGTATGTGGCGACCGACGTTGCGATCTGACCGCCGGCCGACGAGCCGACCATCACCAGACGGTCAGGATCGAGATCGAACGACGTCGCCCTCGCCTTGACCCAGTCGATGGCTGAGATCGCGTCATCGCGCTGGGCGGGCCAGGCGGCATCGAAGTCAAGCCGGTAGTCGATGGAGAAGACGGCGTAGCCGGCGTCGGCGAAGTAGCGGGACCACGTGGCCCAGCCGGTGTCGTCGTACCAGTAGCCGCCGTGCACGACGACGATCCCGGCCTGAGGGGTGGCCGAACCGTGCCAGTAGGCGGTGAGTGTCTGCCGGGCGTGGGAGCCGTAGGAGTACGTGGACTCGTTGCGTTCGGCTGCTGCGCTTCCCGGGGCTTCCCAGGACAGCAGGCTCGCCACGAGCGCTGCACAGACCAGCAGAGATTGACACAGCCGGCGCACGGCTACCGCCTCTCGGATTTATTTGATGATGTCCCGTCAAGCGGGGAGGGGGTCAAGGCGACAAGGTGAAGATCGCGCCCGAGATCTGAATTCCTGGGGCGCGAGTTCGGATGGCGGCGCGTCAGGGTGGGTGCTGAGCGCCCCGCGCCGGCGGCGCAGTCGGGCCAGTGGGGCGCCCCGCCGCGCGACGCGCAGAAGGCCCGGACGTACGTACGCCTTCGTTGCTGCTTTGTGGAGCGGCGGATGAAATTCAGCGAGTCGAATTCGGTGCCGCATGGGGCGAGTCAAGAATCGCCGAGATTGCGGGTGTGGCTGTCGATTCGTGCTCCAAACAATACGGGGCGCACCCTTTTTTGGTGGCATTCAATGTTGCGAATGTGTTTGCCATTTCCGGAGAACGTGTCGACTGTGATGTGAATGTACCGCGACTCACTCGTGACCTCAAGGTAAGGGCATGGTGAGGCCCCAGGTCAAGAGGGTGATTCGAGTCATGGCGTGATGTCCGGTTCGGTCTTCTATGGGATGGAATGGCGAGCTCCGCTTCGTAAGGATCGTTAAAGGGCGATCGTGCCCCAACTTCGGGACCTTTTAGTGTCCGGGGATCTTGACAGCCTTTATGCGCCGGCTATTTAGTCTGCGCTTATGTGTGCCAGTGGAGTGGCAGGGGAGAGTCGGCCCGCATCGGGGATGAGGGGTGGATTGTGCGAAGACGTGAACGGCTGACCGCAGCTTTGGCAGCGGCGGCAGGCACCTTGCTCGTAGCCGCAGGGGCGGTCTCGCTGGGGACCCCGGCCGCGGCCACTACGTGTACGGCGGGCGCATCGAGTGATTTCAATGGCGACGGAGTGACCGACACGGTCATCTCCGACCCGGACGCCACCGTGAACGGAGCCAAGGGTGCCGGGCTCGTACGGATTGTCCTCGGCGGTGGCAAGGGCGTGTCGGAGATATCTCAGGCGACCGCCGGCATGCCCGCGACCCCCGAAGCCGGAGACCACTTCGGTGCGGCGCGCACGTCGTACGACGCCGACGGTGACGGGTGCACCGATCTGGTCGTGGGCGCTCCATACGAGGACGTCTCGGTGAACGGCACCCAGATGATCGACGCTGGGGCGATCTTTGTCATCCATGGCACCACGACCGGCATCGGCGCCGGTTCGGTGATCGAAGGGTATGCCCAGGCCGAGTTCGACCCGGCGACCTCCACCGAGGCGTACGACTGGTTCGGCTACTCGGTGCGGGCGGGCGTGAACGCGAGTAACACGCCGTTCCTGGTAGTTGGTGCGCCCGGTGAGGGTGTCACCGTGGACGGCAAGACGTTTGCGGATGCCGGGTGCATCGAGTACCGCCAGGGCGCGACCACCGTCCCGGTCAACGAGAACGACCCGAACGTGCCCGGAGTTGTCGAGGCGCATGACCGGTTCGGCTACTCGCTCGCCGCGACCAATCGCTACTTTGCGGTCGGCGCGCCGGGCGAGGCGATCGGAGCCCAGGCGTTCGCGGGCGGTGTCGCGGTCTTCAGTCACACTCTCTCCGGCGGGCTGCCCACCCCGCTCGTGGGACTCGACCAGGACAGTGCCGGTATCGGTGGCGTGCCCGAGGCAGGTGACGGTTTCGGCACCTCGATCGCGATGACGAACTACCGGCCGAGCAACCAGACGTACAACTCGGACGCCCTTCTCGCCATCGGTGTCCCGGACGAGGACATCGGGACCACGGCGGACGCGGGAACCGTCACTGTGGTGCGGATCGAGCCGTCCGCGGCGTTCGCCCAGGTCACGGCCATCGACGCCACCGTGACGGACGTTGACGGTGACCCGGTCGCCGGGGACTTCATGGGCCAGCGGGTGACGCTCGCCAACACCGACACCAACGTCGTCACCACGACCGCCACGATCCGCCTCGCCGTGGGCATCCCCGGCAAGGACACCTCCACCGTCAAGGACGCGGGCGCGGTCCAGGTCTTCCGCCCGCTCGACACCGCGATCGGTGCGAACGACAAGGTCCTCACTCGCGGCTCCGGCCTGCCGGGTACCGCCACGGCACGCGATTACAACGGCATGGCTCTGACCTCCGGTTCCACCAACCTCTACGCCGGCGTGCCCTACAGCAAGGCCTCCGACTCCCCGAAGGGCGCGCTCTACGTCCTGCCGTGGACGGACATCGATGGAACGACTAGCACCGGCACCACCACGTATCTGCCCGGCTCGGGCGGCGTGCCCGACGCGGGCGAGGCGTTCGGAGCGGTCGGATGAGTGACAGTCCGGAGACTTCGGGGGGAAGGGACCACCGAACGATGAGGCCCCACAGAAGCGGTAGACGCCGTACCGTCGCAGCCGCCACCGCGCTTGCTGCCCTGCTGGCCACCGGCCTCAGCGCCGTACCGGCCGTAGGGCAGGTCGTCGCGGCCTCCACTAAGCCAGGGGGATTGACGGACGACGGTGTGTCGCTGACCGCCAATGCCGCTCAGGCCAAGGCTGAGAAGTCCGGCGACCCGGTCGAGATCCTCAGCCTGCGCGACGAGCGCAGCACCACCGTAGCCAACCCCGACGGCACCTTCACAACCACCGAGTACGTCCAGCCCGTCCGCACGCGCATCGATGGCAAGTGGACGAACATCGACACCACGCTCGTCAAGCGGAAGAACGGGACGTACGCGCCGAAGGCGGCACTGTCCGCCATGGCGTTCTCCGGCGGCGGTGACTCGACGTTCGCGGAGATCGACAAGGACGGGCATGCGGTCTCCCTCGACTGGCCGGGCAAGCTGCCCAAGCCGAAGATCGACGGCTCGACCGCCACGTACGCGAACGTCCTGCCCGGCGTCGACCTCAAGGTCACCGCGAGCGCCGAGGGCTTCTCGCATGTGCTGGTCGTCAAGAACGCCAAGGCAGCCGCCAACCCCCGGCTGGAGAAACTGCAGCTTCCGGTCGACACGTCGTCGGTCAAGCTGAAGGAGACCGGGAGCGGTGGACTCACCGCCACCGACAACGGAGCCGGCGGCACCATCTTCGAGGCGCCGCAGCCGGTGATGTGGGACTCCAGCCGCGCGGCGGCGGACGCACCCGCCGCCGAGGTGAGCACCCAGACGCCCCCCGAGGGCGCGCAGGTCGCCGACGTGGGCGTGGACGTCACCTCGGGCACGATGACGCTCACCCCCGACACAGGCCTGCTCACCGACGCGGACACGGTCTACCCGGTCTACATCGACCCCGTGTTCAAGACCGCCAACAGCACTGGCTGGACCATGGTGTCCTCGTACTACTCGAACTCCGAGTTCTGGAAGTTCGGCGACGACGAAGGCGTGGGCCTGTGCCCGTCCAACGTGTCGTACCGCTGCTCCAGCTCCAGTGACGTCAAGCGGCAGTTCTTCGCGATCCCTACGGGCACCTTCGAGGGCAAGGACATCGTCAACGCCCAGTTCGCGGTGACCCAGGTGTTCACCTACAGCTCCTCCGCGCGCGAGGTGCAGCTCGCCCGGGTCAACAGCACGGGTGCCAGCGCGATCAGCTCGTCCACGAACTGGTCGAACCAGCCCTCCTCCAAGGAGACGATTGCCACCAAGTCTCCGACAGAGACGGCGGGTTCGTGCACGTCGACCAACCAGAACGTGCGCTTCGGGGTGACGAGCACCGTGCAGAAGGCAGCCGACAACGGCTGGGACACCACCACCTTCCGCCTCAAGGCGGGCAGTGAGTCCGACCCGTCGTACTGGAAGCGCTTCTGCGGCAACGCACACCTCGAGGTGACGTACAACCGGCCGCCCCTGGAGCCGGCCCAGGACGACCTGAACATGACCCCGGGCGACACCTGCGAGTACGGCAAGGCGACCGACCACTACGTCACCGACCCGCCGGTCCTGTCCGCCGTGATCAAGGACTACGACCACAACGACATCGGCTCCAACTCCGAGTCGCTGCAGGCGCACTTCCATGTCTGGTGGACCAGTGGCTCCACCGTGGTCGACCACTATGCGACGACGGGCCCGACGTCCACGATCGGTACGGGCCAGACGGGCCAGGCCACGTTCAAATGGACCGTTGGCACCGACATCAACGGCGACAACCAGCCCGCCTTCACCATCCCGCAGAACACCACCATCGCCTGGGAGGTACAGGGCTTCGACCAGCAGTCCTACGGCGCCTGGTCCACCACCGGCAACCAGACCCGCTGCGAGTTCATCTACGACACCACCAAGCCCAAGTCCGCCGTGGTCACCTCGGCCGCCTACCCGGCCGACGACATCTGGCACACGGGCGTCGGCGACTACGGCGACTTCACCATGGACTCGCCGTCCACCGATGTGACGTCGTACTCGTACTACTTCACCGGTCCGCATGCCGACAACACGAAGAAGACGGTGACCCCCGCGTCCACCGGCGGACCGGCGACGGTGCGCTGGATGCCCCCGAGCGAGGGCTCGTACTCCCTGCATGTCACCGCGATCGACGGCGCGGGCAACCCGCAGAAGACGCCGACCGCGTATGTCTTCTTGGTCAGCGACGGCCGCGCCCCGGTGGCCGGCTGGACCCTCGGTGACGCCTCGGGGTCCACGAAGGCGAGCGGCAGCATAGGCACGCCCGACGCCACCGCCGGTTCCGGTATAGCCTTCGGCGCCGGAGGGCCGCTCGGCTCGACCGACACTGCGGCCTCCTTCGACGGCACCGCGAACGCATATCTCGATGCCGGAGCACCGGTCATCGACACCGGCAAGACCTTCTCTGTGAGCGCCTGGGTGATGACGCCCACGCTGCCTACCGAGAACGTGACGGTCGTCAGCCAGGATGGCACCGCACAGCCCGGTTTCGAACTCGGCTACGACGCGGGCGTCCAGTCCTGGGTCTTCCGCATCCCCGTCAGCGACATGGAGACGTTGGGGACCTGGACGGTCTCCGGCGCCACTGCCGTGGCCGGCAGTTGGACCCATCTCATCGGCGTCTACGACACCGAGCTCGGCAAGATGATGCTGTACGTCAACGGTGTCCTCGTCGCCGACGATGTTCAGGCGCGGCACACCACGTGGAATGCCACTGGGGCCCTGCAGATCGGTCGCAGGATCGGTCTCAACGGCTACAGCAACTTCCTCAAGGGCAGCGTCGCCGACGTGAAGATCCACGACCGTGTCATCCCGCCCACCGAGGGCCAGGAGCTCGGCGGCATCACGCCCCACCAGCTCGCGTACTGGCAGCTGGACGGGGCCATGAGCGGTGTGTCTCCGGAGACGAACGGGGGAACCGGACTCACGCTCGGCGGCGGAGCCTCCATCTACGTGCCGGACGAGTCCTGCGACCCCGAGGCCGACCCGGACTGCGTGCCGCCGGCCGAGCCGGTCTGGGGTGACGGGCACTTGGTGCTGAACGGCACCAACGCCTACGCCACCCGTGGGGTCGCCGGCCCGCTCACGGCCCAGGACAGCTTCACCCTGACCGCCCGCGCCCGGCTCGCTGCGGCGAACCCGACGGCGGACGAGACGGTGCTGTCACTGAAGGGTACGAACGGCAGCGCGATCAAGATCAAGTACGTAGCCGCCAGTGCCCGTTGGCAGCTCGTTGTGACCGACGCGGACAAGGGGACCCCGGTGACCACCACCCTTCTCGACAACGCCGATCCGCCGAGCTCGACGGGCGATGGCGATCACCTCGCGCTGGTCTACAACGCGGTCTTCGGCGATGTGCTGCTCTACGTCAACGGCACCGCGGTGGCCGACGCGGCCTGGGACAACACCTGGGACTTCAGTACGACGAGCCTTCAGGTCGGCCGCACGCTGACCGGGACGACGGCAAGCGAGTACTTCTCCGGCGCCGTCGACGAGGTACGCATGTATCAGGGGCCGTTGGACGCCTCGCTGGTGGCGACCGTAGCGGTGTTGCCGGGCGGCGCGAGCATCGACGAGTCCTCGGCATAACGATTGCGACATATGGGCGGGCGGCCAGGAGCCGCCCGCCCATGTCGGCATGCGTACCCCGCTCTTTCTTTCACCTCCCTACTCACACGGAGATGTCATGTCCTCGCCCCCCTGGTTCCGGTCGGCAAGACCGGCCTGGCGAAGCGGCCGAAGGCGGGCGGCGCTGGTCCTCGGACTGGCGCTGTCCATCGGCCTGCTTCCGCAGTACGCGCCCGAGGCGGTGGCCGACGGCGGCCTCACCAAGCCGAAGACGCAGACGAACCTGGACGATCCGGTCCGCGGCAAGAACGCCAAGGTCAAAGCTCTCAAGAAGACCGACGAGGCCAGAAAGGCCGCGGTCGAGCACGTCGACAAGGCGCACTGGCCCAAGGAAGGCAGCGTCGAGGTCGAGCTGTCGGGCAAAACGGCCAAAGCCAAGGGCCTGCCGCTGTCGGCAAAGGCGGTGAGCGGCAAGAAGGGGGCCGCGTCCGTACGTGTCGAGGTGCTCGGCCGCAAGGCGGCGAAGGCCGCCGGGGTGGACGGCGTCCTGTTCACCGTCGCCCGTACCGACGGCGAAACGGCCAAGGGCCCTGCCCAAGTCAGCATCGACTACTCGGACTTCGCCGACGCCTACGGTGGCGGATACGGTTCCCGGCTCCGCCTCGCCCAGTACCCGGAATGTGTGCTGACGACGCCGGAGAAGAAGGCCTGCTCCACTCCGAAGTACCTGAAGAGCGCCAACGACGCGGCCAAGCAGACGCTGACCGCGACCGTCCAGGCTGCCGGTGACAGCTCCGGTCCGGCCACCCAGCTCCTCGCGCCGGCCGAGAGCAGCACCTCCTCGGCCACTCTCCTCGCGGCCACTTCCGGCAGCAGCGGCGACGGGGGCGACTACAAGGCGACCGGCCTCTCCCCGTCATCCCAGTGGGGCGTCGACACCAGCTCCGGGGCGTTCACCTGGTCGTACCCGATGACGACCTCGCCCGTCCCCGGCGGCATGCAACCGAACGTCGGTCTGGGCTACAACTCCCAGTCGATCGACGGTCAGACGGCGACGACCAACAACCAGGGCTCGTGGATCGGCCAGGGCTTCTCCTACGACCCCGGCTACATCGAGCGCAGCTACAAGCCGTGCGCCGACGACGGTCACGACTCCACCAACGGCGACGAGTGCTGGGCGTTCGACAACGCCACGCTCGCTCTCAACGGGGGTACCTCCGGTCAGCTCGTCAAGGACGACACGACCGGTGAGTGGCGGATCAGCTCCGACGACAACTCCAAGGTCGAGCATCTGACCAGCGCCACCAACGGTGACAACAACGGCGAGTACTGGAGGATCACGACCGGGAACGGCACCCAGTACTACTTCGGTCTCAACCGGCTTCCCGGCTGGGCCAGCGGCAACGAGGAGACCAACTCCACCTGGACCGTACCGGTCTACGGCGACGACTCGGGCGAGCCCTGCTACAACGCCACCTTCGCCGACGCGTACTGCACGCAGGCATGGCGCTGGAACCTCGACTACGTCGTCGACCCGCACGGCAACGCCGAGTCGTTCTTCTATGGCACTGAGACGAACTACTACACGCAGGGCCTGAAGACCACCGAGAACGGCAAGCCCTACATCCGCGGTGGCTACCTCAAGCGCATCGACTACGGTCAGCTCGCGGCCAGCATGTACTCGGCCAAGCCCGCTGCCCAGGTCGTCTTCACCACCGCCGAGCGCTGCATCGGGGCCCTGACGGACTGCTCCGCCGGCGCGCTCACGGACTCCACGGCGGCCGACTGGCCGGATGTCCCCTGGGACCAGAACTGCAATGCCGGCACCAAGTGCCCCGGCCAGAACTCGCCGACGTTCTGGACCCGCAAGAAGCTGACGAAGATCACCACGCAGATCCGCACCGGCACGTCCACGTACTCGCCGGTCGACGAGTGGAGCCTGACCCACGTCTTCACGGACAACGGTGACGGCTCCAAGTCCCTGTGGTTGAGCAAGATCGACCACACGGGCAAGGTCGGCACCGACGTTTCCGTCCCGTCCGTTGAGCTGTACGGCACGCAGTTGGCCAACCGCGTGGGACGCGACCGGGGACAACATCCAGCCGTTCTACCGCTTCCGTCTGTCGGCGGTGCAGAACGAGGCCGGCGGCGCGCTCAGCGTCAACTACGCAGCCAACCAGTGCACGACGAGCAACCACCCTGCCGAGGACTCGTCCACGGTGCGCTGCTTCCCGGTGAAGTGGACCCCGCCCGGCGCCACCGACCCCATCGTCGACTGGTTCCACAAGTACGTGGTCGCCTCGGTCGTGGAGACCGACCTGGTCGGCGACAGCCCGGACCAGGTCACCTCGTACACCTACCTCGGCGACGCGGGCTGGCGTAAGGCGCCGGCCGACGGCATCACCAAGGACGAGTACCGCACCTGGGGCGACTGGCGCGGATACGGCAAGGTGCAGGTCATCAAGTCGGACGGCACCAACTCGCCCTCCAACACCAAGACCGAGCACGTCTACTTCCGCGGCCTCGACGGTGATGTGGACAAGAACGGGGCCACCCGCTCGGCCACGGTCACCGATTCCAACGGCGTCTCCTACACCGACTCCGACTGGAAGGCCGGCCAGGAGCTGGAGGCGCTCACCTACAACGGCGCCACCGTGACCGAGAAGTCGGTGACGGTGCCGTGGACGACGGTCACCGGGACCCAGACCGAGAGCTGGGGAACGCGCAAGGCCCGCTATGTCGCCACCGCTTCGACGGACACCTACACGGCCCTCGCTGCGGGCGGCTGGCGCCACACCAAGTCGACCACCACGTACGACAACGCGACCGGCCGCGAGGTCCAGGTCGACGACGACGGCGAGGTCGGTGTCGCCGACAACGAGTGCACGCGCACGGAGTACGCGGACAGCGTGAGCCGTCACATGTACGCGTTCGTGTCGCGGGTCGAGAAGGTCGCGGTCGACTGCGCGAGCACCCCGAACCGTGCCACGGACGTCATCTCGGACAACCTGACGTACTACGACGGTTCGACGACTCTGGGCGATGCCCCCACCAAGGGCGACCTCACCATGACCAAGCGGCTGTCCTCTCACGACGGCACGACGGCCACGTACCAGACGACCGCGACGACGACCTACGACGGCTTCGGCCGTCCGCTGGTGGTGAAGGACGCCGAAACCGCCTCGTCCTCGACGCAGTACACCACCTCGACCGCCTACACCGACACCTTCGGTCTGGCGACCAAGTCGACGGTCACCAACATCGACGGCTGGACGACCTCGACCGAGTACGCACCCCAGTGGGGTCTGCCGAGCGCGAAGGTCGACGAGAACAGCAAGCGCACGGACCTCGCCTATGACGGTCTGGGCCGCCTGCTGTCGGTCTGGCTGCCGGACCGCCCCAAAGCGCTCAGCTTCACCCCGTCCCTCAAGCACGAGTACCTGGTCCGCGGCACCAGTGGGCCGACCGCCGTCCACACGCAGAAGATCCAGAGCGACGGTTCGACGTACGGCAGTGAATGGTCGCTGTACGACGGCAACCTGAGGCCGCGGCAGGACCAGACGGAGGGCGCCGGCGGTGGCCGTATGGTCGCCGACACGCTCTACGACGGTGCCGGCAGGGTGGTGAAGGTCAACGACACCTACTACACCTCTGGCGCCCCGTCCTCCACGCTCTTCGAGCCGCTCAACGCCGACCTCGACGCACAGACGGTCACGGAGTACGACGGCGCGGGCCGCACCACCGCCACGGTCTTCAAGGTCCAGGGCACGGAGAAGTACCGAACCACGTACAGCTACGGCGGCGACCGGGTCACGACCACTCCGCCGAACGGCGGCACGAAGACAACGGTCGTGTCAGATGCCCGGGACCGTACGACGACCCAGATCGAATACCCGTCGGGCGGCAGCGCGGTCACCACGTCGTACGGCTACAACCGCGACGGTCTGCTGACGAAGGTGACGGACGACAAGGGGAACAACTGGACGTACACATACGACCAGATGGGCCGCAAGAAGACTGCGGTCGACCCCGACACCGGTTCGTCCTCGTACACATACGACGTCATGGACCGCCAGACCTCGGCCACCATCAACGGCGACAAGACGTCGACGGTGTACGACGAGCTGGGCCGCGCGGTCTCCACCTGGGACGGGGAGGCGAACACCGGCACCAAGCTCTCGCTGACCAAGTACGACACGGTCGCCAAGGGCGAGCTCTACGGTGTCTACACGTACAAGTCCGGCGCGGTGTACTCGTCGGTGACCTATCCGGTCCTCGACCCGGACAACGACTTCAAGCCGACGTCGACGAAGTACTTCCTGTCCAAGACGGCCGAGCCGGAGCTGGGCGGAACGTACGAGTTCACCACGCAGTACAACCGCGACGGGTCGCTCCAGGGAACGGGACTGCCGGCGGCGGGCGGTCTGTCGGCCGAGGCGTTGACCTACGTCTACGACAACCTTCAACGTCCGGTCGGTCTCAACACGTCGCTCGGCAGCGGCAAGTACGTGTCGAACGCGTCGTACTCGCCGACGTCCGACCTGGAACAGCTGGAGCTGTACACCGGCGACTCCGCCGCCAAGAAGACGTGGGTGACCAACAGCTTCGAAGCGGGCACGCACCGTCTGACCAACTCGCGGGTCGACGTGGAGGGCGCCTCGAGCGTCGCCTACGACGCGAACTACACCTACGACGACTCCGGCAACATCCTGTCCATCGCGGACACGCCGACCGGCGGCACGAAGGACGTGCAGTGCTTCGACTACGACGGCCTGCGCCGTCTGAAGCAGACGTGGACGTCGTCGGTGTCGTCCAACGACGCGTCGGGCACGGGCAGCACGGACGCGGCCTGCACCGCGGGGGCGTCGTCCACGACGGTGGGCGGTGTGTCCCCGTACTGGACGGAGTACGGCTACGACTCCCTCGGCGACCGCACGAGCGAGGTGCGGCACGGCCTGAACGGGGCGGGCACCGCGACCCGCACGTACGCGTACGGCAAGGGGTCCGGCCCCAACGGCACGGACTCCGGCCCGCACACGGTCTCCTCGGTCACGCAGACGACCGAGGCGGCGGGCGGCAATCCGGCCGTCACTTCTCAGGACACGTACACCTACGACGCGTCCGGCCACACCAAGACGCGCGTCCTGGGCGGTGACACCCAGTCGTTGACCTGGGACAAGCAGGGCGAGCTGACCACGGTCACGAACGCCGACAGTTCGGTGACGTCGTACAAGTACGACGCTTCCGGCGCACGGATTCTCCGGGACACCCCGAGCGAGAAGACGTTCTACCTGCCGGGCATGGAACTGCACCTGAACAAGTCCACGTCCGCGGTGACGGCCACGCGCTACTACACCTTCAGTGGCACGACGGTCGCGATGCGGGAGGCGGACGGGGTCCACTTCCTCGTCTCGGACCACCAGGGCACGGCCGAACTGTCCGTCGACGGAAAGACGGGCGCGACGATCCGTCGCCGTACCGACCCGTTCGGCAATGCCCGCGACACCTCTAACTGGGTGAACGACAAGGGCTTCGTGGGCGGCACGATCGAGAAGTCCACGGGCCTGACGACGCTGGGGGCACGGGAGTACGACTCCGACACCGGCCGCTTCATCTCGGCGGACCCGATCGTCGACTACACCGACCCGCAGCAGATCAACGGCTACGCGTACGCCAACAACAGCCCGGTCACGAACAACGACGCGTCGGGTCTGCGCCTGGCGAACTGCGTGGGCGGCTGGAACGAGTGCGGACCGGGCCCGTCGACGCACCGCGGTGCCTGGACCGACAACGTCGACGGCACCCCCATGAGCAGCAGCTCGAGCAGCCGTTCGGGCGGCGGCACCACGGACACGCCGGCCACGCGGCAGGCGGCCGAGGCTCACGCCAAGGAAGACGCGGCCAAGCAGCGAGCCATCGCGATCGCCAAGGAACTCGGCAAGATCGTCGCCGACGAACTGGGCATCACGGACGCGCTGGACTGCTTCACCACCGGCGCCCTCGCCTCGTGCGGTGCGACTGCGGTCAACGTGGTTTCGTCCTTCATCGGCGGCGGTCCGCTCACCAAGCTGACCCTGAAGTACTGGAACAAGATCGACAAGGGCATTGCCCTGGGCAAGCGGATTGTCGGGCTTGGCAAGAAGCTGTGGGCGACCTTCCAGGACTGGAGGAAGAGCAGTAAGGCGGCGGAGGCTGCCGAGAAGGCGTGTAACAGCTTCACGCCCGATACCCGGGTGCTGATGGCTGACGGCAAGGCCAAGAAGATCGAAGACGTCGAAATCGGCGACGAGGTCCTCGCCACCGACCCGGAAACCGGCGACACCAAGACGGAGACAGTCACTGCCGAGATCAAGGGCAACGGAGTCAAGCACCTTGTCAAGGTGGCGGTCGACGTCGATGGCAAGAAGGGTTCCAAGACGGCTTCGGTCACCGCGACCGACGGCCACCCCTTCTGGGTCGCCGAGCTCGGTGAGTGGATCAAGGCAACCGATCTGCACAGCGGCGAGTGGCTGCGCACCAGTGCCGGAGCGTACGTCCAGATCACTGCGGTAAAGCGGTGGACGGTTCTGCGGGCCACGGTCCACAACCTCACGGTCTCGGATCTTCACACGTACTATGTGCTTGCGGGGGCTACGCCGGTCCTGGTTCATAATTCTGGAGGCGCGGCATGTAAGGGTCCGATCCCCGATAAGATTCCGCATGATTACTACGATCAGCTCGCTATGCAGGGAGCGAAGGCTCCCGGCGCGGGAACCGTGATCATGAGGAATCTTGGCGACACTCCGAGGCTTGAGGCAAACTACGGTCCGGGCGAGTGGGTAAAGATGCAGTCGACCTTGGATGACGCCAGCGGAAAAGCCATCCGAACCGTTCACTGGTTCAGGAATCTCGACAATGAGATGAACGTCGAGTACAAGTTCAAGCTCGACTATCCCCAGATGGAGTCAAACGTAAGATGAAGGTGCGGGTAATCGGTAACTCCGGAGAGCGACTCCCTCTGTCCATGCTTGACTCCAAGTGGGGGTTGACTAGGGATGCTTCTTTCCCGCTTGCTATAGGGAAGGAATATGTCGTCTACGCGATTACTGTGGTCAAGGACGCCTTCTGGTACTACCTGCTCGACGAACATGATCTCCCGTATCCGGTCTGGTATCCGAGTCCTTTGTTTCAGGTATCGGATGGATCGATTCCGGCTCATTGGGTCGTGAACTACGTTTCCAATGAAGCGTCATCGGATCGCACTGGAGCTTCACTGATCACCTTCAAGGAGTGGGCGAATGATCCATTCTTCTATGAAAGGTTGGTCGAAGGTGAGGCGGGGGCTGTGGCCGCTTTCCAGAATGAGCGAAATATTCCTTCCTGACGGTTCGTGACGGCAGCCGGGAATCTTGTTGAGGGAATTCAGAAGCCCCGTCAGGTGCATGGCGGTTTCTAGGGATCGTCGCAACACGTGATCGTTTGTGTTAGGCGGCGAGTAGTTTATGCAGGCGCTCGGCTGGGGTTTCCCAGTCGAGCGTTTTGCGTGGGCGGCCGTTGAGTTCGGCGGCGACGGCGGCCAGGTGTTCGCAGGAGTGGACGGACACGTCGGTGCCCTTGGGGAAGTACTGTCGCAGCAGGCCGTTGGTGTTCTCGTTCGATCCCCGTTGCCGCGATGATCAAGTCCCCTTCCCAATGGCCGGGCACCGCCCGGTCCTCCGCCTCGGCGGGACGTTCGCTGATCACGACCATCGGGTGCGTGAAACGCGGCTGGCGGCAGGCCGCCTGGCGGTGGGGGCGGCGGCGGGCGCGTCGCGAGCGAAGGGCCCGGGCCAGCTCGCGGCGCAGTTCTCCGCGACCCTGGACGTAGAGGGCCTGGTAGATCGTCTCGTGCACGACGTGCATCTCCGGCTGGTCGGGGAAAGTCCGGCGCAGACTCTCGCAGATCTGTTCCGGCTTCCGGTCCAGGCCGTCCTGGATGAAGTCCCGCAGCGCGGTGTTCCGGCCGATCTTGCCGGGCTTGGGGCGGGGCCGGCGAGCATCGGCGCGGGCCTGGGCGGCGTGCGGACGGTAGTGCCACCGGCCACGGGGATCCGTCTCCCAAGGGCTACCGCTCCCGGACGAACATCCCCTTCGGGCGCCCCCTTCACGTGCCCGCGCCCTTCGACTTCGAGCTGGACACCTCGGACTTCATCCTTCCCGAACCTGACGCGGACACCTCCCCCGAAGCTCCCTGAACTTCCGGCGTCGGCGCCCCGACTCCCCAGCGTCGACAAGGACATGCCGTGCGCGGTAGGCATGGGGCATGAGTGGCGAGGGTGAACAGTCGACCGGCAGGTGCCTGCTCGACGGGCGCTACCGTCTGATCGAGCGTCTCGGGGCCGGCGGGGCTGTGTGGCGCGCCCGCGATGAAGTCGCCGGGCTCGAAGTCGCCGCCAAGCAGCCGCTGTTGCCAGCGGATTCGGATCCCGACGGTGAGGAGTGCCAACGGGCTGCCCACCGGCTCTACCACGAGGCCCGCGCCGCCGCCCGCGTTGCCCATCCCGCTGCCGTGGCCACTCATGACGTATTCCTCGAAGACGGACTCCTCTGGATCGTCATGGAGTGGGTCGAAGGCGAGTCGCTGCTCGCCGTGCTCCGGCGCGGCCCCCTGGCGCCGGCCGAGGCCGCCCGGATCGGGCTCGCCGTCCTCGGGGCCCTGCGGGCCGCGCACGCCGTCGGCATCGTGCACCGGGACGTGAAGCCCGCCAACGTCCTCGTCGAGTCGGGCACCGGCCGGGTCGTCCTCACCGACTTCGGCATCGGGCACGGCGGCTCGCCCGGCTTCCTCTCGCCCGAGCAGCTGTCGGGACCGGGCGCCGGTCCCGCCTCCGACCTGTGGTCGCTGGGTGCGCTGCTCCACGCGGCCGTCGAGGGCCGGCCGCCCTTCCGGCGTACCGCTGCGGAGTCCACTCCCGCGGGCCCCGCCGCCTGTGAGCACGCCGGTCCGCTCGCGCCGCTGCTGCTGCGGCTGCTCGCGCCGGAACCGGACGCGCGGCCGGCCGCCGAGGAGGTGGCGGCGGCGCTGGAGGAGGTGGCGGACCGCGTCGTACCGGGCACCCCCCTCCGCGCTCACCGTCTCCGGCTGACGTTACGAAAAAATGATCGGGAGTGGCGGGTGCGGCACAACGCCCTGATCAGCGCATTCGTTGCCAGCGATCACTGGCAGTGTGTGTGCAGTACGTGAATCTCCGTTACCGATGGGTATCCAACCGCCCCAGCCCCGTCATACTCTGCGCCCCATGACGGACTCGAAGGCCCCGGAGACGACCGGTACCGACACCGCCGAGCAGAGCGGCGGCACTGGTACCAACCCCCTCGCCCCCGCCCCCGCGGGCGCCCGAACCGCCGCCGACGTGGTCACCCCGGAGTTGGTCGCACAGCTCACCAAGGGTGTCGTCGGCTCCGGTCGTACCGCCAACCACACGCCGCTGACCGGCGAGAAGCTGGCCGACCTGCCCGAGTCCACGCCCGAGGACGTGGCCAAGGCCTTCGAAGCCGCCCGCGCCGCCCAGGCCGTCTGGGAGCGCACGCCGGTCCGGCAGCGCGCCGCCGTGCTGCTGCGTTTCCACGACCTGATGCTGGAGCGCCAGGCCGAGGTCCTCGACCTCATCCAGCTGGAGACGGGCAAGGCCCGCCTGCACGCCCACGAAGAGGTCCAGGCCGTCGCCATGGCCGCCCGCCACTACGGCGTCAAGGCGCCCGCCTACCTGCGGCCGAAGCGGCACGTCGGGGCCATGCCGACGCTGACCAAGGTCACCGAACTGCGCCACCCGCGCGGTGTCGTCGGCCAGATCGCCCCCTGGAACTACCCCCTGGAGCTGTCCGTCGGCGACGCGATCCCCGCCTTCGCCGCGGGCAACGCCGTCGTGATGAAGCCGGACACCGAGACCTGCCTGACCGCCCTGTGGGCGCGCGACCTGCTCATCGAGGCCGGACTGCCCGCCGACGTCTTCCAGGTCGTGCTCGGCGAGGGCCCGGTCGTCGGCCCGGAGATCGTCCGGCACGCCGACTACGTCTCGTTCACCGGCTCCACCCGCGTCGGCCGCGAGGTCGCCCAGGCCGCCAGTGCGCGGCTCGTCGGCGTCTCCCTCGAACTCGGCGGCAAGAACGCCATGCTGGTCCTGGAGGACGCCGACATCGAGAAGGCCGCCGCGGGCGCCGTCCGCGCCTGCTTCTCCTCCGCGGGCCAACTCTGCATCTCCATCGAGCGGTTGTACGTCCACGAGTCGATCGCCGACACGTTCCTCGAACGCTTCGCCGCCCGCACGAAGGCCATGCGGCTCGGCACCTCCCTCGCCTACGGCGCCGACATGGGCTCGCTGGTCGGCGAGCGGCAGCTGGAGACCGTCAAGCGGCACGTGGAGGACGCCGTGGCCAAGGGCGCCACGGTCGTCGCCGGCGGTGTGGCGCGCCCCGACATCGGTCCGTACTTCTTCGAGCCCACGATCCTCGACGGCGTCGAGGCCCCGATGACCGTGTGCGAGGAGGAGACCTTCGGCCCCGTCGTCTCCATCTACCGCTTCACCAGCGTCGACGAAGCGATCGAGGCCGCCAACTCCACGGCGTACGGCCTGAACTCCTCCGTCTGGACGAAAAACGCCCGCCGGGCCCGCGAGGTCGCCGCCCGGCTGCGCACCGGCACCGTCAACGTCAACGAGGGCTACGCCCCCGCCTACGGCAGCGTCCAGTCACCCATGGGCGGCATGAAGGACTCCGGCCTCGGCCGCCGGCACGGCTCCGAGGGCATCCTCAAGTACACCGAGGCCCAGACGGTCGCCCATCAGCGTCTGCTGCCGATGGCTCCGTCCCTCGGTCTCGACGACGAGAAGTACGCCGCGCTGATGAGCCGCAGCCTCCGGCTCATGAAGGCGTTCCGCCTCCGCTAGCCAGCCAGATCCCCCCCCGTTCTCGACGAGGAGAGCACGTGTCGCAGGAGAAGTCTGTCCAGGCCCGGGACGATGACGGGCACGACGGCGTTCATGACGACGTTCACGACGACGGTTACGACTACGACGTCATCGTCGTCGGCTCGGGCTTCGGCGGCTCCGTCACCGCCCTCCGGCTGACCGAGAAGGGCTACCGGGTGGGCGTGCTGGAGGCCGGCCGCCGCTTCACCCGCGCCGCGCTCCCCAAGAACTCCTGGGACCTGAAGAACTACCTCTGGGCCCCGAAGCTCGGCCTGTACGGCATCCAGCGCATCCATCTGCTGGGCAACGTGATGGTGCTGGCGGGCGCCGGGGTCGGCGGCGGCTCGCTCAACTACGCCAACACCCTCTACGTACCGCCGAAGCCGTTCTTCGAGGACCCCCAGTGGAAGGACATCACCGACTGGCAGGAGGAGCTGAAGCCGTACTACGACCAGGCCCAGCGCATGCTCGGCGTACGGCTCAACCCTACCGTGACCCCGTCCGACGTGCACCTGAAGGCGGCGGCGGAGCGGATGGGCGTGGCCGACACCTTCCACATGACGCCGGTCGGCGTCTTCTTCGGCGACGGCAAGGACGCCGACGGTGAGACGAAGGCTAAGCCGGGCGGCCAGGTCGACGACCCGTACTTCGGCGGCGCCGGACCGTCCCGCAACGCCTGCACCGAGTGCGGCGAGTGCATGACGGGCTGCCGGCACGGCGCGAAGAACACCCTCAACGAGAACTACCTGTACCTCGCCGAGAAGGCGGGCGCGGTCGTCCACCCCATGACGACGGTGGTCTCCCTCACCGACGACTCGCGGGGCGGCTACGCGGTGGCCACCCTGCCGACCGACGCGAAGAAGAGCGCCGGGCGCACCTTCACCGCCCGCCGCGTCGTCCTGGCCGCAGGCACCTACGGCACGCAGACCCTGCTGCACCGCATGAAGGCGAACGGCCAACTGCCCTACGTATCCGAGCGGTTGGGTGCGCTGACCCGGACCAACTCCGAGGCGCTCGTGGGCGCGCAGACCAGTGACCGCCGCTATCGCAAGGCGCACGG
Source organism: Streptomyces sp. V3I7 (assembly GCF_030817495.1). Classification (NCBI taxonomy): domain Bacteria; kingdom Bacillati; phylum Actinomycetota; class Actinomycetes; order Kitasatosporales; family Streptomycetaceae; genus Streptomyces; species Streptomyces sp. V3I7. The sequence goes on from NZ_JAUSZK010000001.1 coordinate 4,066,933, forward strand.
CGCGGCGAAGGCCGACTTCACGCGCGGCGTGGCCATCACGTCCTCGATCCACCCCGACGAGAACACGCACATCGAGCCGGTCCGCTACGGCAAGGGCTCGAACTCGATGGGCGGCCTCACCATCCTCCAGGTCCCGTACGCGGAGGGCTCCTCCCGCGTCCTGGGCTGGCTGGCGAACGCGGTCCGGCACCCGGTCCAGGTGGTCCGCTCGCTCTCCAACCACCGCTGGTCGGAGAAGACCATCATCGGCCTGGTGATGCAGTCCCTGGACAACTCCCTGACGACGTACCTGAAGCCGAAGGGCGTGGGCAAGGGGCTGCTGACCGCACGCCAGGGTCACGGCGCGCCCAACCCCCAGCAGATCAAGGCGGCCACGGAGGCCGCGACCATCCTCGCCGAGGAGATCAACGGCTTCGCCGGCAGCAACATCGGCGAGCTCATGGGCACCCCGCTGACCGCCCACTTCCTCGGCGGCTGCCCCGTCGGCGCCTCGCGCGAGACGGGCGTCATCGACGCCTACCACCGGCTGTACGGCCACCCGGGCATCTCCGTGGTCGACGGGGCGGCGGTGTCGGCGAACCTGGGCGTCAACCCGTCGCTGACCATCACGGCGCAGGCCGAGCGGGCGATGTCGTACTGGCCCAACAAGGGCGAGGCGGACCCGCGCCCGGCGCAGGGGCAGGCGTACGAGCGTCTCAAGCCGGTGGAGCCCAGCGACCCGGCGGTCCCGGCGGACGCCTTCGGCGCGCTGCGGCTGCCGTTCCTGGGGATACCGGCGGTGCCGCCGAAGAAGTGACGTACGGCTGCCCTGGCCGGCGGTGACACGAAGAAGGACCTGCGCCCCCCTCCGAGCGCAGGTCCTTCCTCATGTCCGGCGTGTCACGCACGCCGTGGTTCAGGCGCCGGCGGCAGCCTTGCGACGGCGCACCGCGAACACCGCACCCGCACCGGCGACGACGGCGACACCGCCGACGAGGCCGAGGACGGGCAGCGCGGAGCTGGAACCGGTCTCGGCGAGGTTGCCGGTCGGCAGCTCGGAGAGGTCACCCTGGGGCTTCTTCACCGAGGGCTTGCCGCCCTTGTCGCTCGGGGTGGCGTCACCCGGGCTGGGGTTCTTGCTGCCGGCCTTCAGGACCTGGAAGTCGTACTGGGCCCAGCCCTCGGCGATGCAGTCCTGGCCCTCGATGTTGTCGAGGTAGGCACCGGAGCCGAAGGAGTAGGCGTCACCGGCAGGGGCCTTGGCGTCGATGCCGACGCGCAGGCTGACCGACTGGCTCGCGCCCGACTTCAGCTTGTCCACGCCGAAGAAGTAGTCGCCGGCCCAGTCGTCGGAGCCGATGCGGTCCCAGGAACCGGTCTCGGGGTTCTTGAACTCCAGGTCGACGTACTGGCTCAGGAACTTCGACTCGTCGAGCTCGTAGTTCTCGACCTCGGCGTAGAAGGCGACTTCCTTCACGTCGATGTCGGACTGGTTGGTGACGGTCAGCTTGAAGTTGTGGAAGCCGTCGCCCGCGACGATCTTGCCCGGCAGACCCTTGATGTCGGCGGACACCTTGGCGTCGTCGAAGTTCTGGTCGAGCTCGTCGCAGTACGGGACGTCGGGGTCCGTCGGCTCCTCGCTCGGCTCGGCCGGCACCGACGGCACGGGGGACTCGCTGGCGCTCGTGCTCGGGGACGCCGACGTGCTGTTCGACGGGGGGTCGTTCGGCAGGGTGGAGGTTGACGGGTCGACGGAGGTGGACGGGGAGGTGGAGGTCGAGGGGTCGACCGACTCCGACGTGGAGGGCGACACGCTCGTCCCGGTCGACGCCGACTCGCTCACGGAGGTGAGCGGCGCCGGGTCTTCGGCGAACGCGGCGGGCGCGGACAGCAGGGCGACGGGGGCTATGGCAGCCGTTGCGGCTGCCGCGGCCATGACACGGCGAACATTCATGAAGACCTCGGTACGAGTGGTAGGGGAGGCCTCCGCGTGGCGGCTGCGGGAGTGGCCCTTGTTCCTGCACGTTTGATCAGCGAGGGCGGTGAAAGGTTGCGCCGGTTCTCACGGGACTTTTATGTGGGCCGGGTCACAGGAGTGCGCGCTGATGTCCGAGGCGGTGCGGACATGACGAAGGGCCCCGTGGCGGGGCCCTTCGGTGATCGTTGCTGTACTGGCTGGACTTGCCAGTTTCCGCCGGACGGCCCCGGGCGTCCCCGGAGCCGGCCGGTTCTCTTGGATGACCGGGCTGCTGTCCCCTGCCGTCCGGTCACTTCCCTGGAACGAGGTCCCACGACGTACGGCACGATCCGCACGTCTCATCGCCCCAGCGATCCACGCGTGGTTCTTTCGGGCCCGCCCCTGGCTGGCACGGACAACGGGACCAACGAAGGGTCCGCGAGCCGGTCACGCGCCGTACGAGTGAGAGCGGGACCGAACTCAGATGCGACTCAGACGCGACCCCGGCACAGTTCGAGGAGCGTCATCGCGAGGGCGGTGCCGGGCCGGCCGAGGGCGTCCCGGAAGTGAGTGAGGATCTCCGTCTCGCGGGAGAGGTTCACGCGTCGGCCTCCGGAGGTGATCCGGGCCTCCTGGATCACCGCGGACACGGCCATCCGCTCCTGCACGAGCCCGATGATCCGGTCGTCCAGCGCGTCCATGCGCTCGCGTGCGTCGCTGATCGTTGCGGCGGCCTCGGCGGTACGGGCGCCGGTCTTCTCGGTGGCGGTGGCCGTGGCGGTGGCAGTGGCGATGGCGGTGCTGCTCATGTCGGGGGCTCCTTGTCGATGTCCCCGCGGCGACAGATCACGGAAAACGCAAGGCGCCCCGGACCTTGTCGGCCCGGGGCGCCTGGGAAGTCGCTTGTCAGTTGCTCAAGCAGCACGACCATGGCAGCCGGTGGGCCGGTTGCCATAGGTAAAGAGGAAGGTCGTCTGCGTGAGCATGGGGGCAGTATGCCACGGCGTGCGGCCGGGGTCCGGGGCGGAGCCCACTGAGCCGGGACCGGTCCGACGGCCACCCCGTTAGAATCGGAACCACAGACCCCCTGCCCCACCGCCGGAAGGCACCCCGTGTCATCAGCGACTTCTGCTGCCGCCACTCCCGACACCGTCCTGGTCGTCGACTTCGGCGCGCAGTATGCCCAGCTCATCGCCCGTCGCGTCCGCGAGGCGCGGGTCTACAGCGAGATCGTGCCGAGCACCATGCCGGTCGAGGAGATGCTCGCCAAGAACCCCGCGGCGATCATCCTCTCCGGCGGCCCCTCGTCCGTGTACGAGGAGGGCGCCCCCCGCCTGGACCGCGCGCTCTTCGAGGCCGGCGTCCCCGTCTTCGGCATGTGCTACGGCTTCCAGCTGATGGCACAGGTCCTCGGCGGCACCGTCGACAACAGCGGAGCCCGCGAGTACGGCCGTACCGACCTCGTCGTCTCCAAGCCCTCCTCCACGCTCTTCGAGGGCACCCCGGCCGAGCAGCACGTGTGGATGTCGCACGGCGACGCCTGCTCCGCCGCCCCCGAGGGCTTCGCCGTCACCGCGTCCACGGACGTGGTCCCGGTCGCCGCCTTCGAGAACGACGAGAAGAAGTTGTACGGCGTCCAGTACCACCCCGAGGTCATGCACTCCACGCACGGCCAGCAGGTGCTGGAGCACTTCCTGTACCGCGGTGCCGGCCTGAAGCCGGACTGGACGACCGGCAACGTCATCGATGAGCAGGTCGCCGCGATCCGCGAGCAGGTCGGCGACAAGCGCGCCATCTGCGGTCTGTCCGGCGGCGTGGACTCCGCCGTCGCCGCCGCCCTCGTCGCGCGCGCCATCGGCGACCAGCTGACCTGCGTCTACGTCGACCACGGCCTGATGCGCAAGGGCGAGACCGAGCAGGTCGAGAAGGACTTCGTCGCCGCGACCGGCGTCAAGCTCGTCGTCGTCGACGCCGAGGAGCGCTTCCTCAAGGCGCTCGCCGGGGTCTCCGACCCCGAGGAGAAGCGGAAGATCATCGGCCGCGAGTTCATCCGCGTCTTCGAGCAGGCGCAGGCCGAGATCATCGCCGACGAGGGCCCGGCGGTCGAGTTCCTGGTCCAGGGCACCCTGTACCCGGACGTCGTCGAGTCCGGCGGCGGCACCGGCACCGCGAACATCAAGTCGCACCACAACGTCGGCGGCCTCCCCGAGGACCTCGAGTTCCAGCTCATCGAGCCCCTGCGGAAGCTGTTCAAGGACGAGGTCCGGATGGTCGGCCAGGAGCTGGGCCTGCCCGAGGAGATCGTCCAGCGCCAGCCGTTCCCGGGCCCGGGCCTCGGCATCCGCATCGTCGGCGAGGTCACCAAGGAGCGCCTGGACCTGCTGCGCGACGCCGACGCCATCGCCCGCGAGGAGCTGACCGCGGCCGGCCTCGACCGCGCCATCTGGCAGTGCCCGGTGGTCCTGCTCGCGGACGTCCGCTCCGTCGGCGTCCAGGGCGACGGCCGCACCTACGGCCACCCGATCGTCCTGCGTCCGGTCTCCTCCGAGGACGCGATGACCGCCGACTGGACGCGTCTGCCGTACGACGTCCTGGCCCGCATCTCGACCCGGATCACCAACGAGGTCCGCGACGTCAACCGCGTCGTCCTCGACGTCACCTCGAAGCCCCCGGGCACCATCGAGTGGGAGTAGTCCCGGCCCCCATCGGGTCGGTGAGGTCGGTCTGAAAGAGGTGGAACGGTCACGGCCGTTCCACCTCTTTCGCGTACGCCCGTTGTGCTGCGTGCGTCACCTTTGTGCAATAGCGCTGTCCTGTCGTCCGGACCGGCGGTAACTTCCGCCCCGTACAGGAGATCCAGTGCTGGAGGACCTATGCACGGGCCCAGCTGGCCCCCGCCACCCCCGCCCCTGCCCACCGATCAGCTGCGGTTCGCGATGCCGCCGCGGTACGAGTCGCTCGACGACGAACGACGCCACCGCAAGGAACGTCTCGCCGGTGCGCTGCGGATCTTCGGCCGGGCCGGATTCGAGGACGGGGTGTCCGGACACATCACCGCACGCGACCCGGAGTACAGCGACTGCTTCTGGGTGAACCCCTTCGGGATGCCCTTCCGGCACGTCACCGTCGGCGATCTCGTACTGGCCAACCAGGACGGCCAGGTGATCGAGGGCCGCTACCACGTCAACCAGGCCGCGTTCACCGTCCACGCGGCGGTCCACGCCGCCCGCCCCGACGTCGTCGCCGTCGCCCACTGCCACTCCGTGCACGGCCGCGCGCTCGCCGCCCTCGGCGAACTCCTCGAACCCATCACCCAGGAGAGCTGCGCCTTCTACGAGGACCAGGCCCTCTACGACACCTACACCGGGGTCAACGTCGACGCCGAGGAGGGCCGTCGGACAGCCGCCGCGCTCGGCTCCGGCAAGGCGCTCGTCCTGCGCAACCACGGGCTGCTGACGGTCGGCGACTCGGTGGACGCCGCGGCCTGGTGGTTCCTGTCGATGGAGCGGTCCTGCCAGGTACAGCTGGCGGCGCGGGCGGCCGGACGCCCGGTCCTCATCGACCACAAGCTGGCCGAGGCCACCCGCGAACAGCTCGGCGGCGACCTCGTGGCGTGGATCAACTACCAGCCCTTGTGGCGGGACATCAGCCGCAGCGAGCCCGAACTGCTCAGCTAGCCGGAGCGGAGGTGTTCGAGGGGCCGGACGGGGTGCGTGCGCGTCAACGCGGCACCCCGGCTTCACCCGGGGTGACCACCTACCGAACGCGAGCGGTACGCCATGGGGCACAATTCGCTTTCATCACACGGGAGTTGCGCGGGGGCGTACGGAAGGCGGGCGGCGGGCGTGGCGGTGCAGGAAGCAGGACAGGGTGCGCGGGCGCGCGCCCACGAGGGCGGCTGCACCTGCGGGGACTGCCCGCACGGCGCACGCGAGGGACACCGGCGGGCGGTTGCCGAATTCCTGCGCAAGCGCGACGAGTTCGCGGCCGGACAGGGCCTCCCGGCGGCGGTGGCACACTCGGCCTCCGCCTCCCGGCAGTGGGTCTCCGCCGAACTGACGCAGACCGCCGGCACCGTCACCGCGCACGGCCGCGCCGAGGGCGACGCCTGGCTCGCCCGTCTCTGGCAGCGCACGCTGTACGTCGTGTGGGCGGCCGTCGTCCTCCTGCTGCTGGGACAGGCGCTGACCGCGATCGGCGCGGGCTGGAGCAGCGCGCGCACCGCGGGTCTGCTCGCCGCGCTGGTGACGGCCGGCGCGCTGACCGCCGCCTCGTGGTTCCACCGCGCCCGCGGCGGGGCACTCGCCCCCGTCATCGGCGAGGACAACCGCATGTCCACCTCCCGTACTGTCGCGGCGGCCTGGGTGCTGTTCGTGGCCTACGCGGTGCTGCTCCTGGCCGGCCGCCTCGCCGCCGCCTCCGGCCACCGCGAACGCGACGCGCTGATCTCCGGCCTCGACCTCGCCCGCGGCGCAGGCATCGTCACCGTGCTCGCCGTGGTCTGCGGCATCGCGGTCCTCGTCCGACGCGTGGTCGCCGTACGGGTCCTCGGCCAGCGGCTGCAGAAGGTACGCGCCCACCGGCCACGCGCGGCCGACCTGCTGACCGACGACTCCGGCCGCGGCACCTTCACCGACATCCAGTACGTCGTGATCGGCGCCGTCGCCCTGGTCTTCGCCGCGGTCCGGCTGGCCCGCCGCCCCGACCAACTGCCCGACCTGCCCTGGGGGCTCGCGCTGCTGGTCCTCGTCTCGGCCGCGACCTACCTGGCCGGCAAGTACGCGGAGGGCGGCCGCCCCGTGATCCTGTCCGTCGTCCGCGCCCGCGAGGCCGGTGACCTCGACGGCCCGATCCGCACCGGCGACGACATCGAGATCCGCGGCGCCGGCTTCGTCCCGCCCGGCGCCCAGAGCGCCGACCACCTCTCCCGCCTGGTCGTCCGCATCGGCGCGGTCGACGTCCACGTCCCCCTGATCCCCGTCACCGGCGGCTTCAGCAACCCAACCGACGCCGTCCTCACCGTCCCCGTCCCGGCCGACGTCGACCCCGGCCGGGTCGAGGTGCAGGTGGTCACGGCGGCCGGCATCGCCACCGAACGGTGCGCGATCGAGGTGACCGAATAGCCCTCGCGCGCGGGTCAGCACCTGCCCCTCGCCGATCTCGGCGAATTCGGACCGGGAAAGGATTGAGCCGAATCCGTCTGTCGTACGTATGAACTGTTGAGGGGTCACGGGACGCGGTGAGAGGTGGCAGGGAGCGATGACTCACAGCATTCGTACGGACACGCACACCCCCTACCTGGACGGCGACCGGCGGGACTGGCGTGACAACCTCGCCCGCTACGCCCTTCTCCCGCTGCGGATCTTCCTCGGCGTCACCTTCGTCTACGCCGGGCTGGACAAGCTCACCGACAGCGCCTTCATGAAGGCCTCCGGCGCCGGTTCGATCGGCGAGACCATGCGCTCGGTCCGGGACTCCTCGGCCATCCCGGCCCTGGTCGACCTGGCCCTGAAGAGCCCCGTCAACTTCGGCTACGCCATCGCCTTCGGCGAACTCGCCGTCGGCATCGGCATCCTGATCGGCCTGCTCGGCCGCCTCGCCGCGCTCGGCGGCGCGCTGATCTCGCTCAGCCTGTGGCTGACGGTGAGCTGGGCCTCCGACCCCTACTACTACGGCAACGACCTCGCCTACCTGATGGCCTGGCTACCCCTCGTCCTCGCCGGCACCCCCTACCTCTCCCTTGACTCGGCCCTGCGTGGCAGGCGCCGCCGTCGCTCGGGCGACTACCGATAGCTTCCGGCCGCCGTCGGCGGCGACCGGCGGGTCAGCCGGGCGCGTCGGCCCCGGTGGCGTCCCCGGCAGTGTCCCCGGCCGCGTCCGTACGCCCCGCCCCGCGCCGTCCCCTGCGTATGCCCCGGGCCACGAGACCCGTCGCGCCCGCGAGGAACAGGCCGCCCACGACCAGAGGGACCGCGGTGAACCAGGGCACGTCCCACAGCCCGCTCGCCGCACCGGCGTAGAGGGCGCCGGTTCCGGTGAGGCTCAGGCCGGCGACGAGCCGGCCCGGCTGGAACTCATGACGCAGCACGGCTCACCTCGACCTGCCCCATGCCGACCCGTATGCCGAGGTCGAGCGTCCCGGCGCGCCGTCCGCCCGTCGTCGGAGCAAGCGTCACCTCCTCGTGTCTCCCAGGCTTCACGTCCACGTCCTTCCCGTTGTCCCCCGGCAACCGGACGTCGCCCACGCCGACGTCGATGCTCATCCGCACGGCCACGTCGGGCGGCACGATCACCCGCAGCCGGCCCACACCCACCTCGGCCCCGGACCGTACGGTCTGCCCCCGTCCGACACGCACCCCGGTCAGGTCCAGGGTGCCGACGCCGGTCCCGAGGTCGTACTTCCCGTGCACGTCGCTCGCCGCCGCCGGATGCCATGTCGTGCGTATCCAGTGCGTGCTGATGTCCTGGGGCACGGCCGCCGTGGCCGCCAGCAGGGCCGCCGTGAGCATCGCCAGGAAAACCGACCCGGCTCCGGTCCGGCCCAGGAACGCGCTGACGGCTATACCGAGGCCGAAGACGGCCAGCGCGCAGGCCAGGCCGATCTGCATGCTCGTGCCCACCGGATGCGTGTCCCACGCCAGGCGCGTGCCCAGGCCGCCCGCCGCGAGGGCGAGCAGGAAGACCCACCCGCCTATCCAGCGCGGGCCGCGCGCCCTCCGCGGCGCGGGGTGAGGACTCGGCGGGCGCTCTTCGCGGCGGCCGGTTCTGCCGAGACCGATGTTGACGGCCGCCGCGATGTCCCGGTCACGGGGATTCTGGGGGCCCCACAGATAACCGGTGCCACCGACATGGGTGCCGTCCTTGACGATGGGGTCGCGCCACCAGGAGGGGTAGGACGCCGGGACCGGCGGAGCCTGCGCCTCGGGCGGGGCGTCGGCCGCGGCCTGGGCGGCTATGGGGTTGCCCCGGTTCACTCGGTTCGAGCGCGGACCGGAGGGCGCGGAGGGGTCGGTGTCGGGAGCGTCGCGCCGCTGCGACCAGTAGCCCGCGCCCGCGAGCAGCAGAGAGAGGACGGCACCGAATGTGAGCACGCCGCCGTTTCTCAGCATCGTCAGGAACACCCAGCAGCCGACCAGGGCGAACAGGACGCCCGCGAGCGCCTGCCCGTCCACCCGGCCGGTCAGCAGCTTGCGGACCTCGTTCTCTTCCTCGTCCTCGTACGGCACGAAGAGCCAGGCGAACCCGTAGAAGATGAGGCCGATCCCGCCCGTCGCGGCGAGCACGGCCAGGGTGATGCGGAAGATCACGGGGTCCATGTCGGTGTGCCGCCCGAGCCCCGCGCACACGCCCGCGACCATCTTGTGGCGCCGGTCGCGGCGGAACCTGCGCAGGGCCGGGGCGTCGCCCGCCGCGTCACCGGAATCCCCGGCCGGGGAGGCCGGTGAGCCCGGGGAGCCCGGTGCCGCGGCGCCCGCGGCATCCGCCGGCCCGGCGCCCGAGGCGGGGCGCGGGCCGGAGCCGGGTCCCGGACCCGTCGCGGCGCGGTCGTGATCTGTCATGCGTCCATGGTGACGGGCGAGGCGCCGCGACGGGAGCCGGTACGACCCTGGCCGAACCCTGATTTCGGCCCTGAGACGGCGCGGGGGAGGCGTTCGACGGCCCGTTACCCGAAGATCAGGGGAGTCTCGGGGATACACCCTGATGCCCCCGTCGCGCCCGCCGTGTGACCATCGTGGACATGCCGGAAGCCGCAGCAGCACCCCTCGACGACCCGCGGCCACCGCGCAAGCTCTACCGCAGTAGCGACGGTCGCTGGCTCGGCGGAGTGGCGCGGGGCCTCGCCGGGCATCTCGGGCTGCCCGTGGTCTGGGTGCGGCTCGCGTTCGTCGGCCTGTTCATGGCCCATGGCCTCGGCGCGCTGCTGTACGCCGCGTTCTGGTTCTTCGTGCCCCTCGGAGTCGGCGGCGTCGGCGACCAGAAGCCCCCGTCCTTCGTCGGCACCGAGACGCTGCCCGACGGCCGCCGCAGACTCGTCACCCGCAAACCGGACAAGGGCCAGATCGTCGCCCTGCTCCTCATGGTCGTCGTCGCCGTGGTCTTCGTCGGCAGCGTCAACCTGAGCGGCGCGGCCAAGGCCTACCTCGTCCCGGCCGTCCTCGTCGCCGCGGGCGTCGCCCTCGTCTGGCGCCAGGCGGACAACGCCCGCCGGGCCCGCTGGGTCGAGGCCGGGCGCCGGCGCCGCACCCTCACGTTCCTGCGCGCGGGCGCGGGCGTCCTGCTCGTCACCGCCGGCGTCTCCGGCATCGTCGTCCTCCAGGGCACCGCCCAGCTCGGCGCGGTCCTCCAGGCCGCCCTCGCCGTCCTCGTCGGCATAACGCTCCTCGCCGGCCCCTACTTGGTCCGCATGTCCCAGGACCTGTCCCAGGAACGCCTGATGCGCATCCGCGCCCAGGAGCGCGCCGAGGTCGCCGCCCACGTCCACGACTCCGTGCTGCACACCCTGACCCTGATCCAGCGCAACGCGGAGAACGCGAACGAGGTGCGCCGCCTCGCCCGCGCCCAGGAGCGCGACCTGCGCACCTGGCTCTACCGGCCCGAGGGCACCGGCAAGGAGGAAGAGGACGAGCCGGCCACCCTCGCCGACGCGGTACGGCGCACGGCCGCCGAGGTCGAGGACAAACACGGCGTCCCCATCGAGGTCGTCGTGGTCGGCGACTGCCCGCTCGACGAGAGGACCAGCGCACAGATGCAGGCCGCGCGCGAGGCGATGGTGAACGCCGCCAAGTACGGTGGCGAGGGCGGTGCCGTGCAGGTCTACGCCGAGGTCGAGGACAGGACGGTCTTCGTGTCCGTCCGCGACCGCGGACCGGGCTTCGACCTCGACGCGATACCCGCCGACCGCATGGGGGTCAGAGAATCGATCATCGGCCGCATGGAGCGCAACGGTGGTACGGCGCGGCTGCGTGCCGTACCAGGCGGTGGCACCGAGGTCGAACTGGAGATGGAGAGAGCGGAGAAGACGGCATGAGCGACGCGACCGAGGCGAACGGCACGGTGGGAGCGGCGGAGGCGGCCGGGACCGGCGCGTCAGGGGAGCGGCACGTACGCGTGGTCCTCGTCGATGACCACCGTATGTTCCGTACGGGCGTCCAGGCCGAGATCGGCCAGACCGAGCAGACCGGAGTCGAGGTCATCGGCGAGGCCGCGGACGTCGACCAGGCGGTCACGGTGATCACCGCGACCCGCCCCGAGGTGGTGCTCCTCGACGTGCACCTCCCCGGCGGCGGTGGTGTCGAAGTGCTGCGCCGCTGCGCCCCGTTGAGCGCCGACACCGAGCGGCCCGTCCGTTTCCTCGCCCTGTCCGTCTCGGACGCCGCGGAGGATGTGATCGGCGTGATCCGCGGCGGCGCCCGCGGCTACGTCACCAAGACCATCACCGGCACCGACCTGGTCGACTCGATCTTCCGTGTCCAGGAGGGCGACGCCGTCTTCTCCCCGCGCCTGGCCGGCTTCGTCCTCGACGCCTTCGCCTCCACCGACGCCCCGCCGGTCGACGAGGACCTGGACCGCCTCACCCAGCGCGAACGCGAGGTCCTCCGCCTCATCGCCCGCGGCTACGCCTACAAGGAGATCGCCAAGCAGCTCTACATCTCCGTCAAGACGGTCGAGTCCCACGTCTCGGCGGTCCTCAGAAAGCTCCAGCTCTCCAACCGGCACGAGCTGACGCGGTGGGCCACGGCTCGGCGGCTGGTGTGAGCGTCCGGTAGGCGCGCCTACAGTCAGCTGAGTCGCCCTGCGCCCCAGTGCCATCCACGTCCGGGACTCGAAGCTCGGCCCCCAACGATCCCGGTTCACCGTTGCTGAGGACGCCTGGGCCGCCTGGTGTCGTCACGTTCCGCGGAACCCCGATTCCGGCTCGGTGCCGGTCGCGCGGGCTCCCGTGTCCGGCGCGGAGTTGAGCTGTCAGGTTGCCCTCGATCTCGCCCGCGATGCTCTCGCCGGTCGAATGCGGCGGCCGGTGTACGGCTTCTGAGCGCTCGGGCAGCTCTCACGCCACCCGCGCGGCCCCGGCGAACGGCATCTGGTCGATCGGGGCCAGGCGGACCGGGGCCGACGGGTTCGGGGCGTGGATCATCTGGCCGTTGCCGACGTAGATGCCGACGTGGCTGATGCCGGAGTAGAAGAAGACCAGGTCGCCCGGGGCGAGTTCGGAACGCGAGACGCGGTGGCCCGCGTTGATCTGGGCGTAGGTCGTGCGGGGGAGGGAGATGCCGGCGGAGCGGTAGGCGGCCTGGACGAGGCCCGAGCAGTCGAAGGCGTTGGGGCCCGTTGCGCCCCACACGTAGGGGCTGCCGAGCTTCTGGTGCGCGTAGGAAACGGCCGCCGCGGCACGGGAGTTGGCGGCCGGTGCCGGACCGGGGGCGGTCAGGGCGCCGCGGGCGTCCGAGGCCGAGCGCGAGGCGTGTCCGATGCCGTCCGCCGTCGCCAGCGTCCGTTCCTGTGCCGTGAGGCGGGACAGGAGCTTGCGTGCCTCGTCCAGCTTGCCGGTGATGGTCTTCTTCTGGCGCTTCAGCTCGGCCTGCCGGGACCTGAGCGAGGCCAGTTCGACGCGGGTGGCGCCGCGCAGGCGCTCGATCTCGCCGAGCTGTCCGCGTACGAGCGTGACGGCCTGGGACTGGCGGTCGCCCGCGCGCTCGGCGAACTCGGCGCCCTCCAGGTACTGGCGGGGGTCGTTGGAGAGCGCGAGCTGGAGCGCGGGGTCGAGGCCGCCGCTGCGGTACTGGGCGGTGGCGATCGAGCCGAGGGCGTTGCGGGCCGAGCCGAGCTTCCGCTCCGTGCGGGCCGACCGGTCGCGCAGGGTGCTCAGCCGCCGTTCGGCGGCGTCCGCCTTCTCCTTCGCCCCGTTGTACTTCTCCGTGGCGATCTCCGCCTCCTGGTACAGCTTGTCCACCCGGGCCTTGACCTGGGTCGGCGTCAGTTGTGGCTCGGCGTTGCCGGTGCCGTCGAAACCCGTCGCGGTCGCCGCGCTCGCCAGAGCGAGCGTCGCCGCCGTACGGACCGCGGTATGGCCGCCGAGCGAGCGTTCTCGGGGCTTGCGGGGCTTGCTGTGCTGCGCTGCCACCTGGACCGTCCGTCCTTTCGTCGAAACCGCGGAGGTGCGCGGGCGCACGACCGGCGGCGGCCGGCACAGGGGGAGCGGACCGCCGCCGGTCTTTCTCTGCGGTGGTGTCCGGCTGCCGCCCGAGGCCCGGGCGGCGGTGGGGACCGGTCACCTGGTCGAGGACGCTAAACCTGGCGGTGTCGTCCTGGTAACGCATGTACGGAAAAGGCGGCACACGACCGCGCGGTGACCACATGTGACAGGAATTCGGATTCGGAGCGGTCTCCTTCGCGCGGCGCGCTGACCGAAGCGGCGGTTCCAGGGCGCGCGAGGGCGCGGGGGTGCTATGCGGGCGATGCATATATGCGACCGCGACTGCCGCACCACCGCGACTGCCGCACCACCGCCACCGCCACCGTGGCCGCGACTCCGGGAAGCGGGGGTGAAGAGCGGCACCGGCCGCGGGGCTCATTAGGCTCCGGAACCATGGACGTACTCATCCAGGTCTTCGTCGGCCTGCACATCATCGGCATCGCCTCCCTCCTGGGCGGCTTTCTCACCCAGATGAAGGCGATGGGCCGGGGCACCGCCCGCTTCGTCCCCGCGATGCTGCACGGCGCGCTGACCATGCTGGTCACGGGCGTGATCCTGGTCGGGCTCAACGAGGCCGACGGTCATCACGTCAACAACATCAAGATCGGCGTGAAGCTGGCGCTGCTGATCGTGATCCTCGCGCTGGTCTACGTGCAGCGGGACGAGGAGACGGTGGACAAGCGGTTCTTCGGCCTGGTGGGCCTGCTGACCGTGGCGAACATCTTCATCGCGCTGCTCTGGACCTGATCCGCGCGCGGGTCGCCGCGACCGCGCCGGCCACCACCGCGATCCACACCGCGACGGCGACCCACACCAGCACCTGACCGGTGCCCGTCAGCCACGGGACCCCGACGGCGGCGGCGACCACGAGCGTCGCCGCCGCCGTCAGTCCCATCGGGTACACCGTCGCCCAGCGGCGTACGTCGTAGCGCAGCCGGGGCCGGAGCAGCTCGGCGCCCAGCAGGACGACGTAGCTCGCCAGGGCGAGGGCGATCAGCGCGATCGTCGAGGAGCGCAGGACGTCGCTGTCGTCGTCGTTCCACAGATACAGGCGGGGGCTGTCGGCGGCGATCAGTTTCGCCCCGGTCAGCGCCGCGAGGGCGAGCGCGCCGCCCGCGATCCAGTGGTCCCCGGCGCCCTCGACCAGCTGCCGTGCGTCGAACCGGCCCAGTGCGAGGGCGTAGAGCGCGAGCCCCAGCCAGAACAGCACCAGTCCGGTGTGCGCGAGCCAGGCGGTCGCCTCGGCCCCGGCCAGCGTGGCGCACAGCAGGGCGACGCCCTCCGTGGCCACGCACGGCAGGAACACCTCCCCGGACGTGGGCCGGTCCTCCGCCCGCTGTCGTACGACCCGCTGCCGTACGACGAGAATCAGCAGCACCGCCCAGAGCGCGGCTGCCAGAGCGAGCAGCGCCTCGGCGAGGGCATGCCAGGAGAGCGCCGAGAAACGGGTCCCGAGAACCGTGGTGGCGGTCGCGGAGGTGAGTGCGTCTGCCGTACGCGCGCCGGTCGCCCAGCGCCCCCGCTCGCGCGCCGGCCCCACGGCCAGGTCCATGGCCAGGCCCGCGGCGAGCACCAGCCAGGCGATACAGGCCACCACGAGGACGACCTCGGACAGGACCTCGTGGCCCGTCAGGTGCAGCCCCACCGACACGATGCCGGTCGCCATGACGGCGGCTCCGGCCACCGGCGGATGCCGTGTCCACCAGGGGCGGGGGAGGGGAGTGCCGGGCATGGACCGATGCTAAGGACGAAAACCCGCTCAGACCGGGCGCACCACGCTGTGGATGATCGACGAGCCGGCGTAGTAGATCGACTCCTCGCGGACGTACGCGCCGGGCTTCGGGGCGTGGATCATCATGCCGTCGCCGATGTAGAGGCCGACGTGGCTGATGTCGTCGTAGAAGAAGATCAGGTCGCCGGGCTGGGCGTCGGCCAGGGAGACCGTGGTTCCGACGTTGACCTGGTCCCAGGTGGTGCGCGGCAGGGAGACGCCCGCGGCCTTCCAGGCGGCCTGGGTCAGGCCCGAGCAGTCGTAGGAGCCGGGGCCGGTCGCGCCCCAGACGTAGGGCTTGCCGATCTGGGCGCGGGCGAAGGCGAGCGCCTTGGCGGCCTGGGTGGCGTACGAGGAGGACGTGCTGGAGGAGGACGTGCCGGACGAGGAGGTGCCCGTCGTCGGGCTCGGTGACGCGGAGCTCTCCTGCTGGGCCGCCTTCTCGGCGGCGGCCTGGCGCGCGGCTTGCTCCCGGGCGAGCTCGGCCGCCTGGCGCGCGGCCTCCTCCTGCTTGCGCTTCTCGATCGCCGCGAGCCGCGCCTTCTCCTCCGCCGTCAGCTTGGACAGCAGTTCCCGCGCGGTGGACAGCTTCGTCTGGACGGTGGACTTGGCGGAGCGCAGCTCGTCCTGCGACTCGGTGAGCGACTCCAGGCTCCTGGTGGCCTCCTGCCGCTTCTTCATCGTCGCCGACTGCTCGGTGACGTAGTCGTCGACCGCGACCTTCTGACGCGAGGTCAGACGGTGCATCAGCTGGTTCTGGTCGAAGTAGTCCTGCGGGGAGTCCGCGAGCAGGAGGCTGGCGGTGCTGGGGGCGGCGGCGCCGGTCCGGTACTGCGCCGCGGCGAACGTGCCCAGCTCCTCACGGGCCTTGTTGAGTTCCTGCGTGCGCTTCGCCACGTCGTCGAGGAGGCCGTCGACCTGCTTGCGCTGCGCGCCGGTCCGCTCCTTCGCGGCGTTGTACTTCTCGGTCGCCGACTCCGCCTGGCGGTAGAGGTCGTCGACCTTCTTCTGCACTTCCTCGACGCTCGGCCGGTCGGCCGACGGGGCGGCCTGGGCCGACTGGGACAGCAGGGCCACGGAGGTGAGGGCGGCGGTGGCCAGAGCGGGGGTGCGTATGCCGGCGAGGCGAGTACCCGTGGGGCGCGACTTGCGGTGCGACGCCAAGAGGGGGCTCCTTCCAGGATCCGCCTACCGAGTTAGCTGTCGGGTTCGGGCGGGTGGTTCGGAAGGCTGCCCTACGGTCCCTCCGCAAGGGGAGGGGGCCGATTCACCCCAAGATCGGGTGGGTCCCCGGCTCCGGCACCACAGGGGGCCGGACTCAGCGGGGGCCGCGGGTCCCGGCGACGTTCGCCGGTGAAGGTCCTGCGGCCCGCCCGGCACGGTAGCCAACTCGTGTGGCCCGTGTGAAGGTTGGTGGGTGATATGCCCGATACATTTTCGTGACCTTGGGAGGGAAGGTCTCCGGCGGCGGTCAATTGGGGGCGGTGTGGGGTGACTTGTCCATGTGAGGGATCGGTGCGCTCGGCCGCGCTGAGGGCGAGTGCGTACCGTAATGGCATGATTCTGGAGAGTTAAGAGGGGAGGGTGGGGTAGCCCACGTCGTCCGTGACCGGGATGTTTTCCGGGCGGCGACGGATTGTCGGTGGGGCGCCCTAGACTCGGAGAGCGATGAGCAGCCTCTTTGACGACAGCTTCCTGGCGGACCTCCAGGCCCCCCGCGGCCGTGCGGAGGAACCGCCGCCGCCCGAGGACGACCACGCTCCGGAGCCGATTCCGGACGATCTGTTCGGCGGGAAGTTCGACCTGCCTCCGGACGGCGCCGGCGCCGGCCGTGACGCCTACTACCGCGACGGCGCCCCGCGCCCCGTCGTCGACCCCGCCGCGCTCCTGGAGGGGCTGAACGACAACCAGCGCGCGGCCGTTGTCCACTCCGGCTCGCCGCTGCTCATCGTGGCCGGTGCGGGCTCCGGCAAGACCCGTGTGCTCACCCACCGCATCGCCCACCTGCTCGGCGGGCGGCATGTGCACCCGGGGCAGATCCTCGCGATCACCTTCACCAACAAGGCCGCGGGCGAGATGAAGGAGCGCGTCGAGCAGCTCGTCGGCCCGCGCGCGAACGCCATGTGGGTCATGACCTTCCACAGCGCGTGCGTGCGCATCCTGCGCCGCGAGAGCAAGCGGCTCGGCTTCACGTCGTCGTTCTCGATCTACGACGCCGCCGACTCCAAGCGCCTGATGTCCCTGGTCTGCCGTGACCTGGACCTCGACCCCAAGCGCTTCCCGCCGAAGTCCTTCAGCGCCAAGATCAGCAACCTCAAGAACGAGCTGATCGACGAGGAGGACTTCGCCGCCCAGGCCACCGACGGCTTCGAGAAGACCCTCGCCCAGGCCTACGCGCTGTACCAGTCGCGGCTGCGTGAGGCGAACGCCCTCGACTTCGACGACCTGATCATGACGACGGTCAACCTGCTCCGCGCCTTCCCGGACGTCGCCGAGCACTACCGCCGCCGCTTCCGCCACGTCCTCGTCGACGAGTACCAGGACACCAACCACGCCCAGTACGCTCTGGTGCGCGAACTGGTCGGCACCGGCGAGCATGCCTCCGGGGACGCCGACGTCCCGCCGGGCGGGTCCGACCTGCCGCCCGCCGAGCTGTGCGTCGTGGGTGACGCCGACCAGTCGATCTACGCCTTCCGCGGCGCGACCATCCGCAACATCCTCCAGTTCGAGGAGGACTACCCGGACGCGACGACGATCCTGCTGGAGCAGAACTACCGCTCCACGCAGACGATCCTCTCCGCCGCCAACGCGGTCATCGAGCGCAACGAGTCCCGCCGCCCCAAGAACCTGTGGACCAACGCGGGTACGGGTGCGGCGATCACCGGCTACGTCGCCGACACCGAGCACGACGAGGCCCAGTTCGTCGCCGAGGAGATAGACCGCCTCACGGACGCGGGCGAGGCGAAGGCCGGCGACGTCGCCGTCTTCTACCGCACCAACGCCCAGTCCCGTGTCTTCGAAGAGATCTTCATCCGCGTCGGCCTGCCCTATAAGGTCGTCGGCGGTGTCCGCTTCTACGAGCGCAAGGAGGTCCGGGACGTCCTGTCGTACCTGCGGGTCCTGGCCAACCCCGAGGACTCCGTCCCGCTGCGCCGCATCCTCAACGTCCCCAAGCGTGGCATCGGCGACCGCGCGGAGGCGATGGTCGACGCGCTCGCCCAGCGCGAGAAGATCAGCTTCGCGCAGGCGCTGCGCCGGGTCGACGAGGCGTACGGCATGGCCGCGCGCTCGACCAACGCTGTCAAGCGCTTCAACGTGCTGATGGAGGAGCTCCGTACGGTCGTCGAGTCCGGCGCGGGACCGGCGACCGTCCTGGAGGCGGTGCTGGAGCGCACCGGCTATCTCGCCGAACTCCAGGCGTCCACCGACCCGCAGGACGAGACGCGGATCGAGAACCTCCAGGAACTCGCCGCCGTGGCGCTGGAGTTCGAGCAGGAGCACGAGGAGGGGGAGCAGCCCTCGCTGTCCGACTTCCTCGAGAAGGTCGCCCTGGTCGCCGACTCCGACCAGATCCCCGACGAGGAGGACGGCGACGGCGTCATCACGCTGATGACGCTGCACACCGCCAAGGGCCTGGAGTTCCCGGTCGTCTTCCTGACCGGCATGGAGGACGGCGTCTTCCCGCACATGCGCGCCCTCGGCCAGACCAAGGAACTGGAGGAGGAGCGGCGCCTGGCGTACGTCGGCATCACGCGCGCGCGGGAGCGGCTGTACCTCACGCGCTCGGCGATGCGCAGCGCCTGGGGCCAGCCGTCGTACAACCCGCCCTCCCGTTTCCTGGAGGAGGTGCCGGAGTCCTACCTGGAGTGGAAGCGGACGGGACCCGTCGCCAAGTCCGCCGGACCGGCGTCCGGCATCGCGGCCTCGCTGTCCTCGTCCCGCTCGCGCTCGTCGGCGGCAGGCGCCTCCGGGTTCGCCACGCGCAGGACGTCGGACAAGCCGGTGGTGGCCCTGACCGTCGGCGACCGTGTCACGCACGACCAGTTCGGGCTCGGCACCGTCGTCGCGGTGGCGGGCGTGGAGGACAAGGCCCAGGCGACGATCGACTTCGGCGACGGCAAGCCGAAGCGGCTGCTGCTGCGGTACGCGCCGGTGGAGAAGCTCTAGCCAGCGGGTTGCCCCGGCTGTTCCGGCCGGGGTTCCTGGTGTGACGGCGAGGCTAGGGCCTGTCGTTTGGATCATCCCGGCGTCGCGGGGCCTGGCACGCACATCTGCCGCGTTGTCGTCGGTTGCCAACTCCCCCACGCTCGGCTCCGCTCGCGCGGGGGGACCCCCATCGCGTTGACGCCCTCCTCCGTCTTGCAGCTGCACGCACCAGACCCCGCTCGGGTCGGTCGAGAAGTACCGCACCTCACAGCCGGCCTGATCCAAACGACAGACCCTAGTTCGGGTCGAGTCCGTGGCTGCGCAGCCACGGGAGCGGGTCGATGGCCGAGCCGCCGGCGGGGCGTACCTCGAAGTGCAGGTGCGGGCCGGTGGAGTTGCCGGAGTTGCCGGAGAACGCGATGGGATCGCCGGCCTTGACGGGCGTGCCGGAGGAGACGCGGTAGCTGGAGAGGTGGCAGTACCAGGTCTCCGTGCCGTCCTTCGCGGTCAGGACCAGCATGTTGCCGTAGGCGCTGTTCCACTTCGTGCTGACGGTGCCGTCGGTCGCGGCCATCACCGACGTGCCGTACGAGACGGGGAAGTCGATGCCCGTATGCAGCGACATCCAGTTGACGCCGGACTGGCCGTACAGGGCGCTGAGTCCGTGCTGGGCCACCGGGAGCGCGAACTTCGGGCGCAGCCGCTCCTTGCGGGCCGCCTCCTCCGCCGCCCTCTTCTGCTCGGCGACCTGCTGGGCCTTGAGGTCGATGCGCTCCTGCGTCCGGCTGGCCCGGTCGGCGAAGTCGTCGACGCCCGCGGAGATGCCCTCCAGCTGGCTGTCCAGCCTGTTGTTGGCCGCGGAGGGCTTCACCTCGTGCACGTCCGGGGCGGCGGCCGCCGTCTCCGACGTGTCGTCGGTCATGCCGCCCACGGAGGCGGCGGCGATCCCGGCGACGCCCATCACGCACGCCGAGGGCACGGCCACGGTCAGCAGCGCGGAGCGCTTGGCGGGCGTACGACGCCGGGCGCGGGACGCCCCGCGTGCGCCGGCGCGGGTGCTCGGAACCGGGGTGACCTCTTCCTGGTCCTCCAGCAAGGGGGTCACGGCCGGCATCGCACTGGTGGCGCCGACCTCACCGGCCCCGGGTGCGCCGTCGGCGAAGGAGTCCTGCTCGTACGGGGTCTGCTCGTACGGGGTCTGTTCGGAGGAGTGTTCCTCGTACGGGTGGTGCTCGAAGGGGGCTTCGTGGTGCGGGAGTTGCTCGAAGGCGCCGGTCGACTGCGGGTCGAAGGGCTCCGTCCGCTGCTCGGGGAGAGTCCCGTCGGAGTTCCACTGCGTGGCGTCGTACGCGCCGGTGTCGAAGGTCTGCGTGCCCCAGTCCCACGACTGCTGCGGGGCCGGCTCGGCGAGGGCGGACGGGTCGGGCTGGAGCCAGGCGCTCGCGTCCCACTGGCCGGTCGCATCGGCCCCGGCCGCCTGCGGCGGGACCGTCCAGGCGCCGGTGTCGTAGCCGCCGCCGTGATAGACGGTCTGCTGCTGGGTGGCGTAGGGGTCGTAGTCCGCGGTCGGATGGGCGCCCGTCGTCCAGGCGCCGGTGTCGTACGTGCCGGTGTCGTACGCACTGGTGTCATACGTGCCGGTGCCGTACGCGCCGGTGGCGTGCCCGTCGCCCGCGGGCGTGCCGAACAGGGGGTCGTTCCCGTAGGCCGTGGCGTGGGGGTCGGTCGTATAGGTGCCGGTGTCGTAGGCGCCGTAGCCGGTGAAGTCGCCGTAGTGGGCTTCCTGCCCGCCGTGCGACGCGTAGTGCGCCGAGTCGGCCTCGGAAGCCGGTGCCGGGGTGGTCATGGTCCCCGACGCGTGACGGTCGTTCACCAACTTCTCTTTCGCCTCGACAACAGGGGCTGCCAGAGCAGTGCGGCGACTGTACCCGGCGGTACGCGGGCGCGACAATCTTCCGCCGGTTTCGCGCCCGCCGGAAACGGGCATTCGGCCGTGTTTCGGGGGGTGGTGGACGTGGCTTGGCTTTGCGTTCGAAAAATGTTCGATGTTCGTTGGCTCCGTCGTACCGGCGCGCCGCCCGAGATCAGCGCGTTCGGCGCACCTGCCGCGGTCAGGCGACGGTCAGGCCACCGTCAGCCCGTCGGGCAGGACGGCGGTCCGCGCGGGTGGCTCCTCGGCGTCGAGGGCCTGCCGTATCCCGGCCGCGACCGCGGGATGGACGGGCAGCGCGAGATGGCCGATCCCGCTCACCCGCACATTGAGCGTCATCAGGTCGGGGTGGTCGAGCCGCGCGGCCTCCAGCGGCTCCATCACCGAGTCGAGGTCGCTCCAGAAGCTGACGAAGTGCGTACGGCAGCCGGGGGCCGGTCCGGCCAGTTCCTCGAGCACGTCCGAGCCGGGGCGCATCTGGCGCACGATCGGGTGGGCGTTCGCCAGGGGTGCCACCCGGGTGCCGGAGTGCGGGGTGCCGAGCGTCACCAGCGTGCGTACCCGCGCGTCACCGCCCAGGCGCTGTGCGTAATAGCGTGCGATCAGACCGCCGAGGCTGTGCCCGACGATGTCGACGCGAGTGCTGCCCGTGCGCTCGCATATTTCCTCTATGTGGCGGCCGAGCAGCTCCGCCGCGGCGCGGATGTCGCAGGTCAGCGGCGAGTAGTTGAGCGACTCGACGCGCTGGCCGCTGTGCTGCGCGAGGCTGCGGCGCAGCAGGACGAAGACCGAGCGGTTGTCGATGAAACCGTGCAGCAGGACGACCGGCGGTGCGCCCTGGACCGGCAGCTGAGCGGTGCCGTCCGCCGGGAGTGGCGGCGGGGTGGGGGAGCGGCGTTCCTGGATGATGCCGGTCGGATACAGGACGAGATGCCCCGCGAGGATCGTGACCTCCAGGGCGGACGCCTTGAGGAGGGTCAGGGAGAGCCCTGCCAGTTTGCCCGGCAGCAGGGCCTGACAGAGAGGGAGAAGGGGGTTCAGCGCCTTGGTGACCCTCATGGCCGGCCTCCAGTCAGCACACCGGAGGACTACACCGTCCCCCGTGTGCTCTCGTGGGAAACCGCACGAGGTGGCCGGCGGTACGCGCACCCTTCCTTGCGCGTCCATCGTGTCCGCGGACCACGTTGCGGCTCCCGAACGTGTCCCACTGTGTGATTTCCCCCTCGGTACGCTCCGCGAAACTGCCGGTGGCGGGATGCTGGAGATAACGTTCGTTCACTTCGCGACGGGTGACGGACCGCGCGGACTGTGCGGTACTTGTCGTTACGAATGGGATGCAGTCGCTTCATGGAGGCAGTGATGGGTGTGGCAGCCGGTCCGATCCGCGTCGTGGTGGCCAAGCCGGGGCTCGACGGCCACGATCGCGGGGCCAAGGTGATCGCGCGGGCGCTGCGCGACGCCGGCATGGAGGTCATCTACACCGGGCTCCACCAGACGCCCGAACAGGTCGTGGACACGGCGATCCAGGAGGACGCCGACGCGATCGGCCTCTCCATCCTCTCCGGCGCCCACAACACGCTCTTCGCGGCCGTCATCGACCTCCTCAAGGAGCGCGACGCCGCGGACATCCTCGTCTTCGGCGGCGGCATCATCCCCGAGGACGACATCCCGCTGCTCAAGGAGAAGGGCGTCGCGGCGATCTTCACCCCCGGCGCGACGACGACGTCGATCGTGGACTGGGTGCGCGAGAACGTACGCCAGCCGGCGGCCTCCGGCGGTTGAGCGGTCGGGGTCGTGCGGGGTGGTCTGGGGCGGTCGTCCCTGGGGGCTGCGCCCCGCAGACCCCCCTGTTCGGCCCGACCGGCCTCGTCCTCCAGCTTTGGGGCGGGTCGGCGTCGCCGGGCGGCGACGGCGCTGTGTCCGGCGCTCGGTGCTGCCTTCGGTGGTTGAGTCGGCAGGATCGTGCGGGTGTCTGGGGCGGTCCGCTCCTGGGGGCTGCGCCCCCGGGCGGCCCCGTCCGGCCCGACCGGCCTCGTCCTCAAGTCCCGGTACGGGGCGACGTGACGGGCCGGCGTCCGTGCTGCCTTCGGTGGTTGAGTCGGCAGGATCGTGCGGGTGTCTGGGGCGGCTGCCCCTGAGGGCTGCGCCGCCGGGCGCCCTGTTCGGCGCGACCGGCTTCGCCCTCAAGCTCTGAGACGGGGGCGATGTCACCGGTCGGCGCCCAGTGCTGCGTCCGGTGGTTGAGCCGGCAGGATCGTGCGGGTGTCTGGGGCGGCTGCCCCTGAGGGCTGCGCCCCCAGACGCCCGTTCGGCCCGACCGGCTTCGTCCTCCAGCTTCGGGACGGGGCGAGGGCAGCGGTCGGCGTCAGTCCTGCGTCCGGCGGCTGAGCCGACAGGATCGTCCCCAGCCCCCGTCCGGCCTCGTCCTCAAGCCCCGTACGGGGCGGCGTCGCCGGTCGGCGTCAGCTCGGTGGCCATCGTCGCGCGTAGGCGTAGCGTCGTTACGAGGCGTTGGAATGCTTCCGACCAGTATCCGCCGGCCCCCGGCGACGCGTCCTCGTGTTCGTCCGGTATCGCCAGCAGTCCCTCCAGGCGGGCCGCCTCCGTCGGGTCCAGGCAGCGTTCGGCCAGGCCCATCACCCCGCTGAAACTCCAGGGATAACTTCCCGCGTCCCGCGCGATGTTGAGGGCGTCCACCACGGCCCGTCCGAGTGGCGGGGCCCAGGGCAGGCCGCACACGCCGAGCAGTTGGAACGCCTCGGACAGGCCGTGTGCCGCGATGAACCCGGCCACCCACTCGGCCCGTTCCTCGGCCGTCAGCGTGCCCAGCAGTTTCGCCCGCTCGGCCAGGGAGACCGCTCCCGGGCCGCCCGCCTCGGGCGTCGAGGGCGCGCCGAGAAGGGCCCGAGACCATCGCGGGTCCCGCTGCCGTACGGCCGCCCGGCACCATGCCGCGTGCAGCTCGCCCTGCCAGCCGTCCGCCACCGGCAGCGCCACGATCTCCTCCGGCGACCGGCCGCCGAGCCGGCGCGGCCAGATACCGAGCGGCGCGGCCTCCACCAACTGCCCGAGCCACCACGACCGTTCCCCGCGGCCGGCCGGCGGCCTGGCCACGACGCCGTCCTTCTCCATCGCCGCGTCGCACTCGGGCGGAGCCTCCACCGCGATCGTCGGCGTGTCCTGCGTGTGGTCGATCGCCACGCACGCCTCGGCCCGTACGGCCATCCGCGCGGCGAGCGCCGAACCGGGCAGCGCGGACAGCAACTCGGCAGCCGTCGCCCGCACGTTGCGGCTGCGGTCGGCCAACGCCTGTTCCAGGAGCGGCTCGTCCTCGGCCGAGAGTGCCGCGCGCAGGGAGTCGAGGAACATCAGCCGGTCCTCGGCCCGCTCGGTCGCCCAGGTCGCCGTGAGCAGTTCGCGCGCGTCGGAGGGTCTGCGCGCCCGGAGCGTCGAGAGCAGGGCGACCCGCTCGGCGAACAGGCCCTCCTCCCACAGCCGTCGCACTTCGTCGGCGTCGTCGAGGTCCGGCAGTGCCGAGCCGCCGCTCGGTGCCGCGCGCAGGGCGAACCGCCAGTCCGCGTTCAGCCGTGCCAGCCACAGGGCGCGCGGACCGGCGAACGCCAGCGCGGCGGGCCGGAGATCGGTCCGCGCCCGGGCCGCGTCCAGCAGCGCGGGCAGGGCGTGCGGCGGGGCGGCGAAACCGCGCGCGTTCGCCGCCGCGAGCCACTGGGGCAGCAGCTCCGTCAGATCCGGCGAGGTGCCACGGCGCCCGCCTCCCGTGCCGGGGCGGTCGGCGAGCAGCAGGGTGAGCCGCCGCGCCGCCGCGGGCGGCAGGGCGGGACGCGGGTCCCCGGCGGCTGGCTCGGGGCGTTGTGCCGCCGGTGCCGGACGCAGCCCGGCCCGCCGTCGTACTGTCTCCAGGGCCGCCGCGTCCAGCAGTGCGACCGGCGCCTCCCGGCCCGCCCCGCCCCGTGGCGCGCGCCGGTCCGTGCCGAGCAGGGCCGTGGTGACGAGGTTCTCCCAGGTCGTCCCTGCGGTGGCTTCGTCCTCCGTGATCCCGTCGGCAGCCGGGGTCGTGCTCGTCGTCGCGGTCATCGCGTTCCCTTCCCTCTCGCGTCCCTCGGGCGTACCGCGGTGTCCGGTCCGCTCAGCACAGGGCCACCGCCTCCCCCGTCCCCTCCGGCCAGGCCGTCAGCGGAGTGAAGCCCCGGTGGCCGCACTCGCCGAAGACCGTGACGGGGGCGCCGCCGGACAGCGCGACCAGCCGCCACAGGCCCGGGCGGTTGCGGGCGGCCGGGCTGAGCGGCAGCGCCGTGTCCCCTTCCGCGTCCGCCAGTTGCCAGGAGCCGCCGTCGGGGACCGGCACGACCCGGCCGAGCGTCACCGGTACCGCGTCCAGCCAGGGATCGTCCCGCAGCGCGTCGCCGTAACGGGCCGCCGCCTGGGACGTCGTGACTCCCGGCGGGCGTATCGCCGCGGGCGCCGCCGGGCCGATTCGCTCGCCCAGGGACGCGCGCGGCTGTCCGGCGCCGGGATGGACGGACACCTCCGCCTCCAGGGCCAGCCCGACCGGCAGCGCCAGTTCGGGGGCGCGGCCTCCGGCGCCGTAGGACAGGAGCAGGCAGGTGCGGTCCGAATCGGCGCCGTACAGCCAGATCCTGCGGGTCGTCAGCTTCGTGTCCGCCGTGTCGTACTGGGCGAGGACCAGCCAGCGGTCGCGCACCGGCGGACCGTCCGCCGCGGTGGGCAGGCCGACGCGGGAGCGGACCGTCGCCGAGAGGGCGTCCGGGAGCCGGTCGCGGCGCAGCCAGCCCTGGTCGAGGAGGTGCAACAGGGCGCACTCCTCCAGCAGCCGCACCGGCCAGCCGGGGCCGGACCCCGGTATCGCCCCCAACTCCCGCACGCGCGCGGCCAGTCCGGGCGCCTGCGCGTCCACCATGCGGGCGGCGGTCTCCTCCCACAGTCCGTACCCCGCCCGCTCCGCCGAGGCCAGGCCGCCGCGCAGCAGGTCGGCGAGGCGCTGCTCCAGCTCCGTGGCGCCCGCGGTGACCCGCTCGGCCCGGCGCTCCGCCCTGCGCCGCGCCGCCTCGGGATCAGCGGACCCGGACGCCGGACTCCCGGCGTCCGCCGCCCGCTTCTCCTGCGCCCGCTGCCGCCGGCCCGCCAGCCACTGCCCGGCCCAGTCCGGCGCTCCGCCCGCCGCCGGCACCGCCCCGTCCCCCTCCGCCCACAGCAACAGCAGGCCGAGCGCGTGCTTGCACGGGAACTTCCGGCTCGGGCAACTGCACTTGTACGCGGGCCCGGGCGCCCCCGCGATGTCGACGACCGTCTGGTACGGCTTGCTGCCGCTGCCCTTGCACAGTCCCCATACCGCCCCCTCCTGCGAACAACCCGCCTCGGACCACGGCCCTGCCGTGCCGAGTTTGCTTCCCGCTTTGCGTGACAAGGCGTCAGGCGCCAGTGCCAGCACCTGGTCCGCGGTCCAGCGCACCCCCTGCTGAGTCATGTCATCGAAGGTAGATCCCGCCACTGACAATCGGTCCGGCGGGCACGTTTGTGCAGGTCAGAGCGATTGTCAGTGGCGTGGTGCACGGTGGACACCAGATCCGAACCGGCCGAGCTGGAGGGGGCCTCAGCCATGTCCGTCACCGCTGCACCGACGACGACCGAACCGAGCCGCGACCATTCCTCACCCGCGAACGCGACGCCCGCGAGGGAGACACCCGTGAGCGAGACACCTGCGAGCGAGACACCTGCGAGCGAGGCGCTGCGCCCGCACGCCGAGGAGGCCTTCGCCGCCGAACTCGCCGCGCTGGCGGCCCAGGACGACCGGCCGCGCCCGGCCCGCTGGAAGCTGTCGCCGTGGGCCGTCGCCACCTACCTGCTCGGCGGCACCCTGCCGGACGGCACGGTGATCACACCGAAGTACGTGGGCCCGCGCCGCATCGTCGAGGTCGCGGTCACCACGCTCGCCACCGACCGCGCCCTGCTCCTGCTCGGCGTGCCCGGCACCGCGAAGACCTGGGTGTCCGAGCACCTGGCGGCCGCGGTCAGCGGCGACTCGACCCTGCTCGTGCAGGGCACGGCGGGTACGCCGGAGGAGGCCATCCGCTACGGCTGGAACTACGCGCGGCTGCTCGCCCACGGCCCGAGCCGCGACGCCCTCGTGCCCAGCCCCGTCATGCGCGCCATGTCCGAGGGCATGACCGCCCGGGTGGAGGAGCTGACCCGCATCCCCGCCGACGTGCAGGACACGCTGATCACGATCCTGTCCGAGAAGACGCTGCCGATACCCGAGTTGGGGCAGGAGGTGCAGGCCGTGCGCGGCTTCAACCTCATCGCCACCGCCAACGACCGCGACCGCGGGGTCAACGACCTGTCCAGCGCCCTGCGCCGCCGCTTCAACACGGTGGTGCTGCCGCTGCCGGAGAGCGCCGACGCCGAGGTCGACATCGTCTCGCGCCGCGTCGACCAGATCGGCCGCTCCCTCGACCTGCCGGCCGCACCCGACGGCATCGACGAGATCCGCCGTGTCGTCACCGTCTTCCGCGAACTGCGCGACGGCATCACCGCCGACGGCCGCACGAAGCTGAAGTCGCCCAGCGGCACGCTGTCCACGGCCGAGGCGATCTCCGTCGTCACAGGCGGCCTCGCTCTGGCCGCCCACTTCGGCGACGGGGTGCTGCGGCCGGGCGACGTCGCCGCGGGCATCCTCGGGGCCGTCGTGCGCGACCCGGCGGCCGACCGCGTCATCTGGCAGGAGTACCTGGAGGCCGTCGTCCGCGAGCGCGACGGCTGGAAGGACTTCTACCGCGCCTGCCGGGAGGTGAGCGCGTGAGCGCATCCGCAGAGGGGACGGCCTTCGCCTCCGGACCGCTGCTGCTCGGCGTACGGCACCACGGGCCGGGCTCGGCGCGAGCGGTGCGGGCCGCGCTGGAGGCCGCCGCGCCGCGGACGGTGCTCATCGAGGGGCCGCCCGAGGCCGACGCGCTGATCCCGCTGGCCGCCGATCCGGAGATGAAGCCGCCGGTCGCCCTGCTCGCCCACGCCGTGGACGAACCCGGCCGCTCGGCCTTCTGGCCGCTCGCCGAGTTCTCCCCGGAGTGGGTGGCGATCCGCTGGGCCCTGGAACACGGGATCCCGGCCCGCTTCATCGACCTCCCGGCCACGCACTCGCTGGCACTCCGCGCGGCGGAGGAGGCGGAGGCGGCAGCCGAGGATTCCGGTGATTTGGCCGACGCGGACGCCCCGGAGCGAGACGTCCGCGTCGACCCCCTCGGGGCGCTCGCCGGGGCCGGGGGGTACGACGATCCCGAGCGCTGGTGGGAGGACGTGATCGAGCACCGTGGCGCGGGGGCGCAGGAGGGTGCCGCGTTCGCGCCCTTCGCGGCGCTCGAAGAGGCCATGGAAGCGCTCCGGGAGACGTACGGGACCGGCGGACACGATCGGGACCTCGTGCGGGAGGCTTACATGCGCCTCCAACTGCGAGCCGCCCGGCGTGAGTTCGGGGACGCCGTCGCCGTGGTGTGCGGGGCGTGGCACGTGCCGGCGCTGCGGAAGAAGGTCACCGTCGCCGCCGACCGGGCGCTGCTGAAGGGGCTGCCCAAGGTCAGGACGGACATGACGTGGGTGCCGTGGACGCACCGCCGGCTGTCCCGGTTCAGCGGGTACGGGGCGGGCATCGACTCGCCGGGCTGGTACGGGCACCTGTTCGCGGCGCCGGACCGGCCGGTCGAGCGGTGGCTGACCAAGGTGGCGGGGCTGCTGCGTGAGGAGGACCGGATCGTCTCCTCCGCGCACGTCATCGAGGCGGTGCGGCTGGCCGGGACGCTCGCCGCGATGCGCGGCCGCCCGCTGCCCGGCCTGAGCGAGACGACCGACGCCGTGCGCGCGGTGATGTGCGAGGGCTCGGACGTGCCGCTGGCCCTGGTGCACGACCGGCTGGTGGTGGGCGACGTGCTGGGGGAGGTGCCCGAGTCGGCGCCCGCGGTGCCGTTGCAGCGGGATCTGACCCGCCTCCAGCGCGGGCTGCGGCTCAAACCCGAGGCGCTGGAGCGGGAGCTGGAGCTCGACCTGCGCAAGGACACCGACGCCGGGCGCAGCCGGCTGCTGCACCGGCTTCGGCTGCTCGGCGTCGGATGGGGCGAGCCGGTGCGGTCGCGGGGGAGCACGGGGACGTTCCGGGAGACCTGGCGGCTGCGCTGGGAGCCGGAGCTCGCGGTGCGGGTCGCCGAGGCCGGGGTGTGGGGCACGACCGTGCTCGCCGCGGCGACGGCCAGGGCGGAGGCCGACGCCGTGGCCGCGCCGTCCCTCGCCGAGGTCACCGGGCTTGCCGAGCGCTGCCTTCTGGCCGGACTCCAGGACGCGCTGCCCGTGGTGATGCGGGTACTCGCCGACCGGGCCGCGCTCGACGCCGACGTCGGTCATCTCGCCCAGGCCCTGCCGGCCCTGGTCCGTTCCCTGCGCTACGGCGACGTCCGCGGCACGGACACGCGCACCCTGACCGAGGTCGCCGTCGGTCTCGCAGAGCGGATCTTCGTCGGGCTGCCGCCGGCCTGCGCCGCTCTGGACGCGGACGCCGCCGCGGAGATGCGCCGCCATGTCGACGCCGTGCACACGGCCGTGGGTCTCCTGCCGGACGCTTCCGCTGCTCACGGGCCTCGGGTTCGCTGGAGTTCGGTGCTGTGCGGGCTGTCCGAGCGGGACACGGTGCCCGGCCTCATCCGTGGGCGGGTCGTGCGGATCCTGCTCGACGAAGGGGAGCTGGCGCAGGACGACGCGGCCCGGCTGATGGGGCTGGTGCTGTCGCCGGGGACACCACCGGCCGAGGCGGCCGCCTGGATCGAGGGCTTCGTCGGCGGAGGCGGGGGCGGGCTACTCCTGGTGCACGACGAGCGGCTGCTCGGACTCGTCGACGCCTGGTTGACCGGCGTACCGGCCGAGGCGTTCACGGACGTCCTGCCGCTGCTGCGGCGCACGTTCTCGGCGTACGAACCGGGCGTGCGCAGAACCCTCGGCGAACTGGTGCGGCGCGGACCGGCGGAGCGGGCGGGCGCGACCGTTGGCGGGGGCACTGGCCTGCCCGGCTTCGCCGCGGAACCGGACCGCGAGCGCGCGGACGCCGTGGTGCCGCTGGTGCGGCTGCTGCTCGGCCTCGACGAGATCGAAGCCGACGTCGGTGCCGGCGCCGACGCCGACGCCGATGACAACGAGTATGCGGGGGTGGGGACATGACGGGCTCGGCACGGTCGGAGCAGGCGTCGCGCGCGGACCAGGAGCGGCTGCGGCGCTGGCGGCTGGTGCTCGGCGGGGACGCCGCCGACGGCACCGGATACGCGCTGTCGGGGCGGGACGCCGCGATGGACGGGGCGCTCGGCGCGCTCTACGGGAAGGGGGACAAGGGGCAGGCGGGGCGGGAACGTACGGCCGGGCTCGGGGCGTCGGCGCCGTCGGTGGCCCGCTGGCTCGGGGACATCCGGACGTACTTCCCCTCCTCCGTCGTCCAGGTCATGCAGCGGGACGCCATCGACCGGCTCGGGCTGGCCTCCCTGCTCCTGGAGCCGGAGATGCTGGAGGCGGTGGAGGCGGACGTGCACCTCGTCGGCACGCTGCTCTCGCTCAACAAGGCCATGCCGGAGACCACCAAGGAGACGGCGCGGGCCGTCGTGCGCAAGGTCGTCGAGGACCTGGAGAAGCGGATCGCCACCCGCACCCGGGCCACCCTCACCGGCGCGCTCGACCGCAGCGCCCGGATCAGCCGGCCGCGCCACCACGACATCGACTGGAACCGCACCATCGCGGCCAACCTCAAGCACTACCTGCCCGAGTACCGCACGGTCGTGCCGGAGCGGCTCATCGGGTACGGGCGCGCCGCCCAGTCGGTGAAGAAGGAGGTCGTCCTCTGCATCGACCAGTCGGGATCGATGGCCGCCTCGGTCGTCTACGCCTCCGTGTTCGGGGCCGTGCTGGCGTCCATGCGGTCCCTCAGCACCCGGCTCGTCGTCTTCGACACGGCCGTAGTCGACCTCACCGACCAGCTGGACGACCCCGTGGATGTCCTCTTCGGCACCCAGCTCGGCGGCGGGACGGACATCAACCGGGCGCTCGCCTACTGCCAGTCCCGGATCACCCGGCCCCCGGAGACCGTGGTCGTGCTGATCAGCGACCTGTACGAGGGCGGCATCCGCGACGAGATGCTGAAGCGGGTCACCGCCATGAAGGCGTCCGGGGTGCAGTTCGTGACCCTGCTCGCGCTGTCCGACGAGGGCGCGCCGGCGTACGACCGGGAGCACGCGGCCGCGCTCGCCGCGCTGGGGGCACCGGCCTTCGCCTGCACACCCGATCTGTTCCCCGAGGTCATGGCCGCGGCGATCGAGAAGCGACCGCTTCCGATACCGGACGGAATGTGACGGTCAAAAGGCGCATGTCGGCACGGTGTGCCACTCGGCGCGGCATCATGTGACAGGTATCACCGCCTGGGTGTGACCCGCGATTTAGGGGCCTCAAGCAAGCAGCGATAACCTGCGAGACGGACATGCCGCGCGCTCGGACACCGTGTGCGCACCCCTTGTGACAAGCGGACGTCACGTTGCCCTTCGCGGCACGCCCACGCATCCAACGAACCGCGAGATCACTGATAGGGACGGAAGCGCGTGGACCTGTTCGAGTACCAGGCGAGGGACCTCTTCGCCAAGCACGATGTACCGGTGCTGGCCGGTGAAGTCATCGACACGCCTGAGGCGGCGCGCGCGATCACGGAGCGTCTGGGCGGCAAGTCCGTCGTCAAGGCGCAGGTGAAGGTCGGTGGCCGCGGCAAGGCCGGTGGCGTCAAGCTGGCCGCCACCCCGGACGAGGCCGTCGCCCGCGCGACGGACATCCTCGGCATGGACATCAAGGGCCACACGGTCCACAAGGTCATGATCGCCGAGACCGCTCCGGAGATCGTCGAGGAGTACTACGTCTCCTTCCTCCTCGACCGCGCCAACCGCACCTTCCTCTCCATCGCCTCCGTCGAGGGCGGTATGGAGATCGAGGAGGTGGCCGCCACCCGTCCGGAGGCCGTCGCCAAGATCGCGATCGACGCCATCGACGGCGTGGACGAGGCCAAGGCCCGCGAGATCGTCGAGGCCGCCAAGTTCCCGGCCGAGGTCGCGGACAAGGTCGTGAACGTCCTCATCAAGCTGTGGGACACCTTCATCAAGTCGGACGCCCTCCTGGTCGAGGTCAACCCGCTCGCGAAGGTCGCCTCGGGCGAGGTCCTCGCCCTCGACGGCAAGGTGTCGCTCGACGAGAACGCCGAGTTCCGCCACCCCGAGTACGAGGAGCTCCACGACAAGGAGGCCGCCAACCCGCTGGAGGCGGCCGCCAAGGCGAAGGGCCTCAACTACGTCAAGCTCGACGGCGAGGTCGGCATCATCGGCAACGGCGCGGGTCTCGTCATGAGCACCCTGGACGTCGTCGCGTACGCCGGTGAGAAGCACGGCGATGTGAAGCCCGCCAACTTCCTGGACATCGGCGGTGGCGCCTCCGCCCAGGTCATGGCGAACGGCCTGGAGATCATCCTGGGCGACCCGGACGTCAAGTCCGTGTTCGTCAACGTCTTCGGCGGCATCACCGCCTGCGACGAGGTCGCCAACGGCATCGTCCAGGCGCTGAAGCTCCTGGAGGACCGCGGCGAGAAGGTCGAGAAGCCGCTCGTCGTCCGCCTCGACGGCAACAACGCCGAGCTGGGCCGCAAGATCCTCACCGACGCCAACCACCCGCTGGTCCAGCGCGTCGACACCATGGACGGCGCGGCCGACAAGGCCGCCGAGCTGGCCCACGCCGCCAAGTAAGCACTCAGGACGAGGACACAACACACCATGGCTATCTGGCTCAACAAGGACAGCAAGGTCATCGTCCAGGGCATGACCGGCGCCACGGGCATGAAGCACACCAAGCTCATGCTCGGCGACGGCACCAACGTCGTGGGCGGCGTCAACCCGCGCAAGGCGGGGCAGACCGTGGACTTCGACGGCACCGAGGTGCCCGTCTTCGGCACCGTCAAGGAGGCCATCGAAGCCACCGGCGCCAACGTTTCCGTCATCTTCGTGCCGGAGAAGTTCACCAAGGACGCGGTCGTCGAGGCCATCGACGCCGAGATCCCCCTGGCCGTCGTGATCACCGAGGGCATCGCCGTGCACGACACGGCCGCCTTCTGGGCGTACGCCGGCAAGAAGGGCAACAAGACCCGCATCATCGGCCCCAACTGCCCCGGCATCATCACCCCGGGCCAGTCGAACGTCGGCATCATCCCGGGCGACATCACGAAGCCGGGCCGCATCGGCCTGGTCTCGAAGTCCGGCACGCTGACGTACCAGATGATGTACGAGCTGCGTGACATCGGCTTCTCGACCGCCGTCGGCATCGGTGGCGACCCGATCATCGGCACCACGCACATCGACGCCCTGGCCGCGTTCCAGGACGACCCCGACACCGACCTGATCGTGATGATCGGTGAGATCGGTGGCGACGCCGAGGAGCGCGCGGCCGCGTTCATCAAGGACAACGTGACCAAGCCGGTCGTCGGCTACGTCGCGGGCTTCACCGCGCCCGAGGGCAAGACCATGGGCCACGCCGGTGCCATCGTCTCCGGTTCGTCCGGCACCGCCCAGGCGAAGAAGGAGGCCCTCGAGGCCGCCGGCGTCAAGGTCGGCAAGACGCCGACCGAAACCGCCAAGCTGGCGCGCGAGATCCTCAACGGCTGAACCCGAAGCCGCAGGCAGCGGAAGGGCCCGCATCCCCGGTTGGGGGATGCGGGCCCTCCCGCGTTGTGTGACACACGCTCACCGGGGCACCGGCAGGAGCCTCTCCGGTCCGCTCGCCGCCCGCTGCCGCAGCTTCGCGCGCAGCTGGAGCTGCTGCGGCGACAGCGGACCCAGCGCCGTCTTCGGCGGAACGCCCCGCACCGCCTGGGCCGGGGCGAGCGGCGCCTCGTAGTGGGTGGGGGCCGTCTGGAGCGTGAGCGCCGTCGCGCCGATGATGGCGACCGTGAAGGCGATGGCCGCCTGGGTCCAGAAGCGGGTCCGGCGTTCGCAGTCCGTGCGTACGGGCTCCGGCTTCGACGCGCGCAGCCGTTCCGCGGAGGCCAGTTCGGTCAGCCGCCGGTGGAGGGTGGCCGGGTCCGACAGGGCGGGGTCGCACGTGGCCATCGCGGCCCGCGCGTGTGTCACCCGGCTGGCCGCGGCCGGGGTGCTCGCCTCGGTCTCCGCCGCGGTCTCGGGCAGCCCGAGACCGACGCCGTCGTACAGCACGAGGGTGCGACGGTAGGACGGCGGCAGCTTGAGGAGGGCCTGGAGCAGCGCGCGGTCGGCGGCGTCCGCGGGCGGGGGTTCGGGGTGCCGGTAGCGGGGGCGGAAGCGGTGCCAGGGGGAGAGCGCCCACTCGTACGCCGTCGCGCGCACCCAGCCCGCCGGGTCGCGGTCCCGGGCCACGCGCGGCCACTGCTGCCAGGCCAGATGGAAGGCCCGCTCCACCGACTCGCGGGCCAGCTCGTGCCGCCCGGTCAGTAGATACGTCTGCCGTACGAGGGCCGGGGCGCAGAACGCGTAGAGCGCGTCGAAGGCCTGACCAGGGGTCAGGGGTGCCGGGGGCGGTGGAGGAGCGGCGGGAGGCGCGAGAGGCGGCTGGCGGGCCGTCACCCGCACGTCAGTCGAACCGGCCTGACGTCCTTTCGCCTCGGTCGCCTCGGGCCGCGGCTGCGGATTCTCCGTTTTCTGCTTCACAACTCGCCCTTCCGTACGGCCCTTCGTGCGAAAAAGTACATAAACATATATTGAGCGACACAGCGGAGGTTCGCCTGTTACGACGGGAAAGCGCGTGTCGTTGGGAGCATGGCCGTCGTGATCCGGATGACCGCTCGCCGACCGTCGCTGCCACCCCTGCTCGACCGGCTGCGCCACCCCTCGCCCGGACTCGGCGCGAGCCTGCTGGGCGGCGCGCTCGCGGCCGTGCTCGGACTCGCCTCGTTCGCCGTGCTAGTGATGGTGCTGTGGATCAGCTCGCCCTATCCCGACAGTGGACCGGGCGGCGCCCTGCACGTCGCCGCCGCGCTGTGGCTGCTCGCGCACGGGGTCGAACTGGTCCGCACCGACACGCTCTCGGGCGCCCCCGCCCCCGTCGGCGTCACCCCGCTGCTCCTCCTCCTGCTGCCCGTCTGGGTGCTGTACCGCGCCGCACGCGACGCCGTGGAAGCTCCCGAGGACAGCGACGGCCCGCCCCCGGTCGCCGCACGCACCGCGTGGACGGGCGTCGCCCTCGGCTATCTCGCCGTCGGCGGCACCGCCGCGTGCTACGCCTCGGGGAGTGAACTGCGGCCCGCGTGGGGGTGGGTGGTGGTGTGCCTCCCGCTCCTCACCGTGGGCGCGTCCGGCATCGGCGTGTGGACGGCGTACGGCCGACCCCGCTGGGGCGACCTGTCGGCGCGGACGGGGCCGGGAGCCCCGGCGCCGCTGCCCGGCGGACTGCTCCGGTACGCCCCCGGGGCGGACGCCTGGGCGTCCCTCACCGCCGCCGCCCGGGCCGCCGGCGCGGGGACGGCGACGCTCCTCGGCGGCGGCGCGCTGCTGCTGATGGTGTCGCTGATGGGGCACGGGGGCGCGGCGCGCGGCTCGTTCCTCGAACTGACCGAGGGCTGGTCGGGGCGGTTCGCGGTCCTGCTGCTGTGCGCCGCCCTCGTGCCCAACGCGGCGGTGTGGTCGGCGGCGTACGGGCTCGGGCCCGGGTTCGCCCTCGGCAGCGGTCACATGGTGCACCCGCTCGCCTCGGACCCCGCCCCGCTGCTGCCGCCGTTCCCGCTGCTGGCGGCGGTGCCGGACGCGGGGCCCGGCGGACCGCTCAACTGGGCCGCGGCCGGGGCGATGCCGGTGATCGCGGGGGCGACGGTGGCCTGGTTCGTGGTCGGGGCCGGTGTGCGGCAGCGGGGTGCGGAGCGGGGGCCCGGCTGGTCGGCGGGGCGGACCGCCTGCGTGGTGCTGGGGGCGGCCGGGATGAGCGCGGCGGTCTGCGCGGTGCTCGCCGGGCTGGCGGGCGGCCCGCTCGGCGGCGCCGCCCTGAACCGCTTCGGACCGGTGTGGTGGCAGACGGGGCCCGCGACGGCGGGCTGGTTCGCGGCCGTGGGACTCCCGGTGGCGCTCGTGCTGCGCGCCTGGCGGCTGCGGGGACCCGCGCGCCTGAAGAAGCCGCAGCCCACGCCCGCGCCGAAGACGCCGACGCCCGCCTCCGGGACGACGTTCGGCGCGGACGCCCCCTACGACATCGAGGCCGTCGAGGCCGCCGAGGAGCCGTACGACCTGCTGCCCGCCGACGACCCGGAGCCGTCCGCCTGGCACGACGACGCGTCCCGCGAGACCCGCTGGGCGGCGCTGCGGGAGGCCTCGACGCTGCCCGGCGGCGAACCGGACCCGCTCCTCGGCCTCGGCGAGCCGCCGATCCCGTCGGCGCCGCTGGACGAGAGGTGAGGGCGCGATCAGGCCCTCACCCTGCTCAGTTGTTGTTCGCGCCCAGCACCCCGCGCAGCTCCTTCGGCAGGAGCTGCTGGCAGGACTGCTTGGCCTTGCCCGTCAGGGCGTCGTCCACGCACGTGTAGTAGTCGCGGTAGACCAGTTGGGCCGTGAAGGTCGTGGCGACCAGGGCCAGCGCCAGCAGCGCGGTGACCAGGCCGCCGACGGCCGCCGTGGTCTGCGGGCGGCCGGTCTGCGCGGGGCGCGGGGAGTCCGGGTCCGGCTTGCGGGGCTTGGCGCGCAGGGCGCTGACACCCCAGTACAGGGACAGCCCGCCGAGCAGCAGGGCGACGTACGGCCAGCTGAAGAGGGCGAAGAAGAAGGCCCACATGCCGGACAGCAGCGCGTAGCGCGCCCGGCGCTGCGCCGGGTCGGTGGGGTCCCAGCGCATGTTCGTGCCCGGGCCGCCGCTCTGGCCCTCGGGCCCGCCGCCCGGGCGCTCGCCGAAGCCGCCGGAGGAGCGGCCCGGCTGGCGGTCGCTCCACTGACTGCCCCAGGGGCTGTGCTCCGAGGGCCCGGACGACTCCGGGGAACCGTCCTTGCCGTCCTTGCCGCCCTCGGGGCGGCGCGGCTGCCACGGCCGGTCCGGCGTGCCCTCCGGGGGCGCGGCGAACGGGTTGTCGTCCTGCGGGGAGTGGTCGTGCGGGGAGTCGTCCTGCCGCGGCTCGTCGCCGCCGGGCCTCTCGGTGTTCTGCGGCGAGGCCGGCGACTCCCGCAGCAGCACGGCGCCACGCTCCCCTCCCTGCACCGAGTGCGGCGGGAACGTGAGGAGTCGCAGGCTGCGGTCCGGCATCAAATGAGCGTCTTCCCTTGGGTGACTACGGCTGTCTGGCATGAGCTGCCACTGCGGGAACGCGCCGCGCGACGTCCGCGTTCCCGAGCCCGCTCCTCCCAGACGCTACCTGCCGGCCGCGCCCCCGTCCCATGAGGGCCGTCCTGTATGCCGGTATCGTTGCTGACGGTCGGCCGCTTCGTAGACTTCCCCGTATCCCGGGGCGTGAAGCACTCGTACGAATGTACAAACACCCGCACGAGCCCGGCCGCCGAAGCGAAACTCCCCGAGAAAGGGCCCCACCGTGGCCGCCAACCCCGTGGCCAAGCGCCTCGTCGTGCTGGTCTCCGGATCCGGCAGCAATCTCCAGGCGCTCCTCGACGAGATCGCGCGCACCGGCCCCGAGGCCTACGGCGCCGAGATCGTGGCCGTCGGCGCCGACCGCGAGGGCATCGAGGGACTCGCGCGTGCCGAGCGCGCCGGGGTGCCCGTCTTCGTCCGGAAGGTCAAGGACTACGAGACCCGGGACGAGTGGGACGCGGCCCTCGCCGAGGCCGTCGCGGCCCACGAGCCCGACCTCGTCGTCTCCGCCGGGTTCATGAGGATCGTGGGCAAGGAGTTCCTCGCGCGGTTCGGCGGGCGGTTCGTGAACACGCACCCGGCGCTGCTGCCCAGCTTCCCGGGGGCGCACGGGGTGCGGGACGCGCTCGCGTACGGCGCGAAGGTCACCGGCTGCACCGTCCACTTCGTCGACGACGGCGTCGACACCGGGCCGATCATCGCGCAGGGCGTGGTCGAGGTCCGGGACGAGGACGACGAGAGCGCTCTGCACGAGCGCATCAAGGAAGTCGAGCGAAGGCTGCTCGTCGAGGTCGTGGGGCGGATCGCCCGCAACGGCTATCGCATTGAGGGACGAAAGGTAGTTATCCAGTGACCGCCGAGAGCAACGACAGCACCAAGCGGCCGATCCGTCGCGCGCTGGTCAGCGTCTACGACAAGACCGGGCTCGAGGAACTCGCGCGCGGGCTGCACGAGGCCGGTGTCGAGCTCGTCTCCACCGGGTCGACCGCCGGGCGCATCGCCGACGCCGGGGTCCCCGTCACCAAGGTCGAGGAGCTCACCGGCTTCCCCGAGTGCCTGGACGGCCGGGTCAAGACCCTGCACCCCAAGGTCCACGCGGGCATCCTCGCCGACCTGCGCCTGGAGGACCACCAGCGGCAGCTCGCCGAGCTGGGCGTCGAGCCGTTCGACCTCGTCGTCGTCAACCTCTACCCGTTCCGCGAGACCGTCGCCTCCGGCGCCTCGCCCGACGAGTGCGTCGAGCAGATCGACATCGGCGGCCCGTCCATGGTGCGCGCCGCCGCCAAGAACCACCCGTCCGTGGCCGTCGTCACCAGCCCCGAGCGGTACGCCGACGTCCTCGCCGCGGTCGCCGGCGGCGGCTTCGACCTGGCCACCCGCAAGCGGCTCGCCGCCGAGGCCTTCCAGCACACGGCCGCCTACGACGTCGCCGTCGCCTCCTGGTTCGCCTCCGAGTACGCCCCCGTCGACGCCTCGTCGTTCCCCGACTTCCTCGGCGCCACCTTCGAGCGCGAGCGCACCCTGCGCTACGGCGAGAACCCGCACCAGCCCGCCGCCCTCTACGTCGACGGCAGCGGCACCGGCCTCGCCGAGGCCGAGCAGCTGCACGGCAAGGAGATGTC
Source organism: Streptomyces sp. V3I7 (assembly GCF_030817495.1). Lineage (NCBI taxonomy): Bacteria > Bacillati > Actinomycetota > Actinomycetes > Kitasatosporales > Streptomycetaceae > Streptomyces > Streptomyces sp. V3I7. The sequence continues at coordinate 4,105,924 of NZ_JAUSZK010000001.1, forward strand.
GTACAACAACTACACGGACACGGACGCCGCCCGCCGTGCCGCGTACGACCACGACGAGCCCTGCGTCGCGATCATCAAGCACGCCAACCCGTGCGGCATCGCCATCGGCGCGGACGTCGCCGAGGCGCACCGCAAGGCGCACGCCTGCGACCCGCTGTCCGCGTTCGGCGGCGTCATCGCCGTGAACCGGCCGGTCAGCAAGGAGATGGCCGAGCAGGTCGCGGAGATCTTCACCGAGGTCATCGTCGCGCCCGACTACGAGGAGGGGGCCGTGGAGGCCCTCGCCAAGAAGAAGAACATCCGCGTCCTCAAGGCCGCCGGTGCCCCGGGCAACCCCGTCGAGGTCACCGCCATCGACGGCGGCGCGCTGCTCCAGGAGACCGACCGGCTCCAGGCCGCCGGCGACAACCCGGCGAACTGGACGCTGGCCAGCGGTGAGCCGCTGAGCGAGGCGGAGCTGGCCGAACTCGCCTTCGCCTGGAAGGCGTGCCGCGCGGTGAAGTCCAACGCGATCCTGCTCGCCAAGGACGGCGCCTCGGTCGGCGTCGGCATGGGCCAGGTCAACCGCGTCGACTCCTGCAAGCTCGCCGTCGAGCGTGCGGGCGAGGAGCGGGCCCGCGGCTCCTACGCCGCCTCGGACGCCTTCTTCCCCTTCCCCGACGGCCCGCAGATCCTCATCGACGCCGGCGTCCGCGCCATCGTCCAGCCGGGCGGCTCGGTCCGCGACGAGCTGGTCGTGGAGGCGGCGAAGAAGGCCGGCGTGACGATGTACTTCACGGGGACGCGGCACTTCTTCCACTGATCCCGGACGTCCTGTGACAGCCGAGGGCCGTGTCCCCCCAGTACGGGTGGGACACGGCCCTCGGCTGTGTGCTCGCGGTCGGCGGGACGCCGTACGCCCACGTCCTGCGGGACGAGTGGTCAGCCCTTGCGTATGACCATCGTGGTCGCGACCTTGTCGTGCCAGCCCTGCTGGCGGCCCGAGTTGTCCCAGAAGGGGGAGAGGAAGACGACGATCTGGCCGATGCCGCAGGAGACCCAGCCGGCGCCGGCGGGAATGATCCAGCGGAGGAAGGACTTGAGCAGGCCGGGCTTGTCGCCGGTGTCCGCGCGGACGACGCGGACGCCCACGGCCATCTTGCCCAGGGTCGCGCCCACCAGGCCGATCATCAGCCACTCGTAGAGCAGGGTCGCGAGGGCGAACAGCAGCCATACGCCGATGAACTTGCCCATCATCCCCGAGCTGGCGTCGTTCATGCAGGTGTCGTAGTCGACGGCGGACGGGTCGCAGTTCTGCGCGTCGTTCATGAAGCTCGCGGCGCCGGCGAAGGCCAGGACGAAGTAGACGACGCCGATGATCGCGCCGTCGATCAGGCGGGCGCCGAGGCGGCGGCCCATCGAGGCGAGCTGGGGGCCGGGCCCGCCCGGGTAGCCGTAGCCGTAGGCGGGCTGGCCGGGCTGCTGCGGGTAGCCGTACGCCTGCTGCGGCGGGATGCCCGGGGCCTGCGGGTAGCCGTAGGCCGGCTGACCGGGCTGACCCGGCTGGCCCGGCTGCGCGGCGTAGCCGGGCTGGGGCGTGGGCTGGCCGGGCGGCGGGGGGTAGCCGGGCTGGCCGGACTGCTGCGGGTAGCCCGGCTGACCGGACTGCTGCGGGTAACCGTAGCCGGGCCGGCCTGGCTGCTGAGGCTGCTGCGGCTGCTCATAGGGGTTCTGGGGCGAGCCGTAACTCATGTCGTCTGTTCCTCCGTTGCTTGCGGGGACGCGGATGGCGCGGAGGAACGACGGAGCACGAGCGGTTTTGCCCCCCAACACGGACCGCGATACTGCGCCGTTCATCGTCGTTGGCCGGGCAAGTCCTGTCCAGCCGCTTTCCGCGGGTGTTGTGCAAGTGCAACATCGGTGATCGCGGGCGAAACGGACGGAACCGGACACGCCCCGGGCCGGCCCGGACCCGGATTGGAACCGGGGGGCGGTCATCCGGGAGGATGGGTGCATGACCGCCCAGATTCTCGATGGCAAGGCCACCGCAGCCGCGATCAAGTCCGACCTGACCGCCCGCGTGGCGGCGCTGAAGGAGAAGGGGATCACGCCCGGCCTCGGCACGATCCTGGTCGGGGACGACCCCGGCAGCCGCAAGTACGTCGCTGGAAAGCACCGGGACTGCGCGGAGGTCGGCATCGCCTCCATCCAGCGCGAGCTGCCCGCCACGGCGACGCAGGAGGAGATCGAGGCGGCCGTACGGGAGCTGAACGAGGACCCGTCCTGCACCGGCTACATCGTCCAGCTGCCGCTGCCCCGCGGCATCGACGAGAACCGCATCCTGGAGCTGATGGACCCGGCCAAGGACGCCGACGGTCTGCACCCGATGAACCTGGGCCGCCTGGTCCTGAACGAGCCCGCTCCGCTGCCCTGCACCCCCAACGGCATCCTCACGCTGCTGCGCCGCTACGGCGTCGAGATCAAGGGCGCCGAGGTCGTCGTGGTCGGCCGCGGGGTGACCATCGGCCGTCCGATGCCGCTGCTGCTCACCCGCCGCAGCGAGAACGCCACGGTCACCCAGTGCCACACCGGTACCCGTGACCTGTCCGCCCACCTCAAGCGCGCGGACATCGTCGTCGCGGCCGCCGGTTCGGCGCACCTGATCCGGCCCGAGGACATCAAGCCGGGCGCCGCCGTCCTGGACGTCGGTGTCTCCCGCAGCGCCGAGGGCAAGATCGTCGGCGACGTCCACCCCGGTGTCGCCGAGGTCGCCGGCTGGATCTCCCCGAACCCGGGCGGCGTGGGCCCGATGACCCGCGCCCAGCTGCTCGTCAACGTGGTCGAGGCGGCGGAGCGCAGTGCCGGCTGAGGACAGGCTCCCGAACCCCGCCCAGGTCCGGTCCGAACCGGAGGAACCGGAGGCCGACGGCATGACCCACGCGAACGGCGCCGAGGCGCGCACCGGCCGGGTGTCCCGGCTCGCGGCCGCGCTCGCGCCGGGCGCCGGCCCGGCGCGCCGCTTCCCCCGCGGGGGGTCTGCAGGGTCTCCCCCCAGTAAGTGGCGTACCAAGGACACCGCGCGCCCCGAGGGCGGCGGCCGGGCCGCGTCCGGCGACTTTCCGGCGCCCGCCCGCCAGTGGCCGGTGCTCGTCGTCCTGTCGGCGGTCGCGCTCGGTCTGCTGCTGACCGCGTTCGACCTGTTCCGGCTCGGCACGCTGGTGATCGGCATCGCCCTGCTCGCGGGTGCGGTCATGCGCTGGATGCTGCCCAGCGTCGGCATGCTCGCCGTGCGCTCGCGCTTCACGGACATCGTGACGTACGGCCTCCTCGGGCTGGCGATCGTCCTGCTGGCGCTGATGGTCCAGCCCCATCCCTGGCTCGTGATCCCGTTCCTGAAGGACACCCTGCACTTCACGCTGAGCCATTGACATGCTCCTCGCCCTGAACGGCGAGGTTCTGGCCTTCCCTGCCGGTTGCTGTGCCGCTACGCGGCGCGGTTTCCGGTGGGGAATCCGCGGCTTCCTGTTTCTTCGCGCTGTGCCGCGCACCGGGAATCACCGGCCGGGCACGCATGCCCGGCCGCATCGAGGGCACGCGAACCGTACCCCCACGGGACTCCGGTGCATCGGCGTTCCCGAGCGGCGGCCGTCTTCGTCTCTCCTCTCCCGGGCGGGCGGCCGCCCCTCTCCTTCCGTTGTGGGGCGGGCCACATGGGGCGGGCCGTCCATGATCCGGGACCGGCGCGATAGCCTGACCGCTGGATCTCTCTTGACGCCAAGAGATCGATCATCCGTACCGGTGATCGATCATCGCGGCGGGCGCCGGCCGCCGGCCGGGGCGGGGATCCCGTACCCCCGGGGCAGGGACGCCCCACCGCCAGCTGTCATACGGAGAACGTCATGACCCGCACTCCCGTGAACGTCACCGTCACCGGCGCGGCCGGCCAGATCGGCTACGCCCTGCTCTTCCGCATCGCCTCCGGCCAGCTGCTCGGCGCGGACGTGCCGGTCAACCTGCGCCTGCTGGAGATCACCCCGGCGCTGAAGGCCGCCGAGGGCACGGCCATGGAGCTGGACGACTGCGCGTTCCCGCTGCTGAACGGCATCGAGATCACCGACGACCCGAACGTCGCCTTCGACGGCGCCAACGTCGCCCTCCTCGTCGGCGCCCGCCCGCGCACCAAGGGCATGGAGCGCGGTGACCTGCTGGAGGCCAACGGCGGCATCTTCAAGCCGCAGGGCAAGGCCATCAACGACCACGCCGCGGACGACATCAAGGTCCTGGTCGTCGGCAACCCGGCCAACACCAACGCCCTGATCGCCCAGGCCGCCGCGCCGGACGTCCCGGCCGAGCGCTTCACCGCGATGACCCGCCTCGACCACAACCGCGCGCTGACCCAGCTCGCGAAGAAGACGGGCACCCCGGTCTCGGAGATCAAGCGCCTGACGATCTGGGGCAACCACTCCGCCACCCAGTACCCCGACATCTTCCACGCCACCGTCGCCGGCAAGAACGCCGCCGAGGTCGTGAACGACGAGCAGTGGCTGGCCGACGACTTCATCCCGACCGTCGCCAAGCGCGGTGCCGCCATCATCGAGGCCCGCGGCGCCTCGTCGGCCGCCTCCGCCGCCAACGCCGCCATCGACCACGTGTACACGTGGGTCAACGGCACCGCCGAGGGCAACTGGACCTCCATGGGTATCCCGTCGGACGGCTCCTACGGCGTCCCGGAGGGCCTGATCTCCTCCTTCCCGGTCACCACCAAGGACGGCACGTACGAGATCGTCCAGGGCCTGGACATCAACGAGTTCTCCCGCACCCGCATCGACGCCTCCGTCAAGGAGCTCGCGGACGAGCGCGACGCGGTCCGCGCCCTCGGCCTTATCTGAGCCGACGCCGCGACGGCGGATTCGTCGTACACCCGCGCGGGCCCCGCTCCGGATTCCCTCCGGAGCGGGGCCCGCGCACATGTCCCACACATTCGCCGTCCCCGTTTTCGGTTTCACCGGCCACCGGGGCCCCTCTATGCTGATGGTTTGTCAAGTGACGTCTTGACAAAGCCTTTTCATGCATCGGGGGAGTGGCATGAGCACCGCTCACGTGCCGCAGCAGTCACAGCCGCCACAGCCATCACAGTCGGCCTCGGCCTCGGAGGCGCCGCCGCCCACTCCGCCGCACGCCAGTGAGGCGACCCGGCTGCTGTGCGCGGGCGCCTATCTGGACTCCGGTTACCGCGACCGCGTCATCGGGGAACTCCACCTCAACGAGCAGCGGATCGTGGCCCCTTCGCTCGGCTTCGACGCCGCGCGCGTCCTTGCCCACGCCCTGCGGGCGCGCCGGCAGGAGCTGTTGTGGGCAGGGACGATCATCGGCCTGTGGATGGTCGGGACGCCGCTCAGCGGCGGGCTGCTGGGCGTCCTCCTGTGGGCCAGCATCTGGCTCGCGCTCGCGCCCTGGATCCGCGGCCGTGCCGCACAGCCGCCGCTGTACCGGCTGCTGCCCGCGTTCCTCGCCCGCTGGTGGGGCCGCCTGCTGTTCGCGGTGATGCTGGTCGTCACGCTCGTCGTCGCGTTCGGCGGCGGCCCGGACACCGGTTCCTCCGCGAGTTCGTACGACTCCTACGACCCGTCCTCCGGCTACGGCTCCTCCGCCCCGGACGACTTCGACTTCACCGACGTGCTGCTGCCGACCGGCAAGCCGTGGCAGGCCTGGGTCACCCTCGTCGTGCTGGTGCTCATCGGGCTCTGCGTGCACGCCCAGCGCAGCCAGGTCAGCCGCGCGCTCGCCGCCGAACTCTCCCCCGAGCGCTTCCCGGACGCCGCCGGCGACCCCGCCGAGCAGGCCGAGAACCCGCGCTTCCAGCGGCTCAAGCAGCGCATCCGCCTCGAACAGCACGCACCGCTGATCATGTACAACGAGGCCCATCCCTTCTGTGGGGCGGGCGCGGCGTACGACACCTGGGTGCTGGCCGTGGAGCTCAAGCCGGACGAGCTGAAGAAGAAGCAGCAGCTGAGCAACCGCACGATCCTGGAGAAGGTCCGGCCGCTGCTCGAACAGCTGCGGATTCCCGCCGAGTTCGCCGGGAACGGCGTACGGGACCGGCTGCGCTGGCTGGAGGTCGACGAGTGCGTGTTCCTGCCGGCCGAGGGGCTGCTCCGCCGCGACCAGGCGCCGTACACCCCGCAGGCGTTCGAGGAGCACCGGGCCCGCGCGGTCGAGGAAGGCGCCGAGAAGCGGCGGCACTTCCTGCGCATCCGCGTCGGCGGCTGGGAGGAGGAGCTGGTCGTCACGGTCTTCGTGCGCGTCCACACCCAGGGCCGGATGCTGATGCTGGAGATCGCCCCGCACGTGCTGACGCCGGTGCGCCCGGACTTCAAGGAGGCCGACCGCATGGCGCACCGGTTCCGCCACAACACCGCGCTCGGCAAGGCCGCTGCCGCGGCCGTCCTGGTGCCGGGCTCCCTGGGCCGCGCGCTCGGTCAGCTCGGCCGGGGCCTGGTGTACGTGTGGCGGGTGGCGACCGGCGGTTACGCGGGCGCGCTGCCCGACGGCCCGGCCCTGTCCGTGCGGGAGCTGGGCTCCGCGCCCACCGGGTCGCTGTTCCAGGAGATGGACGTGGCCCGCTACCTCAAGAATGTGCAGGACCGCGTGGCGAACGGCGTGCGGGCGGCGCTCGCCGAATCCGGTTACGAGACCGGCGAGTTCGTCCAGAAGGTCGTGAACATCAGCAACGGCGACGTGAACATCGGCCGCGTCGAGGGCAGCACCTTCGCCGTCGGCAGCCACGCCTCCGCAGCCTCCTCCACCGTCGGCGGCGCAGCGCCGCAGAAGGGAGCCGACAGCGATGTCCGGTGACGAGCCGCGCGTCAGCTTCGGTGACGTGTCCAAGAGCACCTTCGCCGTGGGCAGCCACGCGCACGCCGAGAGCCACCACCAGTACGTCGGCGGCGCGGGCGCCGAGCGCGACGAGGCCGCCGAGGAGCTGCTGCGGGCGGTGCGCGAACTGCGCGCGGACCTGGAGCGGGTCCGCGGCAGTGAGCAGACGGCCGCGCTGGACACGGCGCTCGCCGAGACCGAGGACGAGATCACGCGCACCGGTCAGGCGGGCACCACCCGCCGCGAGCGCCTGCGCGAGCTGCTCACCGACTCCCAGGCCCTGCTGAGCGTGCTCGCCTCGGCGGGCGCCGTGGCCGGGCTGCTCGGAATGTGACCGACGAGACGAGGGGGGCCGCGATGAGCGGGGGACAGCGGTACTGGAACGAGGACACCCAGCGCTGGGAGGACGGCACCGGGGCGACCGGCGCCGCCGCCGCGCCCACGCAACCGCCCCCGGCCCGGCCCGACTTCGCGCCCGAGGTGGCGCCCGACGCCCCGCCGGAGACCGCCGCGCCCAGCGGGGCCTGGCCCGGCACCGGCGCCTGGCCGCCCGTCGAGCAGCCTGCGGCGCCCACCTCGGCCGGTGGGTTCACCCCGGCCCGCGGGCTCAACCGCCGCCTGGTGTGGTCGGTGCTCGTCGGCGCCGCGGCCGCCGGTGTGGCGGTGAGCCTGGTGCTGACCCTGGTCGTCGGCAAGGGGCACGACGCTCCGGACGACCGGAAGGGCACGGCCGGCCGCTCGGGCTCGCCCACGCCCACGGCGTCGACGCAGGAGCCCGTGACGTCCTCGCCGCCCGCGCCCGGCCCCACGCTCCCCGCGGGGTACGAGTCGTACGACGACAAGGAGGGCTTCCGGATCGCGATGCCCACGGGGTGGAAGCGCGGCACGACCGACTCGGTGTACGGCATGCCGGTGATCAACTACCGCAGTCCGAACCGTGATCACCGGCTCCAGATCTACCAGGTGTCGGAGGAGTCGCCGGACGCCTCCTTCGAGCTGTACCTGTCCGGCGAGACGCCCAAGCCGAAGGGCTTCGAGAAGCTCGGCCTGCTGAACATGGACCAGGGCGAGTTCGTCGGCTCGCGTCTGGAGTACCTGGCGGACTCCCTCAGGGGCGAGCCCGACCTCGGCACCTGGCACGTCTACGACGAGCGCTTCGTCGGCGCGGACGGCAAGATCTACGCCATCGCCGCGTACGGAGCCGACTCCGACGGCCGTGACGACGAGCTGGAGCTCGTCACCACCGCGCTGGACTGGTTCTGCCCGCCGCACACCTCGTGCGAGGGCGATCCGGGGCAGGACTGACCCCGCCCGCGTCCGCACCCGCATCGAAGGCCGCCCGATTCGGGCGGCCTTCGTCGTCCTCCGCGTCCTCCGCGTCCGCCAACTCGCCCTGGCGCCCGATCTCGTGACCCACGTCACGATGGAATGCACCTTTCGTGCCTGTAAGTCCGTAATTTCGGTGACGCGGCGCACTTTCCGCGGCGGATCGCGCATGCAATCCAAAGCTCGGGGCAGACGGTCACGATCCTCGTGGGTCACACCTGTGTGACCCAGGGGAACTGAACAGGAACGGAAGGCAACACCGATCATGGCGGACAGAACCGAACGGCAGACGACGGCCACGATTCACGTGGGCGGGACATGGCGGGACGCGCTCACCGGCGCGACGCGCGAGATCCTCGACCCCGCGGACGCCCGTCCGTTCGCCGTGGTCGCGGAGGGTGACGAGAAGGACGCGGAGCTGGCGGTGGCCGCCGCCCGCGCCGCCTTCGACGACGGCGACTGGCCTCGCACCCCCGTCGCCGAGCGCGCCGCCCTGCTGCGCCGGGTCGCCGACCTGCTCGTGCGGGACCGGGAGGAACTCGGCCTGCTGGAGAGCCGCGACGCGGGCAAGACGCTGGAGGAGGGCCGCATCGACATCGACTGTGTCGCCGACGCCTTCCGCTACTTCGCCGATCTCGTCGCCGCCGAGGCCCCCGGCCGGGTCGTCGACGCGGGCACGCCCGACGTGCACAGCGTCGTCGTCCACGAGCCCGTCGGCGTGTGCGCGCTGATCACGCCCTGGAACTACCCGCTGCTCCAGGCCAGTTGGAAGATCGCACCCGCGCTCGCCGCCGGCAACACCTTTGTGATCAAGCCCAGCGAGATCACGCCGCTGACCACCGTCGCGCTGATCGAGCTGCTCGTCGAGGCCGGGCTGCCGGCCGGCGTCGCCAACATCGTGACCGGGTCCGGCCCTTCGGTCGGTGCCCGGCTCGCCGACCACCCCGACGTCGACCTGGTGTCCTTCACCGGCGGCCTGCTCAGCGGCACCAAGGTCGCCGAGGCCGCCGCCCCGACCGTCAAGAAGGTCGCCCTCGAACTCGGCGGCAAGAACCCCAACGTCGTCTTCGCCGACGCCTGCGCCACCGAGGAGGGCTTCGACACCGCCGTCGACCAGGCCCTCAACGCCGCCTTCATCCACAGCGGCCAGGTCTGCTCGGCAGGCGGCCGCCTCATCATCGAGGAGTCCGTCCGCGAGCGCTTCGTCGCCGAACTCGCCCGCCGCGCCGCGCGGATCCGCCTCGGCCGCGGCACCGAGCAGGGCGTGGAGTGCGGCCCGCTCGTCTCCGAGCAGCAGCGCGCCAAGACCGAGGCGTACGTAGCCTCGGCGCTCGAGGAGGGCGCGGTGCTCCGCTCCGGCGGCAAGCGCCCCGAGCCGTCCCCCGAGCGGCCCGCCACCGGCTACTTCTACGAGCCCACCGTCCTCGACCAGTGCCACCGGGAGATGAAGGTCGTCCGGGAGGAGGTCTTCGGACCCGTGCTCACCGTCGAGACCTTCCGCACCGAGGACGAGGCCGTGTTCCTCGCCAACGACACCGAGTACGGCCTCGCCGGCGCCGTGTGGACCGCCGACGCGAGCCGCGCCCGGCGCGTCGCCGCCCGGCTGCGCCACGGCACCGTGTGGATCAACGACTTCCACCCCTACCTGCCGCAGGCGGAATGGGGCGGCTTCGGCAAGAGCGGCGTCGGCCGCGAACTGGGCCCCGCCGGGCTCGCGGAGTACCGCGAGACCAAGCACGTCTACCAGAACCTGACGCCCAGGCCGGTGCGCTGGTTCGCCGGCTGACCACCGCCCCGTCCCACCTCCGCTCACTGCCTGGACTTCAGGAGAACGACCATGTCCACCACCCCCCACCTCTACGACTACGTCGTCGTCGGCGGCGGCACCGCGGGCTCCGTCATCGCCTCCCGGCTGACCGAGAACGCGGACGTCACCGTCGCCGTCATCGAAGGCGGCCCGAGCGACGTCGACCGCGACGACGTCCTCACCCTGCGCCGCTGGATGGGCCTGCTCGGCGGCGAACTCGACTACGAGTACACGACCACCGAGCAGCCGATGGGCAACTCCCACATCCTGCACAGCCGCGCCAAGGTGCTCGGCGGCTGCTCCTCGCACAACACCCTGATCGCCTTCAAGCCGCTGCCGTCCGACTGGGACGAGTGGGAGGACGCGGGCGCCGCCGGCTGGGGCGCCGTGCAGATGGAGGCGTACTTCGCCCGGCTGCGCAACAACATCGTGCGCGTCGCCGACGAGGACCAGAACCCCATCGCCAAGGACTGGATCGAGGCGACGAGGACCGCCACCGGCGTCCCCGAGGTGACCGGCTTCAACGCCAAGCCCTTCCACGAGGGCGTCGGCTTCCTCGACCTCGCCTACCACCCGGAGAACAACAAGCGCTCCTCCGCCTCCGTCGCCTACCACTCCACCCGCACATGGAGGCCGGCGACCGCCCCAACCTCACGCTGCTGCTGGAGACCTGGGCGTACAAGCTGGAGATGGAGGGCAAGCGGGCCACCGGTGTGCGGGTGCGCACCAAGGACGGCGAGGAGCAGCTGATACGCGCCCGCCGCGAGGTCGTGGTCTGCGCCGGCGCGGTCGACTCCCCGCGCCTGCTGATGCTCTCCGGCATCGGACCGAAGAAGGACCTTCAGGACCTGGGCATCCCGGTCGTGCACGACCTGCCGGGCGTCGGTGAGAACCTCCAGGACCACCCCGAGTCGGTGATCGTGTGGGAGACGAACCGGCCCCTGCCGGAGAACTCGGCGATGGACTCCGACGCCGCGCTGTTCGTCCGCCGCGACGACGGTCAGGACCTGCCCGACCTGATGTTCCACTTCTACCAGATCCCGTTCACCGACAACCCCGAGCGCCTCGGCTACGAACGCCCCGCGCACGGCGTGTCGATGACCCCCAACATCCCCAAGTCCCGCGCCCGCGGCCGGCTCTACCTCACCTCCGCCGACCCCGAGGTCAAACCCGCCCTCGACTTCCGGTACTTCACCGACGAGGACGGCTACGACGCGCAGACGCTCGTCGACGGCGTACGCATCGCCCGCGACATCGCGAAGACCGAACCGTTCGCCGGGTGGCTGAAGCGGGAAGTCTTCCCAGGAGCCCACGTCGACGACGACGAGACGCTGAGCGAGCTGCTGCGCAAGGCGCACCACACCGTGTACCACCCCGCGGGGACCTGCCGCATGGGCGCCGCGGATGACGAACTCGCCGTCGTCGACCCGGAACTGAGGATCCGCGGTCTCGAGGGCGTCCGAGTCGTCGACGCGTCCGTCTTCCCGACCCTGCCCGCCGTGAACCCGATGATCGGCGTACTGATGGTCGGGGAGAAGGCGGCGGAACTGCTGGCTGACACCACCGAAGGGAACCAGGCCCGATGAGCGCCATCACCTCCCCTGACACCCCGCAGAAGCACGAGCCCGGCAAGGAGACCGAGGCCGATGCCGCGGCACCGGAGGGGCGCTCGCGCGTCTTCGGCGTCCGCAACCTGTGGAAGGTCTTCGGCCCCAAGGCCGACCGCATACCCGGCGACACCGAGCTCGCCGGGCTCTCCCAGACCGAGCTGCGCACCCGCACCGGCTGCACCGCCGCCGTCCGCGACGTCTCCTTCGACGTACTCAAGGGCGAGGTCTTCGTCGTCATGGGCCTGTCCGGCTCCGGCAAGTCCACGCTGGTGCGCTGCCTGACCCGGCTCATCGAGCCGACCTCCGGCACGCTGGAGATCGACGGCGAGGACGTCCTCGCCATGGACCGGAACCGGCTGCGCGAACTGCGCCGCCACCGCGCCTCCATGGTCTTCCAGCACTTCGGTCTGCTGCCCCACCGCTCCGTCCTCGACAACGTCGCCTACGGCCTGGAGATCCAGGGCATGGGCAAGGAGGAGCGCCGCGAGCGCGCCGCCGAGATGGTCGCCAAGGTCGGTCTGGAAGGACTGGAGCAGCGCCGGCCGGGCCAGCTCTCCGGCGGTCAGCAGCAGCGCGTCGGCCTCGCCCGCGCGCTGGCCACCGACCCCGAAGTACTGCTCTTCGACGAGCCGTTCAGCGCCCTCGACCCGCTGATCCGGCGCGACATGCAGGAGGAGGTCATCCGCCTGCACAGCGAGGAGGGCCGCACCATGGTCTTCATCACCCACGACCTCAGCGAGGCCCTGCGCGTCGGCGACCGCATCGCGCTGATGCGCGACGGCGAGATCGTGCAGCTCGGCACCCCCGAGGAGATCGTCGGCGCGCCCGCCGACGACTACGTCCGCGACTTCGTGCGCGACGTACCCCGCGAGCAGGTCATCACGGTGCGCACCGCCATGCGCGCCGGGGACTGCGGCGGCACCGAGCACCCCGGGGCGCTCGCCCCCGACACGGTCGTCGCCGACGCCATCGAGACCGCCGCCCGCAGCGGCCGTCCCGTCTGTGTGACGGAGGCCGGCAAGTGCCTGGGCCAGGTGGACCACCTCGCGCTGCTGCGCGTCGTCGCCGGTCTCGACCGTGAGGGTCACGAGGTCCGCGAGGTCCGCGAGGAGGTGGCCGCGTGATCCGCACCGTCACGAGAACACCGGCCACGCCCGCCGTGCGTGCCAGCCATAGCCGGGGGTGGGCCGCATGAGTGCCGTTCTCACCCCTACTCCGCCGCCGGTGACCACCGGCCAGGACGACCCCAAGGCCTCGTCGGCGTCCCGTTCGCCGCTGCGCCATCCGTTGGTGCGCCGGCTCTGGCCGCTGGCCGCCGCCGCGATCGTGCTCGTCCCGCTGGCCGCCGTGATCTGGGGCAGCGGCGGCTGGCCGCACGAGCTGACCGTCGACGTCAAGACACCCCTGGACGACGCCTACACCTGGGTCGTCGAGAACCGGGACACCAGTCCCGTCTTCCTCTACTTCCTGCTGTGGATCAGCAACTGGGCGGACGGTTCGGTGAGCTGGATGACCGACCTGCTGGAGAACCTCGGCTGGTTCCCCGTCGGCGCCGGTGCCGTCCTGCTGGCCTGGCGGATCGGCGGTCTGCGCGAGCGGCGCGGGCTGCGGCTCGCCGCCGTCACGCTCGTCACCTTCGCCCTGTGCGGTGTGCTCGGCATGTGGGAAGCCACGATGGAGACCATCGCCCTGATGGCGGTCTCGGTCGCCGTCGCCGCCCTGGTCGGCGCGCTCCTCGGACTCGCCGCGGGCCTCTCGGACACCTTCGAGCGGATCCTGCGCCCGGTCCTGGACACCATGCAGATCATGCCGGCGTTCGCCTATCTGCTGCCGCTGGTCCTGCTGTTCGACATCGGTGTGCCGTCCGCCCTGATCGCGACGATCATCTACGCCGCCCCGCCGATGGCCCGCCTCACCGCGCTCGGCCTGCGCGGCGCCGACCCGGGCGTCATGGAGGCCGCCGAGTCCCTGGGCGCGAGCCCGCTCCAGCGGCTGGTGACCGCACGGCTGCCGCTGGCCCGCAAGGAGATCCTGCTCGGCCTCAACCAAACGATCATGATGGCCCTGTCGATGGTCACCATCGCCTCGGTGATCGGCGCCGGCGGCCTCGGTGAAGAGGTGTTCAGCGCGCTGTCCACGGTCGACGTCGGCTCGGCGCTCGCCGCCGGTATCCCGATCGTGCTCCTCGCCGTCTGGCTGGACCGGCTGACCTCCGCCGCGGGCGAGCGGCTCGGCGAGGGCACCACCCCGGCCGGCCCCGCGTGGCTGCACGGCTGGCGTGCCTGGACCCTGGTCGCCGCCGCGTTCGCCGCGCTGACCGCGGGCGGCCGGACGCTGCTGATCTCCGAGTGGCCCGACCCGTGGACCGTCGACTTCGCCCAGCCCGTCAACCAGGCCGTCGAGTGGTTCACCGGCCACATGGCCGAGGGCGTCCCGGTGTTCGGCGGCACCCGTACCTGGGCCGACGGCTTCACCACCTGGGTGCTCGACCCGATCCGCACCGGACTGACCGTCATGCCGTGGTGGGCGCTGGTGCTGCTGGCCGCCGGCTTCGCCCTGCTCGCCGGAGGCTGGGGCGCCATGTGCACGGCCGCGCTGGCCATGGCCGGCATCGGTGTCATCGGCGTCTGGAGCCACTCCCTGGACACCCTGTCCCAGGCCATCGCGGGCGTCGTCGTCACGCTCGCCCTCGGCTTCGCGATCGGCGTGGCGGCCGCCCGGGTACCGCTCCTGGAACGCATGCTGCGCCCGGTCCTGGACACCATGCAGACGCTGCCGCAGTTCATCTACCTGATCCCGGTGGTCGCCCTGTTCAACGTGGGCCGTGCCGCCGCCGTCGCCGCGGCCGTGCTGTACGCGCTGCCCGCCGTCGTCCGGATCACCGTGCAGGGCCTGCGCGGTGTCGACAGCGCGACGCTGGAGGCCGCCCGCTCCATGGGCGCCGGCACCTTCCAGCAGATCCGCCAGGTGCAGATCCCGCTCGCCCGGCCCGCGCTGATGCTCGCCCTCAACCAGGGCGTGGTGCTGGTCCTGGCCATGGTGATCGTCGGCGGCTTCGTCGGCTCCGGCGCGCTCGGCTACGACGTCGTCTTCGGCCTCCAGAAGAGCCAGCTCGGCGTCGGCCTCACCGCCGGTGTCGCCATCGTGCTGCTCGGCCTGGTCCTGGACCGCACCACGCAGCGCTCGGCCCGGGGAGCGGCGACCGCCTCCCACTGATCCGCCTCCCCTCACACCCCGCCCCTCACGGCAGGAAGACCTGCCCGACCGAAACGAGAGACACGCTCACATGATGAACAGAAAGCACGTCCGCCGTGCCGCTGCCGCCGGCGCCGTCCTCCTCGGTGTCACCGGCATGAGCGCCTGTGCGGCCGCCAAGACCTCGTCGTCGGGCAGCTCCGACCAGGTGACCATCGCGGTGCCGTCCTGGGTCGGCGCCGAGGCCAACGCGGCCGTGGCGAAGTACCTCCTGGAGAACGAGCTCGACACCAAGGTCAAGACGACGCAGCTCGACGAGTCGGTCGCCTTCGACGCGCTCAACAGCGGCAAGGCCGACGCGATCCTGGAGGACTGGGGCGGGGCCCCGCAGAAGGTCAAGCTGTACGTCGACAACAAGAAGTCGGTCGTCGAGGGCGGCGACCTCGGCGTGGTCGGGCACATCGGCTGGTACATACCGAAGTACCTGGCCGACAAGCACCCGGACATCACGGACGCCAAGAACCTCAACAAGTACGCGTCCCTGTTCAAGACCGCGGAGAGCGGCAACAAGGGCCAGCTGCTGGAGGGTTCGCCGTCGTACACCACCAACGACGACGCCCTCATCAAGAACCTGAAGCTGAACCTCAAGACGGTCTACGCGGGTTCCGAGGCCGCCCAGATCACCCAGATCCGGGAGAACTACAAGGCCAAGAAGCCGTTCATCAGCTACTGGTGGACGCCGCAGTGGCTCAACAACCAGCTCGACCTGGTCGAGGTGAAGCTGCCCCCGTACAAGGAGGGCTGCGACGCCGACGCCAAGAAGGTCTCCTGCGGCTACGCCAAGACCCCGCTGCAGAAGTACCTGAGCGCCGACTTCGCCAAGAACAACAAGAAGGCGGCCCAGTTCCTGAAGAACTTCAAGTGGACCTCCGAGCAGCAGAACGAGGTGGCCGCGCTCATCGCCGACAAGAAGATGAGCCCGGAGAAGGCCGCCGAGAAGTGGGTCAAGGACAACCCTGACGTCTGGAAGCAGTGGCTGCCCAAGTAAAGCGCCACAGGCCGGAATCGGAGGCCGCCCGGGGTGACTCCCGGGCGGCCTCCGGCCGTTGTGTGGTCAGCGGTGGTGGCCCGCCTCGTAGTGGCCCGGCGTCATCCGGGTGGTCACCCCGAACCGGTTCCACGCGTTGATCACCGCGATGGCCCCGATCAGCCGGGCCAGTCCGGCCTCGTCGAAGTGCTGGGCGGCCCGCTCGTACACCTCGTCCGGCACGAAGCCGTCGGTGAGGACCGTGACGGCCTCGGTGAGCTCGATCGCCGCCAGCTCCTTCTCCGTGTAGAAGTGCCGCGACTCCTCCCAGGCGCTCAGCTGCACGATCCGCTCGACGCGCTCCCCGGCCGCGAGCGCGTCCTTGGTGTGCATGTCGAGGCAGAACGCGCAGCGGTTGAGCTGCGAGGCGCGGATCTTCACCAGTTCGTACAGGGCGGGGTCAAGGCCCTGCCGGGCGGCGGCGTCCACCCGGACCATCGCCTTGTAGACGTCGGGCGCGTGCTCGGTCCAGTGCAGGCGGGGAGGGGTCTCGGGGGCGTACCGGGCGGTGTCTTCCGTGGTCATGTCCTCGACCCTAGGAGCGGGGCGGCCCAGGGGTATGGTCCATTTCCATGGGGAATTCCCGGGCCACTCTCGGAGTCGACCTGCACGTGGAGCCGTCCGCCGCGGGCGGTCTGCGCCGCGGTCTGACCGACGCGCTGCGCGACGCCGTCCGCACCGGCCGGCTCGCCGCCGGCACCCGGCTGCCCTCCTCGCGCTCGCTGGCCGCCGACCTCGGCATCGCGCGCAACACGGTCGCCGAGGCGTACGCCGACCTGGTCGCCGAGGGCTGGCTCACCGCCCGGCAGGGCTCGGGCACCCGCGTGGCGACCGGCGTGGCCACCGCGCCCACCGGGCGGCGCGAGAAGGCCGCCCCACCGCGCCGCCGCGTTTCCGACCGCCCCGCCTACGACCTCAAGCCCGGCACGCCCGACCTCGCGGCCTTCCCCCGCGCCGAGTGGCTCAAGGCCGCCCGCCGCGCCCTCGGCGCCGCCCCCTCCGAGGCCCTCGGCTACGGCGACCCGTGCGGCCGCCCCGAGCTGCGCACCGCCCTCGCCGGCTACCTCTCCCGCTCCCGGGGCGTACGCGCCGACCCGGACAACATCCTTGTCTGCGCGGGCATTTCGCACGGTCTGCGGATCCTCGCCACGGTGCTGCGCGCCCGGGGCGCCGGAAGCGTCGCCGTCGAGTCGTACGGCCTCGACGTCCACTGGCGGATCCTGGCCGCGGCCGGCCTTGCCACGCACCCGCTGCCGTACGACGAACTCGGCACGGACACCGGCGACTTGGCCGGGACCGATGCGGGAGCGGTGCTGCTCACGCCCGCCCACCAGTTCCCGATGGGCACCTCCCTGCGCCCCGACCGGCGCGCCGCCGCCGTGGACTGGGCGCGCCGCACCGGCGGCTTCGTCCTGGAGGACGACTACGACGGCGAGTTCCGCTACGACCGCCGCCAACCGGTCGGCGCCCTGCAGGGGTTGGCACCCGAGCACGTGGTCTACCTGGGCACCGCCAGCAAGTCCCTCGCCCCCGGGCTCCGGCTGGCGTGGATGGTGCTGCCGCCGTCCCTCGCGCGGGAGTGCGCGGCGGCCAAGGGCGACAGCGACACCTGCGGAGTGCTGGAACAGCTCACCCTGGCGGAGTTCCTCACCTCCGGCGCGTACGACCGGCACGTCCGCGCCGCCCGGCTGCGCTACCGGCGCCGCCGCGACGCGCTCGTCGCGGCCCTCGCCGCCCGCGCGCCCGAGGTGCGCGTCACCGGGATCGCGGCCGGACTGCACGCCGTCCTGCGCCTGCCGCAGGGCAGCGAACCCCCGGTCGTCCAGGCCGCCGCCTGGCAGGGACTGGCGCTGCACGGGCTCTCCTTCTACCGCCATGAACAGGCCCGCGCCGAGCGGCCGGACGCCCTGGTCGTCGGCTACGGCACCCCGCCGGACCACGCGTGGGCGGGGGCACTGGAAGCGCTGTGCCGGGTGCTGCCCTGAGGCGGAGACGTCAGGCGAACCGAGGGGTGCCGACGGCTTCACTCACCCCGGTCACTAGGCTGACAATCGCATGCATCCGGCCCATCGTGCGCCGGACACCGAACAGCGACGGGGGAAACAGACATGGCGAACGCACACAGGCAACTCCGTTCCACCACGGTCGTCCTCGGCGGCATGGGGCTGCTCGCGGCCGCCCTCACCTCCTGCTCCTCCGCCCCCGACAAGCGCTGCGTCGACCGCGACAGCTACCAGCTCGGCCGGGGCTACCAGATCGTCGCCGACAAGAACTGCACCTCCACCAAGAGCTCCATCAACGGGGCCTGGTATTACGGCGGGAAGAAGAAGAGCGACTGGGTGTCCGGGGGCTCCTTCACCCGGCCCAGCAAGGGCTCCGGCCGCTCAGGCCGCTCCGGCGGTCACTCCTACGGCGACCACGACGGCGTGCACCGCGGCGGCTTCGGCAGCAAGGGCGGTGGCAGCCACGGCGGCTGACCGGTCGACGTAACGAGACGTAAGAACACGAGATGGAACGCCGCAGGATCGACCCCCGCCCCGGCTGGCAGCAGACCGTCGAGGGACAGGGCCTCGTCTACCCGCTCACCCGCCTCCCCGACGACACTCTGAGCCCCTACTGGGACGAGAGCGCGTACTACGTCTTCTCCCTCGACGAGGTCGAGGCGCTGGAGGACGTCGTCGAGGAGCTGCACCGCATGTGTCTGGTCGCGGCCGAGCACATCGTCACCGAGGACCGCTTCGCCGACCTCGGCATCACCGACCCGCGCATCGCACGGGCGGTCGCCGAGGCCTGGCACCGTCGCGCCGAACTGCCGTCCGTCTACGGCCGGTTCGACCTCCGCTACGACGGCACGGGCCCGGCGAAGCTCCTGGAGTACAACGCCGACACACCCACCTCTCTGGTCGAGGCCGCCTCGCCCCAGTGGTTCTGGATGGAGGACCGCTTCCCCGGCGCCGACCAGTGGAACTCCCTGCACGAACGCCTCGTCGCCGCCTGGAAGAAGCAGTCCGCGCTCCTCCCGCCGGGCAGCCCTTTGTACTTCGCGCACTCCTGCGACGACGAACTCGGCGAAGACCTGATGACCGTCGCCTATCTGAAGGAGACGGCCGAACAGGCGGGCGTGGACACCGACTGGATCTCCATGGAGGAGATCGGCTGGGACCCGCTCTCCGGCCGCTTCGTCGACAACAGCCTGCGTTTCATCCGCAGCTGCTTCAAGCTCTACCCCTGGGAGTGGCTCGCCACCGACGACTTCGGCGGCCATGTCCTCGACACCCTCGACAACGGCGGCGGCACCGGCTCCACCCTGTGGATCGAACCCGCCTGGAAGATGCTGCTGAGCAACAAGGCGCTGCTCGCGATCCTCTGGGAGCTGTACCCCGGCCACCCCAACCTGCTGCCCGCCTACCTCGACGGCCCGCGCGAGCTCGCGGAGACCACCGGCTGGGTCGCCAAGCCGCTCCTCGGCCGCGAGGGCGCCGGTGTCACGCTCCACCAGCCCGGCGAGACCCCGGCCGTGCCGGAAGAGGCCTGCTGCTACCAGGAGTTGGCGCTCCTGCCCGCCTTCGACGGCAACCACGTCGTCCTCGGCGCCTGGGTCGTCGAGAACGAGTCGGCGGGCCTCGGCATCCGCGAGTCGTCGGGCCTGGTCACGGACGCCTACGCCCGCTTCCTGCCCCACGTGATCCTCTGAGGGCCCCGTGATCCTCTGAGGGGGGTGCTAGACGCCCAGGACCGCCCGCAGCTGGTCGAGGCCCCAGTCCAGGTCCTCCTCGCTGATCATCAGGGGCGGCGCGATCCGGATCGTCCGGCCGTGGGTGTCCTTGGCCAGGACACCCCGGTCCATCAGCCGCTCCGACACCTGCCGGCCCGTACCGACCGCGGGGGAGACGTCCACTCCGGCCCACAGGCCCCGCCCGCGCACCGCCGTTACCTTTCCGGTGCCGAGCAGCGCCTGCAGCTCGCGGTGCAGATGCTCGCCCAGCCGCGCGGAGCGCTCCTGGTACTCGCCCGAGCGCAGCATCGCCATCACCTCCAGCGCCACCGCGCACGCCAGCGGATTCCCGCCGAACGTCGACCCGTGCTCGCCCGGCTGGAACACCCCGAGCACGTCCGCGCTCGCCACCACCGCCGACACTGGCAGGATCCCGCCGCCCAGCGCCTTCCCCAGTACATACACATCCGGCTCGACGCCCTCGTCCTCGCACGCGAAGGTCCGCCCGGTCCTGCCGAGGCCCGACTGGATCTCGTCCGCCATGAACAGCACGTTCCGCTCCCGGGTCAGCTCCCGCACCGCCCGCAGATAGCCCTCCGGCGGCACGATCACCCCCGCCTCGCCCTGGATCGGCTCGATCAGCACCGCGACCGTGTTCTCGGTCATCGCCGACTCCATCGCGGTCAGGTCCCCGTACGGCACGATCTGGAAGCCCGGCGTGTACGGCCCGAAGTCCGCCCGCGCCTCCGGATCGGTGGAGAAGCTGATCACCGTCGTCGTCCGGCCATGGAAGTTGCCCCCGGCCACCACGATCTTCGCCATCTCCCCGGGCACCCCCTTGACCCGGTACCCCCACTTCCGGGCCGTCTTCACCGCGGTCTCCACCGCCTCCACGCCCGTGTTCATCGGCAGCACCATCTCCATGCCGCACAGCTGCGCCAGTTCCTCGCAGAACCGGGCGAAGAGGTCGTGGTGGAAGGCCCGGGAGGTCAGCGTCACCCGCTCCAGCTGCGCCTTGGCCGCGTCCACCAGCCGCGGGTTGCGGTGCCCGAAGTTCAGCGCCGAGTACCCGGCGAGCAGATCGAGGTAGCGGCGGCCCTCGACATCCGTCACCCAGGCGCCGTCCGCGGTGGCCACGACCACCGGCAGCGGGTGGTAGTTGTGCGCGCTGCGGGCGTCGGCAGCGGCGATGAGCGTCTCCGTAGCGTTCACGGGATCTCCAGGGAGCCAGAGAGTCGAGGTCAGTCCCCTTCCTACCGTCGCTCGCGCGGCCGACGCGGGAACCGCACCGTCCGGCGCGCCCGGTAGGCTGGCCAGCGGGCCGTGACTGGCGCGCTGGGATGGGACCGACCATCGGGGAGCGGCCCGAGCGAACAACGAGTGCCGTGCGCCTGGGCCGAACCGAGCACGCCGACACGCCCTGTCCGGAGGTCCCCGATGCCCGAGAATTCCGCCCCCCTCTCCACCGAGTCCACCGCCTTCCGCGCCGCCCTCGGCGTGATCCGCACCGTCGAGCCGCGCGTGGCCGACGCCATCGGCCAGGAGCTGCACGACCAGCGCGAGATGCTCAAGCTGATCGCCTCCGAGAACTACGCGTCCCCGGCCACCCTCCTCGCGATGGGCAACTGGTTCAGCGACAAGTACGCCGAGGGCACCGTCGGCCGCCGCTTCTACGCCGGCTGCCGCAACGTCGACACCGTCGAGTCCCTCGCCGCCGAGCACGCGCGCGAGCTGTTCGGCGCCCGGCACGCCTACGTCCAGCCACACTCCGGCATCGACGCCAACCTCGTCGCCTTCTGGTCGGTCCTCGCCGACCGGGTCGAGGTCCCGTTCCTGGAGAAGGCGGGCGCCCGCCAGGTCAACGACCTCACCGAGGCCGACTGGGCCGAGCTGCGCCAGGCCTTCGGCAACCAGCGCATGCTCGGCATGTCCCTGGACGCCGGCGGCCACCTCACCCACGGCTTCCGCCCGAACATCAGCGGCAAGATGTTCGACCAGCGCTCCTACGGCACCGACCCCGCCACCGGCCTCATCGACTACGAGGCCCTGCGCGCCCAGGCCCGCGAGTTCAAGCCGCTGATCCTCGTCGCGGGCTACTCGGCGTACCCCCGTCTGGTGAACTTCCGGATCATGCGGGAGATCGCGGACGAGGTCGGCGCGACGCTCATGGTCGACATGGCGCACTTCGCGGGCCTGGTCGCGGGCAAGGTCCTCACCGGCGACTTCGACCCGGTCCCGCACGCCCAGATCGTCACCACCACGACCCACAAGTCGCTGCGCGGCCCGCGCGGCGGCATGGTCCTGTGCGACGACTCCCTGAAGGACCAGGTCGACCGCGGCTGCCCGATGGTCCTCGGCGGCCCGCTCCCGCACGTCATGGCCGCCAAGGCCGTCGCCCTCGCCGAGGCCCGGCAGCCCTCCTTCCAGGACTACGCCCAGCGCATCGTCGACAACTCCCGCGCGCTGGCCGACGGCCTGATGCGGCGCGGCGCCACCCTGGTCACCGGCGGGCACCGACAACCACCTCAACCTGATCGACGTCGCCGGCTCCTACGGCCTCACCGGCCGCCAGGCCGAGTCCGCCCTGCTGGACTCCGGCATCGTCACCAACCGCAACGCCATCCCGGCCGACCCCAACGGCGCCTGGTACACCTCCGGCATCCGCATCGGCACCCCGGCCCTGACCACCCGTGGCCTCGGCACCGCCGAGATGGACGAGGTCGCCGGCCTCATCGACCGCGTCCTGACCACCACCGAACCCGGCACCACCAAGTCCGGCGCCCCCTCCAAGGCCCAGCACGTCCTGGACCCGAAGACCGCCGACGAGATCTCCCACCGCGCCACCGACCTCGTGGCCGGCTTCCCCCTGTACCCGGAGATCGACCTGGGCTGACGCCCGCCGCGGGGGCTCGGCTCCTGCCGGGGGTTCCTCACGCGCCGGGCGGCTGCACGGCCCGGCCGGGAGCCCCCGGCGGCGAGTACGCCCGCCCCGCGCCGTGCGTCGGCGCAGCGGCGTTCCGCCGGGCCTGGGGCCTGAGGGCGGGCTCCCGTTGTATCCGGAAGTCGCCGTGGGGACGTCCGCAGCAGGGGCTGTGAGGTGCCGGGGGTTCCTCACGCGCCAGGCGGCCGCACGGCTCAGCGGGACGTCCGGTGGTCCCGGTGGGGGAGTACGGCAGCCGCCTGTCAGGCGCCGGGGCGCAGCGGGTGTCCCGCCGGGTCTTCGGCCTGAGGGCGGGCTCCCGCTGTATCCGGAAGTCGACCTGGGCTGACGCCCGCAGCAGGGGCTGTGAGGTGCCGGGGGTTCTTCACGCGCCGGGGCGCCGCACGGCCCGGCCGGGAGTCTCCGGCGGCCCCGGTGGCGCGTGCGGCACGTCGGGGCGCGTTCGACAGCCGCATGTCGCCGAACTGTTCCGGACCGGTCCCGGGCACCTGCGAGAATGGGAGGCATGGCTTCTGACCGACCCCGCGTGCTCTCCGGAATCCAGCCGACCGCAGGCTCGTTCCACCTCGGCAACTACCTCGGCGCCGTCCGCCAGTGGGTGGCTCTGCAGGAGTCCCACGACGCGTTCTACATGGTCGTCGACCTGCACGCGATCACGGTCCCGCAGGATCCGGTGGCGCTGCGCGCCAACACCCGGCTCGCCGCCGCCCAGCTGCTCGCGGCCGGTGTCGACCCTGAGCGCTGCACGCTCTTCGTCCAGAGCCACGTCCCCGAGCACGCCCAGCTCGCCTGGGTCATGAACTGCCTCACCGGCTTCGGCGAGGCCTCCCGCATGACCCAGTTCAAGGACAAGTCCGCCAAGCAGGGCGCCGACCGGGCGAGCGTCGGCCTGTTCACGTACCCGATCCTCCAGGTCGCCGACATCCTGCTGTACCAGGCCAACGAGGTCCCGGTCGGCGAGGACCAGCGCCAGCACATCGAGCTGACCCGCGACCTCGCCGAGCGCTTCAACGGCCGCTTCGGCGAGACCTTCGAGATCCCGAAGCCGTACATCCTCAAGGAGACGGCGAAGATCTACGACCTCCAGGACCCGGCGATCAAGATGAGCAAGTCGGCGTCCACGCCGAAGGGCCTCATCAACCTGCTCGACGAGCCGAAGGCGACCGCGAAGAAGGTCAAGAGCGCGGTCACCGACACCGAGACGGTCATCCGCTTCGACCCCGAGAACAAGCCGGGCGTCAGCAACCTGCTCACGATCTACTCGACGCTCACCGGCACGCCGGTCGCCGACCTGGAGCGCGCGTACGAGGGCAAGATGTACGGCGCCCTCAAGACCGACCTCGCCGAGGTCATGGTCGAGTTCGTGACGCCGTTCCGCGAGCGCACCCAGCAGTACCTGGACGACCCCGAGACGCTGGACTCGATCCTGGCCAAGGGCGCGGAGAAGGCGCGCGCCGTCGCCGCGGAGACCCTGGCCCAGGCGTACGACAGGGTCGGCTTCCTGCCCGCCAAGCACTGAACCGGCCCCTCGGACACACGTTCCCCTGGGCAGAGCGCCGCACATCACTCCGGTTGCGCCTGCCCAGGGCACATCCGTGGCCGTACAGTCGATAGCCGGACGGCTGAGCACGAACCCGGCAACCCAGCCGACACGACGACAGGAGACGACGTGGGGACCGTAACGATCGGCGTGTCGATCGCGGTCCCGGAGCCTCACGGCAGCCTGCTCCAGGAGCGGCGCACGGGCTTCGGCGACGCCGCGGCTCACGGCATCCCCACGCACGTCACGCTGCTGCCGCCGACCGAGATCGACCACGCCGACCTGCCCGCCGTCGAGGCGTACCTGACCGAGGTCGCCGCCACCGGGCGCCCCTTCCGGATGCGGCTGTCCGGCACGGGCACCTTCCGGCCCCTGTCGCCGGTCGTGTTCGTCCAGGTGGCCGAGGGCGCCGAGGAGTGCACCCGGCTCCAGCGGCAGGTCCGCGACGCGTCGGGCCCCATGGCGCGCGAGCTGCAGTTCCCGTACCACCCGCACGTCACCGTGGCCCACGGCATCGACGAGGCGGCGATGGACCGCGCGTTCCGCGAGCTCGCCGGCTTCGAGGCCGAGTGGCCCTGCACCGGCTTCGCGCTCTACGAGCAGGGCCCGGACGATGTGTGGCGCAAGCTGCGGGAGTTCACCTTCGGCGGCGGCTCCGTGGTGCCGCCCCAGGCGGGTCCCGCCGAGCGCGGCACGATCGCCAGCCGCTGACCCGGGCGCTCCGCTGGATCGCCAGCCGCTGACCCGGGCGCTCCGCTGGATCGCCAGCCGCTGACCCGGGCGCCACGCTGGATCGTCAGCCGCTGACCCGGGCGCCACGCTGGATCGCCAGCCGCTGATCGTCCGGAACGTCGGTCAGATCGGCAGCCGGCGGAACAGCGCGCGCGGGGCGTGCCGCAGCGCCGCCATCACCAACCGCAGCGTCCCCGGCACCCACACCGTCTCCGAGCGCCGCCGCACGCCGAGTTCGATCGCCGTGGCCACCGCCTCCGGCGTGGTCGCCAGCGGGGCCTCCTCCAGGCCGGCCGTCATCTTCGACCGCACGAACCCGGGGCGTACGACCATCACGTGCACGCCGGTGCCGTAGAGCGCGTCGCCGAGGCCCTGGGCGAAGACGTCCAGGCCCGCCTTGCTGGAGCCGTAGATGAAGTTCGAGCGGCGGGCCCGCTCGCCGGCGACCGAGGAGAGCACCACCAGGGAGCCGTGCCCCTGGGCCTGCAGGGCGGCCGCGCTGACCAGGCCCGCCGACACCGCTCCCGTGTAGTTGGTCTGGGCGACCCGCACCGCGCTCACCGGCTCGCGCTCGTCGTGGGCCTGGTCGCCGAGGATGCCGAAGGCGAGCAGCACCATGTCGACGTCGCCCTCGGCGAAGACCTTGCCCAGCACCTCCTCGTGGGAGTCGGGGTCGAGCGCGTCGAAGGCGACGGTACGGACGTCCGCCCCGAGCGTGCGCAGCTTCTTCGCGGCCGTCTCCAGGCCGGGCGAGGGGCGGCCGGCCAGCCACACCGTGCGGGTGCGGCGGGCGATCATCCGGCGCGCGGTGGCCAGGGCGATCTCCGACGTACCGCCGAGGACGAGCAGGGACTGGGGGATTCCGAAGGCGTCCTTCACGACAGCTCCTTGGGGCAGGGGCCTCACAGGGCGAGGCGGCGGGCGAGGTCCGAGACGAACACCCCGCGCGGGTCCAGCTCCGCGCGCAGGGCGCGGAAGTCGGCGAGCCGGGGGTACATCGAGGCGAGCAGCTCCGGCCGCAGCCGGGAGTCCTTGGCGAGGTAGACGCGCCCGCCGGCCGCGGCCACCTCCTCGTCCAGGCCGTCGAGGAAGGCGCCGAGCCCGGGCAGGGACGCCGGGATGTCCAGAGCGAGCGTCCAGCCGGGGACCGGGAAGGAGAGCCAGCCGGGGTCGGCGTCGCCGAAGCGCTTGAGGACGGCGAGGAAGGACGGGCACCGGTGCTCGCAGATGCGGCGCACGATGCGGCGCAGGGCGTCCTCCTGGCCGTACCCGACGACGAACTGGTACTGCACGAAGCCGCCGCGGCCGTAGATCCGGTTCCACTCGGGCAGCCCGTCCAGGGGGTGGAAGAAGGCGGAGATGCGCTGGAGTTCGCCGGTCCGCACGCGGGGGGCCTTGCGGTACCAGAGCTCGTTGAACAGACCCACGGTGGTGCGGCCGAGCAGGCCGTCCGGGACGACGGCGGGGGCGGCCGGGAGGTGGCGGGGCCGGAAGGACAGCGGGTGCCGCCGGGCGCGCGAGCCGGCGCGCAGCGCGTCCAGGGGAGCGTGGTCGCCGCGGGTCAGCACCGCGCGGCCCATCGCCGCGCCCCGGGCCAGCAGGTCGATCCAGGCGACCGAGTAGCGGTAGCGGTGGTCGGTGGCGGTCAGCCGGGCCATCAGGTCGTCGAGGTCGGCGGCGCGTTCGGTGTCGACCGACATGTACGCGGTCTCCACCGGCAGCAGGCTCACCGTGGCCGTGAGGATCACCCCGGTCAGGCCCATGCCGCCGGTGGTCGCGTCGAACAGGGGTGTGCCGCGGCCGACCGTGCGCACCTGGCCGTCGGCGGTGAGGAGTTCGAAGGCGAGCACATGGCGTGAGAAGGAGCCGGAGACGTGGTGGTTCTTGCCGTGGATGTCGGCGCCGATCGCCCCGCCGACGGTCACCTGGCGGGTGCCCGGGGTCACCGGCACGAACCAGCCGAGCGGCAGCAGGACCTCCATCAGCCGCTGGAGGGAGACGCCCGCGTCGCACAGCAGGGTGCCGCCGTCGGCGTCGATCGCGTGGATGCGGTCCAGGGCGGTCATGTCGAGCACGGCGCCGCCGGCGTTCTGCGCCGCGTCCCCGTACGCCCGGCCCAGCCCGCGGGCGATGCCGCCGCGGCTTCCGCAGTCACGGACGGCGGCCACGGCCTCCTCGTACGTCCGCGGGCGGACCAGTCGGGCGGAGGTGGGGGCGGTGCGGCCCCATCCGGTGACGGAAACCGTGTCTCCAGGCATGCCGGAGACCGTATCGCCCCTATATCGGCGATTGATTCAGAAACCTCACATCTTTCCCCGAAATGGGTGATTAATGGGATGTCGCTCAATATTGCCGTAGGTCTGGCGGTGCCGGGGTGAACAGTGAGTCCACATGGACGACATGGACCAGCGCATCGTTTCCGCACTGCGCGCCCGCGGTGCGGATCCGCGCGTCGCCGCCGCCGCGCGCGGCCTGTCCCTGGCCGGGGAGCACGGCGCGCTGTGGCTCGCCGCCGGCCTCGTCGGAGCCGCCGCGGACGGCCCCCGGCGCGGCGCCTGGCTGCGCGGGACGGCGCTCGTCGCGGGCGCGCATCTCACCAGCATGGCCGTGAAGCGCGTCGTGCGCCGGGCGCGGCCCGCCCACGTCGAGCCCCTGGTCCGCACCGCGGGCCGGCACTCCTTCCCGAGCTCCCACGCCGCCTCGGCCACCGCCGCGGCCGTCGCCTTCGGGGCGCTGGGCACCTACGGGATCCGGCCGCTGGCCGCCGCCATGTGCGTCTCCCGCCTGGTCGTCGGCGTCCACTACCCGAGCGACGTCGCGGCGGGCGCCGCCCTCGGGGCGCTCACGGCTCGGCTCGGGGCACGCTGGATGAGCGGGAGGCGCTCGTGACGGAGACGGCGCACCTCGGCCGGGCGACCCTGCTGGAGCAGCGCGGGCCCTCCGGACCGCCGCGCACGACGCCTCCCCGGGGAGGCGTCCTCAGCGGCCTGCTGAAGACCGCCCGCCCCAAGCAGTGGGTCAAGAACGTCCTCGTCGTCGCGGCCCCGGCCGCCGCGGGACAGCTCTTCTCCCGGCACGCGCTCACCCAAGTCGCCCTGGTCTTCGCCCTGTTCACTGCCTGCTCCGCCGCCGTCTACCTGGTCAACGACGCCCGCGACGCCGCGGCCGACCGGGCCCACCCCACCAAGTGCCGCCGCCCGGTCGCCGCCGGACAGGTCCCGGTGCGCGTGGCGTACGCCGTCGGGGGCGCGCTCGGGGTGCTCGCGCCGGCTCTCGCGCTCCGGCTGACCTCGCCGGCGGTCGCGGCGCTCCTGACGGCGTACATCGGCATGCAACTGGCGTACTGCGTCAGCCTCAAGCACGTCCTCGTCGTCGACCTCGTCGTCGTCACCACCGGCTTCCTGATGCGCGCGGTGATCGGCGGGGTCGCGCTCGGCATCCCGCTGTCGCGCTGGTTCCTGATCACCACCGGCTTCGGGGCGCTGTTCATGGTGGCGGCCAAGCGCTACTCCGAGGCCGTCCAGATGGCCGGAAAAGCGGGCGCCACGCGCGCGTTGCTCACCGAGTACACCAGCGGCTACCTCCGCTTCGTCTGGCAGCTGGCCGCCGGCGTCGCCGTCCTCGCCTACTGCATGTGGGCCCTCGGGGAGGGCGGCGTACCGCACGCGAGCGTGCTGCCCTGGCGGCAGCTGTCGGTGATCGCCTTCATCCTGGCGATCCTGCGGTACGCCGTCTTCGCCGACCGCGGCACCGCGGGCGAGCCCGAGGAGGTCGTCCTGCGCGACCGCGCCCTGGCCCTGATCGGCCTCGTATGGCTCGCCATGTACGGCCTGGCGGTGGCCAATTGGTGACGGCCCCGCGCCCCGCTGCTCCGGGATCCGGGCCGCGGCCTGCTGTTCCGGGTGCGTCGCCGCGGCCTGCCGCTCCGGGAGCCCGGCCGCGTCCTGCCGCGTCCGGAGCGCCGCCGCAGTCTGACGCCCCCGAGGTCCGGCCGCAGTCCGCCGCTTCTGGCGCCGAGCCGCAGTCCGACGCCTTCGGCGCCCTGCCGCAGTCCGCTGCCCCCGAGTCCCGGCCGCAGCCTGCCGCCCTTGGCGCCGAGCCGCAGTCCGACGCCTTCGGCGCCCTGCCGCAGTCCGCTGCCCCCGAGGTCCGGCTGAAGCCTGCCGCTTCTGGCGCCGAGCCGCAGTCCCACGCCTCCGGCGCCCTGCCGCAGTCTGACGCCCCCGACGTCCGGCCGCAGCCCGCCGCTCCCGGACCCCCGCTGCGGCCCGTCGCTCCCGGACCCCCGCTGCGGCCCGTCGCTCCCGGACCTCCGCCGCAGTCCGCCGCCCCCCGCGCCCGGCGCAGCGCGCCGTACCGGAGCGAGCTTCTCGGCTTCGCCGCCGTCGGTCTGCTTGCCTACGCCGCCGACCTGGGGCTGTTCACCGTCCTGCGTGGTCCCGTCGGCCTCGGGCCGCTCACCGCCAAGGCGCTGTCCTTCGCGGCCGGTTGCACGGTCGCGTACGTCGGCAACGCGCGCGGCACCTACCGGCACGCGCGCGTGGCGGGCCTGCGCCCGTACGCCGTGTTCGTCGCCGTGAACCTGGCGGGCGCCCTCGTCCAGCTCGGCTGTCTGGCCGTCAGCCACTACGGGCTCGGGCTCACCTCGCAGCGCGCCGACACGGTCTCCGGTGCCGGGATCGGCATGGCGCTTGCCACGTGCTTGCGTTTCTGGGGTACGCGCACATGGGTGTTCCACAACAAGGGCAACGAGGGCAGAGTCGGATCATGGACTGGTTGAAGAAACTCCCCGTCATCGGACCGCTCGTCACGCGTCTGATGCACACGCACGCGTGGCGGGCCTACGAGCGCTTGGACGACGGGAAGTGGACGCGGCTCGCCGCCGCGATGACGTTCGTCAGCTTCATCTCGCTGTTCCCGCTGCTGACGCTGGCCGCCGCGATCGCCGCCGCCACCTTGAGCACCGGGCAGCAGAAGACGCTCCAGGACAAGGTCACCGCCCAGTTCCCCGGCCTCGGCGACAAGCTGGACATCAGCGGCCTGGTCCACAACGCCGGCACCGTCGGACTCGTCGCCGGCATCGTCCTGATGTTCACCGGCATGAGCTGGGTCGCGCAGATGCGCGACTGCCTGCGCGCGGTGTGGGACCTGCCCGACGAGGAGGAGAACCCGATCCTCGCCAAGGCGAAGGACGCGGGCGTGCTGCTCGGCCTCGGCGCCGCGTTCCTCGCCACCATCGCGCTGTCCACCATCGCCTCGGCGATGGTGGGCTGGATCATCGACCAGCTCGGCATCGACCGCTCGGGCCCCGGCGGCATCCTGCTGCGCATCGCCGCGTTCGCCGTCGCCGTCCTCGCGAACTTCCTGCTCCTGCTCTACGTCCTGACCCTGTTCCCGGGGGTCGAGCCGACGCGCCGCAGCCTGATCGAGGCGGCCCTGATCGGCGCGGTCGGCTTCGAGCTGCTGAAGGTCCTGCTCAGCGGCTACATCCAGGGCGTGGCCACGAAGAGCATGTACGGCGCCTTCGGCGTCCCCGTGGCCCTGCTGCTCTGGATCAACTTCACCGCGAAACTGGTGCTGTTCTGCGCCGCCTGGACGGCGACGCCGAAGGCCGCCGGGGAGGTCACTGACGGGACGAAGGACGACGCACCAGATCGGGCAGCGGCCAGCGGCGATTGACCAGGAACACTCCGCCCGCCAGCAGCACCAGCAGCCCGCCGGCGATGGCCAGCGCGATACCGACCCCGCTCGAACCGCCCGCGGAGGCCGCGCCCACCACCGGCTTCGACGAGGAGCCACCGGTCTGCGCGTCCGCCGGGGTGGCGCTCGGCCGGCCACTCGCGTCCGGCGAGGGCGACGCGCTTCGCGGGCGGACCAGCTCGCCCACCGGCCGCACCTTGCCGACCGCCTGGAAGCCCCAGTCGAAGAGCCGGGCGCTCTCCTTGTAGACCTCGTTGTGCTCGTTCTTCTCCGGGTTCATCACGGTGACGAGCAGCACCTTGCCGCCGCGCTCGGCGACGCCGGTGAAGGTGGCGCCCGCGTTGGTGGTGTTGCCGTTCTTGACGCCCGCGATGCCCCGGTAGACCGGGACGTCGCTGTCGCCGCTCAGCAGGCGGTTGGTGTTCTGGATCTCGAAGGTCTCGCGGACCTTCTTGCCCTTCTTGTTCTTCTTCGTCCCGCCCGGGAACGCCGCCCGCACGGTCGAGCAGTACTCCCGGAAGTCCTGCTTCTGCAGCCCGGAGCGGGCGAACAGCGTCAGGTCGTACGCCGACGAGACCTGCCTGCGCGCGTCGTAGCCGTCGGGGGTGACCACGTGCGTGTCGAGGGCCTGGAGCTCCTCGGCGTGCGCCTGCATGTCCTTGACGGTCTGTCTGATGCCGCCGTTCATCTGGGCCAGCGTGTGCACGGCGTCGTTGCCCGAGCGCAGGAAGACGCCGAGCCACAGGTCGTGGACCGTATAGGTCTGGTTCTCCTTTATCCCGACCATGCTGGAGCCGGCGCCGATGCCCGCCAGGTCCGCGTGCAGGACCTTGTGCTCGGTGGTCTTCGGGAACCTCGGCAGCACGGTGTCGGCGAACAGCATCTTCAGCGTGCTCGCCGGGGGCAGCCGCCAGTGCGCGTTGTGCGCGGCCAGCACCTCGCCGGACTCGGCGTCGGCGACGATCCAGGAGCGCGCGGTGAGGTCCTTCGGCAGCACCGGGGCACCGCCGGCCAGGTCGACCTGCGTACCGGCCCGGCCGAGGCGGGTGCCGCCGACCGTCGACATGTGGGCCGGGGGAGTGGCGGAGGGGCTGCCCGACGGCTTCGGGGCCGCGAGGGCGGCGGGCGCGGCGAGCGAGACGGACAGCAACGTGGCGGACGCGACCAATAGTGATCTTCTGACGGTCTTCTTCGGTGCGGACACGGTCGAGAACGTACCGGTCGCGGGGCGTGATGTCCCGCGTCCCGATCCACCCCGGACACGGAACCGGACACCCGACGGCGATACTGGACGTATGAAGCTCAGCCGCCCTGTGTCCTGGTTCCTGCTCGCCTTCGGGGTGTGGAGCTGGATCATCTGGGTCACTTTCGTCAAAAACCTGATCAAGGACAGCAGCGGGCTCGCCTTCGACGGCGGCCACCCGACGGCGTACTTCTGGGTGCACCTGACGCTCGCGGTCGTCTCCTTCGTATTGGGGACGGTCATCGGGGGCATCGGGTTGCGCGGACTGCGCGCATTGCGCCGGACGTCATAGCCACACTCACAGCGGAAGAACTGCGGGGGACTCAGCAGGGTGGTCATCGTCTTCGTGCTCGTCGCCCTGGCCGTTCTGGCCGCCGTGACGGGGCTGTACTGGTACGTCTGGCGCCGCCTGGTCCGTGACACGACCGCAGGTCCGAACCGCGCGCGCCGTACCGGCACCGCGTTCTTCCTCACCGGCCCCGCCCTGATGATCGGCGCCCTGGTGGCCGAGCGCACCGGCGCCCCGTTCTGGCTCCAGCGCGTACTGGCATGGCCCGGCTTCCTGTGGATGGCCTGCTCGCTCTACCTGCTGCTGGCGGTCGTGGCAGGCGAGGCCGTACGACCCCTGCTGCGGCGGATGACGGACCGACACGCGCTCGCCGTACCGGCGGAAGCGGCTCGCGCCGTACCGGCGGGAGCGGCGGCGCGGAATCCGGCACCCATCGCCGACGCACCCGCGCCTGCCGCTGAGACTCCCGCGTCTGCGGCCGAGGCGCCCGCGTCCGCCGTCAGGCCGTCCGCGTCTGCGGCCGAGGCGCCCGCGTCTGCTGCGGAGATCGCGGCGCCCGCGGCCGAGACGCTCCCGCCCGCGGGGGAGCCGCCCGTGCCCGCCGCCGATACGGCCGTGCCCGCAGCGCCAGCGCCTCCGCCCACCGTCGACCCACCCGCGCCCCTCGCCGAGGCGCCCGCGTCCACCCACCCGGAGTCCGCGTCCGCCGCGCCCTCGCGTCGTCTCTTCGTCTCCCGGGTCGTCGCAGGTGCCGCGGCGAGCGCCGCCGTCGCGACCGTCGGGGTCGGTACGTACGGTGTGCTGCGCGGGCCCGGCGTGAAGCGGGTCACCGTGCCGCTGGTCAGACTGCCGCGCGCGGCGCACGGGTTCCGTATCGCCGTCGTCAGTGACATCCACCTGGGGCCGGTCCTCGGGCGGGGCTTCGCACAGAAGGTCGTCGACACGGTCAACGCCACCCAGCCCGACCTGATCGCG
The DNA here is from genome assembly GCF_030817495.1 of Streptomyces sp. V3I7. Lineage (NCBI taxonomy): Bacteria > Bacillati > Actinomycetota > Actinomycetes > Kitasatosporales > Streptomycetaceae > Streptomyces > Streptomyces sp. V3I7. The sequence continues at coordinate 4,138,939 of NZ_JAUSZK010000001.1, forward strand.
GTCGTCGGCGACCTGGTCGACGGCAGCGTCAAGGACCTGGGCCCGGCCGCGGCCCCGCTCGCGCAGCTTTCGGCGCGGCACGGGGCGTACTTCGTCACCGGCAACCACGAGTACTTCTCCGGTGCCGAGCAGTGGGTCGAGGAGGTACGGCACCTCGGGCTGCACCCGCTTCAGAACGCCCGCACCGAGCTGCCCCACTTCGACCTGGCCGGGGTCAACGACGTACAGGGCGAGAGCGAGGGGCAGGGGCCGGACTTCGGCCGGGCGCTCGGCGACCGCGACACCGCGCGCGCGTGCGTGCTGCTCGCCCACCAGCCGGTCCAGATCCACGAGTCCGTCCGCTACGGCGTCGACCTCCAGCTCTCCGGCCACACCCACGGCGGCCAGCTCTGGCCGGGCAACCTCATCGCCGCCGCCGCGAACCCGACCGTCGCGGGCCTGGAGCGCTACGGCGACACCCAGCTCTACGTCAGCCGGGGCGCCGGAGCCTGGGGGCCGCCCACGCGCGTGGGAGCGCCGTCGGACATCACCGTGATCGAGCTGGCCTCCACGCGCGCGTGAGCGCCTCGCTGTGCCGGGACTGTCGTCCTGGCGCCGTACCGGCGCTCTCAGACGCGGCGGACCCGCCAGAGCCAAGCCGCCGTGCCGGTCAGCACGGCGAGCATCGCCAGGTTGGCCAGGAGAGCGGGGGTGTCGCCCGCCGGGCCGCCGCTGGACAGGTTCCAGGTGGCGATGACGGCACTCGGCAGGACGGCGGTGACCAGTACGCCGGTGGTCTTCTGGACGGCGGTCCAGTGCACCGAGGTGCACAGAAGTACCGCGCCGACGACGCGGAACAGGACGCCGAACAGCGGGCCGGGAAGGTCAGGGAAGACCATCATGAACGGCAGCGAGAGGGTGAGCATCAGCAGCGGGACCAGGGGGTGCACCTTTCCGCGCCGGGCGGGTGAACCGGCAACCCCCTTGGCCGGGACCCCGGTTGTGCCGCTTCCTGCCTCGGCCAGCGCCGTCGCCGCGATCGTGCGGGGGTCCCCCAGTTCCGCCAGGACCGCGCCGATCGCGGCGTCGGGGCGTTCGGCGCGCGTCACTTCTATGTGTTCAGCGAGGTCGGCGAGGAGTTCCTGGCGGCGGTCGGCGGGGAGCGCGGAGGCCTCACGCTCGACAGCGGAGAGGTAGTCGCGTACAAGATCGGCAGATGTCTTCATGCGAGGTCTCCGGTGATGGGGCGTGAGGTGGTCAGGAAGGCGTCGACGGCGTCGCGGAAGCCGGGCCAGACGCGGGTGAACTCGTCGAGCGCGGCCCGGCCGCTGTCGGTGAGCGCGTAGTAGCGACGGGGTGGTCCGGAGGCGGACTCCTGCCAGGTGGTGCTGACCAGGTCGTCGCGGCGGAGCCGGGAGAGCAGCGGGTAGACCGTGCCCTGGCTGGTCGCCAGGGCACCGGACTCCTCCAGGGCCTGGAGGAGTTCCACCCCATAACGGGGCCGGTCCCGCATCAACGCGAGTACGCAGTACTCCAGGACACCCTTGCGCAGCTGGGCGGCTGCCCGGGCCCGCTTGGTCGAATCGCCTGGTTCCATGCGATGCAAGATACCTGAAGTCTTCTGTAAGAGGCCCGGTAACTTCTTGCCCATCTCGGCAGATTGCTCTTCCCCCCGTTGAAACTCGTGTGATTAGGTGAGCCGCGCCACTGGGGAGTGGCGATTTTGTGCACAACGTGGGTAGGGCCCGTTCGGGCTCTTGGGAGGGGCACCACCATGCGCTCGGTTCGCATGCGGATTCTCATGACGCTGCTCGTACTGGCGGTCGTAGGAGTGGGCGGCTGGCAGTTGCTGCCGTCGGACGAGGCCAAGAACAGGACCATCACGGTCGGCACGACGGACGCCGCTTCCGCACTGGACCCGGCCGGCGCCTACGACGCCGGTTCCTGGGCCCTGTTCAGCAACGTCTTCCAGTCGCTGCTGACCTTCTCGCCGGGCGGCGGCCAGCCCGTCCCGGACGCGGCGAAGAGCTGCGCCTTCGTGGGCGGCGGGCTGCGGACGTACCGCTGCGAGCTGCGCGAGGGGCTCAAGTTCCCGAGCGGGCGCTCGATGACGGCCGAGGACGTGAAGTACTCCTTCGACCGGGTCAAGGCGATCAACTCCGACGTCGGCCCAGCCCCGCTGATCAGCACGCTCGGCTCGGTGAGCGTCGAGGGCAACGCGGTCACCTTCCACCTGTCCTCGCCGGACGCCGTCTGGCCGTTCAAGGTGGCCACCGGCGCGGGCGCGATCGTCGACCGCTACAAGTACCCGGCGAAGAGCCTGCGCATCGGCACCGGGGTCGACGGCACCGGTCCGTACCGGATGACCGCGTACACCAAGGGCACGCGCGCCGTCCTCGCCCCGAACGGGGCCTACAAGGGCGCCGTCAGCAGCACCGGGCGCCCCATCGAGCTGCGGTACTACGCCAACCCCGGCAAGCTCAACAGCGCCTGGAAGGCCCACCAGATCGACGTCGCCTCGCGGACGCTGCCGCCGGGTGTCCTGTCCGGCCTCTCCGCGAGCGACCCACGCCAGCGCGTCACGGAGTCGGACAGCTCCGACGCCCGCAACCTGTACTTCAACACCCGGGCGGGCATGCCGCTGCACGATCCTCGCGTCCGGCGGGCGCTGGCCTGGCTGGTCAACCGCGAGCAGCTCGCCGCCACGGTGTACGAGGGCACGGTCGACCCCCTGTACTCGCTGATCCCGACCGGCATCACCGGTCACACCACCGCGTTCTTCGACGACTACCCGACGCAGAGCGTGGCCAAGGCCCGGCAGTTGCTGGCCGAGGCCGGCGTGACCACCCCGGTCCGCTTCACCCTCGGCTACGGCGAGGGCCGCGGCTCGGGCGCCGAGGAGTCCGCGGAGCTGAAGAAGCAGCTGGAGACCGGCGGCCTGTTCCAGGTGGACGTCAAGGGCTACGAGTGGACCGACTTCCAGAAGCGCTGGGCGTCGGACAAGCTCGACGCGTACGCGGTCGGCTGGGTCGCCGACTACCCGGACCCGGACACCTTCGCCGCCCCGCTCGTCGGTACCGACGGCACCATGAACACCGGCTACAGCAACAAGATCGTCGACGGGCTGATCCTGCAGAGCCGGCGGAACGCCGACCGCAGCGAGGCCGCCAGGTCCTTCCAGGAGCTCCAGGCCCAGGTGGCCACCGACGTGCCCCTGATCCCGCTGTGGCAGAGCAAGGAGTACATCATCAGCACCGAGGACGTCGGCGGCGGCCAGTACCTCTCCGACGGCACCGGCGTGTTCCGGCTGTGGCGCCTGAACTGGATCTGACCGATCCGGTCACTCTTCCTGGGCTTTCTTCTCCTTCTTCGCCGGGTCCGGCAGCGCCTTCGTCATGCCCGGCAGGAAGTCCGTGAACAGGCCGTGCAGGTCGAGCACGAGGGGGCGCAGGACCCGGAAGCGGGCCAGGGAGACGCCGAGGGCGGTGAGACGGGCCCCGCGTTCGGCGAGACGGTAGCTGCGCTCGCGGTCCTCGGTCCGGTCGAAGACCCAGTACAGGACGAGGCCCATCTGCGAGAGCCACATCAAGTCGGGCAGTACGTCCCGCAGTTCGGCGGGCACCTTGGCCTTCGACCCGGCCAGCACCTCCCGGTGGATGGCGAGGACCTGCTCGCGCGCGTGCGCCGACTCCGGCGAGAACGGGCTGAGCGGGCTGTCCGGGTCGGCGGCGTTCTTGAAGAACTGCACCGCGAACTCGTGGTACGGCTGCGCGACGTCCAGCCACGCCTTCAGTACGCCCGCCAGCCGGGCCTCCAGGCCGGTCTCCCGGTCCAGGACCTCCCGGACCGCGAGCCGGTGCTCGGCGGCGATCCGGTCGTAGAAGCCCTGGATCAGGTGCTCCTTGCCGCCGAAGTAGTAGTACGCGTTCCCGACGGAGACCCCGGCCTCCTTGGCGATGGCCCGCATCGTCGTCTTGTCGTAGCCGTGCTCCTGGAACAGCCGCATCGCGGTCTGGAGGATCAGCGCCCGCGTCTGCTCGGACTTGCTCGACCCTCCGGCCTCGTCGGGCCGCTCGCCCGTCACGGACGGTCGGGGCACCGGCACGGCTTGAGCGGACGCGGGCTCGGACGGCTCGCCCGGCGCCGGGGCGTTCTTCACGTACTCGTTCTTCGCGGACACGGAAAAGAGCCTAACGAGTGGTGCACGCGCCGTCGTCACAGCTGGGGGGAGCGTACGTCCAGCCCTGGGGCGGGTCGTACGTCCATCCCTGCGCCCGGCGGTACGCCGAGCCGCCCCACTGCCTGCCCTGCCTGCTCTGCCTGCCCCGCCACTTCGCGGCGGCCAGCACCGCGCCCTTGGCGAACGCGGCGCCGGTCGGGGTGCTGAGCCGGTGGGCGAGCGGGCGGTGCTCGCGCAGCGCCCACAGCACGACGATCCAGGCCGCGGTGGAGCGGTAGACCTGCCCGGCGTCGCCGACGACGGTGACGTCGTCGAGGGTGGCGTCGTGGTCGAGGCCGGGGTAGCGCCGCCGGGCCTCCTCGGAGCCGGCCGCGACCAACTCCAGCGGGACCAGTCTCGGTTGCCGCAGCAGCCAGTCGCGCACGTGGGTGCACAGCGAGCACTCGGCGTCGTACAGCACGGTGAGCCCGCGGACCGGGACGCGCACGGCGCCCCGGCCCCCGGCGGCCGCCACCGCGCTCACGCCCGGCCCACCGGGGCGACCCACTCCTGCGGTGCCACGGGCGGCAGTTGCTCCCGCTCCATGACTCCTCGCCGCCGGATGCGGTTCAGCACGTACACGTTGCCCAGGTGCATCACGCCGAGCACGAGGAGCACCACGCCGAGCTTGGTCGACAGGGCCTCGAAGATCTGACGGGTGTCCTCGATGGCCTGATCGCCGCTCAGGTACAGCGCGACGAAGCCGAGGTTGACGAGGTAGAAGCCGACGACCAGGAGGTGGTTGACGGCGTCGGCGAGCTGCTCGTTCCCGTGCAGGACGTCGGAGAGGAAGATCCGCCCGTTGCGGCTGAGCGTGCGGGCCACCCAGACCGTCAGTCCGATGCTGACGATCAGGTAGATGACGTAGGCGATGATCGTGCGGTCCATGCCCCACCCCTTCTTGAACGCGTTCAAAACGCTGACAGGATGACTGTAGCCCTACTTTTGAACGCGTTCAACTGGTGGCGAGCGGGGGCTGGTTCAGGATCTGCGGGCCAGCTCCGGCCGCTTCGTGTAGTCGGTGAACCCGAGGACGTTCCCCCAGGGGTCGGCGAGCTCGACGGTCCACCCGGTGGCGCAGGAGAAGGGCTCGTCCAGCGCCGTGACCCCTGCCCCGGCGAGCCTGCGCGCCGCCGTCCGCGCGTCCGGCACCTCCAGCCACACCCGCACCGCCGGCCACGGCGGCGGCCGCCGCCCGAAGTCCTCCTCGGTCCGCAGCAGGATCCCGGGCGTCTCGCCCCCGACCCGCAGCAACGCGAGCCCGCCCTCGTCGAACCGGAACCCCACCTCGAACCCGGCTCGCTCGTAGAACACCACGGCCTCCCCGAGATCCCCGACGGGCAGCACCACGTTGTCGAACCCGAGCAGCTCGTACGACTCGTCATCTGACATGTCGTCAGATTAGAGCGGCGCACGGGATGCCCCCTGGGGACCGCCCGAGGGCTGGCCTCGTGATCACTCATTGAGGTGAGGCGGCCCGCATTCCCCTGGGTGCTCTGAACCGACAAGCGAGACTCCGTCCCATGGGAGCACCCGACGACGACCTGGAGTACCGCTCGCCGCCCCCGCCGCTCGACGGCTGGTCCGCTGACGACCTCGACCGGATTCCGGGCTTGCCGCCCCATGCGGAGTTGATCGACGGGAGCCTTGTCTTCAGAAGCCCGCAGAACCGGTTCCACGCCTGCTCCCTGCGCCTGCTGGAACACCGCCTACTGGCACAGGCCCCGGATGGCTTCGATGTCGACCGCGAATTCACGGTCAGGCTGGACGACAAGAACAGGCCCGAGCCGGACCTCCTGGTGATTCCCGCCGAAGCGGCTGCCGGCTTTGATCAGACCTGGCACAAGCCCGAGGACGTCATCCTCGTCGTCGAGGTCGTCTCCCCCGACTCCCGCGAGCGCGACCGCGACGTCAAGCCCCGCAAATACGGCGCAGCCGGCGTACCGCACTTCTGGCGAGTCGAGCTGGACGAGGACAAGGGCCTTCCGGTCGTCTACGTCTTCGAGCTCGACCCGGCCACCAGTTCCTACGGCCTCACCGGCATCTTCCATGACCGGCTCAAGGTCTCCGTTCCCTACGACATCGAGATCGACTTGACGGCGATCTACCGCCGCCCGGGGCGGTGACTGCCCCGCAAGGCGGTTATCAGGGCGCCGAGTTGGCGTTGATCGGTGGCGAGGATGGTCTCCGGTTCGTCGCTCTCGCGGAGGAGGATCGTTCCGGTGGGGGCGGTGGCGAGGTAGACACAGGAGGAGCCTTCCTCGCTGTAGGTCGACTTCTGCCAGGACGGTTCGCTCATGCTCTGCCTCTCAGGCGTCTCGGGCGATGCGGTGGACGAGGTCGCGGGAGGCGGCAGGCTTGAGGGCCACTGCTTCCATGCGGTCCAGGACGAGGCGGTACTTCTCCAGCTGGCCTGCGGCGTCGATGAGTTCGCTGCCATGTGCCGTATCGACCTCTACGGTGTCGAGGGCGGTCACCCGGCCATGGAAGTAGTCGACGGCGTGGCCGGTGGTGGGGAACGACGTGCCGTCGAAGGGGATCACGCGGAGCGTGATGGTGGCCAGCTCGCTCACCTCGGCCAGATGCTTCAGCTGGGCCTTGGCCACTTCGCGGCCGCCGAACTGCATCCGCAGGGCGGCCTCGTGGACGATCGCCGTGTACGGCGGGGGCTGCTCGCGGTAGAGGATCGCCTGGCGCTTGATGCGGTGGGAGATGCGGTACTCGATCTCGTGCGGGCGCAGTGCGGGAACCGCTTCGCGGAACAGTGCGCGGGCGTGTTCCGGTGTCTGGAGCAGGCCAGGGATGTTGATTACCTGAGTCACGCGCAGGGCGGTGGCGTGGTGCTCCATCTCCGCGAGGTCCAGGAGCCGGGGCGGCAAGCTGTCCCGGTACTCCTCCCACCACCCGCGCGTGCGGTCTGCAGCCATGTCGGCGAGGGCGTCGACCAGGGTTTGATCCGTGCAGCCGTAGATGTGGGCGAGCGTGCGCACGCGATCGGCGCTGATGCCGAAGCGGTTGGCCTCGATGTTGCTGATCTGGGCCTGCGTGGTCCCCAGCGAGCGGGCCGCCTCGGCAGCGGTCATGCCGGCCCTCTCGCGCAGGCGCCGCAGCTCGACGCCGATGCGGAGGCGGCGTGCGGTGGGGGTGTTCCGTGGGGCCATGTCCTCGCTCCGTTTCGTACACCAGGCGTGGCGGTCACTCACACGAGGCAAATCCCTGAAGGTTTTGCTCAATGCTGCAAAAGCTTCAGGTGTCGCAGATCCCCAACTTGGACGTACGCCCTCAACTGCCCCACGATCCACGTGCCGCGCGCATCGCCCGCGTCACGCTCCGCGCCGTCCTTGCAGGGCACGGCATGGCCCAACTCCAGGACACTGCAGAACTGTTGGCATCGGAACTGGTCGCCAATGCCTACCGGTACTCGTCCGGCTCGTCGATGCTTCGCCTGCGTGGGCTCGGCGACAGCCGGCTGCGGGTGAGCGTGTGGGACACCAACCCGCACATCCCTCCTCCCTTCGGGAAAGGGGCTCCCCCCTTGCGCCCCCTCTCGGTCGAGGACGTCGGCGGGCGGGGGCTGTTCCTCGTATGCCATTACGCGGACGCGTGGGGCGGCTGTCTGCTCGGCGACGACCTCTTCGGCGCGGGTGGGAAGGTGCTGTGGTGCGAGGTCGGGCCGTCCGCCGTGGGCGGGGCGAGGGCCGCCTCCTGAGGCACCCCGCAGATACGACAGGCCCCGCCGAAGCCAGCACAGATCGGTTTCGGCGGGGCGAGGCACGCGGGTGGATCAGGGACGCAGACCCTTCACATGGACCAGACTTCCGTACGCGTGTCTATCCGTTCCTAGACCTGGAACCCGGCCGGCGCGCTCACATGTTGCTCAGGGAACGGGCATAGTTGATCTGGCCCATGACCGCGGGGAAGGTGTGGGGCCCGAGCGCCGGGATCATCGTCGAGTGGTGCCGGCCCGCGCTCGTCACGGTGACCTGGATGAAGCCGGTGGTCTTCTTCTCCTTCATGAGGAGGAAGAACAGGCCGAGGAGGCAGAAGATGAAAAAGATGACCGCGAGCACGATGGCGACCGTCGGGATCTTCTCCTCCGTGTGCGACATGTCGGTGGCGTTCCATACCGCGCCGCGCAGGGGAAGGGTGCCGGCCGGCGTGACGATCTGCTCGCCCATCACCGTGATGTCCCCGATGGCCAGGGTCGAGGCCCCGCCCACGGGGGCCGACGCCGCGGGTTGCTGGGGATATCCGTACGCCGACTTCGAGTTGGGATATCCGTACGCCGGCGTGGGGTTGGGGTAGCCGTAGCCGGGAGGCTGCGCTGCGGGAGGGTGTCCCGGGCCCCAATTGGCCTTGTCGGCTCCACTCTCGTATGGATTCGGCTCGGTCATGTTCTCGTCCCCCGCTTGTCACCTGTGGCCCGTCAGGTTATTGGATCAGTGGTTCGTCTGCCAGCCGTATCGGTGCTCAAGCTGTGCTGAAACGGCCGAAGCAGTCGAGAGGCGCACTGTTTCAGGCGTTCCGTCAGGTACAGCGCGTGATCAGCGCGCGCCTCACTTCCCGAATCGCCCGGGTGGCCTCGATGCCGCGCGGGCAGGCGTCCGTGCAGTTGGAGGGCGTGCGGCAGTGCCACGCGCCCGTCACGGTCGTTGGGGATCTCCAGACGCTGCTCGCCGGCCTCGTCACGCGAGTCGCCTATGTCTCCTCGGAGCTCTGCGGCACGGCGAACTCCGTTCTGTGGCAACTTCCAAGACGGTAGTGCCCCCAGGCGGCCCCGGTCAGGCCGGAGTCAAGCCAAGGACACGCGCGTGCCGTTGAAGTTGGCTACCGGGATTCATTCGCAGTGCCCCGACGTTCACGCTGGGGTGAAGCGAATCTGATGGTGGCGACGCGGAGCGTCGCGGATTCAGGTCCGGCGGAGCCGGACACCGCAGTTCTTGGTCTGCGGTGCGGAGCGTCGCGAGGGCTGGTCCCGGCGGAGCCGGGCGGTGCTCACACCGGCCGGTTCTGCTGTTCGATGTACTGCCTGACCACGGTGAGCGGGGCGCCGCCGACGGTTCCGGCGAAGTAGGAGCCGGACCACAACTTGCTGGCCCGCCAGTAGTGGCGTACCAGGTCGGGGAACTCCTGGCGCAGACGGCGCGAGGAGACGCCCTTGAGGGAGTTGACCAGCTTGGTCACGGCGACCTTGGGCGGGAAGTTCACCAGCAGGTGAACGTGGTTGTCCTCGCCGTTGAACTCCACCAGCTCGCACTCGAAGTCCGTGCACACGGATCGCATGATCTCCTCCATGCGCCTCAAGTGGGCATCGGTGAACACTCTGTGCCGGAACTTGGTCACGAAGACCAAGTGAACGTGCATCACGAAAGCACAGTGCCTACCAGTTCTGATCTTCTGCATCTCACCCATAACCCACGTATGTAGCGTGGCCGTCATGCAGCTCCGGTACGCCTTCAGGTTGTACCCGGACCCCGGCCAGCAGAGGGCGTTGGCGAAGGCGTTCGGGTGCGCCCGCGTCGTGTTCAACGACGCGGTCCGAGCCCGCGAGGACGCCCGTCAGGCCGGCTTGCCCTTTCCGAAAGCCGGGGAGCTGTCCAAACGTCTGATCACGGAGGCCAAGCGGACGGCTGAGCGGTCCTGGTTGGGTGAGGTGTCCGCGGTGGTGCTCCAGCAGTCCCTGCGGGATGGCGAGACTGCGTACCGCAACTTCTTCGCCTCCCTCAAGGGCACCCGCAAGGGCCCCAAGATCGGCCCGCCCCGCTTCAAGTCCCGCAAGGACGCCCGGCAGTCGATCCGGTTCACCGCCAATGCCCGCTGGCACCTCACCGGCAGTGGCCGTCTGAACCTGCCGAAGATCGGTCCGGTGAAGGTGAAGTGGTCCCGTACCCTGCCCGCCACCCCCACCTCGGTCACCGTCGTCAAGGATGCGGCCGGCAGGTTTTTCGCCTCCTTCGTCATCGACACCGACCCTGCCGCCGACCAGGCACGGATGCCCGAGACTGACCGCACCATCGGCATCGATCTCGGCCTGACCCACTTCGCGGTCCTGTCCGACGGCACGAAAATCGACTCCCCGCGCTTCCTGCGCCGCGCGGAGAAGAAGCTGAAGAAGGCCCAGCGCGAGCTGTCCCGCAAACAGAAGGGATCCAAGAACCGGGAGAAGGCCCGCCGCAAGGTTGCCCGCGCCCACGCCAAGGTCACCGACGCCCGCCACGAGTTCCACCACCAGCTCTCCACCCAGCTGATCTCCGAGAACCAAGGGATCGCCGTGGAAGACCTGTCCGTGGTGGGACTGGCACGCACCAAGCTGGCCAAGTCCGTGCACGACGCCGGATGGTCGTCGTTCATCAACATGCTCCAGTACAAGGCGGAGCGGTACGGACGCACCCTGGTGAAGATCGGCCGGTTCGAGCCGACCTCCCAGACCTGTTCCACCTGCGGCGTCCAGGACGGACCCAAGCCCCTCGATGTCCGGGAGTGGACGTGCGCCGCCTGCGGCGCGGTCCACGACCGGGACATCAATGCCGCGATCAACGTGAAGACGGCCGCCGGACTGGCGGTATCGGCCTGCGGAGCGCCGATAAGACCAGAACTCGCTCTGGCACAGCGCGAAGAAACAGGAAGCCACGGATTCCCGACCCAAGCCCGTGCCGCGTAGCGGCACGGGAACGGAACGGAAGGCCAGAATCCTCGGGCTTCAGCCCGAGGTGCAAGTCAAGACTTCCAGCTCCCCGCCCAGCGCTGCGACGTAGGCCGCCACCGTGCCGACTTCCGTCGATGCCGTCTTGCCGCGTTCGATGGCGGACACCCGCTCCTGGCGGACATGCATGCGGTCGGCCACCTCGCGCTGGGTGAGCCCGAGTTGGCGGCGCATCTCGGCGAGCCGGTGGGCGCGGGACTCGGCCACCATGCGCCGGGCGCCGGCGGTGATCTCTTCGAGGTCCTCGGCGTCGAAGACCTCGTGCTTTACGTCGTCCCAGGAGTGGAAGTCGGTCACTTCTGCGTCCCCTTCTTCTCATGCTGGGCCAGATGGTCCAGCCACTCGGTGTACCGCTGTTCGGCAAGAGGGATCGCCCGCCGGTACCACTCTGCCCACTGCCCCGACTTGTCGCCCGCCACGAGCAGAACGGCATTCCGCTCCGGATCGAAGGCGAACAGGACCCTGATCTCAGTGCATCCGGCCGAACCGGGGCGCAGCCCTGGCGTACTAGCGGCCTCCTGGTCAGGGAAGGCCCGCACCGTCACCCTCACGAGTGGCTTCGGTGGTCCCGGGGCCGTCACGGTTCGGGGCCCCTACGACGACGCAGGCCCCGTTCCCCGGCGAGGAACCGGGGAACGGGGCCTTCACAGACGTACCAGAGACGGCGTCAGGCGACGTCAGATACGGCGCGTAATAAGCGCCCTCTTGACTTCCTGGATCGCCTTCGTGACCTCGATACCGCGCGGGCAGGCGTCCGTGCAGTTGAAGGTCGTGCGGCAACGCCACACGCCGTCGCGGTCGTTGAGGATCTCCAGGCGCTGCTCGCCGGCCTCGTCACGCGAGTCGAAGATGAAGCGGTGCGCGTTGACGATGGCGGCTGGGCCGAAGTACTGGCCGTCGTTCCAGAAGACGGGGCAGGACGACGTGCACGCCGCGCAGAGGATGCACTTCGTGGTGTCGTCGAAGCGTTCGCGGTCTTCCGCCGACTGGAGGCGTTCCCGCGTGGGCTCGTTCGTGTCCTTCGTGATGAGGAAGGGCATGACGTCGCGGTACGCCTGGAAGAACGGCTCCATGTCCACGACCAGGTCCTTCAGGGCCGCGAGGCCCTTGATGGGCTCGACCGTGATGGGCTGCTCGGGGTTGACGTCCTTGATCAGCGTCTTGCAGGCGAGGCGGTTCTTGCCGTTGATCCGCATCGCGTCGGAGCCGCAGATGCCGTGGGCGCAGGACCGGCGGAAGGTCAGCGTGCCGTCGATGTCCCACTTGATCTTGTTGAGACCGTCGAGCACGCGCTCCTTCGGGTCCATCTCCAGCTGGAAGTCCTCCCAGTGGACCTCGGCCGAGACCTCCGGGTTGAAGCGCCGGATGCGGAAGGTGACCGTGATGTAGGGGGACGCGGCCGACTGCGCGTCCGCCTCGGCCTTGTCCAGAACGGGGGTTGCCATCAGTACTTACGCTCCATCGGCTGGTAGCGGGTCTGGACGACCGGCTTGTAGTCGAGACGGACGGACTCGGTGCCGTCGGCGCCCACCTCGCGGTACGCCATGGTGTGGCGCATGAAGTTGACGTCGTCGCGGTTGGGGTAGTCCTCGCGGTAGTGACCGCCGCGGGACTCCTTGCGGGCCAGCGCGGAGACGGCCATGACCTCGGCCAGCTCCAGCAGATTGCCCAGCTCGATGGCCTCCAGCAGGTCCGTGTTGAACCGCTTGCCCTTGTCCTGGATCGAGACGTTCTTGTAGCGCTCGCGCAGCTCGGCGATCTTCTCGACGGCCGTCTTGATCGTCTGCTCGGTGCGGAACACCATGACGTTGGCGTCCATGGTCTCCTGCAGCTCGCGGCGGATCTCCGCCACGCGCTCCGTGCCCGTGGAGTTGCGCAGCCGCTCGATCTGCTCGACGACCTGCGACTCCGGGTTCTCCGGCAGCTCGACGAAGTCGGCCCGCTTCGAGTAGTCCGCGGCCGCGATGCCGGCGCGCTTGCCGAACACGTTGATGTCCAGCAGGGAGTTGGTGCCGAGGCGGTTGGCGCCGTGCACCGACACGCAGGCCACCTCGCCCGCCGCGTACAGACCCGGGACGACCGTGGTGTTGTCCGCGAGGACCTCACCCTCGACGTTCGTCGGGATGCCGCCCATGGCGTAGTGCGCGGTCGGCTGGATCGGGATCGGGTCCGTGTACGGCTCGATGCCCAGGTAGGTGCGCGCGAACTCCGTGATGTCCGGGAGCTTCGCGTCCAGCTGCTCCGGCGGGAGGTGGGTGAGGTCGAGGAAGACGTGGTCGCCCTCGGGACCGCAGCCGCGGCCCTCGCGGATCTCCGTGTAGATGGACCTCGACACCACGTCCCGGGAGGCCAGGTCCTTCATCACCGGCGCGTACTTCTCCATGAAGCGCTCGCCGTCCTTGTTGCGGAGGATGCCGCCCTCACCGCGGGCGCCCTCCGTCAGCAGGATGCCCATGCGCCAGATGCCGGTCGGGTGGAACTGGAAGAACTCCATGTCCTCCAGCGGGATGCCCCGGCGGTAGACGGCGGCCTGGCCGTCACCGGTCAGCGTGTGCGCGTTGGACGTCACCTTGAAGAACTTGCCGGTGCCGCCGGACGCGTAGATCACGGACTTCGCCTGGAAGACGTGGATCTCGCCGGTCGCCAGCTCGTACGCCACGACACCGGCCGACCGCTTGACGCCGTCGACCTCGGTGATCAGCTGGTCGAGGACGTAGAACTCGTTGAAGAACTCCACGCCCTCCTTGACGCAGTTCTGGTACAGCGTCTGGAGGATCATGTGGCCGGTGCGGTCGGCCGCGTAGCAGGAGCGGCGGACCGGGGCCTCGCCGTGGTTCCGGCTGTGACCGCCGAAGCGGCGCTGGTCGATCGTCCCGTCGGGCGTCCGATTGAACGGCAGGCCCATCTTCTCCAGGTCGAGGACCGAGTCGATGGCCTCCTTCGCCAGGATCTCGGCGGCGTCCTGGTCGACCAGGTAGTCACCGCCCTTGACCGTGTCGAAGGTGTGCCACTCCCAGTTGTCCTCCTCCACGTTGGCCAGCGCGGCGGCCATGCCGCCCTGCGCGGCGCCCGTGTGGGAGCGGGTGGGGTAGAGCTTGGTCAGCACGGCGGTGCGGCTGCGCTTCGTCGACTCGATGGCCGCGCGCATGCCCGCGCCGCCGGCGCCGACGATGACGGTGTCGTACTTGTGGATCTTCATGAGTGGAATACCTCAGCCCCGTGCCTAGCGGATGTTCGGGTCGAAGGTGAAGATCACCAGCGTGCCCAGCAGGATGGTGAACACCGTGGCGGTGTAGAGCAGCGCCTTCAGCCACAGGCGGGTGTTCACGCGCTCCGCGTAGTCGTTGATGACCGTACGCAGACCATTGGCGCCGTGCAGCATCGCCAGCCACAGCATCAGCAGGTCCCAGACCTGCCAGAACGGGGACGCCCAGCGGCCGGCCACGAAGGCGAAGCCGATCTTGGAGACGCCGCCGTCCAGCACGAGCTGGATCAGCAGGTGGCCGAGGACGAGGACGACGAGGACGATGCCGGACAGCCGCATGAACAGCCAGGCGTACATCTCGAAGTTGCCCCGGGTGGTCCTCGGGGTCTTCTTGGTGCGCTTGCGCGGCGCCTCGATGACGGGGGCCGGGTTGTCGACGCCGTAGACGACGCCGCCCTCGACGGGGCCGATCCCGGAAGCGGTGGTTTCAGTGGACATCGGCGTCAGCTCCCGAAGACGGCTCGAGCGGCGTGGCCGAGGACCGGGTAGATCGCGAAGGCCATCAGGACGACCCAGATGCCCATGACGGTCCACAGCATCTGCTTCTGGTAGCGCGGGCCCTTCGACCAGAAGTCGACGGCGATGACGCGCAGGCCGTTGAGCGCGTGGAAGAGGATGGCGGCGACGAGGCCGTACTCCAGCAGCGCGACGAGCGGCGTCTTGTAGGTGGCTACGACCTTGTCGTAGTCCTCGGGGGAGACACGGACGAGAGCGGTGTCCAGGACGTGTACGAACAGGAAGAAGAAAATGAGGACACCGGTGACTCGATGAGCCACCCAGGACCACATGCCTTCCCGGCCGCGGTACAGCGTTCCAGCCGGCACGGAAGATCCCTCCGGATGCGGAGACTAGGGCCGCGCCGGCTTCACTGTCGGTCGGGCCCGGCCGGGTACGGTCCACCGGCCCCCAGCATCGTAGCCACGTACTGATCCGCCGCTTACAGGGGGCCTGACTGTGTGATCAAACTGGCATTCAAAGGTGCACGGACGGGCGAGAATCGGACTGCCGCGCCGGTCTCCCGGCGTCTTCCCGGGGCCCGCGCGCCCTCACCGGCGGAGCCGGGCGGCCAGCCGGCCCCGCGCCAGGCGGCGCAGCTCCTCCGCGGCGCGCACCCGCTCCTCCTCGGGATCGTTCGCCAATCGTGACCGGATGCCCTCCAGCACGCGGTCGAGGGCCTCCCCGGCCGGGGCGTCGCCCAGGTAGACCACGAAGGCGTGCCCGAACCGGGCCTCGTACGCGGCGTGCGCGGCGCTCAGCGCGGTGTGGGCGACCGCGTACGTCCCGTCCGGAAGCTCCGGCAGGCTCTCGCCCGCCAGCGCGTGGGCCAGGTCCCGGGGCGAGAGGTCGTACGCCGCCTCGTCCGCCGCGGCCAGCAGGGAGTCCAGGTCGGGATAGGGGCGGTGGGCGGCCAGCCGACGGGCCCAGCGCGGGCTGCGCAGGCAGGTCAGCAGTACGTCGCACGCCTCGTCGGCGGGCGCGGCGTTGAACGCCTCCAGCGGGTCCGCGGGTGGGACGCGGGTCTGTCCCGGCAGCGGGGCTCCGGTCGGGCGGCCGGGGGTGCGGGAGGCGTACGGGAGACGGTGCGCAGGCAGCGTGGGTCCTCGCGTCACGTGGGGGCAGGGGAGGTGTGGGGATGTGGTGTCACGCTATCGAGAGCGATCACAGAGTGTCCGCAAGATGCCTGAATTTCACTCGAACGGGAGAGTTTCGGAACAGGTAGTGGACGCATCCCGAGAGCGATGGCCGTAGGTTGTCAGGGTGAGCCAGCACAGGCGCCGGGTGTCGGCGAAGCAGGACAAGCGCAATCGCACGGTGGTCGTCTCGGCGGTGGCCGCCGGGGCGGTCGCACTCGGGGTGGGGGTCGGTGTCTGGGCCTCCGCGGGCGACGGCGAGGGGCGGTCCGCGAACGCGGCGGCCGCGGCCCCCGACCCGTGCGAGACCTCCCAGTCCCCCGGCCGCTCCTCCCCGATGTCGCAGGCCCCCCGCACGATCCCCGCGGTCCGCTCCCACACCCCGGCGCGCGGCCCCGGCTGGCGCCCCTCCCAGGGCGAGCGCGTCGTCGTGAGCGACGACAGCCTGGCCGACGAGGGCCGGCTCATCGCCGGTGAGCTGGGCCTGTCGTACGCGGGCAAGGAGGACGCGCGGGCCGGTGACGTACGGCTGGAGCTGGGCGGCGCCAAGAACGCGAACCCGGAGTCGTACACGATGGACGTGCACGGCGGCTGCGTGAAGATCAGCGGGCCGGCCGACGCGGGCGTCTTCTACGGCACCCGCACCCTCAAGCAGGAGGTCCACGGCGGCGGCAGCGCACCGGAGGGCGTCGTGCGCGACGAGCCCGCCAAGGCGCGCCGCGGCTTCATGCTGGACATCGCGCGCAAGCCGTTCAGCGCGGACTGGATCGAGGACCGGGTACGGGAGCTCGGCGACCTGAAGTTCAACGAGCTCGGGCTGCACTTCTCCGACGACCAGGGCTGGCGGATCCAGTCCACCACCCACCCCGAGATCGTCTCCCAGGACCACCTCACCAAGGCCCAGGTCAGGAAGATCATCGACCTCGCGGCCTCCCGGCACATCAACGTCGTCCCCGAGATCGACTCGCCGGGACACCTCGGCAAGGTCCTGGAGTCCTACCCCGACCTCCAGCTGCGCAACGCGCAGGGCGAACCGGCGCGCGGCGCCATCGACATCTCCAAGCCCGCCGCCGCCTCCCTCGTCGACTCCCTGCTCAACGAGTACGCCGACCTCTTCCGCCGCCCCTTCTGGCACCTCGGTGGCGACGAGTACGTGGCGCTGATGTCCTCCGACCCCGAGGCGTCCTACCCGCAGCTCGCGGACGCGGCCCGGAAGAAGTACGGCCCCGACGGCACCGTCGCCGACCTGACCACCGGCTGGCTGAACGACCGCGCCGCCACCGTCCGGACCCACGACCGCACGATGCGCGCGTGGAACGACGGCTTCTTCCGCGACACGTCCGTCAAGCCCGCCAAGGACCTCGAGGTCGCCTACTGGACGGGCAAGGAGATCGGCGCCCGGCCGCCCGTCGACTATCTGGCCGCGGGCCGCAAGGTCATCAACTACAACGACGAGTACCTCTACTACGTCCTCGGCGAGCCGCAGACCTTCGTCTACCCCACGGGAGAGCGGATCTACGAGCAGTGGACCCCGCTGGTGGTGCGTGGCACGTCGCCCGTCCCCGCCCAGTACGACGGGCAGATCCTCGGCGGCTCCTTCGCCGTGTGGTGCGACCTCGCGAACTCCCAGACGCAGGACCAGGTGGCCGCCGGGATCCGGATGCCGCTGCGGGCGACCGTCCAGAAGCTGTGGGACCCGGGCAAACCGGAGCTCACCTGGCCGCAGTTCAGGGCGCTCGCGGACCGGCTGGGCTGACCTACGCCGGGCGCCGGGCCGTTGGCTGAAAAGCAGTGATTCCGCCTTCCCGGCCGCTGCCGTGCGGTGCCCCTGTGACACTCCCGGCTCATCGCACGCAGTTAGGGGAAGTGTGGGCTCCGTAAAGGTCGGCGCCCCGTTCGCCCTGGTTGGGGAGGCGTGGATGAGCCTGGTGGACCTGATCGCTCAGGCCGACGAACGCGGACTGGCTGCCAGCGGGTTGGCTTGTTTGGACCGGTGTATGCCCCTGCTGAGCGACGACGACCAAGTCCTGCGCCCCCTGTGGGCGAGCCTCGTGGTCGACGGCGACTGGGGCGGCCGGCTGGAGAAGGTACGCGCCGCGCTCGACGCGACCGGCCCGCAGGGCTCCGCGGAGGACGAGGGCGCGCTGCTCGTGCGCCGGATGATCGACACCGCCCCGCCCAAGCGCACGGCCGACGAGACACGGGAGTGGGCCGACGCCTGCTCGGTCGCCGCGCTCCGGATCCACCAGCTCCTCGATCCGGCCGAGGGCGGCACCGGCCCGGCCGGCGACTCGGTCGACTCCCCACGCGAAGGACGTACGGAGGGCATGTCGCCCCTCGTCGCCGCCGAACTGCGCCGCCAGACCACCGTCCTGGAACTGCTCGCCGAGCACGGCAGGGGCGGGCTGCGCAGCGCACTGCAGGTGTCGACCGAGGGGCGCCGGGTACTGCGGGCGGTCGTGTCACGACGCGCACGGGTCCGGGGCTGACGCCACACCCCTCCCGACGGAGGCGCGAGGGCGGCGAAAACGGTCACTTCCCACGTAAACCTCGTTCCTGAGGGAGTTCTGTGACCGTCGTGCGGCGGGGGTGGGGCGGTCCTGCGCCGGTCTCGGCCGACCTCCGGATCAGGGTGACGAAACCACGGGCCACCTCGCTCTTCCAGGTGTGACGACACAGCAGGAGACCAGGCCGACGGCCGCGGCGAAGCCGGTGCGCTGGGCGGCGGACACCGTGGCGAGGATGCGGGAGGGCGCCCGGCTGCGCCTCGACTACTCGGCGCAGAGCCTGTGGCGCGTGGACCGGCTGATCGAGGACCTGTGCCAGGACGGGAAGCCCCCGGCGGGGGTCGACAACGTGCTGCGCGGCTTCGGCGCGTACGCCGGCGAGGTCATCGTCCGTCAGACCGGCGCCGAGTGGTGGGCGGTGGGCGGCGACCACTGGGTGCGCACCCCCGACGGGAAGCTGTGGGACCCGATCGCGGAGGCGCGCGCCTGCTTCACCGGGGACGGGTCGCTGCGGCTGCTGTGCCGGGACGCGATGCGCGGCGAAGAGCGGACGTAGAGCGGCCGGGGCCCCGAGCAGTGGTGGGGGCCCCGGCCGAGTGGGTCCTGGCGGACGGCGTACGGCTTACGGCGTCAGCGTCTGACCCAGGTGGGCGCCCGCCGGGGTGCCCAGCGTCGTCCGGCCGAAGTACACGGACTGGGTGTAGCCGAGGCCCGTGCTGTTGCTGGGGACGTGGAGCAGGGTGCCCTCCGCGCTGTTCTCGCCCTCCGCGCCGAACGTCAGGTCCGCGCGGCCGTAGCCGGACAGGTCGGTCAGCGAGACGGAGGAGCCGAGCAGGTCGCCCGCTTCCGCGGCGCCCGCGATGCCCGAGGTGTCCTGCGAGATCGCGACCGAACCGGAGCCGGTCAGACCGGACGCGGAGCCCTTGACCAGGACCGCGTCGCCCGCGCCCGCGTAGCTCACGCCGCTGCGGGTGAGGTCCTCGCCGGAGGCGCCCGCGAGGGCGTCGGCATAGCCGTCGGCGTTGTAGTCGCCGACCGAGACCGAGGCGCCGAAGTTGTCGCCGGACTCGTTGGCGCCGGGGACGTAGGCCGTGTCCTGGTGGATCGTCGTCATGCCCGTGGTGGTGAAGCCGGTCGACGCACCGGGCACCATGGTGATCTGGCCGCCCGAGACACCGCCGGACTCGGAGGCGACCGGCTGGCCGATGACGATGTCGTCGTAACCGTTGCCGTTGACGTCACCGGCGGCGATGGAGCGGCCGCCCTTGACGGAGATGACGCCCGCCTTGGTCAGACCGGTGGCCGAGCCCGCGAAGCGGAGCACGCGGCCGATGCCGCCCGCGTCACGGTAGTTGAGGGCGACGTCCGCGTAGCCGTCCCGGTTGAAGTCGCCGGTCGCGGCGTCCAGGTAGGCGACGGAGGAGGTGGCGGTGGTGAGCGTGCCCGCCGTCGTGGCGCCGTCGGTCAGCCTGACGTTCCAGTTGCCGCCCGTACCGGTGCCGACCGAGAAGACGTCCGCCTTGCCGTCGCCGTTGAAGTCGCCGACGGTGACGGTGGAGCCGAGCTTGGCACCGGTCGACGTCACGCCGGAGGTGGTGTACGAGTAGCCGGAGTTCAGGCCGGGACCGTAGAGCACGGTCACCGCGCCGCGGTCGGCGTGGCCGGTGGTGTCGTCCTCGCCGGGCGCGCCGATCGCGAGGTCGGCGTAGCCGTCGCCGTTGACGTCGCCCCAGGCGGTCGAGGCGCCGAAGTTGTCACCGCTCTCGGAGGAGCCGGGGACACCCGCGCTGCTCTGGGTGAGCGTCCTGCGCGCCGAGGCGACCGGGCCGTCGACGCCGCCCGGCACCACGGTCAGCGAGTTGGCCCGCGGGGTGCCGGCGACCAGGTCGGCGACGCCGTCACGGTTGAAGTCGCTGGTGGCCAGGGCGTGCGAGATGCCCGGCGTCTTGGCCAGCGTGGCGATCTCGGACAGCTTCGGGTAGAGGTTCTTGCCCGGGCAGGCCGTGGTGTTGGTGTCGCGGTGCCCGAAGACGCGCGGCAGCGTGATCGACTGCCCCTTGTCGATCTTGTTGCCGTCGACGCCCGCGGGTGAGCCGGAGGTCAGCGTCACCTTGCCGGTCGGGTCGATGCCGTACATCCCGAACTTCCAGGCGACGACCCGGGCGATGGCGTTCAGCCCGGCCCGGGACGGGACGGCGGACTCGTAGTTGCCGATGTACGAGATGCCGACGGTGTTGGTGTTGAACCCGATGTCGTGCGCGCCGATCACCGGCAGGTCCATGCCCCCGCTGCGGCCCTCGAAGATCTGGCCGCACCGGTCGACCACGAAGTTGTAGCCGACGTCGTAGTAGCCGCGGGCGAAGTGCTCCTGCTGGATGGTGCGCATGCGCGCGCGGGACTGGGCGCAGGAGAGCTTGTTGTCGCTGTCCACGCCCGTGTGGTGGATGACGGCGGCCTTGATCTCGGTGCCGTACTCCGGCGTTCCGTCGTAGTCCGTCGACGCGCCCCACTCGGCCTGCGTGATGATCGGCGGCTTCACGACCGTGGAGGGGCGGGGCGCCGGGATGGTGCTGGAGGGGGACACGGAGTCGGACGGGGCCGCCGGGTCGGAGGGCGATGCCGGGTCCGACGGGGGTGCCGAGTCGCTGGGTGCCACGGAGTCGCTCGGCGGGGCGGAGTCGCTGGGCGGGGCGGAGTCGCTGGGCGGTACCGGAGAGTCGGACACGACCGGCGGATCCGAGGGAGCGGGGGAATCAGTGCTCGCCGGAGTCGTCTCGTCCACGAACGCGGCAGGCTCGACGCCGGTGCCCTTCGGGTCGGTGCCCGGGTCGAGCAGCTTGACGTCCATGCCGGTGGGCTGGCCGGCGGCCTCGCTGCCGTCGGCGTTCACCAGCCGCACCTGGACGCCGTCGGCGTCACCGGTCCACAACGAGGCGGTGCCGCCCCGCACTTCGGCGGCCCGCTTCCCCTCGGCCCCGTCCGCCTGGAACGGGTCCTCGACCAGCTTCTGCCACCCGGACCACTTACCGGTCCCCAGCTCACGGGTACGCACCTCGGGCGTGCCCTTGGCCTTGCTCGCGGCGTCGTCCCAGGTCAGCAGCAGCGCGCTGAATCGGTCGGTGCTCGTCTGCCCGATCCCCTTGCGTCCTGCGCCCCGGCTCTCCAGCTTGAGCGTGTGCACGGACGGCTTGCGACTCGCACCGTCGGCGCCCTTCGGCGCCGGATCCGCGATCGCGTAGGTCACGGCTCCCCCGCCGCCAAGAACAACTGCTCCGACCGTCAGCCACGTCCGTTGCTTGAGACTGAGCGGTTTGTATACACGGGTCCTTCGTGGACTCAACTGTCCCCACCCCTATGAAAATCAACAGTGACACCACCTCTTGCACAGGCGGCACTTGTAGAGCGCACGAAGGACCTCGAACGTCACACCGCGCTCACCGGGCCAACACGGCACCCACTCCCAGACCGGCTCCTGCCGCCAGACCGAAGGCCGTCGGGCCGTAATACGCCCCGCTCGACGGCACCGGCATTCCGTCGTCCGCGCCGCCGCTGAGCGTGAGCACGGTGCCATCGCCCGAGTTCTCGCCGTCGGAACCGATCACGAGGTCCGGGACTCCGTCGCCGGTGAGGTCGGCGAGCGACACCGCGCCGCCCAGCCGGTCATCGGCCTCGGCCGCGCCTGGCACCCCGGCCCGCTCGGTGTCGTACACGTCGGCACCGGTAGCGGTGAGTCCGCTCGGGCTTCCGTGCAGGAGTACGGCGGCGCCAGCGTCGGCGGCGGGGCTGTCGGCGACCGTCACATCGGTGCCGGGCGCCCCGGCCAGGACGTCCGCGAACCCGTCGTCGTTCAGGTCCGCCAGGGCGAGCGAGGCACCGAAGCGGTCGCCTGCGGCCCCGAGTCCGATGGCGGGCGACCCGCTGACGGTGAGGCCGGTGGCCGAGCCGTGGAAGGTGGCGATCTCCCCGCCCACGCCCGCCTCGGGCCGGCCGACGGCGAGGTCGGCGTAGCCGTCGCCGTTGAGGTCGCCCGCGACGAGCGCCGTGCCGCCGTCGCTCAGGCGCACATCGGGCGCGTCGGTGAGCAGCCCGCTCGCCGAACCGCGCAGGACGATGAGCGGCGTGGCCCCGCTCGCGGTGCGGTAGGTGACGGCGGCGTCCGCGTACCCGTCCTTGTCGAAGTCACCGGTCGCCAGCGCGGTGGCGGTCACCGGCCCGCTCTCACCGGCGAGTTGAGACAGGGGCACGGTGCCGGAGAACGTACGGTCGCCGCCGTCGACCGCCCAGGCGCGCCCGGCGCCTGGCGCCACCGTGAGGATGTCGTCGCCGCCGTCCCCGTCGAAGTCGCCGGTGGCCACGGCGGCACCGAAGCGGGCGCCGCTCGTGCGTGACCCGGCCGGCTCGTTGATCATTCCGGCCTGCCCGGTGAGCCCGTTCGCCGTGCCGCGCAGCAGGCTCAGCGCACCCTCGTCACTCGCGCCGGAGGTGACCTCCTCGCCGGGCGAGGAGACGACCATGTCCTCGTAGCCGTCGCGGTCGAAGTCGCCGTATCCGACGGCCGACCCGAAGCCGTCCCCGGCCTCGGAGCCGCCCGGCACCCCGTCCGGCTCCTGGGTGATCACGGCCCGGTTCCCGCTGTACGGCGCGGAGCGCGCACCCGGCACGACGCCGACCTGCCCGGCCCCGGCCAGGCTGTTGGCGGTCGCACCCGGAACGCCCACGGCGAGGTCGGCGTGTCCGTCGCGGTTCATGTCGCCGGTCGGGGACGGGGAGTTGGCGGCGTTGGCGAGGGTGCGGATGGCGGGCAGGTCGGCGTAGAGGTTGTTGCCGGGGCACTCGGTCGGGTAGCCGTCGCGGTGACCGGAGATGCGGTTCAGGGTCACCAACTGTCCCTGCGTGTACTTGCCGTTGTCGGCGCCGGCGGCCATCACCACCGTCCCCGACGGGTTGACGCCGTACAACCCGAGCTTCCACGCGGCGAGCTTGGCGATCGCCTCGTGGACCACGGTCGGTGCGGTCGCCGTGTTGTAGTCACCGAGGACCGCGACGCCGCTGCTGTCGGTGTTGAAGCCGTAGGTGTGCGCGCCGAGGACCGGCCTGTCGGTACCGCCCGCGCGGCCCTCGAAGACCGTGCCGCACTTGTCGACGAGGAAGTTGTAGCCGATGTCGTTCCAGCCGTTGCTCTGCACGTGGTAGACGAAGATGCCGCGGATGATCGACGCGGACTCGGCGCACGTGTAGTCGTTGCTGCCCGCAGTGTGGTGCACGAACACGGCCTTCGTGTCGGTCGTGTACGTCGGAGGGTCGACGACCATCGACTCGTCGGCGCCCCAGCCGGAGCGGGGGACGATGTCAGGCTGACCGGCGGCGGTGGGCGAGTAGGCCGAGTTCACCGGGGTTCCGGGCACCTTGCTCCCGGTCTCCGGGTCGACCAGGTCGACGCGCAGCCCGCCCGGCAGCTTGGCTGTCCTGCCGGCGCCTGCGATCCGCGCCTGCACGCCGTCGGACGGCCCGACCCACAGCGGCTGGGTGCCGCCGCGCAGCCCGCGGGATGCGCGGTCGGGGCTGGCCTCAGGAGCGTGCAGTTCCAGATCGAGCGTGCGCCAGTCGGACCAGCGCCCGGTGGCCGCGTCCCGGGTGCGTACCTGAGCCGTACCGCCGAGCTCGGCCCGTGCGTCGGACCAGGTGATCCCGATCAGGCTGAACGGCTGGGTGTCGCGGGCGTGCAACGCGCGGTGCGCCGGGTCGGTGCCTGCCCGGACGGGAACCGTGTGGAGAGCGCCACGCGGAACTGCCGTACGAGCCAGGTCGGTTGCGGTGCTGTGGCCGTGGCTCCGCGCGGACAGCGAGACCGCGCTGAGGACGACCGCGGTGGCGAGAGCGAGACGGCTCATGTTGCGGAGCAGGGAACTCATCCGGCGGCCTCCGTCTGCTTCGGCGTCGCCGAGGGGAGCTCGGCCTGGCAGGTGGCGCGCCCGAACTTGCCGAAGGCGGACGCCGTTTGGACGTGCTTGCCGCGCACGGCCAGCGAGCAGCTGGCCTGCCCGCCCTTCTCGCCGAGCGTGATCGAGACCAGCGGCGGCCTGCCGAGCGGTACCCGCACGGTCTTCTTCCACGGCAGCGCGACGGCGCGGTCGACGGCGGCGGACCCGGCCTCGTTGCGGCCCTGATAGGCGATGTCGGCGGTGCCCTCACCTGAGACCTCGTACGTCACCGCGGCGGTCGGCACGGGGGGCTTGCCGGGCTTGTCCGCGGTATCGAGCACGCCGTAGAGGACGAGCCCGGCGCAGGCGGTCAGTACGGCGCCGGCGATGAACAGGCCGGTGCGGTCAGGACGGGGGGAGCGCGTCGTTTCGTCCGGCGTGGCCGTCCTGTCGGGTGCGGATACGGCTCCAGGCTCGTCGCCCGCACCGGCATCCGGCCTTACTCCCCGCTCTTCGTCACCCATAAACATTCCCTTTGGAAACGGCTGCCCGCAATTCGCGCGCCCGCGCCGGAATTTCCGGAGCCGGGCTCTTATACCTGACGCCGGGAGGGGTTTTCCAGTGAGCGGACAAACCGGGCGTCGATTTCCTGAGATGGGCGAAGTGTCGCGATGCGTGAGGTCGCTTGACATGCTGTGACCTGGGTGATTAGAACCGCGGCGCCGCTACGTCTGGCCTGCCATCGGGGTGGGGCGAACGTTTTCGGCAGGTGTTTATGACGTCAGAGAAAAGGAAAGGGTTGCGGTGAAACCCAGATTGGGCAGGCTTATCGCATGCCTTGTGGTGTCCGCGGTCATGGGGACCGCATTGCCACAGGTCGCCTATGCGACACCCGTATCCGGTGACGGTGACGAGAAGGGAATTATCGACACCGTCAAGGGATGGTTTTCGGACGACGACGGTCCTGAACTCGCCAAACCGCCGTCCCATGACGAGCTGGACGTCGCTGACCGGCAGAAGCTGCTGAGGGGCAAGAAGGCCCCGAAGGCCAAGCGGGTCAAGGAGCTGACGGCCAGGCGCACGTCCAACGCGCGGTTCTGGCAGCTCTCCGATGGCAGGGTCCAGGCGGAACTGTCGGCGGTGCCGACCTCGTACCGCTCGGGGGCCGGCAAGAAGGCGACCTGGAAGCCGATCGACACGGCCGTCCACGCGTCGAAGGCCAAGGGCTTCGAGCTCGCCAACACGACCAACGAGGGCCGGAGCTGGTTCAGTTCGGACGCGGACCGGCTGGTGCGGTTCCAGTCACCGGACGGCCGCTCGGTCACCCTCGGCCTCGAGAGCGCTGACGGTTCGCTCAAGCCGACGGCCAAGGGCTCGACGGTCACGTACAAGGACGCGGTGCAGGGCGCCGATCTGGAGTACGCGGTCGGCCCGGGCAAGGTGAAGGAGAACATCACCCTCGCCGAACGCCCCTCCGGCCCGCTGGCGTTCACCTTCACCCTCGACACCGACGGGCTGGTGCCCAAGGCACGCAAGGACGGCTCGATCGCCCTGTTCGGCGAGCTGCCGCACACGCCGGTGATGGTGATCCCCGCGCCGTACATGACGGACGCGAAGAAGGCGTCCCGGTCCGTCTTCGGCAGGACCTACAGCACCAAGGTCACCCAGAAGCTCACCAAGGACGGCAAGTCCTGGAAGCTGACGGTCAGGCCGGACGCGAAGTGGCTGGCGTCGAAGGACCGCCAGTACCCGGTGGTCATCGACCCGACGATCACGATCGCGCCGTCGCCGACGGACTCGCAGGACACGATGGTCCTGTCGGACCAGGCGTCGGTGAACTTCAACCCGATGTGGAAGCTGTCGGCGGGCAAGACGGACACGGGTATCTCGCGTTCGCTGATCAAGTTCCCGCTGAGTGAGATCCCGGCGGGCACGACGATCGACTCGGCGCGCCTGGAGATGTACTTCGACCAGGCGCACACGACCAACGCCAATGACGTGACCATCGGCGCGTACCGGGCGACGGGCAACTGGACCGAGTCGACGGCGAACTGGACCAACACCAGTGGCCTGGTGGGTGAACTCTCCGGCACCAGCGTCCAGGTGGACGACGGGGACCAGGGAACGACGGCGGCGGTCGGCACATGGAAGCCCGGCTCCCAGACGTACGGGATCGACGGCGACTACCTGTACAACAAGGACGCGATCACCGGAGACACGTACACCTGGCAGCCGAACCTGCCGGAGACGGCCTCCTACCGGGTGGACGCGCACTACGTGCAGTACACGGACCGGTCCACGGCGGCCCCGTACACGGTGACGAGCAGTGACCCCACCGCCACCTACACCGTCGACCAGACGGCCGGTACGGGCGGGGTGTGGTCGTCCCTCAAGGGCGGCTCGCAGATCAACTTCGCCAAGGGCACGGCCGGCAAGGTCGTCCTGAAGGACACGGACGCCACGACGGCGGTGATCGCGGACGCGGTGCGCTGGGTGAACCCGGCGTCGATCGTGAAGAACACCGGCGAGTACAACCAGTGGCACAAGTTCCCGGTGACCGACACCGTGCAGCAGTGGCTGGACGGCACGGCCACCAACTACGGGTTCGTGCTGAAGGCCACCGACGAGTCGGGGACGGCCGTGACCGGTGGTCCGCGTTACGAGTCCGGTGACGGTGACTACGGCGGCGAGACCTCCACGATCCCGCGGCTGACGGTGACGTACGGGAAGGTCGGCACCACGCTGAACTCTCCGACGGTGATCCACGGTACGGGTCCGGAGCTGAGCTGGAAGGCCTATTCCAACACCACCGGTGACGCGAACCTGGACATCGCCGAGTACCAGCTGCACCGCTCCACGCAGCAGGCGTTCACGCCGTCCGCGGCCACGCTCGTCGCGCCGATCGACAAGTCGGCCACGGCCTACACAGACACGACCGCCATCCCGACCCCAGACTCTTCCTCGGCGGAGATCGGCCGGTCGTACTACTACCAGCTGGCGGTGAAGACAAAGGACGGCCAGCTCCTGGGCTCCCCGACCCGCACCGTCGGTGTGCCGAAGGCGGGTCGGACGATGCGCCTGATCCAGGGCACGACGGCGGGGGTCACGGACACCACGCTGTCCTCGGCGACGCCGACGACCAACCTGGACACCATCGGCCGGGACGGTCAGAACCAGAAGTGGCTGAGCGTGGGCAACAACACGCCCACGAACACCACCGAGAAGACCCGCGCGGTGATGAAGTTCCCCACCAGCACGATCCCCACCACCGCCACGGTCCTCGAGTCGCGACTGTTCACGTGGGGAGCGGAGACCGTCACCGGTAGCAACGGGGCGATCTATGAACTCCACGGTCTGAACAAGGACTTCAACGAGACCCAGGCCACCTGGAACAGCTCCGCGACCGGCACGGCCTGGACGACGCCGGGCGGTGACTACTCCGCCACCGTCTCCGACACGGTTGCCACGGTGTCCGACGTCGGCCGTCACTGGTGGGACGCGACCTCCCTCACCCAGGGCTGGACCCGCACCCCCGCCTCCAACCACGGCGCCCTCATCAAGCTGAAGGACGAAACTGCCGCCGGCCCGCAGGAACAGACGGTGTTCCTCGCCTCGGAGGCCTCCGACTACCAGCTCGGCCCGCTGCTGCGCGTGATCTACGTAGACTCCACCACGGACGACACGTACTACGCGCCGCAGACCCCGGCCCGTATGACGCCGAACTCGACGTACACGGTGGACTTCACGGTCACCAACACCACGAGCTCCGCGTGGGCGAGTGGTGAGCGGGTTCTGTCGTACACCTGGAAGCTTCCCGACGGCACCGACATGACGACCGGCGGCAACCAGCTGTCGACCGCCATCCCGGCCCTGTCGCCCGGCCAGTCGGCCACCATCCAGGCACAGGTCTAGACCCCCATGAACTCGGACTCGGGCAACAAGCGCACCGAGTACGTACTCGGCTGGGACGTCAGGAAGGTGTCCGACGGCAGCTGGCTGTCCGCCGGAACCGGCGGCATCCCGACGCTGAAGCAGAACGTGGCGGTGGAGGACCCGACGTCCAACACTCTCGGCCTGGAGAAGTTCTACTCCTACTCCGGCAAGAACACCGGCGCCGGCTCGTCGCTCATGAACAACACCGCGTCGGGCAACAGCGTCTGGTCGTACAACGCCATCAACAACCCGGGCCGCGGCGTCAACACCTTCTTCCGCGTCGCCTACAACTCGATGGACACCTCGGACACCGTGCTCGGCCACGGCTGGTCGGGCCAGGCCGCGGGGCCGCTGCGACTCGGCGCGCCGCTGGACTTCCACCCGAACCCGAACCCGACCGAGGTCAGGCTTCCCGACGGTGACGGCACCACGCACGTCTTCCGCTGGGACGCCACCAACAGCGTGTGGAAGGCTCCGGACGGCGTCCACTTCAAGCTGTCGTTCAAGACCGGCACCGAGTGCACGCCGGACAAGGACAACACTCCGGATGCCTGGACGCTGCTGCGCCCGGACGGCACGCGCTTCCTCTTCGGCTGTGACGGCTATCTGACGTCGGTCGTCGACAACGACGGCAACACTCAGACGTACACGTACGAGGAGCGCAAGTCCAACAACAAGCCGACCAAGTTCCTCACGTACATCACCGACCCGGCGGGGCGGCAGTCCCTGACGGTCGACTACTTCAAGAAGGGCGACGCGTCGTACGACTACATCGACGGCACGGGCGCCAAGCTCACCGGCACCAACCTGACCAACTCCAAGATCTACGACCACATCAAGTCCGTCACGGACATCAGCGGCCGGAAGATCAACTTCTACTACACCGACAAGGGCCTGCTCGGCCGCATCACCGACGGTGAGACGTCCACCCAGCCCAAGGTCTTCAAGTTCACCTACGACGCCACCCAGGGCAACAAGAACGTCAAGCTGGTCAAGGCCACCGACCCGCGCGGCAGCGATACCAACCTGACGTACTACGCCCCGCAGGAGGGGGACAACCCGAAATACCACTGGTGGACCAAGGCGATCACCGACCGCCTGAACGGCACCACCAGCTACCTGTACAAGCCGGACCCGGTCAACCCGGTCTTCACCGACACGACGGTCACCGACGCCGAGTCGCACGCGACGGCCTACCAGACGGACGACCTCGCCCGGCCCATCGAGATCACTGACGCCAAGTCCCGTACCACCAAGCTGGCATGGGACGCGGACAACAACGTCACGTACATGGAGGAGGCCAACGGGGCCAAGACCGCGTACTGCTACGACCAGAAGACCGGCTACCCGCTGCGTCAGTGGGACCCGGAGACCACCAAGTCGTGGACGTCGTTCAACCAGACCGACTACTGCGACCCGACCAAGTACCCCACGGGCGCCACGGCGTTCGAGTACGAGACGCGGGCCGACGGCTACTCCGCGAACCTGTTCCGCAAGACGTCGCCGCTCGGCAACGCCTGGCAGTTCGGGTACGACAGCTTCGGCAACCTGACCTCCACCACCGACCCGGAGGGCGTCGCTTCCGCCACGGCCGGTGACTACACGTCGACGACCACGTACGACGCGTACGGCCAGCCGACCAAGGACACCGACGCCAACGGCCACTCCACCCAGTACTTCAACTACGGGCCGACCGGCTATCCCGAGAAGATCACCGACGCCAAACTCAACGACACCACGTTCGTCTACGACGCGCGGGGCAACACCAAGGAGGTCGTCAACGCCAAGGGCGCCAAGGTCACTCAGAACTACGACTACTTCGGCCGCCCGCTGGACAAGAAGGAGCCCAAGGACCAGGCGGGCGGTGTCTTCGTCACCACGCCGGCCCCGGTCTACGACGCCAACAACAACATCGAGAAGGCATACGCCCCGAACGGCGCCATGACCACCTCCGTGTACGACGCGGCGGACCAGGTCACCGACCAGCTCGACCCGGTCGACGTCACCGGCGACCCGGAGCGTCGCACCACCACGACGTACGACAAGGTCGGCAACGTCAGGACGGTCACCGAGCCCAAGGGCAACCTGACCCCGACGGCCGGGGACTACACGACCACGTACAACTACGACGAGGTCTACCAGCCGGTGTCGTCCATCGACGCCAAGGGCAACAAGTCCTCGGCCGAGTACGACAACGTCGGCAACGTGGTCACGGTGATCGACCCGAAGAAGAACGCGACGGCCGACACGACGGACTTCACTACGAACTTCACCTACGACCTGGACCACCGGGTCGTGAAGACGACGGACGCGGCGGGCAAGTTCACCACCGTCCACTACGACCTCGACGGCCGCAGGGACAAGGCGACGGATGCCGAGAACAACACCACCGAGACCACCTTCGACCGGCGCGGCCTGACCACTCAGGTCAAGGTTCCGTACACGAAGGACGCCTCGAACAACATCACCTACCGGACGACCAAGTTCGAGTACGACCAGGTCGGCAACAAGACGAAGGAGATCAGCCCGCGCGGCGTCGAGACGACGACCGACGCGACCGACTTCACCTCGGAGACGGTCTATGACGAGCTGAACCGGGTCAAGGAGCAGCGCAGTCCGTTCGACGCGGACGACACCCGCTACTCCACGCCCGACATCACGTACTACACGTACGACACGGTCGGGCAGCTGAAGGAGGTCTCGGCCCCGCCGTCGCAGGGCCAGTCGGTCCGCAACATCACGTCGTACGACTACTACGACAACGGCTGGACGAAGTCCTCGAAGGACCCCTTCGAGATCAGCACGTCGTACGACTACAACGACCTGGGCCAGCAGACGAAGAACACGCTGACCTCGGCCGGCGGTTCGTCGCAGCGCACCATGACGTGGGACTTCTACCCGTCGGGCAACCAGAAGGCGCGCTCCGACGACGGCATCCCCGTCGGCAAGCAGGTGGTGGTCGTCGACTCGACCGACGTCAACAACACGGCCACACAGGGCAGTTGGAACACCTCTCAGGCTATGGGCCAGTGGGGCTACGACGTCCGGACGAACGCGGCGGGCACGGGTGCGGACACGTTCACCTGGCAGCTCAACATCCCGCAGGACGGAACGTACGAGGTCTTCACGCGCTACGGCGACGTGACGGGTGCTGCCACCAACGCGCCGTTCACCATCACCCACTCCACGGGCTCGACCACCAAGTCCGTGAACGAGTCGACGGGTTCGGGCGGTTGGGTGTCGCTGGGCTCGTACAGCTTCACCGAGTCGGGCACGCAGAAGGTCACGCTGTCCGACAACGCCAACGGCACGGTCGTCGCGGACGGCATCAAGCTGGTCCGCTCCAACACGGGTGAGACGGACACCGAGAAGAAGGACTTCACCTACACCTACGACGCCGATGGTCTGCTGAAGGAGGTCAAGGACCTCTCGCCGGGTGCCAAGGCCGATGCGTACGCCATGACCTACGACGAGCTGGACCAGTTGTCGAAGGTCGAGGAGAAGCTCGGTACGACGGTCAAGAACACGACGTCGCTGACGTACGACGCAGGCGGCAACATCGACTCGACCACGCACGACGTGACCTGGTCGAAGTTCGAGTACGACGTCCGTGACCTGATCAGCAAGGTCACCAACGCGGACACGCCGACCGCCGGAAATCAGCAGATATCCACCTTCACCTACACCGACCGAGGTCAGCCGCTGAAGCAGACGAAGCCGAACGGCAACACCGTCGACTTCACCTACTACCTCAACGGCGCGGCGAAGTCCCAGCTGGAGCAGACCGCTTCGGGTACGGACGTGGCACGCCACGACCTGGAGTACGACCCGAACGGGAACCGTTCCAAGGACATCGCCAAGGTGATGAACGCCGACACCTCGGCGGCGTACGTCAACACGACGTCAGTGTTCGACTACGACCCGCAGGACCGCATCAAGAAGGTCACCAAGACCGGGGATGCGGCGGGCACCGAGGACTACGTCTACGACGGCAACTCCAACATCGTCGAGCAGACGATCGGTAACGGCACGACGACCACCACCTCGACCTCGGTCTACGACCGAAACCGCCTGCTGAAGACGACGGCGGCGGGTGTTTCCTCGACGTACAACTACGACCCGCTGGGCCGCCTGGACACGGTGTCGTCCAACGGCACGACGCAGGAGAAGTACACCTACGACGGCTTCGACCGCATCGCCAAGCACACCGCAGGCACGGGTGCGTCGGCGCAGTCGACGACGTATGTGTACGACGCCTTCGACCGCACGGCGTCGGAGACCACGTCCGGGACTTCCGGGAAGACGACGCTCTTCACGTACCTGGGCATGGAGGACAAGGTGCTGCGGGAGGAGGTCGCGAGCAAGGCGACCAAGTCCTACCAGTACGCGCCGTGGGGCCAGAAGCTGACCCAGATCAAGCACAACACGGACAGCACGAAGGAGTACTCGCAGTACCTCTACCACCCCAAGGGTGATGTGGAGGCGATCACCAAGGACACGGGTACGACGCGTGCGACGTATGGCTACACGGCGTACGGGTCGGACGACGAGAAGCAGTTCACGGGCTCGGACAAGCCGGACGCGCAGAACCCGGACAAGGAGCCGTACAACGAGTACCGGTTCAACGCCCAGCGCTACGACGACGGTTCCGGCACCTATGACATGGGCTTCCGGAACTACAACCCGGGCCTGAACCGCTTCCTCACCCGGGACAGTTTCGGCGGCGCGCTGGACGACATGGCCCTGGCCACGGACCCGTACACGGGCAACCGGTATGCGTTCGCGGGCGGCAACCCCATCTCCTTCGTGGAGCTGGACGGCCACCTGTTCGGCATGTCGGGCTCGGACTGGGGCCACGCGGCGCTCGATGTGGCGGGCATGGTGCCCGTCATCGGCGAGGCGGCGGACGTCGCCAACGGCATCTGGTACGCGGCGGAGGGCAACTACACCGACGCGGCACTGTCCATGGCGTCGGCGATTCCGGGCGCCGGTAACGCGGTGACCGCGGCGAAGTGGGCGAAGAAGGGCGCCAAGGCGGTCGACGCGATCAAGAGCGGCCGGAAGGCAGCCAAGGCCGGCAAGACGGCCAAGGCGGAGACAGCGGCAGCCAAGACGAAGAACGTCAAGCCGAAGGGGGGCAGGTCGAAGGGCAACGGCGGTCGGACGTCCTGCCCGGTGCCGACGAAGAAGAACAGCTTCATCCCCGGCACCAAGGTGCTCATGGCCGACGGGTCCACCAAGGACATCGAGGACCTCAAGGAGGGCGAGTACGTCCTGGCCTCCGACCCGGAGACCGGAGATCTCCAAGCCCGTCAGATTACCGACACCCGCAACCACAAGGGCGACAAACACCTGGTCACCCTGACCGTCGACCCTGACGGCAAGAACGGCAAGGCCAAACCCAGCAAGATCACCTCCACGGCGGGGCACCCCTATTGGGTGCCGGACTATGGCAAGTGGGTCGAAGCTGGTGACCTCGAAGCTGGCATGTGGCTCCAGACCGCAGCCGGCACCTGGGTCCAGATCACCGCGATCGACGAAACCCGGCGCACCCAGCGTGTCTACAACCTCACGGTCGAAGGCCAGCACACGTACTTCGTGGTCACCGGGACCACGGCTGCACTGGTGCACAACGCCAACCCGGTCAAGAAGTGCGGAACTGCGCCAGCAGGTCATAGCTACCGGGGTGGGGCCCGATACAAGGATCTCAAGGATCCGGCAACCGGGCGGAACGTGCCGGGTACCGAGATCAACCACATGCCCGCCAACCAGGCTTCGCCCCTGAGCCACGGGAACGGCCCGTCGATCCAGATGGATGAGGCCGATCACGTTCGCACATCGAGTTGGGGACGTGGCCCGGGGCCAGAGAAATGGCGCGCGACGCAGAAGGACCTGATCAACCAAGGGCGGATCGACCAGGCCATGCAAATGGATATCGATGACGTGGTGACGAGGTTCCCCGGGAAGTACAACAATGCCATTGGGGAAATGATCGAGGACCTGCCGAACAACGCGGCATTTCAGGCATTGCGGACTGTTCCTACGGGGGTTCATGTTCAGCTGACCCTCTGGTGAGTATCGGACAGTCGGTGACGGTCTAGGTGAAACAGGGCCGAGATGTCTGATCGAGTCGGCACACCCCGGATGACATATCCGCGGTGTGCCGACTCTCCTGTAAAACAGGAACGTTAGAATCAGGCGTGCGTGTGCGTGCAAGCTGGCGAGATGAGGTGAGCCGAAGAAATGGACATCAGGCCATGGACCGGTGTCGACATGGCACAGTTCGGCGACTCAAGGACAGTCCTCAGGAGCCGCATCGGGGGCGAACTTTCTACCTTCCGCAGAACTCCCGGCGACCCGCCGATCGACCACTACGTGGATGTGGGTCTTCTACTCAGCTTTGACGCCTACGACCGGCTATGTTTCATGGAGATAACAAAACCGTCTGAGCCATTGTTCGCTGGAGTGGTTCTTTTGGGACAGTCCTTCGGAGACATCGTGTCCGCGCTTCGACGCAACGGAGTGGAAGTCGAAATCGACGATTCGGGCTGCACTCTGGTGGGGCACGGAATCGCCCTGTACACGCCTGCGCCTGATGAACCGGATGTCGAGGTGGAAGGGGTCGCTGTCTTTTCCGTGTCGGACGAGGGCCCAAAGGAATCGGTCGACATCGGGAAAGAGCCCGAACTGCCCGGCGACACGCTCTTCTGACGTGGAGTTCACAGTGGGGAGGGAGAGGGGAAAGCGCCTCACTGAGTTTGAGTTACTCAGGTTGAATCCGTGGTGTCCGGGTGTGGTGACGGGGTGTGATCCCTGCGGTACGACCGTCTCATGCGGTATGCGCAAGGGGGCGGGCTGACGCCCGTCGAGCAGCGGAAGCGTGAGGAGTTACGGCTGGAGGCGGTCAAGCGGTTCGAGGCCGGGGCAGGCACCGGACAGATCGCGGCCGAACTGCGGGTGACAGACCGGTCGGTGCGTCGATGGCGGTCGGCCTGGCGGCGTGGACGTACGGCGGCGTTGGCCTCGGCGGGGCCGATGGCAGTGGAGAAGCTATCGCCAGCGCAGTGGCAGCGACTGGAAGTCGAGCTGAAGCGGGGCCCGTTGGCGCACGGGTTCGATGACGAGCAGCAGGGTTGGACGCTGAAGCGGGTCAAGTTGCTGATCGGGCGGTTGTTCCATGTCGGCTACGCCGTGCAGGGGGTATGGCGGCTGCTGAAGCGGCACGGCTGGAGCTGCCAGGTGCCACTGAGGCGGTCGCTGGAGCGCAGCGAGGAGGTGATCGAGGTGTGGAAGGCCAAGGTATGGCCGCAGGTAAAACCACCGCCGCACACCTGGGCGCCTACATCTGCTTCGCGGACGAGGCCGGGCAGTCGCTGATTCCACCAAAGGGGCGGATCTGGGCGCCGCGCGGAGCGAGACCCATCGTGCGGGTCGCCGGCCGTCGCGCAGGCAGGGTGAACATCGTCGGCGCGGTGTGTTTCAAGGCCGGCCGGCGGCCGCGGATGTTCTTCAAGCTGCACGTCTACCGCGGCCGCCGCGGTGAGCCCAAGTCGTTCGCCTGGAGCGACTACCGGGACTTCATCCGGATGGTGCACCTGCAGCTGGGCGCCCCCGTGGTGTGGGTGTGGGACAACCTCAATGTGCACCTTGATCACGGTGAAGGCGAGCGGGTCGTACGCCACCGTCACCGCCTGGGCCAAGGGTGCGTCCGGGTGGAAGGCGCAGTTCAGTACGAGTGCCGGGCGCGTCGGTTCCAACGGCGTCACGGACGGGGCGACGCGGCGGCAGGGGACGTACACCACGCCCACCGGGACGTACACGATCACCGAGGGCTTCGGTGTCCAGGCGGGCGGGACGAGCATGCCGTACCACGTCGTCAACAGCTCCGACTGGTGGGTGGAGGACCCCGAGTCCAAGTACTACAACTCGATGCACAGTGCGACGGGCGCCGACTTCCCGCTCACCGAGGCCGGCGACCGGGGCAGTGAGCATCTGATCAACTACCCCACCCAGTACGCCAAGGCGCTCGTCATCAACTTCAACCGGTGGCCCGCCACGCCCGGTCGCGGCGCCGGCATCTTCCTGCACGTCAACGGATCGGGAGCGACAGCCGGTTGTGTGTCCGTCCCGCGCGCCACGATGGACCAGATCATGGCCTGGGTCCGGCCGGGAGCTCATCCGCGTATCGCGATCGGCTGACGCACCCGGGTTCGGAAGAGCTGGGGCAGGCCCGACTCCTCGGGCCTGCCCCAGCTCTTCCGTAATAGGGCCCGTTCACGCACGATGTGCCACGAGAACGGCCGCACCGTGGGAATGGACACGCCGCAGCGGCCGTCGCGACCGCTGCGTGCGTGCTGGTCAGTAGGTGGGCGGGAACATCTGGCGCAGCGCCCGCGTGTCCGGTACGTCGGCGACCGCCTGGTCCAGGGCCGACTTCAGCCCCTCCTCGTAGCCGTCGGGCATGCGGAGCTTCGCGGATTCGGTCCAGGACAGTTCCCAGTGGGCCCAGCCGCGCTGTACCAGTTCGCCGGCGACCAGGCTGGACAGGGCCTTGCGGAGCACCGGGCGGGTGAACTCGCGGGTGGCACGGCCCGTCGCGGCCTCCGCATCCGCCTCCTCCGGTACGGGGAGCCGCTCCGCTATCTGCCACAGGCGGCCGGCCTCGATCGCGTCCAGGGCCGTGCTCAACGAGCCGTCGCCGCCCTGCACTTCACGTACGGCCTGCCGGAACGGCTCGGCGGACGCGTCCGCGTACTGGGCCATCGACTCGTGCACGAGGTGCTGCCAGTCCGGGGCCCGTCGCAGCTGCCGTGCCGCGGGGGTCAGGGCCGCGTGCTCGAGTTCGGCGAAGAGGCGGGCCGGGTCGCTGAGCAGGGCCAGGGAGGGGCGGGCGCCGGCCAGGGATCGTCCGTCGTAGGGCAGTTGCTCGATGCGGGCGACGCGGTCGGCGATCGGCGGGTGGGAGTCGTAGGGGGAGGGTTCCTCCTCGGGCATGGACCTGCGCATCTCCGCGAGCTCTCCGGCCCGCCCGACGAGGAGGTGGCGCAGGCCACCGAAGACCTCTCCGGGAGGCGGCAGCAGGCCGGCTCCGGTGCCGAGAGTCGCGTACGACTGCATGTAGAAGCCGAACGCCGCGTCGAGTACGGGGATCTCGCGGAGCGCCGATGACGTGGCGTCGCGGCCCGTTATCCGGGCCGCCGTGAGGTCGGCGGCGTACTCCTGCCGGCGCATGGTGCCGAGCATGCAGCGGATGTAGAGGTGGCCGTACGCCTTGAAGGGCAGCGCCGCGAGCCGGTAGCTCAGTCCCGCGAAACCGGTGTCGACCTCTCGGGCCTCCTCGCCGTCTCGGGAGGCCCGCGCGGCTTCCTTCTTCTCCAGTCGGGCCCGCTCCTTGGCGGCCTTCTTGTCCGCGCGCTCGTGGAGCGCGGCGACGGTGCGGGTCACCTGGGTCCAGCCGCGCCGGTTGATCGCGGAGAGGCGGGTGTCGTGGTTGCTGTAGTGGCCGAACTCGTGGGCCAGGACCGCCATCAGCTGCGGCTCGCTGAGGCCGGTCATGAGGGGGAGGCCGATCAGCAGTCGGCGCTTGCCGGGGCGCAGCCCCAGCAGCCGGGCCTCCTCCGAGACGGCCGCGTTCACCTCCCCGACGAGACGGATCTCGTCGGGCGCGTGGGTCCCCGTCTGCTCGGCCAGCGAGCGGACGACGGCCCACAGCGACGGCTCCTGCTGCTCGGTCACCGGCACCCCGTCCGGGCCGTCGCCCTGCGGCGCGCGCAACGTGAACATGCCCTGCACGATGGGGATCGCGAGGAGCGCGGACAGGATCCAGATCTTGAGGCCAGCGGCGCCGGCGGTGTGCTGCGAGGCGGTCCAGTCGATGGCGACGAGCGCGCCGAGCAGGATGAAGCCGAGCAAATAGAAACCGGCGAGGAGAACGAGGGCGCGCGTGGCGCGCAGGGTGGCTCCCATAACAGGTGAAATTCCCCCGGGAATGGATATGTGTGGTGGTGGCGTGAGGGCGCGCGAGTATGCAACACGGGTGGTCGCGGCGGCAAGCGTCTTCGCATAGTGGGGGATATATGGATATCGGGTGCGGTGTGGAGGCGGGTCGGCTGGGGTGGATCGACTGGTCGGTGAAAGAACTGGTCGGAGTGAGCGCTGATTTGACTGGCATCGCGTAAGGGAGGTTTCCGCTCCCGATGAGGGCGAGATCACGGCATCACGTTCAGTGAGCCAGTGAGCCAGTGAGCCAGTGAGTCACGGCGGACGCCACGGCAGTTGGCCTGATCAGGGATACCCTCGGGCGATGTCGAATCGGGCGGTAGTAGCTGGAGTAGGTCTCGCGCGGGTGATGGCGCACTGTGGGGGCAGCCCAGCGGCAGCCGTCCACTATCTGGCGGGTGCCATCGCCTCCGCGCCTGAGAACCCCGAGCCCTATACGGTTCTTGCCGAGTTGTGGGCGGACAGAAGGTTGGAGCTGGCGGAGGTCGTTGAGGACGCCGGCTCGTTGAGGGCGGTGCTGGCTCAGTCGTACATCCGCTTCCTTGAAAACGACATGGATCGTGCGGCGCTGGCGATCGGATCGGTCACGGGTGTGCAACCCGATATCGCATGGGCTGACGCCCCATGGTTCAGCGATGAACGCTTTCTCGGTGCGGTGAGTGCCGATGCGCTGGCGGAGGCCGTTATGCGGACGGTGGACTACGGCCATGTACTGGACACCGACAGCGTGCGGGAACGGTTCCGGGCCTGGTTCCACGCCATCGACGTGGTCTCCGCCCGCCAGCCGTTGCCGGAGGCGTTGGCCAAGATGGCAATCTTTCTGCGGACTTGCGGACTCATTGACGCCTCCTTTGCCCTCTGTGAACAGGCGGACTCCGTCGAGCGGATCATGCTGACGGAAGTCGTGCGAGCGGGCACGTGGCGCAAGCTGGGTGATCCTGAACAGACCGCGGCTGCATTCGAGCGCGCTCTTGCCCTGGACCCGGCCAACTGGTCGCTCTATCTCGACCTGGCCGACGTGCGCGCCGGGCAGGGCGACTTCGCGGCCGCGGTCCGGCTGACCGATCAGGGGCTGAAGCACGAGCCGACTGAGCTCACCCTTCGCGCGGCTGGGGCCGCCTACAGAGCACGCCTCACCGGCTCACCTGCCGCACTGAGCGAACTCATCGATCTGGCGCCACATCTGCCGAACGACTCGTACCGGGACCTGCTGATCGATCACGCGTGTGCGGGGCCTGCCCTGCCGGCCGAGCTCGTGGATGCGGCCCGCCGCATTCGGCACGGCTGAGGCTTCGCGCCTCGATGAGTAGCAACATGAGGCACTTCGAGATCGACCTCGTCACTGATGTCGAGGGGGACGTCGTGTCCGACGCGGTGGCGGACGCCCTGGACATCTTCAACACCATTCCGTAGTACGTGTCCAGCGCCTGTACGACCTCAGGGCCGCCCAGCGTCTGCCCGCTCTCCATCTTGCCGAACTGGGACGGGTCCCATCCCACCGCCTTCGCGAGCTCCCGCAGGCTCAAGCTTCGTTCGGTGCGCAGCAACCGCAGTTCCTCCGCGAAGCGGCGGCGAGGTTCTTGGCTTCGTCCGGGGGGCGAGAGGGCGGTGGCTCGGTGACTCGCTGTGCTACCTCGTACGGCGCCCCCGTCGGCGTCGAGGACGAGCCGACGATGGAACCCGAACCCGAACGCGGCCCCTGCGGGCACTGGCAGAGCGAGGAGCGCGAGGGCAAGACGCATTGCCGGGACTGTCATCGGCAGCTCTACCTGTGATGGATGAGTGTCACTCGAAGTGACCGTGCGTGTACGCAAGTTGCGGTACGGTGTGCGCGACAGCTTGCTTCATATGTCCGCAGTGCGCGGGACGTGAAGCGGCCCCCGACGCTGGCTGCAACCGGCGGCGAGGGCCTTCATCACCAGTGGAAGAACGGTCCACCGAAAATGCTCCGTCATGCTATCGCGCCTGCCCGTCACTTCTCCCAGGTGCCGAACGACATCATTCGCCATCCCCGGCTCTCCTCCGACGCCGTACGGCTGCTGACCTGGCAGTTGTCGCTCCCGGCGAAAGCCAAGGAATCCCTGTCGCGAACCGCCGAGCGTGCCCGGATCGGCAAGTGCGCCTTCGGCCGGGCCAAGCGTGAGCTGAAGGCCGAGGGTTACCTGCACGAGTGGCGGGAGCAGGGGGTGCGGGGCTTGTGGGCGACCGTGCAGCTTGTCTCGAACATGCCGCTGTCGGCCGAGGAGGCGGCGGCTGTGCGCGCCTCGGGGGTTCAGGAGGTGGTGTCCGTGTCGGCGGCTGTTCCGGCGGACGAGTTTCCGACCGTCGGTGAGCCGGTTGGTCGGGTCGTCGGTCGTCATCCAGAGAAACCCGTTCGGGAGAACACCTCCCTCCCTCCGGCCACCGTCTCCGTCTCCGAGGAGCAGCACCTCGCGAGCGCTCGCCAAGTCGTCGAGTCACTCGGTGACTTGGACTCGCGGCTGCGCATGCCGCGCGGCATGTTCCCGCAGCTCGCCGCGCTCGTGGCGGAGTGGCTGGCGAGCGGGCATACGGCAGCCGATGTTCGGGAGCAGGTCCGGCGGGCGTTGCCCGGGCGGGAACGGAGGATTCATCGGCCTGGGGGACTGGTGCGGTACGTCCTGCGTGAGGTCCCGCCTCCGCCCCCAGTTCCAGCCCCAGCCCCGACGTCGCCGCGACTGCCCCGCGTCGCCCAGATGCGGGAGTGCGAGAGCGGGCGCCATACCCAACCGCTCCTCTTCCAGCCGGTCGAGGACGAGGTCCTGTGCCGAGGCTGCCGTACCGCCCGAGCTGGGGAGAGCTCAAGCAGCGGTGCCGGGGGCAACGTCACCGTGCGAGGCGCGGCGGCTGCCCGCGCCGCGCTGCGGGAGGCGATGGCCCTGTGAATGACTCACAGGCGGGGCGTAATACGGCGTGTTACCTTCGGGGTATGGCGAAGACCCGCATCTCCATCAGTCTCGATCCCGGCGACGCCGAACTCATCCGTGCGGTCGCGGCGGAGAACGGCCTCGACGTGTCGGCGTTTTTGGTCATGGCGGGCCGCAAGGAGGCAGTGCGGTTGGCGCGTCTTGCGGAGTCGTTCGGGGAGCTCGACGCCGCGATCGAGGCGGCCGAGGCAGAGGCCGACGAACTCGACTGGCCGCCGGAGGGCGACGTGAACGAGGCCGAGGCCGCCCGGATCCGGGCGGAGATCGCGGGCGCCCGTGCGGAGTCCGCC
The DNA here is from genome assembly GCF_030817495.1 of Streptomyces sp. V3I7. Lineage (NCBI taxonomy): Bacteria > Bacillati > Actinomycetota > Actinomycetes > Kitasatosporales > Streptomycetaceae > Streptomyces > Streptomyces sp. V3I7. The sequence continues at coordinate 4,180,331 of NZ_JAUSZK010000001.1, forward strand.
GCGCGCCGACGCGGAGCAGTCGCGTGAACCTGGGCTGTCCGACGTGTCCCGACCTCGACTCCCTCGGCGACGTCGTCTACGACACCGGCATGCTGATCGCGCTCGCGGAGAAGAAGCCGGGGCAGAGCGTGGTCCGGCACCGTGAGTTCGGGAGGAAGGGTCTCCCCGTCGTTCCGGCGCCTGTCGTCGCCCAGGCGTGGCGCGGTGGCGCGAGTCAGGCACGCCTCGCGCGGGCGCTCAAGGAGTGTGCCGTGGTGTGCTGCTACACCGAGAGGGAGTGGCGACGCGTAGGGGAGCTCATCGGCCGTGCGGAGCTGCCCGCCAAGAAGCGCCCCGACCCGGTGGACGGACTCGTGGCGCTCACTGCTTTGCAGATCGGGGCAGCGCTGGTCGCGACGTCCGACCCCGATGACATCGCTGCGTACCTGGCGCAGATGCCCGGAGGGCACTCGGTGATCCCGGTTCGTGTCTGAAGGGTCTGAACGGCGTCGTCCAGGTCAGCCCGCGGGGCGACGCGGCGGCAGGGGGCGGACACTGGAGGCGTGGTCACCGCGCACGGGTCGGTCCGGACGCGCCACGGCACGTACGCCACGGAGCGTACGTACCGCACGCACGGCACCCTTGATCCCGCACCGCCTCCCGTCGGCGGGATGCTGTGGCACCTTGCCGGGGAGGTCAGGGCCGTGCTGGCGCTGCCTGCCGCGCTGGCCATGCAGGTCGCGCATCCCGCGGTGGGCGCCGGTGTGGACGATCACTCCGTCTTCCGTACCGACCCCTGGGGGCGTGCCATACGCTCCGTGGCCTCCACTCAGCTGTGGGTGTACGGCGGGGAGGCCGCGCTCGAAGAGGGGCGCCGGCTGCGGAGGCTCCACCGGCACATCAACGGCACCGACGCCCACGGCCGCCCGTACCGCGCGCTCGACCCCGCCACCTACGCCTGGGTCCACGCGACCGGCTTTCCCGGCTACCGGTACGCCCAGTGCGTGATGGGCACCCGCCCGTTCACCGAGGCCGAGGAGCGGCAGCTGTACGCGGAGTGGCTGTGCGTCGGACGGGTGCTGGGGATCGACGACCGTGACATGCCGCAGACGGTCGAGGAGTTCTGGCCGTACTACCGCGGCGTGCTGCGGGACGAGATCGAAGCGACGGTCGTGGTACGGGAGTTGGTCTCGACCGACGTGGATGTGCCGCCTCCGCCCGGCCGCGCCGCGTGGATGCGGATGCTGCGGCTCGTCTGGCCGGCGCTCGTGCCGCCCCTGTTGCGGGCTCGGCGCTTCCTGACGATCGGGCTGATGCCGCCCGACGCCCGCGAGGCCATCGGGCTGGAGTGGACCGTCCGACAGGAGCGCGCGCTGCGGCGGTTCGGGCGGATCGTGCGGGTGGTGGTGCCGTTGCTGCCGGAGCGGCTGCGGTATCTGCCGTACGCCCGGAGGGCCCGCCGCGCCCATCACGTAAGTCCCGGTTCGTCCCTTCGCTCGCGGTCGCGTCGGTGACTGCTGTATAACCGGGCGGCCATCGAACTCCCGGTCTCGGTCGAAGGGTTGCTGCGTGCTGTCCCGAATACGTCCCCGCTCGCGCGGGTGTCGCGCTGTCACCGCCGTTCTGGTCGCGGGTGCCGTGGTCGCGGCTGCCGGTTGTGCTCCGGATCAGGGGAAGCGGGAGCCTGTCGGGCGTCACGTCTCCTCGAAGGCCGCGCCGGCTCCGTCCGAGTCGAGTGGTGCGTCGCGCTCCGGGGCCGAGTCCGCGCCGGAGCCCAGGACCGCCGCGCAGTTCGTCGGGCGGGCTCGGCAGGCCATGGGGGGCGTGCAAGGGTGGACGTTCTCCGTGCGCGGCAGCGAGTCCGCTGTCATGCAGGGGCGGGCGCCGTCCGGAGCCACGTACGCCGCGACCGTGCACCGCACCACCAGCCCCAAGGCGCTTCAGCAGAACGGCACGATCACCTCCAGCAAAGGCGAACGCAAGCCCGAGGCGGTGTACGTCGTCGGCGGTACGGGTTACGTCAAGAAGGGCGCCGAGGCGTGGGAGAAGGGGCCGCTGTCCGACCCTGACATCGCCGACTCCCTCGAGGATCCCGTGGCCGAGCTGGACGCGCTCCGGACGTACGCCAAGAGTGCCAAAGTGAGTCGTACGGGGTCCGGGGGCCGGAGTGTGCAGCTTCAAGTGAGCGCCACTGGGTGGCAGTTGTCCGCCGCTCGCAGCCGTCCCGCGTTGAAGATCCCGGTGCGGGAGATCGGGTCCACGCTGGCTCAGTTGCGCGGGGCGGGGGTGACGGCGACGGACGGGCAGATCACGCTCAAGAGCTTCACCGACACGTGGGTGCTCGACGCGGAGCACGGCTATCGGCTCGCGTCGCACCGCTACGCGTTCGCGTTCCTGATCCCGTTCCGGGGTGGGGACATCACCGTCAGCCAGGAGGTGCGGGCCGACAACCGCGGGATGTTCAGCGGGAGTGTGGCCCTGCCGTCCGGCGCCCCGTCGTGAAGTGACGTACGAAGTCCGGAAAGGTTGTACGTCCGCTGTGACTTTTCTGTGTGTTGATGGACACGCGTGTAACCCGTGACGCGCATGACGCGGCATCCGCTTGGTCGGTGGGGAGAAGCGGAGTGCGCCCTTCCCGCCGGTCGAGGTGGAGGGGTGGGGTCCCATGAATGGTGCTGTCGAGGAACACGTTCCGTGCGCGGGGGAGATGAGGTCGTACGCCGCGGCCTTCGTCGCGCGCGTCACCGCTCGCAACCGGCTGCCGTTGGACTACTCTGAACGCAGCCTGCGTGTCGTCGACTTCATGATCGACGGATTGCGTAAAGGCGGCGCCGACTGGGAGTTGGCGCACGACATCCTCGCCGGGCTCGGGGCGTACGTCGGCGAGGTGCTCGTGCGGCGTGCGGGAGCCGTGTGGGTGGACTTCGACGCCGATCAGCGCGCCTACTTCGGGCAGGTGGCCGGGGTGCGGATGCCGGACGGGCGGGTGTGGAACCCCCTCGGCAAGGTCCGCAACCGGTTCGAGGCCGGCGCGTCCGAGGACTCCCTGCAGCTCTTCTACCTCACGCTCCACGGACGCCCGCGCCGGGGTGTGCCCCGGTGCCGGCATCTTCCCGCATGTCAACGGGCGGGAGATGACGGCCGGTTGGATGTCAGTGCCCCGTGCCACGATGGATCGGATGACATGTAGTCGGGCGGGGCGGTGAGCCCCGGTGTTGTGACACTGCCGTGACGCACGGCGCTGATGAAGGCAGAGGGCGGGGGCACGGGCGAAGCGTGAACGTGTCACACCGTGAGGGACGCGGCCACACCGTGGCCGCGAACTCGGCACGAACGAGGACGGACTTGGGCCAGGGAGGGGAACCCCGTCGTACGCAGGCGTACGACGGGGAACTGGGGGTGGCCGTCGCGCGGGCGCAGGACGGCGACGAGGTGGCGTTCGCCGAGGCCTACCGGCTTGTGCAGCCCGGGCTGCTCGGCTATCTGCGCGGCATCGTCGGGGACGACGCGGAGGACGTGGCGTCCGACGCGTGGCTGGAGATCGCCCGGGATCTGGGGCGGTTCAAGGGTGACGGGGCGGGCTTCCGCGGCTGGACGGCGACCATCGCCCGGCACCGGGCGCTGGACCACCTGCGCAGAGCGCGGGTACGGCCGCGGTCCGCGGCGCTCGAACAGGACGTACTGGAGCTGCCCGGACCGCACAGCACGCACGAACAGGCGCTGGAGGCCATCTCCACCGGGCACGCGCTGGAGCTGATCCACGGGCTGCCGCGCGACCAGGCCGAGGCGGTGCTGCTGCGGATCGTCGTCGGCCTCGACGGACCCGCCGCCGCGCGGGTCCTCGGCAAGCGGCCCGGTGCCGTGCGCACGGCGGCGTACCGGGGCCTGAAGCGGCTCGCCCGTCAGCTGGGCATTCGTACGGCGGGGGACGATGGTGTGACGGATGACGGCTCCCGGACGCTGGGGGAGTCGAAATGATTGTTGATGGCCGCTGTCCGCATGGATCGTAGGGATTGATCGGGTCCATGATCCTTGAGGACGGTTCCGTGTACCCCGCACGCTTCTTGGGCGCCACGGGCTACGGCGGCGCATCACAAGGACCGGACAGGGACGGGAACGGGAACGCACATGGGTGAACGGCACAGCGTCGACGGCGGGCTCTCCGGCCGACGGCGTGTGCATCCGGGCGGCGCCGTGTCCGGGGCCGGGCGCGGCCGGGAGGGCGGTGACGACGGGCTGGAGGTCTGGCTCGCCGCGGAGATCCGCCAGGACGACGTCGACCCCGAGGGCGAGCGGCGGGCGGTGGCCGCGTTCCGCGCCGCCCGGGAGGCGGGGGCGCACGGCGCGGCCCGCTCCCGGCGCCGGGACGACTGGCGGCCCCGCGAGGCGCGGCGCGCGAAGCTCTCGGCGAAGGCCGCGCTCTCGGTGCTCTTCGCGAGTCTCACGCTGGGCGGTGTCGCCGTCGCGGCGATCGGGTCGGGCGGGTCGTCCAGCGGCGACACGGGCGACGTGGTGCACAGCGCGCAGCCGTCGACGAGCGGTCCGGGACAGGCGGACGTCGCCCAGGAGTCCGCGGCCGGGCAGGCGGGCGGCACGGAGCACCCCGCGCATCCCGAGCGCCCCGGCACCGCCAAGGACACGCTGGCCCACTGCCGTGCCTACGAGCACCTCAAGGGCCGCGGCAAGGCGATGAGCGCGACGGCGTGGCAGCGGCTCGTCTCGGCCGCGGGCGGCGAGGACCGTGTCGCGGCGTACTGCGCGGCGCAGTTGCGGCAGGCGGCCGACGGGAACACGGAGAAGGGCGGGACGCCTGCCGCGTCCAAGGGGCCGTCGGCGTCCGGCTCATCCGGCAGGAGCGGCGAGAGCGGCGGGACCGGGGGCGGCAATACCGGAAACACCGGGAACACCGGCAACGTCGGCAAAAAGACTGAAACGGGGCCAAAGGCCAACGCCGTCAGGTGACTTCACTCACCCCGGCCGCTTCTCGGGCAACGGCCGGGGCCGCCACCCCCCACAGGAGAGGCCCCGGCCGTCGCACGGCACGGGCCGCGCCGCGGCCCGTACTTCCTACAGCGCCAGGGGTGCGTTTTCTGTCACACCCCGGCGCGTCACGAGTTAGTTGCAGCTTGTACGGGCGTGGACGGGGAGCGGTTCCAAGTCGTAACGTGCTTTTGCGTCGAGCGAGATGCATGCTCATGGCAACGATCGGCGGCCCCTAGGCCGCGACCATCTACTGAGGAACCACTGAGTGCTGGGGGACGACGCGGAGCTCACTGCCGCGGTGCGTGCGGCACAGGACGGGGACGAGACCGCGTTCCGGACCGTCTACCGCGCGGTGCACCCGCGTCTGCTCGGTTACGTACGCACGCTGGTCGGCGAGACGGACGCCGAGGACGTGGCGTCCGAGGCCTGGTTGCAGATCGCCCGCGACCTGGAACGGTTCAGCGGCGACGCGGACCGCTTCCGCGGCTGGGCCGCCCGTATCGCCCGCAACCGGGCGCTGGACCACATACGGATGCGCGGCCGGCGCCCCGCGATCGGCGGCGACGAAACGGAACTGACCGGCCGGGCCGCCGAGTCCGACACGGCCGGCGAGGCCATCGAAGCCCTCGCCACCGACAACACCCTCTCCCTCATCGCGCAGCTCCCGCAGGACCAGGCCGAAGCGGTCGTCCTGCGCGTGGTCGTGGGCCTCGACGCCAAGACCGCCGCCGAGGCGCTCGGCAAACGCGCGGGCGCGGTACGCACCGCCGCCCACCGTGGCCTGCGGCGACTCGCGGAGCTGCTCTCCTCCGAGGATCCGGAATCGGGCAGCGCGATCGACGCCCTGCCGCCCCAGCGAGAACCGCGCGCCGGCGCGATGACGTCCGCCACTGTGACGCATACGCGTCCGCGGACGCAGAAGGACATGTGATGGCCGACGAGCAGTGCAGGTGGCTTGACAGCGAAACGGCGGAACGTCTGCTGCGCGGTGAGCCGCTCGAAGCCGTCGGCGCGGCCGACCGGGACCAGGCCGAGCGACTCGCCCGGGCCCTCGGCGCCCTGACCGCCGGCATGGCCCCGGCCGCCGCCGAACTCCCCGGTGAGGAAGCGGCGTTGGCCGCATTCCGCAAGGCCCATGAGGCTCGCGAGGCCCAAGAGGCCCATGGCGTACATGAGGTTCATGGCGTACCTGAGGCTCATGAGGCCCTCAGGGTCGGGCACGTGCCGGAGGGTACCGTCGCGCGGCGAGACCTCGCCGGAAGGCGCGGCCCGGCCGTTCGGCGCACGGGGCCGCTCCCCGAGCCCGCCGTGACGACGCACGCGAAGACGCAGGCGCAGGCGAAGGGGTCCGACGCGGGTCTGATCCGCATCGGGGGCCCGGATCGCGCCGCCCGTCGCGCGCACCGGCCGTCCTGGGGGCGCCCCGTGCGCCTCGCGCTCACCGCGGCGCTGGCCGCGGGCATGGTCGGCGGGGTCGCCGTGGCCGCCGGGACGGGGGTCCTGCCGACGCCCTTCCACCGCGACGGCCCCGCGCCCGACAGCTCGGTGTCGGCAGCCGTCAGTTCGGAGCAGCCGCTCGGGCCGACGACGAACGACCCCACGCGGGGCGACGCGTCCAGCCCGTCGTGGAGGTCCGGCACGCCGGGGAGCGGCGGCGCGGGCAGTGCCACGCCGGGCGCGGGCGCCTCGAACGGCAAGACCGACAAGGGCGAGAACAAGGGCGGCCCCGGCGCCACCGACGGCGCCGGCACCGGGTGGAACGGGGCGGTCTCGGCCTGCCGCGACGTCCGGGACGGCAAGGAGCTGAAGCCGAGCCGCCGCGCCGCGCTGGACAGCGCGGCCGGTGGTGCCCAGTCGGTGGGGCAGTACTGCGAGCGTGTTCTGGAGGCCGCTGGCGACCCGTCGGTCGAGAAGCGTGCGGGTGAAGACGGCGGCCAGGGCGACGAGCGGGAGCCGGACGGCAGCGGCGGTCAGGACGGCCAGGGCCAGGGGCAGGACCAGGGTTCGGGCGGCGGCGACGGGGGCCTCCCGGGCGACGATGTGGGCGGCAACGACCATCACGAGGACGGGGGCGCCGTGACTCCGCTCCCGACCGCCATCGCACCCTCGCCCCTCCAGCGGTCCTCGATGCTGCCCGCCCCGGCGCCGACCCCGACGTACAGCGCGCTCTGACCTGCGCTTTTGTCGTTCACTCCAGTTTTTCACGGCGAGGTGTGACGTTTTCGCTCGCCGCGACGCAGTAGAGAGTGAGCCGACTGGTCATCGGCCGCGCACAGAGCCGGGGTTCCCCCCGTACCCATGGCTCGTGCCCCTGGCGCGGGCGGGACACGTTCCCCCGGTCCCGCCCGCGCCCCACTTCCCCTCCGGGACCCGGGACGGTCACCAGTACACGACGACCTTGTCCCCGTTCCTCACGTGCGCGAACAGCTGCGCGATGGCGCCCTCGTCCCGCACATTGACGCAGCCGTGCGAGCCGCCGGCGTAGCCGCGGGCCGCGAAGTCGTACGAGTAGTGCACCGCCTGCCCGCCGCTGAAGAACAGGGCGTACGGCATGGGCGAGTGATAGAGCGTCGACACATGGTGCCGGGACTTCCAGTAGACGTGGAACACACCTTCGCGGGTGGGTGTGTACTGCGCGCCGAAGCGGACGGCCATCGTCGACACCGTCCGGCCGTCGATCATCCAGCGCAGCGTCCGGCTGGTCTTGCTGATGCAGAGCACCCGGCCGGTCAGGCAGCGCGGGTCGGGTGCGGCGGCCGGCTGACCGCCCATCAGGTACAGCTCCCAACGGCCCGGCTCGTGCGTCATCGCCAGCAGCCGCTGCCAGGTGACGGTGTCCGTCCGGCCCGTCCGGGGCAGCCCGCGCTTGCCCTGGAAGCCGCTGACCGCCTCCTGAGTCAGATCGTCGTACGTCCCCGTCGGCCCGTCGCGGAGCCACTCGACCTGACGCAGCCGCGCCTGGAGCTCGCGTACGTCCCGGCCGGTATCGCCGCGCGCCCACAGGACGCGGGCCGGGGGAGAGGGCGCGGGCGGCGGCGCGGCGGGCTTGGCATCGTCCTGGGCGGGCGGCGGGCTGGAGCGGGGGTGGGCGGCGGAGGGCGAACGCATGGCCGGGACGTCGATGTGCACCGGCGAGTATCCGTGGCCGGCACCCGACGCCTTCGGCGTGCAGCCGCACAGGGCGGCGAGTGCGGCGGCGGAGCAGACGAGCGCGGCGGTGTGGGTCCCCCTGATCCTCATGCCAAGGATGTTCCCCCGCGTGACCGCCGCCGAACTACGGGGCATGGTGGGGAGTAGTCGATGTGACGCGGAGGCATCCACCATGGCGCGTGAGTCGGAGTCCGGACTGCCGATCGAGCCGGTCTACGGGCCGCGGGACCTCGACGGCTGGGATGCGGCGCAGCGGCTCGGCGAGCCCGGCGCGTACCCCTTCACCCGGGGCGTCTACCCCTCGATGTACACCGGACGGCCCTGGACCATGCGCCAGTACGCCGGGTTCGGCACGGCGACGGAGTCCAACGCCCGCTACCGGCAGCTCATCGGCCACGGCACCACCGGCCTGTCCGTCGCCTTCGACCTGCCCACCCAGATGGGCCACGACTCCGACGCCCCGATCGCGCACGGCGAGGTCGGCAAGGTCGGTGTGGCCGTCGACTCGGTCGAGGACATGCGGGTGCTGTTCGACGGGATCCCGCTGGACCAGGTCTCGACGTCCATGACGATCAACGCGCCGGCCGCGCTGCTGCTGCTCCTGTACCAGCTGGTCGCCGAGGAGCAGGGGGTGCCGGCGGACCGGCTGACCGGCACGATCCAGAACGACGTGCTGAAGGAGTACATCGCGCGGGGCACGTACATCTTCCCGCCGGGGCCGTCCCTGCGGCTGACCGCCGACATCTTCAGGTACTGCGCGGCCGAGGTCCCGAAGTGGAACACGATCTCGATCTCCGGCTACCACATGGCCGAGGCGGGCGCGTCCCCCGCGCAGGAGATCGCCTTCACGCTGGCGGACGGCATCGAGTACGTCCGTACGGCGGTGGCGGCCGGCATGGACGTCGACGACTTCGCGCCCCGGCTGTCCTTCTTCTTCGTCGCCCGCACGACGCTGCTGGAGGAGGTCGCCAAGTTCCGCGCGGCGCGCAGGATCTGGGCGCGGGTGATGAAGGAGGAGTTCGGCGCGCGGAACCCCAAGTCGTGGATGCTGCGCTTCCACACCCAGACGGCCGGGGTGCAGCTCACCGCCCAGCAGCCCGAGGTGAACCTGGTCCGGGTCGCCGTCCAGGCGCTGGCCGCGGTGTTCGGCGGGACCCAGTCCCTGCACACCAACTCCTTCGACGAGGCGATCGCCCTGCCGACGGACAAGAGCGCGCGCCTGGCCCTGCGCACCCAGCAGGTCCTGGCCCACGAGACCGACGTACCGGCGACCGTCGACCCCTTCGCGGGCTCGTACGCCGTCGAGCGCATGACGGACGACGTCGAGGCGGCCGCGCTGGACCTGATGCGCCGGGTCGAGGACCTGGGCGGCGCGGTCGCGGCGATCGAACGGGGCTTCCAGAAGGACGAGATCGAGCGCAACGCCTACCGCATCGCACAGGAGACGGACGCGGGCGAGCGGGTCGTCGTCGGCGTCAACCGCTTCCGGCTGGACGAGGAGGAGCCGTACGAGCCGCTCCGCGTCGACCCCGCCATCGAGGCCCAGCAGGCCGAACGCCTCGCCAAGCTGCGCGCCGAGCGCGACCAGGGCGCGGTGGACGCGGCGCTGGCGGAGCTGCGGAAGGCGGCCGCGGGCGAGGACAACGTGCTGTACCCGATGAAGGAGGCCCTGCGGGCGCGGGCGACGCTGGGCGAGGTGTGCGGGGCGCTGCGGGAGGTGTGGGGGACGTACGTCCCGGCGGACGCGTCCTGAGCGTCCCACTCCTCGAACTCCCGGGCGGGGCCGTCGCAGCCGCGTGCGACACTCCGTTCCATGTTCGGTGTCATCGATCTGCCCACCTACCTGGCAGGACTCGTCCTGATCGTCCTGCTGCCCGGTCCCAACTCGTTGTACGTCCTCTCGGTCGCCGCCCGGCGCGGCATACGCGCCGGATACACCGCCGCGGCGGGGGTGTGGTGCGGGGACACCGTGCTGATGACCCTGTCCGCGGCCGGGGTGGCGTCCCTGCTCCAGGCCAACGCGGTGCTGTTCGCCGTCGTGAAGTACGCGGGCGCCGGGTATCTGACGTGGCTGGCGATCGGGATGCTGCGGGCCGCGTGGGGGATGTGGCGGACGCGGCGCGAGGCGGGCGTCGCGGAGGAGGCCGGGCCGGTCGCGGCCGCGGCCGGCGATGAGCGGCCCTTCCGCCGGGCCTTCGTCGTCAGCCTGTTCAACCCGAAGGCGATCCTGTTCTTCGTGGCCTTCTTCGTGCAGTTCGTCGACCCGGGCTACGCCTACCCGGCGCTCTCCTTCGTCGTCCTCGGCGCCTTCGCCCAGGTCGCGAGCTTCCTCTACCTCAGCGCCCTGATCTTCAGCGGCACCAGGCTGGCCGCCGCCTTCCGCCGCCGCAAGCGGCTGTCGGCGACGGCTACGTCGGCGGCAGGGGCGCTGTTCCTCGGGTTCGCGGTGAAGCTGTCGCTTGCCAGCGCGTGACGCTTCGCTGTGATTCGGCGGGGAGCGGTTGTTCTTCGGGTGCCGGCGCGTCGTGGCTGGGCGCGCCCACGCGGCGGAGCCGCACATGAGACACAGCCCCGCGCCCCTGGGGGCTGGGCCTGACGGAGATTACCTGGCTCGGCGGGCATTGCGCAGCGCCCGGGTCACCAACGGGGGCAGCAGGTCCACCGCCAGGCGGCGCAGGCGCTTGGTGCGGTCGGGGGAGTGGGGGGACGGCGGGGGGAGCGGGCTCGTGCTCGCGTGCCGGGAGGGCGGGAACGGCGGGGGCCGCATGTCCTTCTTGGACTTGAGGCGGATGATGCGGTGCCCGGCCGCCTGCTGGACGCTCAGGTGGCAGTCCCGGCGGCCGCGCGCCATCGCCAGCAGCGCCTCCTGGATCGGCTCGGGGTCGTCCCAGGTGCCGTACAGCTTCTGGGTGCTGAGGCATATCGGCTTCAGGCCCCGGTTGAGGACCGCCTCCCACGCGGCGATGGAGACGCCGGGGGTGTGCTCGGAGCGGAAGTCGTCCAGGACGACCACGCCGCCCGGCAGGAGTGCCTCCCGGGCGGCCGCTATGTCGTCGTGCACGTGCTCGTACAGGTGCGAGGCGTCGATGTGGACGAACCGGCAGGAGTCCGGCTTCACCTCGCCCGGCACCACCGAGCTGGGGCCCTGCAGGACGCGGGGCAGCTCCTCGTGGAAGGCGAGGTAGTTCTCCTCGAACGTGCGCCGGGTGAGGGAACTGTAGGAATACGCCGACTCCGCCCGGTTGGCGTCGTCCGGGGCGTCGCCCTCGAAGAGGTCGCACACCGTGTAGTGCTCGCCGGCTTCGAGGTGGCGGCCGAGGAATATGGCGCTCTTGCCCATGTACACCCCCACTTCCAGCAGGTCACCCGTGGTGCCATCGGACTCCTGCCGGTCCAGGAGCCACTCGAAGAGCACCTGGTCGAGAACGGGGAACCATCCGGGGACGTCGTCGAGGCGGTGGGGCGGGCGGATCGTGGCAGGGCTTGCGGTCATGGGGAGGCGGTACTCCTAGTGCGCGAGCGGCGCTGCGGGTACGGGGGACAGGGCCGGAACCTACGAGCAACCCTCTGCTCGGTCAAGGACTCCGGCACACCTGCCCGCGTACGGCCTCCGCATCCGACGACCGGGCGAACTCCCGCTGAACTCCCGACCTACCGAACCGCCTTGAGCCCCCGCTTCAGGCGCGGCCCGAGCGGCCGCTCGACGTAGCGGTGGATGAGCCAGGCCAGGACCAGCATCCCCGACACGGTCACCGTGAGCGTCGTCCACGCGGGCAGGCCCCAGCCGCGGTGCAGGACGCGGATGACGAACCAGCCGAGGTGCTCGTGCACCAGGTAGAAGGGGTACGTCAGCGCGCCGATCAGGGCGAGCCCCGGCCAGGAGGCCCAGCGCAGCCAGCCGAGGGCCACGGCGGCCACGGCGGCGTAGCACAGGGTGACGACCAGCACGATCATGTGTGGGTCCCGGGTGAAGTCACCGTGGGTGCCGGGCTGCCACAGGCCGTTGGTGGCGCTGCTCTGGCCCAGTAGCCAGGAGACGGCGACCAGGCCCCACAGCAGCAGATTGCCGCCGTGGCGGTGGATCAGGTACAGGGCGAGGCCGCCGATGAAGAACGGCGCGTAGTCCGGCATGACCAACTGCTCGGTCAGCTCCGTCTTGGCGCCCTTGCAGATCACCGCGAGCAGCGTCCACACGGCGCAGAACAGCACCACCTTGCGGTAGGTGACCCCGCGCGCGACCACGAGCAGGGCGAACAGCGCGTAGAAGCGCACCTCGACCCAGAGCGTCCAGCACACGCCCAGCACGCGCGGGGTGCCCATCGGCATCTGGAACATCGTCACGTTGACGAGGAACTCGTCGAGCCGCAGCGGGTGCATCACGACGGGCAGGACGAAGGTCGCGGCGCCCACCAGCACCAGGGCCACCCAGTAGGCCGGGTAGAGCCGGGCGACCCGGGAGCGGAAGAAGTCGCCGAGCGAACGGCCCCAGCTGCTCATGCAGATCACGAAGCCGCTGATGAGGAAGAAGAACTGCACCCCGAGGCAGCCGTAGACGGTCAGCTCCGACAGGCCCGGGAACAGCCTGGACGGGGAGACGCCCCAGGAGGCGGAGATGGTGCCGCCGCGTCCGGTGAAGTGGTAGAGGGCGACCATCAGCGCGGCCACGAGGCGCATGCCGTCCAGGGCGAGCAGCCGGCTCCCGCGTCTGCCCGGGGCGCGGGAGGACGGGGTCCTCCCCGGGTGCCCGGGCGTCTCGGGAGCGGGTCGGGTCGGGGCAGGGGCGAGCGTGGAGGATGTCGGTGCCATGGCCCGGACGCCTACCCGACGGGCCGTGCGGGGCCTGGGCCCGTCGCGCGGATTTACTCAGGACGAAGGAGCGTTCCTCCCCGCGCCTGGGCTAATCACGAGCCCGCGTGATCCGAACGAGCGGCCCTATGCCCGCGGCTCGCCAGGGCCCTACGCCCGCGGCTTCCCCAGGGCCGTCCGCAGCCTCGGCGTGAGCCGGTCCTCCACGCACCGGTTGAGCAGCCACGCCAGGAGCAGCATGGTGGCGACCGTCGCCGGGAAGGTGGCGTACGAGGGCAGGTGCAGCGTCCGGTGGTACGTCCCGATGACGACCCAGCCCAGGTGCTCGTGCACCAGGTAGAAGGGGTACGTGAGCGCGCCCGCCACCGACAGCCAGCGCCAGTCGAGCCGGTTCAGCCAGCCGAGCGCGATGGCCAGCACCGCCAGATAGCCGAGGGTGACGACCAGGGCGATGCCGAGGGAGGAGCGGTCGGAGAAGAACTGCGGGTCGGGCGCGTGCCACAGCCGGGTCACCGCGTAGTGCTGGCCGATCAGCCAGCTCACGGCGACGATGCCCCAGGCGTAGGCGTCCCGCCGGTCGCGGTGGATCAGATAGAGGCCGACGCCGCCGATGAAGTACGGCGCGTACTCCGGCATCAGGACGGTGTCGAGCAGTGGCTCGTTCACGGCCTGCGCGATCGCCGCCGCCAGCGTCCAGCCCGCACAGAACAGCACGACCCGCTGACGGCTCGCGCCCGGCAGCACGATGCACAGGGCGAACAGGGCGTAGAAGCGGACCTCGGCCCACAGCGTCCAGCACACGCCCAGGACCCGGTCCACGCCGAGGGGTTGCTGGAGCATCGTCAGGTTCAGCAGCGCGTCGCTCGGCGACACGGCCCGGTAGGCGACCACGGGCAGCGCGAACACGGCGGTCACCAGGATCACCGCCACCCAGTAGGCGGGCAGCAGCCGTGAGGCGCGGGAGGCGAAGAACGAGCGCAGGGTCCGGCCCCAGCCGCTCATGCAGATCACGAAGCCGCTGATCACGAAGAACACCTGGACGCCGAGGCACCCGTACGCGAACCACTCGTGCAGCAGGGGGAACTGGTGCTTCGGTGAGCTGCCCCAGGCGTCGGTGACCTCGCCGTCGCGGCCGCCGTAGTGGTAGCAGGCGACCATCAGCGCGGCGATGAGTCGCAGTCCGTCGAGCGCACGCAGCCGTGGCGGGTGCGCCTTCGCGGGTATCCGGGGCGCGGCGCCGTCGCCGGCCGCCCGCGCTTCGGACAGCGGCTTCGCGGACAGCGGCTTCGCGGGCCGCGGTTCCGGGGGCCGCGGCGGGGCGGCGCCGGCGGACGCCTTGACGGGGGCGGTCATCCGAGCGTCGCCCGCTTCAGCGAGCGTGCGCGGCGGGCGACCCGGCGTACGGTCGCGTTGCGCGGGATGAAGGCGAACTGTGCGGGCACCGCGCCCGGCAGCGCCAGCGAGGTGAGGCGCCGGCGCTTGAAGTAGCGCCAGGTGTCCTGGTTCAGATGCGCCGTCAGATAGTCCTCGGCGGCCTTGCGCAGACCCGGGTAGATCTTCGGCTGCATGGCGAAGCCGACGGCCCGGACGAGCCCGTCGAGGGCGGTGACGTCCAGGCCGCCCCGCTGCGCGGTGACGGCGGCCTCGTCGGACAGCTCGGGCAGCAGCGCGTCCACGACGGTGACCGGGATCCGGTTGCTGTTCTCGTACGGGGCCAGACGGTCCAGCAGCGTCTCCGTGCCCACACGGGCGACCGGCAGGCCGTACAGCGCGGACGCGGTGAGCAGGGCCGTGGAGAAGCAGCCGACGACCAGCGCCGGGCGCGTCCGCTGGTACAGCACCTCGGCGAGGACTGGGGTGTCCAGGACGGTCAGCTCGGCGCCGAGCCGCTCGGCCTCCTCCTCCAGCGTCCGCGCGAAGCGGGCCGGGGCGGAGGGGTGCGGCTTGAACACGACCCGGGTGTGGCCGAGCGCGACGGCGCCCCGCAGCATCCGGACGTGCAGGTCCTCCTCCTCGTCCGCGCTGAGGATGTCCAGCGCGGACAGGTACTGGCCGAGCAGCAGGGCGGGCTCCTCGATGTCCGGCAACTCCTCGCCGGTGACGGCGAGTTCGGCCAGTACCTTGGTGAAGGCCTCGGTCGGCACCAGCTCCGGCTCCACACCGAACTCGGTGAGCAGCAGCGGCGTCAGCCCCGGCACCAGGTCGAGGTGGAGCAGCCGGTCGATCCGGGTGCCGACCAGCGGGTCGAGCTTGTTGCGGGTGGGCCCGTAGCTCATCAGGCCGTCCGCGTAGACCGTGACCGGCGCCCCGGTGAAGATCTGGGCGATGCCGAGGGCCGGGTTGACCTGGATCGACTCGACGGCGAGCTCGACGTCGGCGTCCCCGAGGTTCCAGGCGAGGCGCAGATGCCGCTCCCACAGCACGGTGTCGTCCTGGCGCGGGGACCAACCGCCGGGATGGAAGGGGGAGATGGTCTCGTTGTACGAGACCACGTCGTCGAAGCGGTCCCGCAGCCGCTCGAAGCCCGGCGTCTCGTCCAGGCCCGGCGTCGTCTCGGGCGTCGCGGCGTTGTTGCAGACCAGCAGGATGCGCCGGTCGGCCGGGCGGAAGCAGCCGGAGTCCAGGGCGGCGGCGAGGGTGGCCGCGCCGTAGAGCGTGGACGCCTGGAAGATCTGGACGCTCACGCGGCGGCTCCCGCGGGGGCGGGGCGGCGGCGCAGCCGGCGCAGCTTCGTGGCGCGCGTCAGGTCCATGGAGTCCAGGGCCTCGTCCAGCACGTCCTGCGGCATGCGCCGCAGCGCGGCGGCGCTCATGGATTTCAGCTTCTTCGCCACCGCGGGCTCGAACCTTTCGATGGATCCCAGGTGATGGGAAATGATGGCGCAATACGTGCGCACGGCCTTCGGCAGCAGCCTGTCCGCCTCCGGGTCCCGCGCGGTGTCCGCGACGACCTGGTCGAATGCGCGAATGAAGTCGAGCTGCCGTACGTCACCGATCTGCGTGAGCGACGAGGCGACCCCGCGCCGGTAGTAGACCCCGAGCAGGTTCACCACGGCGAAGGACTCCGCCTCCCGGTGCAGTTTCCAGATCCACGGCCGGTCCTCGGCCGTGCGCAGCCCGTCGGTGAAATGCAGCAGCCCGCGCTCCAGCAGCCGGCGGTGGTAGACGCCCGCCCAGGCGAAGGCGTAGTCGACCGAGGTGGACCGGTCGGCGGGCAGGATCGCCTGCCGCGGGTCCAGCACCGTGTTCCGCCGGCCGTGCGGCACCCGGTGCACGCTGCGCGCCCGTGCGGTGCACTGCACGTGGTCCGTGCGCAGGAAGTCGCAGCCCAGCTCCTCGATGGCCGCGACCAGCCGGGGGTAGTAGCCCGAGGCGAGCCAGTCGTCGCCGTCCAGGAATGTCACGTACTCGCCGCGCGCCCGGTCGATGCCGGTGTTGCGCGCCGTCGCGAGTCCTCCGTTCTGCTCGTGTCTGACGTACACGGCGCCCGGAAGCTCGCGCTCGGCGCGCGCGAGAATGTCCGGTGTCCCGTCGCGCGAACAGTCGTCGACGAGAATGAATTCGAAGTCCTCACGCGCATTCGCACGCAGGCTCTTCAGGGTGTCGGGCGCATATTGCTGCACGTTGTAGAACGGCACGATGACGGAGAGCTTGACCACGCAATGGACGTTAGGGCGAAGCCCGGCATTCGTCTTGACTGTCGCCTTGATATCGGGTGAACGGCGCGTGGCGAACCTGTGAACCGGACCTTTTCCCGGCGCGTCCGGGGCCCGATTCCCCATTCGGCGATGTGCTGTTAACCGTTTGTTGCATTCGGGTTGGGCGGAACCTAGGAATGCCTTCCTAGCGTCATCGACGTGCCAGCCAGTGCAACGAAGTCTCTCAGGGTCGCCGTCCTCGCGGATTCCGACACCCGGTGGAAATGGGGCGCCCTCACCGCGCAGCGTCTCGCCCCCGCCGGGGCCGGAATCCGGCTCGACGGTTACCTCCTGCGGGGACGCGCCACCCCCACCGCCCGCCAGCTCCAGGAAGTCGGCGTCCACGCCGACTCCCTGCGCGAGGTGACCGGCGTCGAGTTCCTGCGCGCCATGACCGAGGAGTCGTACGACATCCTCGTCCTGGCGCTGGTCGGCGGCGGGGTGCAGGCGATGCTGCACGGACTGCGGCACGCCTGGGGCACCGAGAAGCGCCCCGTCGTCGTCACCGGCTACGTCGGCGTCGTCTACGAGAAGCTCGCCGACGGGCTGCTGCTGCGCCACGGCGCGGACCTCGTCCTCGCCAACTCCGCCCACGACGCGGACAGGTTCCGGGCCGTGTACGAGGGGGTGGGCGCCGAGGCCTCAGCGGTGACCGAGGTCGCGCTGCCGTTCCTCGGCGGGGCGCCGTACGAGGGCGAACACGACCCGTCTGCGGAGCAAGGGCGCAGGCCCTACACGGTGGTGTTCGCGGCCCAGCCCTCCGTGCCCGACAACCGCAAGGACCGCGCCTACCTGCTGGACCGGCTCATCGGGCACGCCCGCCGCCACCCCGAGCGCGAGGTGCTGCTCAAGCTGCGCTCCAAGCCCGGCGAACACACCACCCACATCGAGGAGTTGCCGTACCAGAAGCTGGTGCAGGGCCAGGACCCGCCCGCCAACTTCCGTCTGGTGTACGGGCACATGGGCGAGGTGCTCGACCGCACCGACCTGCTGGTGACGGTCAGCTCCACCGCCGCGCTGGAGGCCCTGCACCGCCGTGTCCCCACGGCCGTCCTGACCGACCTCGGGGTGCGCGAGCTGCTCGGCAACCACCACTTCACCGGCTCCGGCTGCCTCGCCTCCTGGGACCAGCTCGACGCCGGGCACCGCCCGGTGGCGGACGAGGAGTGGGTGGCCCGGCAGGGTGTCGCGGCCGACGGTTCGTATGTCACCGCCTTCGACGCGGCCCGCGCGCGCATCACCGAGCTGCTGGACCGCCCCGGGCCGCTGCCGCCCCTGACCCCCTACTACACCCCCGAGACCGCGCCCGGCTATCTGCCCGGCATCCTCGCCCGCCACCACCTCGGCCCCGACGGCGCGCCGCTGCCCGGCGCCCCCGCGGCCGACAAGGCGCCGGGAGCGGTCCGCCAGATCGTGCGCCGGGCGGCGCGCGGTGCCTACCGGCACGGCGTCCAGCGGGTCGCTCCGGTGATCCGGCGGATGGGGGAGCTGTGACCTTCCAAGGAGACCTCATGTCCAACCCGGAGACGGGACAGGGCGCTTCGCTGCGCCGGGTGCTCGCGGTGATCCCCGCGCGCGGCGGCTCCAAGGGCGTGCCCGCCAAGAACCTCGCCCCCCTCGGCGGCGTACCGCTGGTCGCCCGCGCCGTGCGCGAGTGCCGGGCCGGCCGGCTGGTGACCGACGTGGTCGTCTCCACCGACGACCAGGCCATCGCCGCAGCCGCCCGCCAGGCCGGCGCCGAGGTCGTGCTGCGCCCCGCCGCCATCGCCGGCGACACCGCCACCTCCGAGGCCGCCGTCCTGCACGCCATGGACGCCCACGAGGCGCGGCACGGCGCTCCGGTGGACGCCGTCCTGCTGGTGCAGTGCACCAGCCCCTTCCTGATCCGCGAGGACGTGGACGCGGTCGCGGCGGCCGTCGTCGAGAACGGTGCCGACACCGCGCTGACCGTCGCGCCCTTCCACGGCTTCGTCTGGCGGGACGCCGACGACGACCCGGCGGTCGCCGAGGCCCGCGCCACCGCGGCCGTCGGCGGCTCGCTCACCGTCGCCAACTCCACGGAGAACGACGGTGGTTACGGCGTCAACCACGACAAGTCCTTCCGACCGCGCCGCCAGGACCGCCCCCAGGACCTGCTGGAGACCGGCGCCGCGTACGCCATGGACGCGGCCGGCTTCCGTGAGCACCGGCACCGCTTCTTCGGGCGGACCCAACTCGTGCGCACCGACCCCGCGCGGGTCCTGGAGATCGACGACCCGCACGACCTCGCCCGCGCCCGCGCCCTGGCCCCGCTCTTCGACGCGGCCCGGCCCGGCGCGCTGCCGACCGCCGCCGACATCGACGCGGTCGTACTCGACTTCGACGGCACCCAGACCGATGACCGGGTGCTGATCGACGCCGATGGACGGGAGATCGTCTCCGTGCACCGCGGGGACGGACTCGGCATCGCCGCCCTGCGTGACAGCGGGCTGAAGATGCTGATCCTGTCCACGGAACAGAACCCTGTGGTCGCCGCCCGCGCCCGGAAGCTGAGGCTTCCCGTGCTGCACGGCATCGACCGCAAGGACCTCGCCCTCAAGCAGTGGTGCGAGGAGCAGGGCATCGCGCCGGAGCGCGTGCTCTACGTCGGCAACGACGTCAATGACCTCCCGTGCTTCGCCCTCGTGGGCTGGCCCGTGGCGGTCGCGAGCGCCCACGACGTCGTGCGCGGCGCCGCGCGCGCGGTCACCACCGTCCCCGGTGGCGACGGCGCGATCCGAGAGATCGCCAGCTGGATCCTCGGCCCCTCTCTCGATTCCCTCACCAAGTAAGGAAATCTCTGCCATGAGCACCAACTCCCGCCTGCGCCAGTTCGGTTCGAAGACCGCCGGCCCCGGTCAGCCCGTCTACGTCTGCGGCGAGATCGGCATCAACCACAACGGTGAGCTGGAGAACGCCTTCAAGCTGATCGACGTGGCCGCCGAGGCCGGCTGCGACGCCGTCAAGTTCCAGAAGCGCACCCCCGAGATCTGCACCCCGCGCGACCAGTGGGACATCGAGCGCGACACCCCCTGGGGCCGCATGACCTACATCGACTACCGCCACCGCGTGGAGTTCGGTGAGGACGAGTACCGCCAGATCGACGAGTACTGCAAGACCAAGAACATCGACTGGTTCGCCTCCCCGTGGGACACCGAGGCCGTCGCCTTCCTGGAGAAGTTCGACGTCCCGGCCCACAAGGTCGCCTCCGCCTCGCTGACCGACGACGAGCTGCTGCGCGCCCTGCGCGCCACCGGCCGCACGGTCATCCTCTCCACCGGCATGTCGACGCCGAAGCAGATCCGCCACGCCGTCGAGGTCCTCGGCTCGGAGAACATCCTGCTCTGCCACGCCACGTCGACCTACCCGGCCCAGGCCGAGGAGCTCAACCTGCGCGTGATCAACACCCTGGAGCAGGAGTACCCCAACGTCCCGATCGGCTACTCCGGCCACGAGACCGGCCTGCAGACCACGCTCGCCGCCGTCGCCCTCGGCGCCACCTTCGTCGAGCGCCACATCACCCTCGACCGCGCCATGTGGGGCTCGGACCAGGCCGCCTCCGTCGAGCCGCAGGGCCTGACCCGCCTCGTCCGTGACATCCGCACCATCGAGTCCTCCCTCGGCGACGGCCTCAAGAAGGTCTACGAGTCGGAGCTCGGCCCGATGAAGAAGCTGCGCCGCGTCACCGGCGTCGTCGCCGAGGCCGAGATCGCCGCCGCCGCGGGCGAGCCGGTCGCGGTCTGAGCACCCCCTGACGGACGGGACGGTCGTACGCCGATGAGCCCCCGCGCCGGATCCACCGGCCCCCACACGCTCGCCTTCGTCGAGAGTCCGGTACAGCTCCTGAACGTGCTGGAGTGGGCGCACTCGCCCGCCCGCGGCGCCGCGGCGCCCGGCGCGGGGCTCACCCTCGTCGTCCTGTCCCCCAACGACCCGATGACCCGCGGCCAGCTGCGCCGGATGGCCGAGCTGGCCCGCGAGGAGGGTCACCAGGTCCGCTGGGAGGAGGCGCGCGGCGGCACCGTCGCGCCCTTCCGCACCATCGCCGGCCTGGCGCCGCTGCTGCGCCGGGCCCGGCGCGTGGTCATGGGGGACCCGTTCTCCCGCTACGTACAACTGCTGCTGACCATCACCCGCGCCCCGGACCTGGTGGTGGTCGACGACGGCACCGCGACGATGGAGTTCGTCGCCCAGCTCGCCCGGGGCGAGCGCCTGGTGCGCTGGCACCGCACGGGCGGCCGCCCCGGCCCCCGCGACCTGCTCTTCGCGCCCGTCTCCGGCGCGGCCCGGCGCCGTCTGACACCGAGCCCCGGCCGCAGCGTCGAGATCTTCTCCTCCATACCGGTCCGCGAGACGCCGGACGGCGTCACGGTCACCGCCAACGACTTCGCCTGGACCCGCTCCCGCTTCGGCCCGCCGCGCATCACCAAGGGCGCGGACCTCGTCGGCACGTCCCTCGTCGAGACCGGCGTGGTGGACGGCGACCGCTACCTGGAGGCCGTCCGCGCCCTGGCCCGCACCCACGGCACCACGCGCTACTTCGCGCACCGCCGCGAGAGCACCGACAAGCTCCACCGCCTCGCCGTCGAGACGGGCCTGGAGATCGTGCGCCCCGACCTGCCCCTGGAACTGATCGCCCGCCGCGGCCCCATCGGCCAGACGGTGCTCAGCTTCCCCTCCACGGTCGTCCACACTCTCCCGCTGGCCCTGGCCGGCACGGGCGTCCGCGTCGCCGTCTGCGACATCGACCCCTCCTGGCTCACCGACCACGCCTCCCCCCGAGCCCAGGGCTTCCTCTCGGGCGTCACGGGCTCGGCCCGCGAAGCGCACCGGCTGGCCACGGTGACGCCGGGCTAGCCCGCGGGGGAGGGACCGGGCTTGCGCGCCAGGACGGAACCACGGGGCAGCTTCTCCTCGCCCCGGGGCTCGCGCACCGTTGTGGAGCGGGGTTCCAGGTCTGCCTCGGCCAGGAGGCCGGCGACCTGGTCCGGGGTGCGCCAGTGGTAGGCGAGGTCGATCTCGTGGCCGTAGCGCTCCGTGAGGTGGAGGCCTGGGGTCTCGCTGCTCCACTGGAAGCCCAGCAGGACGTGGCCGCCGGGGACGAGGGCGCGGTGGAACTCCGCGAGCGCGGTCGGCAGGTGGTCGTCGGGGACATGGATGATCGAGTAGAGGGCGAGGACGCCGCCCAGCGTGGCGTCCGGGAGGTCCAGGGCCGTCATCGAACCCACGTGGAAGCGCAGGTGGGGATGGGTGCGGCGGGCCATGTCGACCATGGCGGGGGAGAGGTCCACGCCGAAGACCGGCACCCCGAGGTCGTGCAGGCGGGCGGTCACGTGGCCGGGGCCGCTGCCCACGTCGGCGACGGGAGCGGCGGCGGCGCGCGCCAGCTCCGCGAAGGCGGCGAGCAGCCCGCGCTCCAGGGGGCTGTCGGCCAGATGGTCCGCGTGCTCGCCCGCGTACTCCTTGGCGATGGCGTCGTACGAGGCGCCGGTGGTCCGGAGGAAGTCGGCGGCCGGGGCTGCTGCGGTGCGGGGATCGGTCACGTCGGCGCACCCTAGCGGCGCGATCCCCCGGAGGGAGACGTTCCGGAAGGTGGACAGCGCGGGCGGCTCCGGGCCGGGCGTGGTATCCGTGGAGGAAGAGCAGGAGAACTGGAGAGCAGGAGAACACAGAGAGAAGCGGGGCGGGTGCCGGGGTGCGGCGGTGGTCACGCTCCGTGGATCTCGTGATCGACTCGGTCGGAAACGGGCGAGTTTACCCATCTCCGTCGACAGCTATGCGCCCGGTCGTCAGATTTTCTTCCCCTAACGGGCTGAACTTTTGTTGATCGAGGGTCAGTTGACCGTCCAGGCGTCCTACCCTTCAGAGGGTGAACCAATTGACGTCCCGAGAGTCCGAGGTCGATCAACCCCGGGAAGCCGCGCTCCCCGGCACGCTGAGTGAGGCGCTGCTCGCCGAACTCGTGGCGTTCCGACGGGACTTGCACATGCATCCCGAACTCGGCAACCAGGAGTTCCGCACCACCGCAGCGATCAGGGCGCGGCTCGAGAAGGCCGGGCTACAGCCCCGTGTCCTCGCCACCGGAACCGGGCTCGTCTGCGACATCGGCGTGGAGGAGGGAGCCGACCCCTCCGGCCCCCTGTTCGCCCTGCGGGCCGACATCGACGGGCTGCCCATCCCGGACGCCAAGACCACCTGCCCCTACCGCTCGACCGTGCCCAACCGCGCCCACGCCTGCGGGCACGACGTCCACACCGCCGTTGTGCTGGGCGCCGGGCTCGTGCTGGCCGAGATGCACCGCGAGGGCCGGCTGCCGCGCCCGGTGCGGCTGATCTTCCAGCCCGCCGAGGAGGTGCTGCCCGGCGGCGCCACCGACGTCATCGAGTGCGGCGTGCTCGACGGGGTGGGGCGGATCGTCGCCGTGCACTGCGACCCCCGGGTGGACGCCGGCCGCATCGGTCTGCGCGCGGGGCCGATCACCAGCGCCTGCGACCGGCTGGAGGTCTCGCTGGACGGCCCCGGCGGGCACACCGCGCGGCCCCACCTGACCACGGACCTCGTCACCGCCGCCGCCCGCGTCGCCGTCGACGTCCCCGCGCTCGTCGCCCGCCGGGTGGACAGCCGCGGCGGGCTCGCGGTGACCTGGGGGCGGGTCGAGTCGGGGCACGCGCCGAACGTCATCCCGCAGCACGCCGAACTGTCCGGCACCGTGCGCTGCCTGGACCTGGACGCCTGGCGGCACGCCCCCGACCTGGTGCACGCGGCGATCGACGAGGTCGCGACCCTGCACCGGGCCAAGTCCGAGATCAACTACGTGCGCGGCGTGCCGCCCGTCGTCAACGACCCCGTGACCACCGAGCTGCTCCGGGACGCCATGATCGCGCGGCGCGGTCCGGACTCGGTCGAGGGGACCGAGCAGAGCCTGGGCGGCGAGGACTTCTCCTGGTACCTCGAACACGTCCCCGGCGCCATGGCCCGCCTCGGCGTGCGCACCCCCGGCGAGCGCACGGTGCGCGACCTGCACCAGGGGGACTTCGACGTCGACGAGTCCGCCATCGCGGTCGGCGTCGAGCTGTTCACCGCCGCCGCCCTGCTCGACATCCTGCTGTAGCAACCGCTGCCGCCCGCCCCGGCCCGGCCTGCTGGCCCCCGGTCGGGGGAGCGGACTTGTGCACGCAGGCGGCACGAATCGATAACAGCCAGGAAAAACCCCGTTCCCCTCCCCTTCTACGCGCGTTACTGTGCGCCGCATCGCCACCAGAGGCGGCACATTGAGGAAGCGGGCCGGTGACGGTGCCGTGGGGACGAAGGGGTCTTGCTGTGCGTCTGAACTCTCGAATGACGAGGTTCTCCCAAGTTGCGGTGGCCGTCTCGGTCCTCGCCCTCGCGGCCGCCGGTTGCGGCAAGTCCAGCAGCGAGTCCGTCGGCCAGTCCAAGGACGGCAAGTACGCGGGCAAGGGCATCGGCCTGGCGTACGACATCGGCGGCAAGGGCGATCAGTCCTTCAACGACGCCGCGTTCGCCGGCTACGACAAGGCCCGCAAGGAATTCAAGATCGGCGGCAACGACGTCTCGCCGCAGGACGGTGAGTCCAACGCGGACAAGACCCAGCGCCTGGCGACCCTCGCCAAGGCCGGCTACAACCCGGTCATCGGTGTCGGCTTCGCCTACGCCCCCGCGGTGAAGGAGGTCGCCGCCAAGTACCCGAAGGTCACCTTCGGCATCATCGACGACGAGACCATCCAGGCGAAGAACGTCGCCGACATGGTCTTCCACGAGGAGCAGGCCTCCTACCTCGCCGGTGTCGCCGCGGCCAAGGCCTCCAAGAAGCACCACATCGGCTTCATCGGCGGTGTGGACATCCCGCTGATCCACAAGTTCGAGGCGGGCTACGTCCAGGGCGCCCAGTCGGTCGACCCGAAGATCAAGATCGAGAAGCAGTACCTGACCGAGACCCCGCAGGAGGGCGGCTTCGCCAGCCCCGACAAGGGCGAGGCCGCGACGAACGGCCAGATCGAGTCCGGTGCCGACGTCGTCTACCACGCCGCCGGTCTCTCCGGTCAGGGCGTCATCAAGGCCGCCGCCACCCACAAGGTGTGGGCGATCGGTGTCGACTCCGACCAGTACCAGCAGGCCCCGCTGGCCAAGTACAAGAACTACATCCTCGGTTCGGCCCTGAAGAACGTCGGCGGCGCGGTGTACGACCTCGCCAAGTCCGTCGTCGACGGCAAGCCGCTCAGCGGCGAGGTGCGCGGCGACCTGAAGTCCGGCGGTGTGGGCTTCGCCGACACCAACCCGAAGTACCAGTCGATGAAGGACGTCGTCGACGCCGTCGCGAAGGCCAAGCAGGACATCATCGACGGCAAGATCACCGTCAACACCAAGTGATTCCGCGTCAGGTCCGCGTCGGATGACCTGAGGCTCCGCGCGGGCCGTTCCGGACCGCGGTCAGCCGTTGCGCCCCTTGCCTACCGCAAGGGGCGCACTGCTGTCCGTAACGGTCGCAGTGATAGTCGCCACAGACGGGTAACGGACCGGACAGAAAGGGTTTTCCGGCCCGTCTACGCGCGTTACGCTGCCGCGGAACCAGCGCCTCCTCCATGGCGCTTGCACGAAGGAGTCTCGTTCCATGCGCCGGGTGTCCCGACTCGCGATTGCAGGCGTTGCAACTGCAGCCCTCGCCGTCACTGTTTCCGCTTGCGGTAATTCGTCCACGTCGGCCGCGGGCGGTGGCACGTCCAAGGGCATCGGCCTGGCCTACGACGTCGGCGGCCGCGGTGACCAGTCCTTCAACGACGCGGCCTACGCCGGTCTGGAGAAGGCCGCGAAGGAGTTCGGCGTCACCGGCCGCGACCTGGAGCCGCAGGACGGCGAGTCCGACGCGGACAAGATCCAGCGCCTGGAGACCCTCGCCAAGGCCGGGAACAACCCGATCATCGGCGTCGGCTACTCCTACGCCCCGGCCGTGAAGGAAGTCTCCGCCAAGTTCCCGGACGTCACGTTCGGCATCGTCGACGACGAGACCATCCACGCGAAGAACGTCGCCGACCTCGTCTTCCACGAGGAGCAGTCCTCGTACCTGGCCGGTGTCGCCGCCGCCAAGGCTTCCAAGAAGCACCACATCGGCTTCATCGGCGGTGTGGACATCCCGCTGATCCACAAGTTCGAGGCGGGCTACGTCCAGGGCGCCCAGTCGGTCGACCCGAAGATCAAGATCGAGAAGCAGTACCTGACCGAGACGGCCCAGGAGGGCGGCTTCGCCAGCCCCGACAAGGGCGAGGCCGCCACCAACGGCCAGATCGACGCCGGCGCGGACGTCATCTACCACGCCGCCGGTCTCTCGGGCCAGGGCGTCATCAAGTCCGCCGCCGCGCACAAGGTGTGGGCGATCGGCTGCGACTCCGACCAGTACCAGCAGCCCGCGCTGGCCAAGTACAAGAAGTACATCCTGACCTCGGCCCTGAAGAACGCCGAGGGCGCGGTCTACGAGCTGTCCAAGTCGGTCATCAAGGACAAGAAGCCGGCCACCGGCGAGATCCGCGGCTCCCTCGCCAACGGCGGTGTCGGCCTCTCCGACGCCAACCCGGCCTTCAAGAACGACGCCGGCATCCAGGCCGCCGTGAAGAAGGCCACCGAGGGCATCGAGAACGGCAGCATCAAGGTCAAGACCTCCTGACCGACAGCGTCGGACGACCGGGACATCACGGTCGTAGACCTTGTTCAGGGCATGGCCAAAAGCGCGCCGTAATGGCAGCGTTGACGGCCACGGAACGGGGTGCGGGAAGGAAGCCGACCCGCACCCCGTTCGCGCGGCAGAATGCTCGGACCGGATCGAGCGCGACCCGGTTCCGGGCACTATTCACAGCAGGGGCGCTACGCGCATAGAGTGGCCCCTTCCCCAAGGAGAGTGCGCCATCGACGCGTCCAGCAGCCCTCCGCCCACCGCTCCTTCGACCGTCGCGGTGGAGCTCGCGGGTATCACCAAGCGATTCCCCGGTGTCGTCGCCAACCACGACATCCGTCTGACCGTCCGCAAGGGCACCGTGCACGCCCTGGTCGGGGAGAACGGTGCCGGCAAGTCGACCCTGATGAAGATCCTCTACGGCATGCAGAAGCCGGACGAGGGCACCATCACGATCGACGGCGAGCAGGTCAGCTTCCACAGCCCCGCCGACGCCATCGTCCGCGGCATCGGCATGGTCCACCAGCACTTCATGCTGGCGGACAACCTCACCGTCCTCGAGAACGTCGTGCTCGGCAGCGAGAAGCTGTACGGCATCGGCGGCGGCGCCCGCAGGAAGATCAAGGAGATCTCCGAGCGCTACGGCCTGGGCGTACGCCCGGACGTGCTCGTGGAGGACCTCGGCGTCGCCGACCGGCAGCGCGTGGAGATCCTCAAGGTCCTCTACCGGGGCGCCCGCACCCTGATCCTCGACGAGCCGACCGCCGTCCTCGTGCCGCAGGAGGTCGACGCGCTCTTCGACAACCTGCGCGAGCTCAAGTCCGAGGGCCTGTCCGTCATCTTCATCTCGCACAAGCTGGGCGAGGTGCTGTCCGTCGCCGACGACATCACCGTCATCCGGCGCGGCACGACGGTCGGCACGGCCGTCCCCGCCGAGACGACTCCCCGTCAGCTCGCGGAGCTGATGGTCGGCAGCGAGCTGCCCACCCCGGAGACCGCCGAGTCGACGGTCACCGACCGGCCCGTCATCTCGGTGCGGAACCTGACCGTCCACGCCAGCGGCGGCGCCTCCCTCGGTGACTTCGACGAGCCGGCGGCCGGCGGCCTCACCGACTTCGCGGGCGGCGGCGAGACCAAGCGCGTCCTCGACGACGTCTCCTTCACCATCCACGCCGGCGAGGTCATGGGCATCGCGGGCGTCGAGGGCAACGGCCAGACCGAGCTCATCGACGCGCTGATCGGCGTCAAGCACGCCGACTCCGGTGTGATCGAGTTCCTCGGCGAGGACATCACCGGCTGGCCCACCCGCAAGCGCCGCGAGCAGGGCGTCGGCTACATCCCCGAGGACCGCCACCGCCAGGGCCTGCTCCTGGAATCCCCGCTGTGGGAGAACCGCATCCTCGGCCATGTCACCGAGAAGCCCAACGCCAAGGGCTTCTGGCTCGACCCCAAGAGCGCCCAGGACGACACCCGCCGGATCGTCGAGCAGTACGACGTCCGCACGCCCGGCATCGACGTCACCGCGGCCTCCCTCTCCGGCGGCAACCAGCAGAAGCTGATCGTCGGCCGCGAGATGAGCCACGACCCCAAGTTCCTGATCGCCGCCCACCCCACCCGCGGTGTGGACGTCGGCGCCCAGGCGCAGATCTGGGACCGCATCCGCGAGGCCCGCCGCGAGGGCCTGGCCGTGCTGCTGATCTCCGCCGACCTGGACGAGCTGATCGGCCTGTCCGACACCCTGCGCGTGATCTACGACGGCAAGCTGGTCGCGGACGCCGACCCGGCCACGATCACGCCCGAGGAGCTGGGCACCGCCATGACGGGCGCCGCGTCCGGTCACCTCGAACACATAGAGACCACCGACGAAGACGCAGGCCCGGAGGACGAGGCCCGATGAAGAAGTTCGACAAGGAGCGCCTGCTCCTCGGCGTGGCCGGACCGGTCATCGCCCTCCTCCTGGCGATCGCGCTGACCTCGGTCGTCCTGCTCGCCTCGGGCAAGAACCCGTTCGAGCCGTACCAGCTGATGCTCGAGCAGCTGCCGTACTCGGACATCCAGGTCCTCATCGTCAACCAGGCGTCGATGTACTACATCGCCGCCATCGCGGTCGCCCTCGGCTTCCGGATGAACCTGTTCAACATCGGCGTCGACGGCCAGTACCGGCTCGCCGCCGTGATGACCGCCGTCGTCGGTGCGCACCTCGCGCTGCCGGGCTTCCTCCAGATCCCCGTGCTCCTGCTGGTCGCCATGGCCACCGGCGCCTTCTGGGCCGGCATCGCGGGCGTCCTGAAGATCACCCGCGGCGTCAGCGAGGTCGTCGCGACGATCATGCTCAACGCCATCGCCACCAGCGTCATCGGCTACGTCACCCTCGCCGACGTCTGGGGCGTCCAGGTCGGCAACAACATGACGACCGGCACGATGGCCGAGTCCGGCTGGGTCCCCGGCATCAACCTCGGCTCGGACGTCGGCGAGATCTACGGCCTGGTCTTCCTCGCCGTCCTGCTCGGCGTCGCGTACTGGGTCGTCCTCAACCGCACCCGCTTCGGCTTCGACCTGCGCGCCACCGGCGCCTCCGAGACCGCGGCCCGCGCCTCCGGCGTCAACGCCAAGCGCATGGTGCTCACCGCCATGCTGATCTCCGGCGCGGTCGCCGGGCTCTCCGGCCTGCCGCTGCTGCTCGGCGACACCCACACCTACAGCCTGAGCTTCCCGGCCGGTCTCGGCTTCACCGCCATCGGCATCGCCCTGCTCGGCCGCAACAACCCCGGCGGCATCGCGCTCGCCGCCCTGCTGTGGGCCTTCCTCGACAAGGCCTCGCCCGCCCTCGACTACGCGGTTCCGGAGCCGTACGAGAAGGAGATCGCGACGATCATGCAGGGCCTGATCGTCTTCTCCGTCGTCATCTCGTACGCCGCCGTACGCCAGTGGGGCCTGCGCCGCCAGCAGCGCCGGGTCGGCGCCGAGCTGGCCGCCGCGGCCGCCGCCCCGAACACCAAGAAGGAGGTGGCGGCGGCATGACCACCGCGACCGTCGCGAAGCCGAAGGCGAGCGCCCCCGCCAAGGGCCGCCGCCGCATGTCGCTCCCGGTGCTCCTGCTGATCATCGCGGGCGTCCTGGTGCTCACCTCCGCCGTCCGGCTCATCACCGGCGCCGACGGCATCACCTCCACCGGCCAGATGTCCACCGCCCTGCGCCTCGCCGTGCCGATCGGCCTCGCCGGCCTCGGCGGCCTGTGGTCCGAGCGCGCGGGCATCGTCAACATCGGCCTCGAGGGCATGATGATCCTCGGCACCTGGTTCGGTGCCTGGGCCGGCTACCAGTGGGGCCCCTGGGCCGGTGTCGCGCTCGGCATCATCGGCGGCGCTCTCGGCGCGCTGCTGCACGCCATCGCCACCGTGACCTTCAACGTCAACCACATCGTCTCCGGTGTGGCGCTGAACATCCTGGCGCTCGGCACGACCCGCTACCTGTCGAAGTTCACCTTCGAGAACGTCCCGCAGGGCTCCTCCAAGCAGTCCCCGCCGGTCGACTCGCTCGGCACCTTCGACATCCCCGGCCTGTCCGGCTGGCTGGAGACCCTCAACGAGAAGCACTGGTTCCTCGTCTCCGACCTCGCCGGCCTGATCGGCGGTCTGGTCACCGACCTGTCGCCGCTCACCGTCATCGCCGTCGCCCTGGTCCCGGTCAGCTGGTGGGTGCTGTGGCGCACCGCCTTCGGTCTGCGCCTGCGCTCCTGCGGCGAGAACCCGGTGGCCGCCGAGTCCCTCGGCGTCAACGTCTACAAGTACAAGTACCTCGCGGTGCTCATCTCGGGCGCCTTCGCCGGCCTCGGCGGAGCCTTCCTGTCGATCGTCGCCTCGAACGTGTACCTGGACGGCCAGACCGCCGGCCGCGGCTACATCGGCCTCGCCGCGATGATCTTCGGCAACTGGATGCCGGGCGGACTGGCGCTCGGCGCGGGCCTGTTCGGCTACACCGACAGCCTCAACCTGCGCGGCGGCACCGTGAACGTCCACGCGCTGATCCTGCTGCTCGCGATCCTGCTGGTGTTCGGCGCCGGGTACCTGCTGTGGAAGAAGAAGTACGTCAGTGCCGTGATCACGGTCGGGATCTCGGCGGCGCTCTTCCTCTGGTACCTCGGCACCAACGAGGTCCCGCGCCAGCTGGTCACCGCGACGCCGTACATCGTCACCCTGCTCGTGCTGTCGATGTCCGCGCAGTCGCTGCGGATGCCGAAGGCGGACGGCCTGCCGTACCGGAAGGGACAGGGCAAGTGACCACCCCAGCCGCCGGATTCGACTGGGAGACGCTGCGCGCCGTGGCGCGGGACGCCATGTCCCACGCCTACGCGCCCTACTCCGGCTACCCGGTCGGCGCCGCGGCCCTCGTCGAGGACGGGCGCACGGTCGGCGGCTGCAACGTCGAGAACGCCTCGTACGGACTCGGCCTGTGCGCCGAGTGCGGCCTCGTCTCCGAGCTCCAGCGCACCGGAGGCGGTCGGCTCACGCACTTCACCTGCGTCGACGGAACGGGCGCCCTGCTCGTGCCGTGCGGCCGGTGCCGCCAGCTGCTCTACGAGTTCGGCGGGCCGGACCTGCTCCTCGACACCCCGGCGGGCATCATGCCCCTGTCGGAGATGCTCCCCCAGGCCTTCGGCCCGGAGCATCTCACCAAGTAACGCCCTGCGGCCCCTGCGGCCCGCTCACCGAGCGGATCGCAGGGGCCGCGGTTTCTCGATCCCCGGAAGGAAACGCCAGCCATGGCCATGGACGCCATCTCCGTCATCCGCACCAAGCGCGACCGCGGTGAACTCGGCGACGACCAGATCGACTGGGTCATCGACGCGTACACGCGCGGCGAGGTCGCCGACGAGCAGATGTCCGCGCTCGCGATGGCCATCCTGCTCAACGGCATGAACCGCCGTGAGATCGCCCGCTGGACCGCCGCGATGATCGCCTCCGGCGAGCGCATGGACTTCTCCTCGCTCTCCCGCCCCACCGCCGACAAGCACTCCACGGGCGGCGTCGGCGACAAGATCACCCTCCCGCTCGCCCCGCTCGTCGCCGCGTGCGGCGCGGCCGTCCCCCAGCTCTCCGGCCGGGGCCTCGGCCACACCGGCGGCACCCTCGACAAGCTGGAGTCCATCCCCGGCTGGCGCGCGCTGCTGTCCAACGAGGAGATGCTGGACGTCCTCGACACCGTCGGCGCGGTCATCTGCGCCGCGGGCGACGGCCTCGCCCCGGCCGACAAGAAGCTGTACGCGCTGCGCGACGTCACCGGCACCGTCGAGGCCATCCCGCTGATCGCCTCCTCGATCATGTCCAAGAAGATCGCCGAGGGCACCGGCTCCCTCGTCCTGGACGTGAAGGTCGGCTCCGGCGCCTTCATGAAGAACCTGGACGACGCCCGCGAACTCGCCTCCACCATGGTCGGCCTCGGCACCGACCACGGCGTGAAGACGGTCGCCCTGCTCACCGACATGGCGACCCCGCTCGGCCTCACCGCGGGCAACGCGCTGGAGGTCCGCGAGTCGGTCGAGGTCCTCGCCGGCGGCGGCCCCGCCGACGTCGTCGAGCTGACCCTGGCCCTCGCCCGCGAGATGCTCGACGCCGCCGGCATCAAGGACGCCGACCCGGCCAAGGCCCTCGCCGACGGCTCCGCCATGGACGTCTGGCGCCGGATGATCGCGGCCCAGGGCGGCGACCCCGACGCCGCGCTGCCCACCTCCAAGGAGCAGCACGTGGTCACCGCCGCCTCGTCCGGCGTCCTGACCCGCCTCGACGCCTACGACATCGGCCTCGGCGCCTGGCGCCTGGGCGCCGGCCGCGCCCGCAAGGAGGACCCGGTGCAGGCGGGTGCGGGCATCGAGATGCACGCCAAGCCCGGCGACACCGTCACCGCCGGCCAGCCGCTGCTCACCCTGCACACCGACACCCCCGAGCGCTTCGCGTACGCCCTGGAGGCGATCGAGGGCTCCTACGACATCGCACCGGCCGGCACGGCGTTCACCGCGTCGCCGGTCGTGCTCGGACGCATCGCCTGACCGACCGATGAGTTGGCGCGGCCCGGCCGGTCTACAGCACGTGGACGCCAGGGCACCCGCCGTACTCGTACTGGACGGCCCCGTCACCCAGGACGCGGTGAGGGGGCTGTGCGACGACGTGACGCTCCTGCTGGAGGCCGCCGGCGCACCGGTCGTCGTCTGCGACGTCCGCGCGCTCGGCCCGCCCCGGCTCGGGACCGTCGACCTGCTCGCGCGGCTGGAACTGGCCGCGCGGCGGGCCGGCGGCCGGATACGGCTGCGCCGGCCCGACCGCGGCCTACTCGCCCTGCTCGACCTCGCCGGACTGCGCTTCGAGGTGGAGGGGCAGACCGAACAGCGGGAACAGCCGCTTGGTGTCCAGGAAGAAGTGGAACCCGGTCAGGCGCCCGTCTGAGATCTCCAGCACCTGGATCGACCACGGCGACAGACCGCCCGTCTGCGGGTCCGGCTTGTAGTGGGCGAAGCCCGGCAGGCCGTTCACCTCCACCGGCAGCAGACGCGAGCCCTCGCACTCGTGGCCGATCGACGTCATGAAGCCCGCGATGTCCGCCTGGCCGGTCAGCCACATCTCGAACGGCGGCATCGTCATGATGGCGTCCTCGTGCAGCAACGCCGTCAGCGCCGTCATGTCGTACCCCTCGAACGCCGCCACATAGCGCTCCAGCAGCTTCCGCTGCTCCTCGTCCAGGGGGTCGGAGACGGCCGCCCGCGCACCCTTCTCGTCCCGCTCCGAGAGCGTCGCCCGGGCCCGCTGCAGGGCGCTGTTGACCGATGCGACCGAGGTGCCCAGCAGCTCCGCGACCTCGCTCGCCCGCCAGGCCAGCACCTCACGCAGGATCAGCACCGCCCGCTGCTTGGGCGGCAGATCCTGAAGGGCGGCCATGAACGCCAGCCGCACCGACTCCTTCGCGACCGCCGCCTCCGCCGGATCCTCAAGCGACGGCAGCACCCGGGCGTCGGGCATCGGCTCCAGCCACGTGTGGTCGGGGCGCGGGGACAGGGCGTACTGCGCCAGCGGCGTGGACTCCGACAGGTCCACCGGCCGCGCCCGCTTGTTGCCCGCCGACAGCATGTCCAGGCAGACGTTCGTCGCGATCCGGTACAGCCAGGAGCGGATGCTGGAGCGGCCCTGGAAGTTCTCGTAGCCGCGCCAGGCGCGGACCAGGGTGTCCTGCACGGCGTCCTCGGCCTCGAAGGACGAGCCGAGCATCCGGTAGCAGTAGCCGGTCAGTTCGGTCCGGTGCTTCTCCAGTGCGACATCGAGTTCCGTCGTCGCCGTGCCGTTGCCCATCGTCCGCCCACCCCTGTGGCCGTTGTGTCGCGCGTCTTCGCGCCCCAGCACTTCGGAAGTTACCGCAGTGCACTGACATCGGTCCCCGAAGTGAGCGAAAGCCCTGACTTGGGCAGGGCTTTCGCTCACTTCGAAGAAAGGGGGGACGGGGGCTCAGGCCGCGGTGACCAGCTCCCGCCGCGCCGCCACCCGGGCCGCGCGCGTACCGAGCACGGTGATCGTCACGACGCCGAGGACCGCGAGCACGCCGACCGTGACCGTCCCGGCCCAGCCGCCCGCGTGGAAGGCCATCGCGCCCACCGTGCTGCCCACGCTGGAGCCGACGTAGTACGCCGACTGGTACAGCGCCGACGCCTGCGCGCGGCCGCTCGTCGCCGTCTTGCCGACCGCCGAGGACGCCACCGCGTGACCCGCGAAGAAACCGGCCGTGATCAGCACCAGGCCCAGCAGCACCGGGGGGAGGGAGTCGGCCAGGGAGAGCAGCAGGCCCGAGGCGGTCGTCCCGCCGGCCAGGTACAGCGCGCCGCGCCGGCCCAGCCGCCCGACCAGCCGGCCCGCCGCCGACGCCGAGACCGTCCCCACCAGGTACACCAGGAAGATCGAACCGACGATGCCCTGCGGCAGACCGAACGGAGCCGCCGTCAGCCGGTAGCCGATCACCGTGTACACGCCGCCGAACACCGTCATGAACAGCGCGCCGATCGCGAACAGGCGCCGCAGCAGCGGGTTCGCCAGATGACCCCGGACCGTACGCACCAGCACACCCGGGCGCAGCGAACCCGGCCGGAAGTGGCGCGGGGTGGGCAGCAGCAGCCGGAACGCCACCGCGCAGGCCACCGCCAGCACGCCGATCACACCGACCGCGATCCGCCAGCCCCACTCCTGCGCGACCCAGCCGGTGATGACCCGGCCGCTCATCCCGCCGACGCTGTTGCCCGCGACGAACAGACCGATCGCCGTGACCAGCGCCCGCGGCCTGACCTCCTCGGCCAGATACGCCGTCGCCGACGCCGGAAGCCCGGCCAGCGCCGCGCCCTGCACCGCGCGCAGCACCACCAGCGCGGGCAGCGAGGGGGCGAAGGGGACCAGCAGACCGACCGACACCGCGACCGCCAGCGAGGCCGTCATCACCGTACGGCGGCCGAAGCGCTCCGACAGGGCGCTCATCGGCAGGACGAACAGCGCCAGACCGCCGGTCGCCGCCGCCACCGTCCAGCTCGCCTCGCTCGCGGCCACCTGGAACTCGCCCGAGATCAGCGGCAGCAGCGCCTGCGTCGAGTAGAGGAGGGCGAAGGTCGCGACACCGGCGAGGAAGAGGGCGAGGCTCATCCGGCGGTAGCCGGGGCCGCCCGGAGTCATCCGGGTGTCGGGGACGTCGGAGGCGTCGGGGGAGGTGGCGGGGACAGCGGGGTCGGCGCCCATGAGGGTGGGCGCCCCGGTACTGGCAGGCATGCTTCGACGTTAGTGAGCGGCCCCTCATGCGTCCAATGCATGGAATCGCCATAATCGTTCCCATGGTGCATCAGCAGAGGTCAGCGGATCGACTGTCACGGTCCGGTGACACAGAAGACATGGCGATGTCGCTCGCTCCCCGGCTCGCGTACTTCGCCGGGGTCGCCCGCACCGAGCACGTCACCCGGGCCGCCCACGAACTCCAGGTCCCGCAGTCCACCCTCTCCCGGGCCATGGTCCGGCTGGAGGACGACCTCGGCGTCGAGCTCTTCGCCCGCCGCGGCCGCACCGTCTCCCTCACCCGCGCCGGCCGTACGTTCCTCACCTCCGTCGAACGCGCCCTCGCCGAGATCGAGCGCGCCGC
Organism: Streptomyces sp. V3I7; assembly: GCF_030817495.1. Lineage (NCBI taxonomy): Bacteria > Bacillati > Actinomycetota > Actinomycetes > Kitasatosporales > Streptomycetaceae > Streptomyces > Streptomyces sp. V3I7. Next base: position 4,215,799 of record NZ_JAUSZK010000001.1, read on the forward strand.
CGAGGAGGTACGCGCCGACGCCGACCCCGCCGCCGGCAAGGTCGCCTTCGGCTTCCTGCACACCATGGGCGCCGAGACCGTACCCGGCCTCATCCAGGCATTCCGCGCCGACCATCCGCGGATCCGCTTCAGCCTCGTCCAGAACTACGGCGAGGCCATGCTGGAACGGCTGCGCGCCGGCGAACTGGACCTCTGTCTGACCTCACCCGTCCCCGACGCCCCCGACCTGGTCGCCCGCCGCCTCGACGAGCAGAAGCTGCGCCTGGTCGTCCCCGCCGACCACCGCCTCGCGACCCGGCGCCGCATCCGGCTGGCCGAGGCCGCCGAGGAGGCCTTCGTGACCCTCGAACCCGGCTACGGGCTGCGCCGCATCACCGACGACCTGTGCGCGGAGGCCGGCTTCCGGCCCCGGGTCGCCTTCGAGGGGGAGGAGACGGAGACCCTGCGCGGCCTGGTCGCCGCGGGCCTCGGCGTCGCCCTCCTGCCCCCGCCGGTCTGGCCCCGCCCCGGCGTCAGGGAACTCACGGTCACCGCGCCGCGCGCCGTCCGCGAGATCGGCGTCGCCTGGCTGGACGGTCACCCGGACACACCCCCGGTCGCGGCCTTCAAGAAGTTCCTGCTGTCGAGAAGGGGCAACCTGCTCGCCTGACCCTCAAGAAGGGGCAACCTGCTCGCCTGACCCCGTACGTCAACTCCCGCGCAGCGACCGCCCGAAGCCCGCCGCCAACGGCATCCGCAGCCCGATCGGCGGCGGCGCGGCCAGCGCGTCCTCCAGGGGCCGTGCCAGGGAGTGCCCGAACAGCGCGCCCCGCACGAAGTCCGCGGTGAGCGCGAGGACTTCGTCGCGGTGCTGGTGCAGCCCGTGCCCGTCGGAGTGCACCTCGAACCGGCACACGTCCCGGTTCGCCTTCTTCGCCCGCGCCGCCAGCCGGAACGACAGCTCCGGGTCGGCCCGCTCGTCGTTCGTACCGTGCACGATCAGCACCCGCCGCCCCGCCAGCTGCCTGACCGGCTCCGGCGTGGCCGCGGCATCCTCCTCAGGCAGCCAGGGGGCCACCGCCACCACGGAGTTGACGGCCTCGTGCCCGGCCGCCCGCAGCGCCGCCCGGCCCCCCATGCCGACCCCGACCAGACACACGGGCACGTCCCCGTACCGCCGTACGACCTCGTCCGCGGCCCAGGTCGCGTCCGCCGCGGGATGCGCCTCGCCGCCGTTCCACCCGCGGTACCGGTAGTGCACGACATGCGTGACCAGACCCTCTCCCCGCCCGGACCGCCCCACGGCCCGCCCGAACGCCCGCACGGAAGCCGCCGCCCACACGGCCGACGGTCTGCGCGCGGAGACCTCCTCGCCCCCGGGGAGCAGCAGCACCGCCCCGCACACCGCTGTCGGCCCCTGACCGACCGCCCTTCCCAGCCTGGCCGTTCGCATCGGCGTCGCTTGCTGTGGAGTCACAGCAGAACAGTGTCAGAAGGAACGGCGCACGCCACCCTTCCGTGCGGTCACCGTTGCGTATCGGCGGAACGGTTCGGCGGGGTGGTGGGGCGCGGGACTAGAGTGCGGAAATGACGAGCCAGACCGCACCGAACGGGAAGAACCAGACCGCACCGAACGGGACGAACCAGGCCGCGCCGAGCGGGGACGGCCAGGCGCCGGCGGGGGGCCTCAAGGCCGGGCCGGTGGCGCACGCGCCGACGGTGGAGCAGATCCGCCGGGCGCCCAAGGTGCTGCTGCACGACCATCTCGACGGGGGCCTCAGGCCCGGGACCGTCGTCGAACTCGCCCGGGAGACCGGGTACGACCAGCTGCCCGAGACCGACCCCGACAAGCTCGGCGTCTGGTTCCGGGAGGCCGCCGACTCCGGATCTCTTGAGCGGTACCTGGAGACCTTCACGCACACCGTCGGCGTCATGCAGACCCGCGACGCGCTGATCCGGGTCGCCCGCGAGTGCGCCGAGGACCTCGCCGAGGACGGGGTCGTCTACGCCGAGGTGCGGTACGCGCCCGAGCAGCACCTGGAGGGCGGGCTGAGCCTCGAAGAGGTCGTCGAGGCCGTCAACGAGGGCTTCCGGCAGGGGGAGCGGCTGGCCCGCGCGAACGGGCACCGCATCCGGGTCGGCGCCCTGCTCACCGCGATGCGGCACGCCGCCCGCGCACTGGAGATCGCCGAACTCGCCAATCGGTACCGGGACCTGGGCGTCGTCGGCTTCGACATCGCCGGCGCCGAGGCCGGCTACCCGCCCACCCGGCACCTGGACGCCTTCGAGTACCTGAAGCGGGAGAACAACCACTTCACCATCCACGCCGGGGAGGCCTTCGGGCTCCCGTCCATCTGGCAGGCGCTGCAGTGGTGCGGCGCCGACCGGCTCGGGCACGGGGTGCGCATCATCGACGACATCCAGGTCCAGGGCGACGGCTCGGTCAAGCTCGGGCGGCTCGCCTCGTACGTACGGGACAAGCGCATCCCGCTCGAGCTGTGCCCCAGTTCCAACCTCCAGACCGGGGCGGCCGCCTCGTACGCCGAGCACCCGATCGGGCTGCTGCGGCAGCTGCACTTCCGGGCCACCGTCAACACGGACAACCGTCTGATGTCGCAGACGAGCATGAGCCGGGAGTTCGAGCATCTCGTCGACGCGTTCGGTTATACGCTCGACGACCTCCAATGGTTCTCCGTCAATGCGATGAAATCAGCGTTCATTCCTTTCGATGAACGGCTGGCCATGATCAATGACGTCATCAAGCCCGGATATGCGGAATTGAAATCCGAATGGCTGTTCCAGCAGACGGCCGTGACCAGCAGTTCTCCGGAAAAGGGAGAGTGAACAGGCGTACGGCGAGCGCGCGTTGCATGAACGGGCTTCACGTGTCGTCCGCATTTCGGTGTTTGCGGCGGGAGGTCCACCGTGTTTACGGTCGAGGACCGCTCAAAGTCCCCCCGACGTCGCAATTCAAGGACGCATTCACGATGAAGCAGTCTGCTGCCAAGACCCTCGGTGTCGCCGCTCTCGGTGCCGCCTTCGCCGCCGCCGGCGCGGGCGCCGCGACCGCGGCCCCGGCGCTCCCGGACACCTCCCAGGCGCTGGACACGGTCACCCAGACCCTGCCCGCGCAGAACGTCGCGCAGGCGCTGCCGGGCGCCGGCCAGGCGCTCAGCCAGGGGCAGGGCGCCGTCGGCACCGGGCTCGCCGCCGCTCAGCCGGCCGTGCAGCAGGCGCTCTCCGACGGGCCCGCCAAGCCCGTCGCCGGGCTGCTCGGCGGCCTGCCGGTCCAGGGCCTGTCCGCGCACGGCCTGCCGGTCAACGGGGTCCCGCTCGGCTGACCGGGCCCCGCACGCATCGCGCCGTTGGGGCGCACCCCCTCGTCCCGGGGTGCGCCCCAACGGCGTTCGTGTACGGGCAGATCGCGACGTCTACCAGGCGGTGCGGGGGTTCTTCTCCGAGGGGAGCAGGATCCACAGCGCGATGTAGATGAGGAACTGCGGGCCAGGCAGCAGACAGGACAGCAGGAAGATCACGCGCATCGTCGTCACGGAGGTACCGAAGCGCCGTGCCAGCGCTGCGCACACTCCGCCGATCATGCGGCCTTCGGTGGGGCGGGCAAGGGCGGTCATCTTTTGTGGCTCCTTCGCGGACGATGCTCGGAGGCGACTCCGTGTGGCCGCCCCCGTCTGTCTTCCACAGTACGAACCCGCGAACCGTCCCGGCGTCGCTCTACGGGGCGATGCCGACCCTGGGAATCGTCGGGGTCCGTCCCTGAGACGCCTCTTCCTGGGGGCCGGGGCGGCGCAGGCCTCGCCGGCGGAGCCAGGAGCGGCCCGCCGGGACGACGGCGACGTGGGCCAGGGCCACGCCCGTGGTGTTCAGCAGCAGCGAGTCGATGTCGACGACGCGGCCGGGAACGCCGGTCTGGAGCAGGGCGATGCCCAGGGAGAGGAGGGCGCCCGCGGTGGCGGTACGGATCAGGGAGCCGAGCGGGGAGACGTTGAGCCGGCCCTGGGTCATCGGCAGCAGCACGCCGAGCGGGGCGAGGAGCGCGAGGCCCTCGCCGATCCGCCGGGCCGCCTCGGGCCAGCCCAGCGCCAGGTCGGCGCGGATGCCGGCGAGCGGGCGCAGATTGGCGGGCATCACCCAGGGCACGTCCAGGGGTCGCAGCATCAGCCAGGCGACGAACGCGAGATGCGCGACGAGGAGGACGCCCCCTGTCACCCGGATGCGGAACGCGGCGCTGCCGCCGATGGAGCCTTGACGCTGCACGCCCCCCTAGACGCGCCCGTGCGCGCCGACGGTTCCGGATCGCTCACCCGTACGGAAGAGGCGTACGGCACATCCCGCCCGGGTGCGTCGGTGTCTCAGCCCGCGGCCACGCTGCTCGAGGGGGGCCGGGCGGTGCCCGGCCTGGAGCGGACGTCGTCGGTGCACTCGTAGCGGCGGGGCGGTTCGTCGCCCGGGCCGCCGAGGATCACCGAGCCGTCGCCCTCGGCGGCCGCCGAGTCGGAGAAGGTGCAGACGATCTGGGCGAGGGCGTACGGGGTGAGGCGGTCCGGCGCGGTGCTGAGCCGCAGGGTGTCCTCGGGGTCGGTGCGCCGCGGTCCGCCCACGCCGATGCCGCCGCGGATGTACGTCGTGTAGCCCGCCGCCTTCTCGCTCGGTGACGGGTTCTCGGCGAGCTGGTCCAGCAGGCCGAGGGCGACGATCACGCGCCGCTTGGCGTCCGGGGTGCCCTCGGGGACGCGCACCGAGCGGTCGACGGTCACCAGCGAGGAGCGGCACAGCAGGAAGACCTGGACGGGCACGCCGTGCGCGGTCTGGGACGGTACGGCGGGCTCGGACAGGGAGCACGGCATCCGCGAGGGCGCCCCGCCGAAGTCGGTGGGCACCTCGGTGGCCCGGATCCCGCAGCCCGTGAGCAGGGCGGCGAGGGCCGGCAGGGCCGCCAGCGGGGCCAGCAGTCGTCGTACGCTCATCGCGCCTCCCCCTGCGCGCCGTCGGCCCCGGCGTCCTTGCCGCCGCGGCCGGTCTTCTCGCGGTCGCCGTCGCCCTCGCGGTCGCCGTCGCCCTCGCGGTCGCCGGTCTCCCGTGTCAGCTCCGAGGCGTCCAGGGGCAGCCGCAGCGTGAACACCGCACCGCCCTCAGGAGAGTTGGCCGCGGTGATCTCGCCGCCGTGGATGTGGGCGTTGGCCAGCGCGATGGACAGGCCAAGACCGCTGCCCTCGGAGCGCGGGCGGGAGGCGCTGGCCTTGTAGAAGCGGTCGAAGACGTGCGGCAGGACCTCCTCGGGGATGCCCGGGCCGTGGTCCCGCACCGCGATGACGAGCGCGTCGCCCTCTATGCGCACCGACACCCGGACCGGCGAGCCCCCGTGCTTGAGGGCGTTGCCGATCAGGTTGGCGAGTATGACGTCCAGGCGGCGCGGGTCGAGGCGGGCGTGGATGCCGCGCTCGGCGTCCAGCTCCACCGCGTCCAGCCAGGCGCGGGCGTCGATGCAGGCGGTGATCTGGTCGGCGAGGTCGACGTCGTCGAGGACGAGCCGGGCGGTGCCCGCGTCGAAGCGGGTGACCTCCATGAGGTTCTCGACCAGGTCGTTCAGGCGGCGGGTCTCGCTCACCACCAGCCGCACGGCGGGCTCGATCATGGGGTCGATGCTGCCGGACTCGAACTCCAGCTCCTCCTCCAGCACCTCCGTCACGGCGGTGATGGCGGTCAGCGGGGTGCGCAGCTCGTGCGACATGTCGGCGACGAAGCGGCGGGAGGCCTCGTCGCGGGCGGCCATGTCGGCGACCCGCTTCTCCAGCGCGGCCGCCGCGTTGTTGAACGTCACGGACAGATCGGCGAGTTCGTCGGTGCCCGAGACGCGCAGCCGGGTGTCCAGCCTGCCCTCGCCGAGCCGCCGGGCGGCCACACCGAGCCGGTGCACCGGCTTCAGGACGGTGGTCGCGGCGGCCTGGGCGAGCAGCGCCGAGCCGATCAGCGCGAGTCCCGTGGCGATTCCCAGCGACCAGGCAAGGGAGTTGAGGTCCTTGGCCTCCGGTTCGAGCGACTTGACCATGTAGCCGGTCGGGCCGCCGCCGATCACCTTCGTGCCGGCCACCAGATAGGGGGTGCCGTGGTCGACGACCCGCTGCCAGTACAGGTGGTACGGCGCCTTGTCGGCGCCGGTCTCCTTCTGCCGCTTGTCCACGGCCGTGCGCAGGGCCTGGGGCACGTCCTCCATCGAGAACCCGTTCAGGGCACCGGAGTTGCCGTACACCGTCTTGCGGTCCGCGTCCTCGGCGACCAGCAGCACGCTGAAGCGCTGACTGCTGCCGGCCATCTGGCCCGCGGTGCGCTGGAGTTCGTCCTGGGTGGGGTGCAGGGGCAGGGCGCCGGCGCGGTTCTGCATCTCCTGCCGGAAGTCGCGCAGCACCGCGTCCTGGGCGCGGGTGAGGACCGCCTCCCGGTTCAGCCAGTAGGCGATGCCCGACGCCGTCACGGCGGTGGTGAGGGCGACCAGTCCGAAGACCACGACCAGACGCAGGCGCAGGCTTGTGAAACGCAACCGCGACACAGCTCCCTTGCGGCCCGCGGCCCAGCCGCGCAGCCCCCCTTGCGATTCCGTCACTGGGGCGCGTCCAGCCGGTAGCCGACACCGCGGACGGTACGGATGAGCGTCGGCGACGACGGCACGTCCTCCACCTTGGCGCGCAGCCGCTGCACGCAGGCGTCGACGAGCCGCGAGTCGCCGAGGTAGTCGTGCTCCCAGACCAGGCGCAGCAGTTGCTGACGGGAGAGGGCCTGCCCCGGGCGCCGGCTCAGTTCGAGCAGCAGCCTGAGCTCGGTCGGCGTCAGCTGGAGGTCCTCGCCGTTCTTCGTGACCGTCATCGCCGAGCGGTCGATGACGACGTTGCCGAACGTCGCCGAGTCGGTGGACTCCCGCTCGCCGCGCCGCAGCACGGCCCGGATCCGGGCGTCGAGCACCCGGCCCTGCACGGGTTTGACGACGTAGTCGTCGGCGCCGGACTCCAGGCCGACCACCACGTCGATGTCATCGCTGCGTGCGGTCAGCAGGATGATCGGGAGCTGGTCCGTGCGCCGGATGCGGCGGCACACCTCGAAGCCGTCGATGCCCGGCAGCATCACGTCCAGCACGATCAGGTCCGGCCGCTGCTCGCGCAGCATCTTCAGACCGTCCTCGCCGGTGGCAGCGGTGGCAACCCGGTGTCCCTGGCGCGTCAGTGAGAGCTCCAGGGCCGTACGGATGGCGTCGTCGTCCTCGATCAGCAACAGGGAAGGCACGGGGCTCATTCTGGCCCATGCGGGGTCGGTCCCACGACCTCTGCGACGGCGCCCCGGCCTGTGACAGGTCTGTGACAGTCGGCGGACATGGCGATGAAGTCGCGGCGGCAAGCTGTTCGGCACAGGCACGGCAGCACGACGGGCCGGAACAACGGAAGTCCACGACGGGAGGCGCGAGATGAACACCCTGCACGGTATGAGCACCAGCGCAGTGGTCACGCGTCTGCACGACGTGCACCGGGGGAGTGAGAAGTCCGGCGCCGTGAGCCCGCGGGGGTGCGCTCGCGGCGCCGGGCGTCAGCACACCACGTACATGTCGGTGGTTGACGCGTGTACCGGGGGGAGCACGGGGGTCCACGGAAGTCACGGGGGCCACGGGGGAGCCGCGTACCGGGAGGACACGGGGGAGCGCCGCTCGCTGACGGAGGCGGAGTTCACCGCGTACGTCCAGGAGCGCCGCGCCTCCCTGTACGCGACCGCCTACCACCTGACCGGCGACCGCTTCGAGGCCGAGGACCTGCTGCAGAGCGCGCTGTTCTCGACCTACCGGGCGTGGGAGCGGATCAGCGACAAGGCGGCGGTCGGCGGATACCTGCGCCGCACCATGACCAACCTGCACATCAGCGCCTGGCGGCGCCGCAAGGTCAACGAGTACCCGACCGAGGAGCTGCCGGAGACGCCCGGCGAGACGGACGCGATGCGCGGCACCGAGCTGCGCGCGGTCCTGTGGCAGGCGCTCGGCCGGCTGCCCGAACTCCAACGCACCATGCTGGTCCTGCGCTACTACGAGGGCCGCACGGACCCGGAGATCGCGGACATCCTCGGCATCAGCGTCGGCACGGTGAAGTCGAGTATCTGGCGCTCGCTGCGCCGGCTGCGCGAGGACGAGGTCCTCAGCTTCGACCGTGACCGGGAGAACTCCTTCGGCGAGCTCGTCGCCTGAGGGGCAGGGGACGGGGGAACAGGGGGCTCCGCCACGGGGGAAGCGGCGGGGAGCACGGGGGAGACGGGGGAAAGGAACGGGACTGGAGGGCCGGGGGGGCCGTCCAGTCCCGCTTCCATGTGTACGGGGACACTCGTCCGCGTACGAGTGCAAGAGGCGGGAGCGGTACGGGCGCTACGCCGCTGTCCGGGTCCGCCGCGGGTGTCCGGTCGCGGCGGCCGCCAGTCGGCCGAGCGCCTCGTCCCGGTCGCAGGGGTGGGCGCCCAGCGACACCTGGCGGGCGACGATCGTCCGCTCCGCGCGCATCAGCCGCCAGCCGCGGCGCAGCAGGAACGGCACCGACTTACGGCCCTCCTTGAGGTCCCGCAGGAAGCGGCGGCGGAAAGTGGCGAGCGGGCCGCGGCTCAGACACAGCGCGTCGGCCAGCACGCCCCGATCGCGGCAGCGCTCCACGATCTCGGCCGCGAAGACCCCCTCCGCGATGAACAGCGGGGTGCGGCCTATGTGCAGCGTCTCCTCGCCGGTGCGGGCGCTCCTGGCGATGTCGTACACCGGCACGCTCGCCGACCCGGTGGCACACAGCCGGGCGATGGCCTCGACCGCGACGTCCGCGTCCCACGACAGCGGATGGTCCCAGTCGATGTCCGAACTGCCGGCCACCAGGGGCAGGGTCGGATCGTCGCCCTCCTTGTAGAAGTCGTCGAGACGCAGGACGGGCAGCCCGGAACGGGCGGCGACGAGTGACTTGCCCGAGCCCGAGGGGCCGCACAGCAGCACGACTCGGGCGGGGGACGGCGGATGAATGCTCACGGAACACCAGTTTGAGGCATCCCGCGGCCGTTGCCGACCCAGCGGGTCGGCTTTGGTACGTGCGTCACACCTCAACTACCCTGTGCGTCGACATCATTACCCTGTGCATCAGAAGGCGGCTCCCGTCATGGCCCGACACGCGTCCCCTCAAGCCCGCACCGCGCAGCGCGCCCTGATCGCCCTCGTGACCGCCGGGGCGGCCCTGGGCGCGGGCGCGGCGACGGCGTCCGCGGACAGCGCCCCGCTCGTCGACGTGCCGTCCCGTGCCGGGTCGGCGGGCAAGATCGACCCGCAGGCGGGCCTCGAGGGCCTGACCGGCTCGGTGGGGTACGTCACGGGGCCGCTCGCCGGCCTCAAGCCCAACCCGCTCGCGGGCACCGGCGTCGACCCGCTCGACAACGGCATCGGTACCCAGGTCGCCGACTTCAAGCCGCTGACGTCCAAGATGCTCACGGGCCCGGTCGCCCAGGCGTCGTCCATCGGGTCGGTCCCGGTGGTGGGGCAGGTGACGGGGCTGCTGGGCGGCGCCTAGGGTCTGTCGTTTGGATCAGGCCGGCTGTGAGGTGCGGTACTTCTCGACCGACCCGAGCGGGGTCTGGTGCGTGCAGCTGCAAGGCGGAGGAGGGCGTCGACGCGATGGGGGTCCCCCCCCCGCGCGAGCGGAGCCGAGCGTGGGGGAGTTGGCAACCGACGACAACGCGGCAGATGTGCGTGCCAGACCCCGCGACGCCGGGATGATCCAAACGACAGGCCCTAGGGCTGAAGCCGCCACCAGGGCTCCAGCAGGCCTCCAGCGCGCCGAGCCGCGCCGCCCGTTGCCGGGGTGGCGCGGCTCTCGTGCGTCGGGATCCGTCAGTACGACGAGCCGGACGCGCCCAGTGAACCCGTCGGGTGCCAGACGGTCTTCGTCTCCAGGAACGCCGTCATGCGGTCGATGCCCGGCGTCGCCGACCAGTCGACTTCATCCACAGGCTGTGGACGCAGAACGCGCTTGAGGTTGTCCGCCGCCGCGATCTCCAGCTCCTTCGCCAGCACCTCGTCGGCGCCCGCGAGGTCGATCGCGTTGACGTCCTGGTGCGCGGCCAGCGGGGCCGCGATCTCCGCCGTACGACCGGAGAGGACGTTGACGACACCGCCCGGCAGGTCGGAGGTGGCCAGCACCTCGCCCAACGACAGTGCCGGGAGCGGGGACTTCTCGCTCGCGACGACGACCGCCGTGTTGCCGGTGGCGATCACCGGGGCGATGACGGACACCAGGCCCAGGAAGGACGACTCCTGCGGCGCCAGGACCGCGACCACGCCGGTCGGCTCGGGGGAGGAGAGGTTGAAGAACGGGCCCGCGACCGGGTTGCCGCCGCCCACGACCTGGACGATCTTGTCGGTCCAGCCCGCGTACCAGACCCAGCGGTCGATCGCGGCGTCGACGACCGCGGCCGCCTTCGCATTCGACAGGCCCTCGGCGTCGGCGACCTCGCGGACGAACTGCTCCTTGCGGCCCTCCAGCATCTCGGCGACGCGGTAGAGGATCTGGCCACGGTTGTACGCGGTCGCACCGGACCACGCGCCGAACGCCTTGCGGGCGGCCACCACGGCGTCACGGGCGTCCTTACGGGAGGAAAGGGGCGCGTTCGCCAGCCAGTTGCCCTTCGAGTCCGTCACCTCGTACACCCGGCCGCTCTCGGAACGCGGGAACTTCCCGCCGACGTACAGCTTGTAGGTCTTGAAGACACTCAGTCGCTGCTGCTCGGACTTCTCAGACATCGAGGTACGCCTCCAGGCCGTGGCGGCCGCCCTCGCGGCCGAAGCCCGACTCCTTGTAACCGCCGAACGGCGAGGTCGGGTCGAACTTGTTGAACGTGTTGGACCAGACGACACCGGCGCGCAGCTTGTTGGCGACGGCCAGGATCCGGGAGCCCTTCTCGGTCCAGATGCCCGCCGAGAGGCCGTACTGCGTGTTGTTCGCCTTGGCGACCGCCTCGTCCGGCGTACGGAAACTGAGGACCGACAGCACCGGGCCGAAGATCTCGTCGCGGGCGATGGTGTGCGCCTGGGTGACGTTCGTGAAGAGCGTCGGGGCGAACCAGTAGCCGTTCTCAGGGAGTTCGCAGGCCGGGGACCAGCGCTCGGCGCCCTCCGCCTCGCCCGCGTCGGCGAGCGCGGTGATCCGGGCCAGCTGCTCGGCGGAGTTGATCGCGCCGATGTCCGTGTTCTTGTCCAGCGGGTCGCCGAGACGCAGCGTCGACAGGCGGCGCTTGAGGGAGTCGAGCAGCTCGTCCTGGATCGACTCCTGGACCAGCAGGCGCGAGCCCGCGCAGCAGACCTGGCCCTGGTTGAAGAAGATGCCGGTGACGATGCCCTCGACGGCCTGGTCGATGGGGGCGTCGTCGAAGACGATGTTGGCGCCCTTGCCGCCCAGTTCGAGCGTGAGCTTCTTGCTCGTGCCCGCGACCGTACGCGCGATCTCCTTGCCGACGGCCGTCGAGCCGGTGAACGCGACCTTGTTGACGTCCGGGTGCGCGACCAGCGCGGCGCCCGTGTCGCCGTACCCGGGAAGGATGTTGACGACACCCTTGGGCAGGCCCGCCTGGCGGCAGATGTCCGCGAAGAACAGGGCGGAGAGGGGGGTCGTCTCGGCCGGCTTGAGGACGACCGTGTTGCCGGTCGCCAGCGCCGGGGCGATCTTCCACGCCAGCATCAGGAGCGGGAAGTTCCAGGGGATGACCTGGCCGGCCACGCCCAGGGGCTTCGGCGCGGGGCCGAACCCGGCGTGGCCGAGCTTGTCGGCCCAGCCCGCGTAGTAGAAGAAGTGCGCGGCGACCAGGGGGAGGTCGGCGTCGCGGGTCTCCTTGATCGGCTTGCCGTTGTCCAGCGTCTCCAGGACGGCCAGCTCGCGGCTGCGCTCCTGGATGATCCGGGCGATGCGGAACAGGTACTTGGCGCGCTCGGAGCCCGGCAGCGCCGACCACTTCTCGAACGCCTTGCGCGCGGCCTTCACCGCACGGTCGACGTCGGCCTCGCCGGCCTGGGCGACCTCGGAGAGGACCTCCTCGGTGGACGGGGAGACCGTCTTGAAGACCTTGCCGTCGGCGGCCTCGGTGAACTCGCCGTCGATGAACAGGCCGTAGGACGGCGCGATGTCGACGACCGCGCGGGACTCGGGCGCCGGCGCGTACTCGAAGAGAGATGCCATGGTGATCAGTCCACCGTCACGTAGTCGGGGCCGGAGTAGCGGCCGGTGGCCAGCTTCTGACGCTGCATCAGCAGGTCGTTCAGCAGCGAGGAGGCGCCGAAGCGGAACCAGTGGTTGTCCAGCCAGTCCTCGCCCGCGGTCTCGTTGACCAGGACCAGGAACTTGATGGCGTCCTTGGTGGTGCGGATGCCGCCGGCCGGCTTCACGCCGACCTGGACGCCGGTCTGGGCGCGGAAGTCGCGCACGGCCTCCAGCATCAGCAGGGTGTTCGCCGGGGTCGCGTTGACGGCGACCTTGCCGGTCGAGGTCTTGATGAAGTCGGCCCCGGCCAGCATGCCGAGCCAGCTCGCCCGCCGGATGTTGTCGTACGTCGACAGCTCACCGGTCTCGAAGATGACCTTCAGGCGGGCCGACGTCCCGCAGGCCTCCTTCACGGCGACGATCTCGTCGTACACCTTCATGTAGTTCCCCGCGAGGAACGCCCCACGGTCGATGACCATGTCGATCTCGTCGGCGCCCGCGGCGACGGCGTCCCGCACGTCCGCCAGCTTCACCCCGAGGGCGGCGCGGCCGGCCGGGAAGGCGGTGGCGACCGAGGCGACCTTCACACCGGAACCGGCGACGGCCTCCTTGGCGACGGCCACCATGTCGGGGTAGACGCAGACCGCGGCGGTCGTCGGCGTCGTACGGTCGGTGGGGTCGGGATGGACCGCCTTGGCGCCGAGCGCCCGGACCTTGCCCGGGGTGTCCGCGCCTTCCAGCGTCGTCAGGTCGACCATCGAGATGGCGAGGTCGATGGCGTACGCCTTCGCGGTGGTCTTGATGGAACGGGTACCCAGGGAGGCGGCGCGCGCCTCCAGGCCGACCGCGTCGACGCCGGGCAGCCCGTGGAGGAAGCGGCGCAGCGTGCTGTCGGACACGGTGACGTCAGCGAGAGCCTGCGCTGTGAGGGCATTGGTGGGCATGGTCACCAGCCGAGCATATCTACGCGCGTAGCGGCTGTACACCCCGGGGACCTGTCACAGCACCCATGTGATGTCGGCAACCGGACCTCGGTGTGTCCGGGGACGTCGGGCAGAATCGGCACCATGACGACCCCGGACCACCAGCCCTCCGCGCAGCCCCCCTCGGGGCCCACCGCCGGGGACCGGATCTACCGCTCCCCCATGGCACTCGTGGGCGGCGCGCTGCTGCTCGCCATCGTGCTGTGGCTCGGCCTCGACGCGCTGTTCAGAGGAGAGGGGCGGACCCCGTGGCTGGCGCTCGCCTCGCTTGTTCTCGTCGTACCGCTCGCGGTCGCCTTCACCCTGCGCCCGGCCGTCTTCGCCAACGACGACCGGCTGCGCGTGCGCAACCCGTTCCGCGTGATCGTGCTGCCCTGGGGCGAGGTCGCCACCCTGCGCTCCGGCTTCTCCAACGAGGCGGTCGCCGAGTCCGGCGCCAAGTACCAGCTCTGGGCGATCCCGGTCTCCCTGGGCGCCCGCAAGAAGGCGGCGCGCCGGCAGGCCCGGGCGGAGGCGCAGAGCCGCGGCGGCGCGAAGCCCGGCCGCCGGGGTCTCGGCGGACTGGGCATGCTGGGCGGCGGCCTGTCGGCACCGGACCCGCAGACCGGTCAGGTCGACGTGGACAGCGGCCCGATCCGCGCGGAGACCGACAAGGTCATGGACGAGCTGCGCGAACTGCGGGAGCTGCGCGGACCGGCGAGGAAGTCCCAGGGCGAGGTCACGGTCCGCTGGGCGTACGAGATCGTGGCACCGGCGGTGGCGGGCGCGGTCCTGCTGGCCGTCCTGCTGGCCATCGGGTGACCGACTCGCCGACGCCGGCACGGCTGACGTAGGAGGGGTGGGGTCTACCGGGATCCCGGTAGACCCCACCCCTTCCGGCTGTCAGATTCCGGCGGCGGCCGACAGGTCCCGCTTGATGGCGGCGAGTAGCTCGGCGGCCTTAGTGCGGGCCGCCGGCAGGTCGGCGTGCGCGGTGACCGGCACGACGACCTCCAGGTAGCACTTCAGCTTGGGCTCCGTGCCGCTGGGGCGGACGACGACACGGGCGCCGTCGAGGGCGTAGCGCAGGCCGTCGGTGGGCGGCAGGGTGTCCGTGCCCCGGGTCAGGTCCTCGGCGCGGGTGACGGCGAGGCCGGCCAGCTCGGTCGGCGGCTGCTCGCGCAGGCGGCGCATGGCGTCGGCGATGAGCGACAGCTCCTCGACCCGGACCGGGAGCTGGTCGGTGGCGTGCAGTCCGTGCTCCACGGCGAGGTCGTCGAGGAGGTCGAGCAGGGTGCGGCCCTGCTCCTTCAGCTCGGAGGCGAGCTCGGTGATCAGGAGGGCGGCGGTGATGCCGTCCTTGTCGCGGACGCCCTCGGGGTCCACGCAGTAGCCGAGGGCCTCCTCGTAGCCGTAGCGCAGCCCGTCCACGCGGGCGATCCACTTGAAGCCGGTCAGGGTCTCCTCGTACGGCAGCCCGGCCTTCTCGGCGATCCGGCCCAGCAGGGACGAGGACACGATCGACTCGGCGAACGTGCCGCGCGCGCCGCGCCGTACGAGGTGGGCGGCGAGCAGCGAGCCGACCTCGTCCCCGCGCAGCATCCGCCACCGCTCCCCGTCCTTGACGGCGACGGCGCACCGGTCGGCGTCGGGGTCGTTGGCGATGACCAGGTCCGGCTCACTCGCGCGGGCCTGCGCGAAGGCCAGGTCCATGGCGCCGGGCTCTTCCGGGTTGGGGAAGGCGACGGTCGGGAAGTCCGGGTCGGGCTCGGCCTGTTCGGCCACGAGCACCGGCTCCGGGAAGCCCGCCCGTGCGAAGGCGGCGAGCAGGACGTCCTTGCCCACGCCGTGCATCGCCGTGTAGACGGTGCGGGCGCCGCGCGCGGAGCCGGGGGAGAGGACGGCGTCGGTACGGGCCAGATAGGCGTCCAGGACGGAGTCGTCGAGGATCTCCCAGCCCGCGTCCGGACGCGGCACGTCGTCGAGGGAGGCGATGGCGTCGATCTCGGCGGCGATCCCCGCGTCGGCGGGCGGCACGATCTGGGAACCGTCGCCCAGGTACACCTTGTAGCCGTTGTCACGGGGCGGGTTGTGGCTGGCGGTGACCTCCACGCCCGCGACCGCGCCGAGGTGCCTTATGGCGTACGCGAGGACCGGGGTGGGCAGCGGCCGCGGCAGTACGGCGGCCCGCAGCCCGGCGCCCGTCATCACGGCGGCGGTGTCGCGCGCGAAGTCGGCCGACCTGTGCCGGGCGTCGTAGCCGATGACGACCAGGCCCCCGGCCTGACCGTTCTTCTTCAGGTACGCGGCGAGACCGGCGGCGGCGCGGATGACGACGGAACGGTTCATCCGCATCGGCCCCGCGCCCAGCTCGCCGCGCAGCCCCGCGGTGCCGAACTGGAGGGTGCCGCTGAATCGCGCGGCGAGCTCCGTGGCGTCCCCGGCGTCGATGAGCTTGCCGAGCTCCTCACGGGTCTCCGCGTCAGGATCCTCGGCCAGCCACGCCGCGGCCCGTGCGATGAGATCGTCGTGCACGTTGGGTCAACCTCTCGTGTGTTCGTACCTGGGGGCTGTGCCCCGGCGCTTGCCCATCCGTCCGACAGGGGACCAGGGGCTCAGGGTAGGGGGAGCGTGATGCGGGGGCGGAGGCTCCCGCAAGGGGTGCGGACGGGGGCGGCGCCGTCGGGTACGGGCTGGGCGGAACCGTCGGGGGCAGGGGCGGAGCCCCGCGAGGGGTGCAGGGGACGCAGTCCCCGCCGGGGTCCGGGGCGGAGCCCCGGGGCGTCACCTTCCAACTAGCCGAGTCGAACGGGTGGGTGGGCGAACCCCCGGTGCCCCCGGCGGAGCCGCGCGTGGGCGAACCCCCGGTGCCCCCGGCGGAGCCGCGCGTGGGCGAACCCCCGGGCCCCCGGCGGAGCCGCGACCCCCCCCGTCACAGCCGCCCAAGCACCCGTGCCAACAGCTCACCCATCCGCGCGGCGGAGTCACGCCCGGCCTGCAGAACCTCCTCGTGGTTGAGGGGCTCACCCGTCATCCCGGCGGCGAGGTTCGTCACCAGCGAGATACCCAGCACCTCCGCGCCGGCCTCACGCGCGGCGATGGCCTCCAGCGTGGTCGACATGCCCACCAGGTCCGCGCCCAGCACCCGCGCCATGCGGATCTCGGCCGGCGTCTCGTAGTGCGGGCCGGGGAACTGGGCGTACACGCCCTCCTCCAGCGACGGGTCGACCTCCTTGCACAGCGCCCGCAGCCGCGGCGAGTACAGGTCGGTCAGGTCCACGAAGTTCGCGCCCACGATCGGCGAGGTCGCCGTCAGGTTCAGGTGGTCGCTGATCAGCACCGGCTGCCCGGGCCGCATGCCCTCGCGCAGACCACCGCAGCCGTTGGTCAGCACGACGGTCTTGCAGCCGGCGGCGACGGCGGTACGCACACCGTGCGCGACCGCGGCGACGCCCCGGCCCTCGTAGTAGTGCGTACGGCCGAGGAAGACCAGCGCGCGCTTGTCACCGATGGCGTACGAGCGGACCTTGCCGCCGTGCCCCGCGACGGCCGGCGGCGGGAAGCCGGGCAGCTCGGTGACCTGGAACTCGGCGTCGGCAGCGCCCAGGGCGCCGACGGCCGGAGCCCAGCCGGAGCCCATCACGAGGGCGACGTCGTGGGACTCGGCGCCCGTGAGCTCGCGCAGGCGCGCGGCGGCCGCGTCGGCGGCGGCGTAGGGGTCGCCCTGGATGTCGTCCGGAAGAAGAGATGCGTTCACGCCGTCGAGGGTAGCCGCTCTCGGCCTACGCGCGTAGATGACGGTGCTCACGCGTTTGCGATCGTTGTCCTGTCGTTTCCGACGAGTCCGGGGCGAAAGAAGCCCCTCAGCAAGGCCGCTTCCGCAGCTCCATCACGTAGTCGTGGGGCGCCCCGGCCGACTCGGCGGCGTCGGCGATCTCGCCCAGATAGCGGGCCGACGGCAGGCCGCCCTCGTAGCCGTTCAGGACGTACGCCCAGGCCGGCTCCTCGCCGTCGAGGGTGTGCACACGCATCCTGGCGCGGCGGTAGATGCCGAGGCCCACGCCCTCCCAGCGGTCCAGGGAGTCCTCGTCCGGGGGAGCGAGGTCGTACAGCCCGACGAAGACCTGGGAGCCGGGCTCCTCGACGAGTGTCACCAGCGCCCCCTCCCAGCCGAGCTGCTCGCCGCCGAAGGTCAGCCGCCATCCGTTCAGCCAGCCGGTGGCGCGCAGCGGGGAGTGCGGGGCGCGGCGGGACATCAGCCGTGCGTCGAGATTGCCGGCGTACGCGGCATAGAGCGACATGGACCGAGGGTACGGCAGCCGGAACTCCAGCTCGTTCCGGCCCCGAGGGCCACCCGTGCCCCCGCCGCGCCGTCACTTGGAGGCGTGCGGGACAATGGAGTACGTGACTCGGATCGTGATCATCGGTGGCGGACCCGGCGGATACGAGGCGGCCCTGGTGGCCGCTCAGCTCGGCGCGGAGGTGACCGTCGTCGACTGCGACGGCCTGGGCGGAGCGTCGGTGCTGACCGACTGCGTGCCCTCGAAGACCCTCATCGCGACGGCCGAGGTGATGACCAACTTCGACTCCTCCTACGAGGAGCTCGGCATCATCGTCGCCGACGACACCCCGCACATCGAGCAGGCGGCGCGCGTCGTCGGGGTCGACCTCGGCAAGGTCAACCGGCGGGTGAAGCGCCTCGCGCTCGCGCAGTCGCACGACATCACCGCCGCCGTCACCCGGGCCGGCGCCCGCGTCATGCGCGGCCGCGGCCGCCTGGAGGGCATGCAGGCCCTCGACGGCTCCCGTACGGTCGTCGTCACCGCGGCCGACGGCACCGAGGAGCGGCTCACCGCCGACGCCGTCCTCATCGCCACCGGCGGCCACCCGCGCGAGCTGCCCGACGCCCAGCCCGACGGCGAGCGCATCCTCAACTGGACCCAGGTCTACGACCTCACCGAGCTCCCCGAGGAACTCATCGTGGTCGGCTCCGGTGTCACCGGCGCCGAGTTCGCCGGCGCCTACCAGGCTCTCGGCTCCAAGGTCACCCTCGTCTCCTCCCGCGACCGCGTGCTGCCCGGCGAGGACCCGGACGCCGCCGCCGTCCTGGAGGACGTCTTCCGCCGCCGCGGCATGAACGTCATGTCCCGCTCGCGCGCCTCCGCCGCCAAGCGCGTCGGGGACCGGGTCGAGGTCACGCTCTCCGACGGCCGCGTCATCAGCGGCACGCACTGCCTGATGGCCGTCGGCGCCATCCCCAACAGCGCGGGCCTCGGCCTGGAGGAGGCCGGCGTCAAGCTGCGCGACTCCGGCCACATCTGGACCGACCGGGTCTCCCGCACCTCCGCGCCGGGCGTGTACGCCGCCGGCGACGTGACCGGCGTCTTCGCACTGGCCTCGGTCGCCGCGATGCAGGGACGTATCGCCATGTACCACTTCCTCGGCGACACGGTGAGCCCGCTGAACCTCAAGACGGTCTCCTCCAACGTCTTCACCGACCCCGAGATCGCGACCGTCGGCTACAGCCAGGCCGACGTCGACGCCGGCAAGATCGACGCTCGTGTGGTGAAGCTGCCGCTGCTGCGCAACCCGCGCGCCAAGATGCAGGGCATCCGCGACGGCTTCGTCAAGATGTTCTGCCGCCCGGGCACCGGGATCGTGGTCGGCGGCGTCGTGGTGTCGCCGCGCGCCTCGGAGCTCATCCACCCGATCTCGATCGCCATCGACAACAACCTGACGGTCGAACAGATCGCGAACGCCTTCACCGTGTACCCCTCCCTTTCGGGGTCGATCGCCGAGGTGGCGCGTCAGCTCCAGACTCGCAAGACGGCCGGCGAGGCCTGACGAGGCACGGTGAAGAGGACCCCGGCACGGGCGTCGTGCACTCCGGGTGAGGTGGGGCGATTCCTATACCACTTCGCACCCGCCCCTGCGAACAACATCTGTTATTCGGCGCAAACTGCTGAAACCAGACGATCGTTGGGGTTACTGTCAGTTTCGTGTTCGCTGCAGAACGTCGCCAATTGATCCTCGAAATGGTGCGAGCGAATGGAGCGGTGTCGCTCCGTGAGCTCGCCCGCGTCGTCCAGACCTCCGAAGTGACCGTACGGCGGGACGTGCGCGCACTGGAGGCAGAAGGACTCCTCGACCGCCGGCACGGCGGTGCGGTACTGCCGGGCGGATTCACGCGGGAGTCCGGCTTTCCGCAGAAGTCACATCTCGCGACCGCCGAGAAGACGGCCATCGCCGATCTCGCCGCGGGGCTCGTCGAAGAGGGCGAGGCCATCGTGGTCGGGGCGGGGACCACCACGCAGGAGCTGGCCCGCCGGCTCGCGCGGGTGCCCGGGCTGACCGTCGTCACCAACTCCCTGCTGGTGGCCCAGGCGCTGGCGCACGCCAATCGCGTGGAGGTCGTGATGACCGGCGGCACGCTGCGCGGCTCCAACTACGCCCTCGTCGGCTCCGGTGCCGAGCAGTCGCTCCAGGGGCTGCGGGTCTCCAAGGCCTTCCTCTCCGGGAGCGGCCTGACCGCCGAACGCGGGCTGTCCACGTCCAACATGCTCTCGGCGTCCGTCGACCGGGCCCTGGTCCAGGCGGCCGCGGAGGTCGTGGTCCTCGCCGACCACACCAAGCTCGGTACGGACACGATGTTCCAGACGGTGCCGACGGACGTCATCACCCGCCTGGTCACCGACGACCCGCCCGCGCACGACGACCGCGCCGCCACCGAGCTGCAGGCTCTCGCCGATCAGGGGGTGCAGATCGCCGTGGCGGGGGCGACCGGAAGCCCGGGGGGTGACCATGCCCCCGCGGCGCGTCAGCGGGCTTCCCTGCCGGGGCCCCGACGGGGGCAGTTGTCCGGGGGCGGGCTTCGGTCGGCCGCGACGCTGGCCGACCAGCCGGCCCCGGGCGGCGAACGGGGGCGGGTCGCAGACCTGCGCCGTCGTTAGCCTGCCGGCTGGGGGCGGTTCGGCGCCTGCCCGCCGTGGGGGCTGTGCTTTCGTGGCGGCTGCGGGTGGGGTGTGGCTTGTGGCTGGGCGCGCCCCACGCGGCGGAGCCGCATATCGGATACAGTCCCGCGCCCCTGGGGTGGTCCGGCCGGCCTATGTCGCAGGGCTCGCGTGGATTCGCCGTCAGGTTCTGCCGGCGGCCGGCCGCCGGGTGGGTCGTGGCTGGGCGCGCCCACGCGGCGGGGCCGCATATCGGATACAGTCCCGCGCCCCTGGGGTGGTCCGGCCGGCCTATGTCGCAGGGCTCGCGTGGATTCGCCGTCAGGTTCTGCCGGCGGCCGGCCGCCGGGTGGGTCGTGGCTGGGCGCGCCCACGCGGCGGAGCCGCATATCGGATACAGTCCCGCGCCCCTTTGGGGCGGCTGCCCTCGGGTGTCGGAAAAGCGTGACGCCCAGTAGACCGGAAGTCGGTCCACCGGGCGTCAGCGGGAATGGTGCCGTCAGTCCTTGATCTCACAGATCGGGGCGCCCGAGGTGAGGGACGCGCCTACTTCGGCGGTCAGGCCCTTGATGGTGCCGGCCTTGTGGGCGTTCAGGGGCTGTTCCATCTTCATGGCCTCGAGGACGACGATCAGGTCGCCCTCCTTGACCTCCTGGCCCTCCTCGACCGCGATCTTGACGATCGTGCCCTGCATCGGGGAGGCGAGGGTGTCGCCGGAGGCGACGGGGCCGGACTTCTTGGCCGCGCGGCGCTTCGGCTTGGCGCCGGCCGCCAGGCCCGTACGCGCCAGGCTCATGCCGAGGGACGCGGGCAGGGAGACCTCGAGACGCTTGCCGCCGACCTCGACGACGACGGTCTCACGGCCGCCGTCCTCCTCCGCCTCGGCGTCGGCCGGAGCGGCGAACGGCTTGATGTCGTTGACGAACTCGGTCTCGATCCAGCGCGTGTGCACCGTGAACGGGTCCTCCGAGCCGGTCAGCTCGGGCGCGAACGCCGGGTCCCTCACCACCGCGCGGTGGAACGGGATGGCCGTGGCCATGCCCTCCACCTGGAACTCCTCCAGCGCACGGGCGGCCCGCTCCAGGGCCTCCTTGCGGGTGCGGCCGGTGACGATCAGCTTGGCCAGCAGCGAGTCCCAGGCGGGGCCGATCACGCTGCCTGCCTCCACGCCCGCGTCCAGGCGTACGCCCGGGCCGCTCGGCGCGTCGAAGCGGGTGACGGTGCCGGGAGCCGGGAGGAAGTTGCGGCCCGGGTCCTCGCCGTTGATGCGGAACTCGAAGGAGTGGCCGCGCAGCGCCGGGTCGTCGTAGCCGAGCTCCTCGCCGTCGGCGATACGGAACATCTCGCGCACGAGGTCGATGCCGGCGACCTCCTCGGTGACCGGGTGCTCCACCTGGAGACGGGTGTTGACCTCCAGGAAGGAGATCGTGCCGTCCGCGCCGACGAGGAACTCGACGGTGCCGGCGCCGACGTAGCCGGCCTCCTTGAGGATCGCCTTCGAGGACGAGTACAGCTCCGCCAGCTGGGCCTCGGAGAGGAACGGCGCGGGCGCCTCCTCGACGAGCTTCTGGTGACGGCGCTGGAGGGAGCAGTCACGGGTCGAGACGACGACCACGTTGCCGTGGCTGTCGGCCAGGCACTGGGTCTCCACGTGCCGCGGCTTGTCCAGGTAGCGCTCGACGAAGCACTCGCCCCGGCCGAAGGCGGCGACCGCCTCGCGGACGGCGGAGTCGTACAGCTCCGGGACCTCTTCGAGGGTGCGGGCGACCTTCAGACCGCGACCGCCACCGCCGAAGGCGGCCTTGATGGCGATCGGCAGGCCGTGCTCCTCGGCGAACGCCACGACCTCGTCGGCACCGGAGACCGGGTCGGGCGTACCGGCGACCAGCGGCGCGCCGGCGCGCTGGGCGATGTGCCGGGCGGCGACCTTGTCACCGAGGTCGCGGATGGCCTGCGGCGGCGGACCGATCCAGATCAGACCGGCGTCCAGCACGGCCTGCGCGAAGTCGGCGTTCTCGGAGAGGAAGCCGTACCCCGGGTGGATGGCGTCGGCGCCGGACTCGCGGGCCGCGTTCAGCACCTTGTCGATGTCCAGGTAGCTGGTGGCCGGAGTGTCACCGCCCAGGGCGAACGCCTCATCCGCCGCCCGGACGTGCAGAGCGTCCCGGTCCGGGTCGGCGTATACGGCCACGCTCGCGATCCCGGCGTCCCGGCAGGCCCGGGCAACGCGGACAGCGATTTCGCCACGGTTGGCGATGAGCACCTTGCGCACGATTGAGGCTCCCTCCTTGAAACAAGCCGAGTTTAGGGACTGCCGACACGGCACTTCGACCCGTCCCCAATGGTGACCTTGCCCACACGGAGCGTGATGCGCGGCTCACTCGACCCACGAAAGCCCTTGTCGCACCTCGGTACGCAGGACTCCTCCGGAAAACCCTAGCCCTGTCATGTGGCCAAGGTCTCTGTGAGAGCGTGCCGCGCCCCACTTCGTTTCTTTGTGGAGTCCCTACGAATGGCCCAATGATTCCTTGGCGGCGGCCGGACCCTTGCCCCCCGCTTTACCCGTTAGTAGCCTTCGCGGTGCTCGCACGTACTGCAGGTAACAGCAGCCCTTGCCGGGCTGGAGCGAAGGTGGTGGGGACCGGTGGTACGTAGACCGGTGGCAGGGATCCTGGCGGTCGTCCTCTTTGCTGAGGCGTTCGGCGTCGCGGCGCTGAACTGGTTCCTCGGCGTCGTCGTCGGCCGGCAGGACATGTCCCTGGCCGGGCTCGACCCGGACATGATGTCGACGTCGTCGAAGATCGGCGGGCTGGTCTTCGGGTGCTACTTCGCGCTCTGCGGCCTGGTCGCGCTGCTCGTCTGCATACGCGACCGCGCCCCCGCGGGCTTCGGCCGCGTGCTGCTGATCAGCGCCGCCGTGGTGCACGCAGTGCTGGGCGCGCTCGTGTGGGGGCTGGTGGGCTGGGCCGCGTTCCTGTTCATGGTCGTCGTGCTGGCGCTGATCGTGCTGCTCCTGATGACGTACGACGCCCAGAGTGGGGCGGCGGGGCAGGCGTCCGGCACGGGCCCCGGGGACGACGGCCGCCCCGGAGCCGGAGGCCAGGCAGGAGCCGCGGGACACGATCCCCGCTCCGCTCATTCCGCCGGCGTCCACAACTCCGTGATGCCGACGCCCAGTTCGCTCAGCAGCCGCCGGACGAGGGGCAGGCTGATGCCGATCACGTTGCCGTGGTCGCCGTCGATGCCCTCGATGAACGGCGCCGAGCGGCCGTCGAGGGTGAACGCCCCGGCGACGTAGAGGGGTTCGCCCGAGGCGACGTACGCCGCGATCTCCTCGTCGGTGGGCTCGCCGAAGCGGACCACGGTGGAGGCGGTCGCGGCGACGTACCGCTTCTGCTCCGTGTCCCAGATGCAGTGCCCCGTCTGGAGCGTCCCCGCCCGCCCGCGCATCGACTTCCAGCGGGCGGTGGCCTCCTCGGCGTCCGCGGGCTTGCCCAGCGCCTGTCCGTCCAGCTCCAGCACCGAGTCGCAGCCGATCACCAGCGCGCCCTGCACCTCCGGCCGGGCCGCCACGACCGAGGCCTTGGCCTCGGCCAGAGCCAGTGCCAGCTCGGCCGGGGTGGGCGCGGTGATCGCGTCCTCGTCCACCCCGCTCACGATCACTTCGGGATCCAGCCCGGCCTGCCGGAGCAGCCCCAGACGGGCGGGGGACTGGGAGGCGAGCACGAGACGCCTGCGCGGCTTTGCAGTCATGCGATCAGGTTAGCCGGGACGCCGCGCTCGCCTCGGCCGGTCCTCATCTCAGCCGGTCCTCATCTCAGGATCTCAGCCGGTCCTCACCTCAGGCCGATCGTGATCATGGTGAGGACCATGGCCAGGGCGACGATGAGGCCGAGCCGCCGGAGCATGTCCTGCGCTGCGCGCAGTTCCTCCGGCGGCTCGTTCTCGGGGTCGGACCACAGCATGTGGTCCAGCGTGCGGGTGCCTCCGGCGGTTTGCCTGAGTACGGGTACTTAAATCGGAGGCCGGGGTTCTAGACTAGGGCCTGTCGTTTGGATCATCCCGGCGTCGCGGGGCCTGGCACGCACATCTGCCGCGTTGTCGTCGGTTGCCAACTCCCCCACGCTCGGCTCCGCTCGCGCGGGGGGACCCCCATCGCGTTGACGCCCTCCTCCGCCTTGCAGCTGCACGCACCAGACCCGCTCGGGTCGGTCGAGAAGTACCGCACCTCACAGCCGGCCTGATCCAAACGACAGACCCTAGTGACGTGCGCGGTTCCTCGCGCCCCTGAGGGGAACTGTCGCTAGCTTGGCCAGTAGGTGCGGGTCCATGTCGCGGGCCCTGGCTGGGGTAGGCGGCGGGTTGCGATGCGGGCGGGGTCGGACCAGGAGTCTCTGGGGCCCGGGGCGCCGGGCGGCAGGGACGCTGCCGCCGCGGCGCGGGCCTGGACCACCGCCAGGGCGGCGGCGAGCTCCTCGGGGGTCGGATTTCCCCGTACGACCTTGATCGTCACAGTGGCTCCCGGGCGGCCTAGAGGGGAATGTTGCCGTGCTTCTTCGGAGGAAGGGATTCCCGCTTCGTGCGCAGCTGACGCAGCCCGCGGACGATGTGGGCGCGGGTGTCCGACGGCATGATCACCGAGTCGACGTAGCCCCGCTCGGCCGCGACGTAGGGATTGAGGAGCGCGTCCTCGTACTCCTGGATCAGCCGGGCGCGCACCGCCTCCAGGTCCTCACCGGCGGCCTCGGCCTCGGAGAGGGTGCGGCGGTGCAGGATGTTGACCGCGCCCTGGGCGCCCATGACGGCGATCTGGGCGGTGGGCCACGCCAGGTTGATGTCGGCGCCGAGGTGCTTGGAGCCCATGACGTCGTAGGCACCGCCGAAGGCCTTGCGCGTGATGACGGTGATCAGCGGGACCGTGGCCTCGGCGTAGGCGAAGATCAGCTTGGCGCCGCGGCGGATGATGCCGTCGTGCTCCTGGTCGACGCCCGGCAGGAAGCCGGGGACGTCGACGAAGGTCAGCACGGGCACGTTGAAGGCGTCGCAGGTGCGCACGAAGCGCGCGGCCTTCTCGCTCGCGGTGATGTCGAGGCAGCCCGCGAACTGCATCGGCTGGTTGGCGACGATGCCGACCGGCTGGCCCTCGACGCGGCCGAAGCCGGTGAGGATGTTCGGCGCGAACAGCGGCTGGGTCTCGAAGAACTCGCCGTCGTCCAGGACGTGTTCGACCACCGCGTGCATGTCGTACGGCTGGTTGGCGCTGTCCGGAACCAGGACGTCCAGTTCGCGGTCGGTGTCGTTGACGGCGAGGTCGGCCTCCTCCGCGAACACCGGGGGCTCGGAGAGGTTGTTGGACGGCAGGTACGACAGCAGCTGCTTGACGTACTCGATGGCGTCCTTCTCGTCCCCGGCCATGTGATGGGCCACGCCGGAGGTGCTGTTGTGCGTGCGCGCGCCGCCGAGTTCCTCGAAGCCGACGTCCTCGCCGGTGACCGTCTTGATGACGTCGGGGCCGGTGATGAACATGTGCGACGTCTGGTCGACCATGATCGTGAAGTCGGTGATGGCCGGGGAGTAGACCGCCCCGCCCGCACACGGCCCCACGACCAGGCTGATCTGCGGAATCACGCCGGAGGCATGGGTGTTGCGGCGGAAGATCTCGCCGTACGCGCCCAGCGAGGCGACGCCCTCCTGGATCCGCGCGCCACCGGAGTCGTTGATGCCGATGACCGGGCAGCCGGTCTTCAGCGCGAAGTCCATGACCTTGACGATCTTCTGGCCGTAGACCTCGCCGAGGGCCCCGCCGAAGACGGTGAAGTCCTGCGAGAAGACGGCGACGGGACGCCCGTCGACGGTGCCGTACCCGGTGACGACGCCGTCTCCGTACGGCCGGTTCTTCTCCAGCCCGAAGTTGGTGGAGCGGTGCCGGGCGAACTCGTCCAGCTCGATGAACGATCCCTCGTCCATCAGCAGCTCGATCCGCTCACGAGCCGTCAACTTGCCCTTGGCGTGCTGCTTTTCCACAGCGCGTGCCGAGCCGGCGTGTGTCGCTTCCTGGATGCGGCGCTGGAGATCAGCCAGCTTGCCCGCGGTCGTGTGAATGTCGATCTCTTCCGGCTCGGACATCGGGATGCGGCTCCCTGCCTGCTCAAAAGGGGGGACGGTTACTCAGCCGTAGAGTAGTGCTGTGCCTACCGATCGGCAGTGCGGCGTTTCCCACACTCCGATCCTCTTCACAGTGGGCGAGGGGGATGCCCAGAAGCAGCGGCGGCCGAGCGCCCGTGAACCTCAGCTTCCAGGGGCTGGAACCTAGGCTGGTTCGCATGACGCCGCGAGATGCCTCAGACGACAACAGCAGCCGATGGTCCGACCTCGACCGCCCGCCCCTCGACGCCGCCGCGCTGCGGCGAGGCCTGGTGCGCGAGGGCGGACTGTGGTCCGAGGTGGAGGTGGTGCGGCGCACCGGCTCCACCAACATCGACCTGGTGGCACGGGCCCGGGAGGGCAAGGCCGCCGAGGGCGCGGTGCTCGTCGCCGAGGAGCAGACCGCGGGCCGCGGGCGGCTCGACCGCCAGTGGACGGCACCGGCCCGCTCCGGCCTCTTCTTCTCCGTACTGCTCCGGCCCGCCGAGGTCCCGGTGGAGCGCTGGGGCTGGCTGCCGCTGCTCACCGGTGTCGCGGTGGCGACCGGCCTGGCGCGCGTCGCCGGCGTCGACACGGCACTCAAATGGCCCAACGACCTGCTGGTGACCGTCGGTGACGAGGAGCGCAAGGCCGGCGGCATCCTGGCCGAGCGCGCCGGGGACGACGCCGTCGTCGTGGGCGTCGGCATCAACGTCACCCTCCGCGCCGACGAACTCCCCGTCCCGCAGGCCGGTTCGCTGGCCCTGGCGGGAGCCGGGAACACCGACCGCGACCCGCTGCTGCGGGCCGTCCTCCGCTCCCTGGAGGAGTGGTACGACCGCTGGCGCGCGGCCGGCGGCGACCCGCTGGCCAGCGGCCTCCAGGAGGCGTACGCCGCGGGCTGCGCCACCCTCGGCCGCACGGTCCGCGCCGAACTCCCCGGCGACCGCTCGCTCACGGGCGAGGCGGTGGCCATCGACGGCGACGGCCGCCTGGTCCTCGCCACGGAGAACGGCGTGCAGCAACCGGTGGGCGCGGGCGACATCGTGCACCTGAGGCCGGCGTGAGCCGTGGCCGTGCGGCCGGCAGCGGCGGTCACGGTCCCAGGGGGCTCCGCCCCCGGGACCCGGCCTAGGCCCACCCGCCACCGACTCGGTGGGTTCGAATCGCGCGGTGGGCCTGAAACGCTCACTTCTTGGCCGACCGTAAACGGGTGGTGGGTGGGCATGGCCCGGAGGTCTGGGGGCGGAGCCCCAGGTCGGCCACACCGACGCTGGGTGACATGACGACGCTGGACACCCCACCCATCCGCCAAACCCGACGGAGTGAGCTGGCGCACACCTGCCGTAGAGTTGAGGCCGGTCGATACGTGACCGCGGCAGATCGGAAGGGCAGCAGGCGTGACCGTCGACGACACGGGCTCCGGCGCGGACGCGGACGGCCGGGTGGACCCTCCCCTGCCCTCGGCTTCGGCCGAGGGGGAGGACGCTCCCGCCGCCGAGTCCGGCGACGACCCGCTCGCCCTGCGGCTCGAAAGCCTCATCCTGGGCGCCGAGCGCCGCTACACCCCCTTCCAGGCGGCCCGCAGCGCCGGCGTCTCCATGGAACTCGCCTCCCGCTTCTGGCGTGCCATGGGCTTCGCCGACATCGGGCAGGCCAAGGCCCTCACCGAGGCCGACGTCCTCGCGCTGCGCCGCCTCGCCGGCCTGGTCGAGGCGGGCCTGCTCAGCGAGGCCATGGCCGTGCAGGTGGCCCGGTCCACCGGGCAGACCACCGCCCGTCTGGCCGAGTGGCAGATCGACTCCTTCCTGGAGGGGCTGACCGAGCCGCCCGAGCCGGGCATGACGCGCACCGAGGTGACGTACCCCCTGGTCGAGCTGCTCCTGCCCGAGCTGGAGGAGTTCCTCGTCTACGTCTGGCGCCGGCAGCTCGCCGCCGCGACCGGCCGCGTCGTCCAGGCCGTCGACGACGAGGAGATGGTCGACCGGCGGCTCGCGGTCGGCTTCGCCGATCTCGTCGGGTTCACGCGGCTGACCCGCCGGATGGAGGAGGAGGAGCTCGGCGAACTCGTCGAGGCCTTCGAGACCACCGCCGCCGACCTGGTGGCCGCGCGCGGCGGACGCCTCATCAAGACCCTCGGCGACGAGGTGCTCTACGCCGCCGACGACGTGGGCGTCGCCGCCGAGGTCGCCCTCCGCCTCATCGAGACCATGGCGAACGACGAGACCATGCCGGAACTGCGCGTGGGCATGGCCTTCGGCACGGTCACCACCCGGATGGGCGACGTCTTCGGTACGACCGTGAACCTCGCCTCCCGGCTGACGTCGATAGCGCCCCGCGACGCCGTCCTCGTGGACAGCGCCTTCGCCCAGGAGCTCATCCGCACCGGTGAGGCACCCGCTTCGGAGGCGGAGGCGGCCGAGGCCGTCGCCGCCGCGGAGAAGGAGGGCGAGGACCCGCCGACGTACCGCTTCGCGCTGCGCCCGATGTGGCAGCGGTCGGTCCGCGGGCTCGGCGTGGTGGAGCCCTGGCTGCTCACCCGCCGCAACGGGGAGTCCTGACCCGGCTCGGACCGGATCCGGCGGGACCGCCCCCGGCGTTCTGCCTCAACGTTCCTGCACGGCGGGCAGCCGCAGCGGGCCGACGCACAGCCCGATGACGGGTACGCACACCGTTCCGGGCGAGGCCGGCCTCGGCGCGGGCGCGGGCGTGCTGTGACTCGGAGCGGTAGCCGGAGGCGGAGTCGACGGGCGAGCGGACGAGGTGGCCGAGGGCCGGGGTGCCGCACCGGTCGTCGCCGGGGCGCCGGGCGTCCGTACGACGGCCGTCGGGATGGTGGTCGGAACCCTCTCCGCGCCGCCGGGAAGGAAAGCGGGCAGCGAGGTGGCCGTGGCCGCCGGGGCGGTGGTGCCGGTGGTGGTCGGCACGGGTGCGCTCGCCCCGCCCATGACGGACGTGGCCGAGGGCCGGGCCGCGCCGACGGTGGCCGCCGCGTTCGCCGGCAGCTCGGTGACGCCGCCCCGTTCGTTCAGCCGGGGCTCGGCCTCCGCGGGACCCGGGCCACCGACACCGGACTCGGGGGCCGAGCGGACGAGGCTCAGCGCGCCCGCGGCGAGCGCGAGCCCTCCGGCGGCCAGCAGCGCCCGGCGGGGCCGGGGCCGGCGATGCCGTCCGCGGCGGGCGCCGGGCGCCGCCACGACATCGGCGCGTCCGCTCGCGGCACGGCCCTCGGATATGTGCTTCACGACGATCCCTCCCCTCGCGTGCCCCCGACGGGGCCCTGGCGGGCGCGGCGGACGGCACGGCGAGGGCACGCTATGCGCTCCCGTGGGCGGTGGGCGGGGAGTTGTCCCGGATGTCACTCGAACGGGGACACCCCGGCCGCCTCTTTTCCCGGCCGCTGCCGGCTGCGATGATCGGAGCCGAAGAAGTTAACCCGCGTTAACGCGTCGACCGGAGGATGTCATGAGCGAGGAGCGGTTCGGGGAGTTCGTGCTGGTGCGGCGGCACGGACATGTCGCGGAGCTCGTGCTGGACCGGCCCAAGGCCATGAACGCCGTGTCGACGGAGATGGCCCGCTCCATCGCCGCCGCGTGCGACGCGCTCGCCGCCGACCGGGACGCGCGCGTGGTCGTCGTGACGTCGACGCACGAGCGGGCGTTCTGCGTCGGCGCCGACCTCAAGGAGCGGAACTCCTTCACGGACGCGGAGCTGGTCCGGCAGCGGCCGGTCGCGCGGGGCGCCTACACCGGGGTGCTGGAGCTGCCCATGCCGACGATCGCCGCCGTGCACGGCTTCGCGCTGGGCGGCGGCTTCGAACTGGCGCTGGCCTGCGACCTGATCGTGGCCGACCGGACGGCCGTGGTGGGCCTGCCCGAGGTGTCCGTCGGCGTCATTCCGGGCGGCGGCGGTACGCAGTTGCTGCCGCGCCGGGTCGGGGCGGCGCGGGCGGCCGAGCTGATCTTCTCGGCGCGGCGGCTGGAGGCGGCCGAGGCGCGGGAGCTGGGGCTGGTGGACGAGCTGGTGGAGGAGGGGCGCGACCGCGAGGAGGCGCTGGCCCTGGCCGCCCGGATCGCCGGCAACTCCCCGGTCGGACTTCGGGCGGCGAAGCGGGCGCTGCGGCTCGGGCACGGGCTCGACCTGCGGGCCGGGCTTGAGGTCGAAGATGCTGCCTGGCGGTCGGTGGCGTTCTCCGGGGACCGGGCGGAGGGTGTGGCGGCGTTCAACGAGAAGCGGAAGCCCGAGTGGCCCGGGGAGTGAGCCGCGGGGGCGCGTGATCGGCCGGCCCGAGGGGCACCTGATCGCCGCACCGATGTCCCGAATCGCCCGGAATCTACCTAACCTGGAGTAATGGGTGAGGACGAGCGGCTCGCGGCTGTGGTTGCGCTGGCGCGGGGGATGGCGGCGGCGCACGACCCGCGTGCGTCGTGGCGCGCCGCGGCGGTCGGCGCGTGCCGGGCGCTGGACGGGACCTTCGCCGCGCTGTCGGTGTGGGAGCGGGGCCTCGGGCGGCTGCGCGTCCTCGTGAACGTGGGGGAGCGGGCCGAGGACGAGGAGGAGTTCCCGGACGCCGAGACCTACCCCGTCCACCGGTTCCCCGAGATCACCGAGTTCCTGCACGAGCGGTGGGTGGGCGGCGGCGGCCCCAACGCCTGGGTCGAGACCGCCGCCGGTGCCGCCGCGGGCCGCCCCGGCTACTCGCATCAGCGCGTCGACGCCCTGCGCCGGCGCGGGCGCGGCTGCTGCGTGGTCGCGCCGGTCGTGCTGCACGGCCTCGCCTGGGGCGAGTTGTACGTCGCGCGTGCGGCCGGGGCGCCCGTCTTCGGCCCGGCCGACGCCGACTTCGCGACCGTCCTCGCCGCGGTCGTCGCGGCCGGGATCGCGCAGACCGAACGGCTGGAGGAGGTCGAGCGGTTGGCATACACCGACGCGCTCACCGGGCTCGCCAACCGCCGCGCCGTCGACACGCGCCTCGACGAGGCCATCGAGCGGCACCGGACCGAGGGCGTGGTGGTCAGCCTCGTCGTCTGCGACCTCAACGGGCTCAAGCGGGTCAACGACACCCGGGGGCATGCCGTCGGCGACCGGCTCCTCGAACGCTTCGGCTCCGTGCTGTCGCTGTGCGGGGCGATGCTGCCGGGCGCGTTCGCGGCCCGCCTCGGCGGCGACGAGTTCTGTCTGCTCGTGGTGGGCGCCGCGGCCGACGACGTGGTCAAGGCGGCGGACGAACTGTGCCGCCGCGCCACCGACTTGGAGCTCGGCGAGGGGGTCGCGTGCGGTGTCGCCTCGACCGAGGACCTGGTCGGCCCGGTCCGCTCGGCCCGGCGGCTGTTCCGGCTCGCTGACGCCGCGCAGTACCAGGCCAAGGCCGTCCGCGCGGACCGGCCGGTGATCGCCGGCCGCGAGGGTCCGGACGATCCGGTCGTCCGGCTCGCGGACGCACCCGCGCCCGAGGCCCCGGCGGAGCGCCGCAGGTTCCGGGGACGGCGCCCCTGACGGGTAAGGGTCAGACCCGCCTCCCACTAGTGACATCGCGACATTCAGTGCGTACGCTCCCTGAATATGAATATGCACACTGTGGTGGTGGGGACGTCCGGGGTCACCGCGTCCGACGTTCTCGCCGTGGCCCGCGGCGGCGCGCGGGTCGAGCTGTCGGAGGAGGCGGTGGCGGCCCTCGCGGCGGCCCGGGAGATCGTGGACGCGCTCGCGGCCAAGCCGGATCCGGTCTACGGCGTCAGCACGGGCTTCGGCGCCCTGGCGACCCGGCACATCAGCCCGGAACTGCGTGCCCAGCTCCAGCGCAACATCGTCCGCTCGCACGCTGCCGGCATGGGCCCGCGGGTCGAGCGGGAGGTCGTACGGGCCCTGATGTTCCTGCGCCTGAAGACCGTCTGCTCGGGGCACACCGGCGTACGGCCCGAGGTTGCGCAGACCATGGCCGACCTGCTCAACGCCCAGATCACCCCGGTCGTGCACGAGTACGGCTCCCTCGGCTGCTCCGGCGACCTGGCCCCGCTGTCCCACTGCGCGCTGGCGCTGATGGGGGAGGGCGACGCCGAGGGCCCCGACGGGACCGTGCGCCCCGCCGGTGAACTCCTCGCCGAGCACGGCATCGCGCCGGTGGAGCTGCGCGAGAAGGAGGGCCTCGCCCTCCTCAACGGCACCGACGGCATGCTCGGCATGCTGGTCATGGCCCTCGCCGACCTGGAGAGGCTGTACAAGTCCGCCGACATCACCGCGGCCCTCAGCCTGGAGGGACTGCTCGGCACGGACAAGGTGCTCGCCCCCGAGCTGCACGCCATCCGGCCGCACCCCGGACAGGCCGCCGCGGCCGCCAACATGCTGGCCGTGCTGAAGGGTTCGGGCCTCACCGGGCACCACCAGGACGACGCGCCCCGCGTCCAGGACGCCTATTCCGTACGGTGCGCCCCGCAGGTCGCCGGCGCCGGCCGGGACACGCTCGCCCACGCCCGCCTGGTCGCGGAGCGGGAACTGGCCGCCGCCGTCGACAACCCCGTGGTGCTGCCCGACGGACGTGTGGAGTCCAACGGCAACTTCCACGGCGCCCCGGTCGCCTACGTGCTCGACTTCCTCGCGATCGCGGCCGCCGACCTCGGCTCCATCGCCGAGCGGCGCACCGACCGCCTCCTCGACAAGAACCGCAGCCACGGCCTGCCGCCGTTCCTCGCGGACGACGCAGGGGTCGACTCCGGGCTCATGATCGCCCAGTACACGCAGGCCGCCCTGGTCAGCGAGATGAAGCGGCTGGCCGTACCGGCGTCCGCGGACTCCATCCCGTCCTCCGCCATGCAGGAGGACCACGTCTCGATGGGCTGGTCGGCCGCGCGCAAGCTGCGCACCGCCGTCGACAACCTCACCCGGATCATCGCCGTCGAGCTGTACGCCGCCACCCGCGCCGTCGAGCTGCGCGAGGGCCTCACCCCGGCGCCCGCCACGCGGGCCGTCATCGAGGCCGCACGGGCCGCGGGCGTCCAGGGCCCGGGCCCCGACCGCTTCCTGGCCCCCGACCTGGCGGCCGCCGACGCCTTCGTGCGCGACGGGCGGCTGGTCGCGGCGGCGGAGACGGTGACCGGCCCGCTGCGCTGAATGGACTCGGGGCCCCGCGCGCGGTGCGGGGCCCGGGTCTCACGAACGTGCCGCCCGACTCAAGTCACGTACGAGCCGGGGCCGTTCAGAACTCGAGGCGCTCCCGGCGCACCGAGTAGACGACGAACCCCGCGCCCACGCCGAGGAGGAGTACTCCGATGGCGACGTACGGGGTGGTGTCGAAGCTTCCGGTGTCGGCGAGCCGGGTGCCGTCCGTTGCGGACTCGGCGGTGGTCCCGGCGGTCCCTGTGATCCCGGTCACCCCCGCGTCCTGGGCCGACTCTGCGCTGACCTGCGACATCGCTCTGGCCTGCTGGGTCACCTGGGGCGCGGAGGCCGCCGAGGACACCGCCTGTGCCGTGGCGTCCTGGGTCGCGTTGGCGGACGGGACGAACCACAGGGCGGCCAGGAGAGTTCCCGCGGCGGTGGCGGTCAGCAGCGGGCGGCGCGCGGATGACACGGAAGATCGATCCCCTTGTGACGCTGGCGAATTGGCCGTGTGAGGCGATGTTAGTGAAAGTCGCGGGTCACGGGAAAGTCACGGGAGGTTTCAGCCGTACTCTCCGGTCATGAGCACTCCAGAGACAACGCGTTTTGTGCGCCTTCGCGTCGAGCTGGTCCTCGAGGTGGAGGACGAGAAGGCTGTGACCAAGGCCGCACTGAGTCGACTTGCGGAGGAATCCGCCGATCCGGACCTGCCGGAGGAGGAGCGGGCCCAGGTCGAGGCCACTGTGACAGAGGACACAGCCGAGGCGCTGGCCTACCTCGTCGATCCGTTCGACCTGCTCGCCGAGGTGCCGGGCGTCGAACTCCACCAGGCTTCCTGGTCCAGCGAGCACATCGAGTACGACCCCGATTCGCCTGATGGGGACTTCGACGACGATGATGTCGAGGACGACGACGAACAGGGCGGCATCGGCTGAGCGTTCCGGGGAATCCGTGACCCCTGGCGGCAACCGCCGCCCGGGGTTTCGTCGTCTCAGGGGGCGCACGGATCGACCACTCATCACCCGTCGGCAGACGTGGCGTGTCCCACATCTCCGAGGAATGCGGAACGGGATGAACCGGTCTTGGCGTTGAAAGTTCTCAACGGGGATATCTCGTGTCTTTTCGGATTTCCGGCAACGATGGAGAAGCGTGTGATGACGAACAGTAAGCGGCGCAAGGGCCTGACGGCCGCGTCCGCACTGCTCGGCGGCGTGCTGGTGCTGACGGCTTGCTCCGGCGCCGACGCCGAGCAGTCGGGCGACAGCTCGCAGGCCCAGGTCGACGAGGCCGCTGCCAAGAAGTCCTCCGAGGCACAGATCACGATCACGCCCAAGGACGGGTCGACCAACGCGTCCATCAACAACTCGGCTTCCGTCACCGTGAGCAAGGGAACGCTCACGAACGTGACGATGGCGACCGCCGACGGCGACTCGGTCTCCGGAACCCTCTCCGCGGACAAGAAGACCTGGAAGCCCGACGCCCAGCTGGAGCGGTCCACGACCTACAAGGTCGCGGCGGCCGCCAAGGACTCCGAGGGCCGTGTCGCGCACGAGAACGCCTCGTTCACCACGGTCTCCCCGGCGAACAGCTTCATAGGCAGCTTCACGCCGGACGACGGTTCCACCGTGGGTGTGGGCATGCCCGTGTCGATCAACTTCGACAAGGCGATCACCAACAAGGCCGCGGTCCAGAAGGGCA
Organism: Streptomyces sp. V3I7; assembly: GCF_030817495.1. NCBI lineage: Bacteria > Bacillati > Actinomycetota > Actinomycetes > Kitasatosporales > Streptomycetaceae > Streptomyces > Streptomyces sp. V3I7. Next base: position 4,250,863 of record NZ_JAUSZK010000001.1, read on the forward strand.
TCACGGTCAGCACCAGCAGCGGCCAGGAGGTCGCCTGCCACTGGTTCAACGCCAACCGCATGGACTGCCGCCCGGAGAAGTACTGGCAGGAGAACTCCACCGTCACGCTGAAGCTGGCGCTCGACGGCGTCGAGGGTGCCCCCGGCGTCCAGGGCGTGCAGCAGAAGACGGTGACGTTCCACATCGCGCGCAACCAGGTCAGCTACGTCGACGCCAAGACGAAGCAGATGAAGGTCACGCACAACGGCAACGTCATCAAGACCATCCCGATCTCCGCCGGTTCGCCCGAGAACAAGACGTACCAGGGCCAGATGGTGATGGCCGAGAAGTTCAAGGAGACGCGCATGAACGGCGCGACCGTGGGCTTCACCGACGACGACGGCAAGGGCGAGTACGACATCAAGGACGTGCCGCACGCCATCCGCCTCACCAGCTCCGGCACGTTCATCCACGGCAACTACTGGGGCGGCCCGGGTGTCTTCGGCCACGTGAACACCAGCCACGGCTGTGTGGGCCTGCAGGACAAGAAGGGCGCGAAGGACCCGAACACGCCGGCCGCGTGGTTCTTCGACCACTCGATGGTCGGTGACGTCGTGGTCGTCACCAACACGGGCGACAAGACCGTCTCGCCCGACAACGGCTTCAACGGCTGGAACATGGACTGGGCGCAGTGGAAGGCCGGTTCGGCCGTCTGACCCCACTCCCGCTCAGCGCATCGGTGCCGCCTCTTCGGGGGCGGCACCGCTGTTTCCGGTCGAGTGCGTCCCATCCTTGGTCGATCCCTTGAGCGCCGCCATCACTCCCTGCATACTGCGTACTCCGGGGGGTGATCGACGCACGCGTGTACGAGACTTCCCCCGGCCGGGCGAACGGGGAATTCGCCCGGTCTCTCATCTCCAGGGGGAGTCTTGCGCAGACAACTGAAGAGATCGGCCGCGACAGCCGTCGCCACCGCCGCAGCCGTGGCCCTCGCCGCCGGCATGACCAGCCCGGCGTCGGCGAAGCCCGAGCCGGGTGCCCGTTCCGCGGCCGCGTCGTTCGCCGCCCCGCACCACGTCACCCTGATCACCGGCGACCGGGTCGCCGTCGACGCCAAGGGGAGGGTGACCGGCCTGAAGCGGGCCGAGGGGCGTGAGCACATACCCGTCCAGGTCCGCCGGGCCGACGGCCACACCCTCGTCGTCCCCGCCGACGCGGCCCGCCTGGTCGCCTCCGGCAAGATCGACCGGCGGCTGTTCGACGTCACCGAGCTGGCCAAGGCCGCCACCCGCAGGTCCCAGAAGCACGGCCTGAAGGTCATCGTCGGCTACCAGGGCGCAGCCAGGGCCGCCAAGGCCAAAGTCCGCGACTCCGGCACCCTGCGCCGCAGCCTCAAGGCCCTCAACGCCGACGCGGTGCAGACCCCGGCCGGGGAAACCCCCGAACTGTGGAACGCGGTGACCGACCACGGCAAGGCCGCTTCCGGCATCGCGCACATCTGGCTGGACGGCGTCCGCAAGGCCAGCCTCGACAAGTCCGTGCCGCAGATCGGCGCCCCCACGGCGTGGGCGGCCGGCTACACCGGCAAGGGCGTGAAGATCGCCGTCCTGGACACCGGCGTCGACACGAGCCACCCGGACCTCAAGGACCAGGTGGTCGAGTCCCGGAACTTCTCGGGCGCCGACGACGCCGGCGACCACTTCGGTCACGGCACCCACGTCGCCTCCATCGCGGCCGGCACCGGCGCCGGGTCCGGCGGCAGGTTCAAGGGCGTCGCCCCCGACGCGAAGATCCTCAACGGCAAGGTCCTGGACGACTCCGGCTCCGGCGACGACTCCGGGATCCTCGCCGGCATGGAGTGGGCGGCCCAGCAGGGCGCCGATGTCGTCAACCTCAGCCTCGGCGGCTACGACACCCCGGAGACCGACCCGCTCGAGGCCGAGGTGAACAAGCTCTCCGCCGAGAAGGGCATCCTGTTCGCCATCGCCGCGGGCAACGAGGGCCCGCAGTCGATCGGTTCGCCCGGCAGCGCGGACGCCGCCCTCACCGTCGGCGCCGTCGACGGCAAGGACAAGCTGGCCGACTTCTCCTCCACCGGCCCCCGGGGCGGCGACGGCGCCATCAAGCCCGACGTCACCGCGCCCGGCGTGGACATCACCGCCGCCGCGGCCAAGGGCAGCGTCATCGACCAGGAGGTCGGCGAGAATCCGCCCGGCTACCTGACCATCTCGGGTACGTCGATGGCGACCCCGCACGTCGCCGGCGCCGCCGCCCTGCTGAAGCAGGAGCACCCCGGCTGGGGTTACACGGAACTGAAGGGCGCGCTGACCGGCTCCGCCAAGGGCGGCGACTACACGCCGTTCCAGCAGGGTTCGGGCCGTATCCAGGCCGACAAGGCCATCACCCAGTCCGTGGTCGCCGACCCGGTGTCGCTGAGCTTCGGCGTCCAGCAGTGGCCGCACAGCGACGACAAGCCGCTCACCAGGCAACTGACGTACCGCAACCTCGGTGACAGCGACGTCACGCTCGGCCTGACCAGCACCGCCACAGGACCCACGGGCCAGGCCGCCCCGGCGGGCTTCTTCACGCTCGGTGCGAGCAGCGTGACGGTCCCGGCGCACGGCACGGCCTCCGTCGCCCTCACGGTGAACACCAAGCTCGGCGGCACCGCCGACGGCGCCTACTCCGCGTACGTGACCGCGAGGGGCGGCGGGCAGAGCGTCCGCACGGCGGCCGCGGTGCAGCGCGAGGTGGAGTCGTACGACGTCACGCTGAAGTTCATCGGCCGCGACGGCAAGCCGGCCCCGTACTACAACACCGACCTGACCGGCGTCGCGGGCCTGGCGAACGGCACCTGGCTCGAGCCGTACGACCCCTCCGGCACGGTCAAGGTCCGCGCGCCCAGGGGCACGTACATCCTCAACACCTCGGTCTTCGGGGACCCGATGGACGCCGCCAAGGGCATCGACTGGATCGCGCAGCCGAAGCTGAGCCTCACCCGGAACACCACGCTCACCGTGGACGCCCGCAAGGCCAGGCCGGTGGACATCACCGTCCCCGACGCCGGCGCCGTGTCGGAGTTCGCCTCGCCCGGGTACGACATCACGGTGGGCGGCGGGAACAGCTACGGCTTCGGGTGGTTCCTGGACTCGTACCGCAACTTCCGCACCGCGCACCTCGGTCCGCAGATCACCGACGGCTCGCTGTACCAGCAGTGGGACGGCCACTGGAGCAAGGGCCGCACCCAGGAGTTCGACACCACGGCCGGCACCCACGTCAAGCAGCTCGCCACCGGTTACACCAAGCACTACAAGGCCGCCGACCTCGCCACGGTGAAGGTCGCCATGGGCGCGGCGGCGAGCGGCAAGAGGGGCTCGGTCAACGCGGTCGGCTGGCTGCCCGAGGGTTCCGGTGCCTCCTCCATCGGCATCAGCCAGTCCCTTCCCGGCACCCGCACGCTGCACCTGTCCGCGCAGGGCGGGGTGCGCTGGGCGCTCGAATTCGAGCAGGACGGCGGGACCGACGAGGACGGCTTCCCGATCGCCGACGCCGCCTACACGCTGGGTGCGCCGCAGTCCTTCGCGGCGGGCAAGAGTTATTCGAAGACGTTCAACACGGCCGTCTTCGGCCCGCACCTCAACTCCGTCTTCGGTCTGTACCGCGAGGGCAACGACCTCTACGGCTCGCTGCCGCTGTTCGCCGACGCCCACAAGCACGCCGGCTGGTCAGAGTTCACCTCGGCCACCACGACCCTGTACCGCAACGGAACCAAGGTGGGCTCCACCGACGACCCGCTGTTCGGCGTCAAGCCCTTCAAGGTGCCCTCCGGTGACGCCGAGTACAAGCTGACCACCTCGGTGAAGCGCAGCGCCGCGGTCGCCGCGGCGTCCACCCGGATCGACGCGAGCTGGACCTTCCGCTCGAAGGCCGCCTCCGGCTCCGCGCCGGTCAGACTCCCGGCGTCCACCGCCCGCTTCAACGCCCGCACGGGCCTGGACGGCCGGGTCCCGGCCGGCCGCATGACCACCTTCCCGGTCACCGTCGAGGGCGCCGCCGCGGGCGGCAACCTGGGCTCGCTGGGCGTGTGGGTGTCGTACGACTACGGGCAGACCTGGAGGAAGGCCGAGGTTCGTAACGGCCGGATCACCGTCCGGAACCCCGGTCGCGGCAAGGCCATCTCTTTCCACGCGAAGATCGCCGACAAGAAGGGCAACAAGTCGACGATCTCGATCTACAACGCGTACTACGGCAAGTAAGGCCTACGGCAAGTAAGGCCTACTGCAAGTAGGACGCAGGCGCGGAGTCTTCGTCGGACGGTCTGCCGGGAGCCCCGCTTCCGGCAGACCGCCGTGCGTCCGCGCCCCAGCTCGCCAGCAGGCGCAGGGCCTCGGCCGAGGCCGAGCCGGGCTCCGCGTGGTAGACCACCAAGCCCTGGTCGGCGTCGTCCGCCGTCCTCAGCGACTCGAAGTTCAGGGAGAGTTCGCCGACCAGCGGATGGTGCAGCCGCTTGATCCCGTGACTCTTCTCCTTGACGTCGTGCGTCGCCCACAGCCGCCTGAAGTCCGGGCTCTTCACGGACAGTTCGCCGACCAGCGCGGCCAGCCGCGGATCGTCCGGAGAGCAGCCCGCGTCCATGCGCAGGGCGCACACGATGTCGATCGCCTTCTGCTCCCAGTCGACGAACAGATCGCGGTAGTCCGGCCGCAGGAACACCAGCCGCGCCCAGTTGCGCTCCGCGTCCGGCAGCTCGCCCCAGTCGCCGAACAGCGCCACCGCCAGCCGGTTCCAGGCAAGGATCTCCGAGCGCCGCCCCACGACGTACGCCGGCACCCCGTCCATCGCGTCCAGCAGCTGCCGCAACGACGCCCTGACCTGCTGCGGCCGCCCTGCCAGCCGCTTCTTGTGCTGCTTGGGCCGGGCGAGATGCGTCAGATGCGCGTGCTCGGCGTCCGTCAGCCTCAGCGCCCGGGCGATCGAGTCCAGCACCTCCGCCGACACGTTCCGCCCGTTGCCCTGCTCCAGCCGCGTGTAGTACGCCACCGACACCCCGGCGAGCTGCGCCAGCTCCTCGCGGCGCAGCCCGGGGACCCGGCGGGCCCGGCCGAACTCCGGCAGCCCCACGTCCTGCGGCTTCAGCCGGGCCCGCCTGCTGCGCAGGAACTCGCTGAGCTCGGCGCGCCGGTCCAGGGCGCCGCCGACGGATGCGGGGCGTATGTCCATGCGCCCAGTATCGGTCGCGTCCGCCCGTCGCACGCCCGTCGTACGCACAGGAGCCTGACCCCGCCAGTGGTAGGACCGGCGGACGTAGGAAGCGGGGTGGTCTGGGTGGGCGCCGCCGCATGAGGCAGGCTGGACCATGTACCCGGTCAGAGGCGGCCGGGCACGCGTGAAAGCCTGCAAGGAGAACCCGCGCATGACCACTGTTGCTGCGTACGCCGCGCCCGCCGCGAAGGCCCCGCTGGAGCGGACCACCATCGAACGGCGCGAGGTCGGCGAGTTCGACGTCCAGATCGACATCAAGTACGCCGGCATCTGCCGCTCCGACATCCACCAGGCCCGCGAGGGCTGGGGCACGGCGATCTTCCCGATGGTGCCCGGCCACGAGATCGCGGGCGTCGTCACCGAGGTCGGCCCCGGCGTCACCAGGTTCGCCGTCGGCGACCGAGTGGGCGTCGGCTGCATGGTCGACTCCTGCCGCGAGTGCGACAACTGCCGGGCGGGCCTGCAGCAGTACTGCGAAAAGGGCGGCCCCGTCTGGACGTACAACGCCGTCGGCAAGGACGGCGAGCCCACCTACGGCGGCTACTCCGAGAGCGTCGTGGTCGACGAGAACTACGTCGTCCGCGTCCCCGACGGCCTCGGCCTCGACGTGGCCGCACCCCTGCTGTGCGCCGGCATCACGACGTACTCCCCGCTCAAGCACTGGAACGCCGGCCCCGGCAAGAAGGTCGCCGTCGTCGGCCTCGGCGGCCTCGGCCACATGGGCGTCAAGATCGCGCACGCGCTCGGCGCCGAGGTGACCGTGCTGTCGCAGTCCCTGCGCAAGAAGGATGACGGTCTGCGCATGGGCGCCGACCACTACTACGCCACCAGCGACCCGAAGACCTTCGAGGAGCTCGCCGGCACCTTCGACCTGATCCTCAACACGGTCTCGGCCCCGCTCGACTTCGACGCCTACCTGTCGCTGCTGCGCACCGACGGCGCCCTGGTCAACGTGGGCATCCCCGAGGAGCCCGTCCCGGTCCTGCTCTCCTCGGTCTTCGGCAACCGCCGCAGCCTGAGCAGTTCCGGCATCGGCGGCATCCCCGAGACCCAGGAGATGCTGGACTTCTGCGCCGAGCACGGCCTGGGCGCCGAGATCGAGCTGATCAGCGCGGACCAGATCAACGAGGCGTACGAGCGCGTCCTGGGCAGTGACGTCCGCTACCGGTTCGTGATCGACACGGCGACGATCTGACCCACGCGCCGGGCGGTCTAGCGGCCCTCACCTGGGGAAAACCTCCTCCGGTGGGGGCCGCTGTACGTTGGGTGGGAGGAGGTCACACGATGACTGTGCAGCTGAACCACACCATCGTCGCCGCGCACGACAAGCACGCCTCGGCCCGGTTCCTCGCCGACATCCTCGGCCTCGACGTGAGCCCCGAGTACGGCCCGTTCGTTCCCGTTCAACTGCCGAACGGCGTGACGCTCGACTACATGGAGACGAGCGAGGACATCGCGCCGCAGCACTACGCCTTCCTGGTCTCCGAACACGACTTCGACGAGATCTTCGGCCGCATACAGGACGCCGGGCTGCGTTACTGGGCCGACCCGTACCACGACCACCCGGACGAGATCAACCGCAACGACGGCGGCCGCGGCACCTACTTCGACGACCCCGACGGCCACCGGCTGGAGATCCTCACCCGGCCGTACGGGAGCGGCGGCTGACGCGACGGCTGCGGACGCGAGCGCAGGGATTTCCTGGGAGATTGGAGGCGTGGACGTTCTGGCAGACGGGGGTGCGAGCGACAGCCTGTTCTCCGCGTACCGGACGGTCGGGGTGGTGGGGGTGGACGCCGAGGGCGTGATCTCGGCCTGGGCCGGTGCGGCGCGGCACCACCTCGGATACACCGTCGAGGAAGCGGTGGGCATGCCCGCCGAGCGGCTGCTGGCCTCCCCCGGCGAGCGGGCGGCCGTACGCAGGGCCGTGGAACGCGCGGCCGCCGGGGCCGGGGCGAGCTGCTCGCTGGTCCTGCGGCACCGGGACGGCCGCCGGGTGACCCTCGGCGTGTGGGGCTGCCCGCTGCGCGACGTGTCCGGATCGCACGGCTGGATCGCCCTGCTGACCACGCTGGACGACCTGCGCTGGCGGGACGTGGAGGGCGCCGTCGTGGACGCGCTGTTCAGCCAGGGGCCGATCGGCCTGGCCGTCCTGGACGGCGACCTGCGCTACATCGCCGTCAACGCAGCCCTGGAGCAGATGTAGGGCGTCCCCAGCGGCGAGACGCTCGGGCGGCGCATGACCGACGGCTTCTCGGCCCCCGACGCCGCCGTCATCGAGGCCAGGCTGCGGTCCGTACTGGAGAGCGGCCGTACGGTGACCACCGAGCACCGCGGGCGTACGCCGGCCGACCCCGGCCACGACCACGTGTGGGCGACCTCCTCGTTCCGGCTGACCGACCGGACCGGCCGGACCCTCGGCGTGGCCTCCTCCGTCCTCGACATCACCGACCAGTACCGCAGCCGCGAGCGGCTGATGCTCCTCGACGAGGCCAGCGGCCGGATCGGCACGACCCTGGACGTGACGCGCACGGCCGAGGAACTGACCGAGGTCGCGATCCCGAGCGTGGCCGACTACATCGCCGTCGATCTGCTGGAGGGCCTCGCCCGCGGGGAGGAGTACATCGCCGGGTCGGTCGGCAGCGGCGCGCCGCTGCGCCGCGCGGCCATCCGGTCCGTCATCGCCGACGCCCCCGAGGCGAGCTACCGGGTCGGCGAACTGATCACCTTCCCGCCGGCCTCCCCGCAGGCCGAGAGCATGGCCACGGGAAAGTCCGTCCTGCTGCCGACGCTGGAGCACTCCCAGGAGTGGCTGGCCTACGACCCCGTGCGCCGCGACAAGATGCGCGCCGCCGGGATCCATTCCGTCGTCATCGTGCCGCTGCGCGCGCGGGACGTCACCCTGGGCGTGGTCCACTTCTACCGCTGGCAGAACCCCGACGCCTTCGACCACGACGACCTCCTCATCGCCGAGGAACTCGCCGCGCGGGCCGCCGTCTGCCTCGACAACGCCCGCCGCTACACCCGCGAGCACCACGCCGCCCTGACGCTCCAGCGGCGCATGCTGCAGGGGTCACTGCCCGAACAGACCGCCATCGAGGCCGCCTGCCGCTACCTGCCCGCCCGGGCGCACGCCGGGATCGCCGGCGACTGGTTCGACGTCATCACCCTCTCCGGCGCCCGCGTCGCCCTGGTCTCCGGCGACGTCCCGGGCCGGGGGGTCGCCGCCGTCGCCGGGGCGGGCCGACTGCGCCTGGCGATCCAGACGCTGGCCCAGCTCGACGTACCCCCCGACGAACTGCTCAGCCAGCTCGACGACACGGTCGCCCGCGCCGCAAGCGGACAGCCGGACTCCGAGGACCTGGCCGAGGAGGTCGGCACCACCTGCCTGTACGCGATCTACGACCCCGTCTCCCGGCAGTGCACCGTGGCCAGCGCGGGCCATCTGCCGCCGGTGATCGTCGACTCCCAGGGCAAGGCGGAGTGCGTCGAACTGCCCGTCGGACCGCCGCTGGGTCTGGGGGGCCACCCGTTCGAGACCATCGACGTGGAGGTCGCGGAGGGCAGCATCCTGGCCCTGTTCACCAACGGGCTGCTGGACGGCTACCGGGGCGACCTCATCGCCGGACTGGAGCTGCTGGGCCGGGTCCTCGGCGATCAGCGCGACCGCCCCCTGGACGAGATCTGCGACGCAGCCGTCGCCGTGCTCCAGCCCGACCGCGAACCCGAGGACGACGCCATCCTGCTGCTCGCCCGCACCCGCGCGCTGGGGGAGGACCGCGTCGCCTCCTGGGAACTGTCGGACGACCCCGCCGTCGTCGCCGAGAGCCGCTCCCTCGTCACCCGGCAGGTGCAGGAGTGGGGGCTCGACGAGGCCGCGTTCGAGGCGGAACTGGTGACCAGCGAACTGGTCACCAACGCCATCCGCTACGGCCGCGCGCCCATCCAGCTGCGCCTCATCCGCGGCCGCACCCTCATCTGCGAGGTCTCCGACGCCAGCAGCACCTCACCCCACCTGCGCGACGCCGCCAGCACGGACGAGGGCGGCCGCGGGCTGTTCATGGTCGCCCAGATCGCCGAACGCTGGGGCACCCGCTACACCCCGACGGGCAAGACCATCTGGGCGGAGTGCTCGGTCTGACCCGCCGCCGCTGACCGCCGTCGCTACTGGTCCGCGCCGCCGGGCGCGGGCGCCACGCCGATCGGGCAGGAGACACCGGTCCCGCCGATCCCGCAGTAGCCCGCCGGGTTCTTGTCCAGGTACTGCTGGTGGTACGGCTCGGCCGGGTAGAAGGGGCGGCCCTCGGCCGGGAGGATCTCCGTGGTGATCGTGCCGTGGCCCGAGTCGCTCAGCACCTTCTGGTAGGCGGCGCGGGACGCCTCGGCCGCGGCGGCCTGTTCGGGGGTGTGGGTGTAGATCGCCGAGCGGTACTGGGTGCCGACGTCGTTGCCCTGGCGGAAGCCCTGCGTGGGGTCGTGGGACTCCCAGAAGGTCTTCAGGAGACGGTCGTACGAGATCACCGCCGGGTCGTAGACCACGCGGACCGCCTCCGTGTGGCCGGTCAGGCCCGAGCAGACCTCCTCGTACAGGGGGTTCTCGGTGGAGCCGCCCTGGTAGCCGACCAGAGTGGTGTGGACGCCCGCCGGGAGCTGCCAGAACTTGCGCTCGGCGCCCCAGAAGCAACCGAGGCCGAAGTCGGCGGTCTCCAGGCCCTCGGGGTAGGGGCCGGCGAGCGGGGTGCCGAGGACCGTGTGGCGCTCGGGGACCTCGAAGGCGGGCTCGGGCCGGCCCTTGAGTGCCTGCTCAGGGGTGGGAAGCTGGGGCGTACGGCCGAAGAGCATGGGGTCTCCCTGTCGGTCTCGGGCGGAGCAGGTGGAGCACTCGGGACAACGTCCTCACGGGCGGGCGCATTCCGGTCGGACGCCCGGTACGTCAGCTGAGCAGCGTCGCCGGGCTGCCGCCGTTCGCCTCGTAGCCCGCCACCGCCAGCGCGCGGTAGACGGCGAACGCGGCGGCCGGGTCGCCGGACAGCGTCCAGGGGAGCGCGCCCACGTGGCCGTCGACGTGTATCAGCTGGCCCATGGCCTCCGTCCAGCGCTCGGCGCGGACCAGGAAGAAGACCAGCAGATGGCGGACATGCGCGAGCATCGGGTCGTCGTGACGCGCGGAGTGCGCCGCGTGGAGCGCCCCGTGGATCGCCTTGGTGACGACCTCGCTCTGGTAGAAGCCGCGCACCAGATTCACCTCGGGCAGGTGCTCGAAGACCGCGAACAGGGGCATCGCCGCCAGCAGGGAGCCCTCGGGGGCGCGGGCCGCGGCGGCCTCCGCGAAGGAGTACGCCTGCTCGCGCGAGCCGTGCCACTTCTCGCACCAGTGGTGCAGCGCCGCCAGATGGGCCCCCATGTGGTGCGGGGCGCGGTCCAGGATCTTGGCCCAGAGCCGGTCGAACTCCGGCTGCGGATAAGCCAGTCCGCGGGCCACCGACAGCTCGGTGATGTACGGGACCGGGTCGCCGGGAGCCAGGAGCGCCGCCTGCCCGCAGACGTCCCTGGCCTCCTCCATGATGATCCGGAAGTCGTCCGTGCCCGGCGTCGACGTACGCCACGCCTGCTGGGCCAGGAACTCGGCGTGCACCGCCGCGGCGCCCGCGTCCTTCGGCTGCTCGGCCCGCCACACCCGCAGCCACTGCCCGCCCGGGGTCTCGCTGACCCCGCCGGGCCGCTGCTGGAGCTCCAGCGCGGCCGCGCCCGCGAAGGCCTGCACCCGCTGCCAGCGCAGCTCGCCCTCGGCCTCGGTGCCGGCCAGCAGCTGCGCCGCCGCCCGGTAGTCCTGCGTGCGCTGCACCAGCTCCAGGACGTCCACCAGGTCCTGGTCGGGGCCGGGCATCCGCAGGTCCAGCTCCTCCTCGCGCACGAATCCGTACGCGGCCGGGTCCGCCGCGTCCGGGTGGCCCGGCGCGACCCGCTCGATCATCCCGCGCCTGCGCCGCAGGACGGGGAGCAGCACGAAGCTCAGCATGAGCAGTGCCATCAGGCCCCAGAGAATCTCCATGCCCCCAGCGAACCAGACGCCGCCGACAATTGGCCAACTCCGCCCGGCATCCTGTGGATAACCCCGCCCGGCGCCGCTGCGCGGCCGCTCCGGCCCGGTCCGCGAAGCCCCCTGCCGGCGCCCTGGACGACCGTGCCGTCCGACACGAGTCCCGCGGGCGCATTACGCTCGGTGCCCATGAGCGACACCCATAACAGCCAGCATTTCGAGACCCTTGCGATCCACGCGGGCAACACCGCCGATCCCCTCACCGGCGCGGTCGTCCCGCCGATCTACCAGGTCTCGACCTACAAGCAGGACGGCGTCGGCGGCCTGCGCGGCGGCTACGAGTACAGCCGTAGCGCCAACCCGACCAGGACCGCCCTGGAAGAGAACCTCGCCGCCCTCGAGGGCGGCCGACGCGGCCTCGCGTTCGCCTCCGGCCTCGCGGCCGAGGACACCCTGCTGCGCGCGCTGCTCAGCCCGGGCGACCACGTGGTCATCCCGAACGACGCGTACGGCGGTACGTTCCGTCTGTTCGCGAAGGTCGCCACCCGCTGGGGCGTGGAGTGGTCCGTGGCCGACACCAGCGACCCGGCATCCGTGCGGGCCGCCATGACCCCGAAGACCAAGGTCGTCTGGGTGGAGACCCCCTCCAACCCGCTGCTCGGCATCACCGACATCGCGGCCGTCGCTCAGATCGCCCACGACGCGGGCGCCAAGCTCGTCGTGGACAACACCTTCGCCACGTCCTACCTCCAGCAGCCGCTCTCGCTCGGCGCGGACGTCGTCGTGCACTCCCTGACCAAGTACATGGGCGGTCACTCGGACGTCGTCGGCGGCGCCCTGATCGTCTCCGACCAGGGCCTCGGCGAGGAGCTGGCGTACCACCAGAACGCGATGGGCGCGGTCGCCGGTCCGTTCGACTCCTGGCTGGTGCTGCGCGGCACCAAGACGCTCGCCGTGCGCATGGACCGGCACAGCGAGAACGCCACGAAGATCGCCGACATGCTGAGCCGGCACCCGCGCGTGACGCGCGTGCTGTACCCGGGTCTGCCGGACCACCCCGGTCACGAGATCGCCGCCAAGCAGATGAGGGCGTTCGGCGGCATGATCTCCTTCCAGGTCGCGGGCGGCGAGGAGGCGGCCGTCGAGGTGTGCAACCGCGCCAAGGTGTTCACCCTCGGTGAGTCCCTGGGCGGCGTCGAGTCGCTCATCGAGCACCCGGGCCGCATGACCCACGCCTCCGCGGCCGGTTCGGCCCTGGAGGTCCCCTCCGACCTCGTGCGCCTGTCCGTGGGCATCGAGAACGTCGACGACCTGCTCGAGGACCTTCAGCAGGCCCTCGGCTAGTCGGCTCAGCCGGTCACGGTTCACCAGCCGGTGACGGGTGGGGTCGTCCGGGAGGGCGGCTCCACCCACGGGCGTACGGTCAGCGCCCACACGGCGAACGCCACGGCCGCGGCGCCCAGCAGCAGCCAGAGCAGGAGCCGGACGGTGGCGCGGCGGCGCAGCATGCGGGCGCCGCGGCGCAGGGCCTCGGCGTACAGGTCCGGCGGCACCGGCGGCGGCGCCTGCTCCATGATCCGCCGCGCGGCGGCCTCCCGCTGGGGCCGGTTCACACGGGCCTCCGTCCTGCGGCCGGCAGGACCGCGCGGGCCGTTCTCCGCGGCCTCACGAGGAGGCCGCCTTCACTCCCGTCACCGCCGATGGGCGCCCCGGTGACGGATGCAGCAGTGTGGCCGTCGCCCGGTCGCACACGGTGTGTACCCTCTCCCTCGGCAGGCCGAGCAGCGCCGCGGCCTGCTCCTCGGCGACGCCCTCGTACAACCTCAGGACGAGGATCAGCCGCTCCTGGGGCGTGAGCGGGGCCAGCGGGCTCGCCGCGTGCGGGCGGGCGCGGCCGAAGCCGCCGTACTGGTGCCACGTCCCGCGCGCGAAGCGCGTCGCGAGGTACCGGCGGGCGCGGTCGTACGGATCGTCGCCGCGCAGCCGGTCCCAGGAGGCGTAGGTGTGGGCGAGCGCCAGGACGAGGAGCCGCCGCGCGCGCGGGTTGTCGTCCGGCGCCTCCGCGGTCAGCAGGGTCGCGGCATGCAGCAGCCGCCCTGCCGCGCCCGCGACGAACGCCTCGAACTCCCGGGCCCGGCGGGCTTCCTGGGACGCTCGCCGTTCACGCACCGCGCCTCCCGCCTGAGGCCCGCCGGCGTTCGGCACGGGATGTGGAAACGCGAACGACGGGGACCCGGTCTCATATGAGGCCAGCGGCGGCCCGGGGTCAAGGGCCCGGAACCAGGAGGCGGCCCGACCGGCGGCCCGGGTTTCCGGAGGGGCGCGCTCAGGAGGTGGGCGGCGTCTCCGGCCCGGGCACGCCCTGGACCGTCATCCGGGCGGAGAGCGCGCCGTTGAAGCGCGTGAGGAGCGTGCAGAACGACTCGCGCTCCTCCGGTGTCCATTCCCGCGTCAGCTCGGCCATCAACTGCCGCCTCGACGAACGTACTTCCTCCAGCCGGGCCAGCCCGCGCGGGGAGAGCTGAAGCACCACCGCCCGGCCGTCCTCGGGGTGCGAGGTGCGCTTGACCAGCCCGGTGTCGACCAGCGGAGCCACCTGCCGGGTGACCGTCGAGGAGTCGATGCCCATGCTCGACGCGAGGGCCTTCACACCCATCGGGCCCTCGTTGTCGAGCCGGTTGAGCAGCAGGTACGCGGCGCGGTCCATGGAGTTGCGCACCTGCCCGATGCCGCCGAGCCGGGTCTGCTCGGCACGGCGGGCGAACACGGCCACCTCGTGCTGGAGGGCGTCGAGGAGTCCGGTGTCGCCGACTGTCGTCATGTCCGTCGACATGTCAGGAGTGGTGGGCATGGCCGGAGGCTCACTTCACAGAAGAGTGCTGGATGGGGGACAGGGTACGCGGCCCGGGGGCGCCCCGTACCGGCCCTGCGCAAACCCGTTCCCGGGCTTCGTCACACTCCTCGCGCGGGACGGTGAACTGCGAGACTGGAGACATGAGCTACGGCACGGCTGACTCATGGGGCCCCGTCACTCTCGACGACGTACGAGGCGCCCAGAAGATGCTCACGGGCGTGGCGCGGGTGACCGCCATGGAGGGCAGCAGGCACCTGTCCCAGCTGGTCGGCGCCCCGGTCCACCTCAAGTGCGAGAACCTCCAGCGGACGGGATCGTTCAAGCTGCGCGGCGCGTACGTGCGGATCGCCGGGCTGCTGCCCGAGGAGCGGGCCGCCGGCGTGGTGGCCGCGAGCGCGGGGAACCACGCGCAGGGCGTGGCGCTGGCCTCGTCGCTGCTCGGCGTGCACTCCACCGTGTTCATGCCGAAGGGGGCGCCGCTGCCGAAGATCAGCGCCACCCGGGAGTACGGCGCGGAGGTGCGCCTGCACGGTGACGTGGTCGACGAGACGCTGGCGGCGGCGCGGGAGTACGCGGACCGGACCGGTGCGGTGTTCATCCACCCCTTCGACCACCCCGACATCATCGCGGGACAGGGCACGGTCGGCCTGGAGATCCTGGAGCAGTGCCCGGAGGTCGGCACGATCGTCGTCGGCATGGGCGGCGGGGGACTGGCGGCCGGGATCGCCGTCGCGGTGAAGGCGCTGCGGCCGGACGTGCGGATCGTGGGCGTGCAGGCGGCGGGCTCGGCGGCGTATCCGCCCTCGCTCGCGGCGGGGCGCCCGGTGTCCATCGAGCACCCGGTGACGATGGCCGACGGCATCAAGGTGGGGCGGCCCGGCGACGTGCCGTTCGGGATCGTCGAGTCGCTCGTCGACGAGGTCCGCACGGTCACCGAGGACGAACTGTCCGCCGCGCTGCTGCTGTGCCTGGAGCGGGCGAAGCTGGTCGTCGAGCCGGCCGGAGCGGGCCCGGTCGCGGCGCTGCTGATCGATCCCGGCGCGTTTCCCGGGCCGGTCGTCGCGGTGCTGTCCGGCGGCAACGTCGACCCGGTGCTGCTCCAGCGGGTCCTGCGGCACGGCATGGCCGCGCAGGGCCGCTACCTGGCCGTACGGCTGCGGCTGCCCGACAGTCCGGGGGCCCTCGCGGAAATGCTCGGGGTGTTGTCAGTGGCTGACGCTAACGTCCTCGACGTGAGCCATGTACGGACCGATCCGCGGCTCGGGCTCACGGAGGCGGAGGTGGAGCTGCACCTGGAGACGAAGGGGCCGGAGCACTGCACCGAGGTCGCCCACGCCCTGCGCGAGGCCGGCTACACGGTCATCGACTGATCCACCACGGTCACTCGTTCGAGTAAATCCGTTGTGAGACGCGATACATCGCGTTACTGTGTGTCGTGTGCTCGTCGCCGACGTGTCTCGGCTCCTCACCGCACCAACTCAGCTCTGTCAACGAATCCCTGACGACGTGGAGACTTATATGCCAGGCGCCATCTATGCCGAAGGTCTGGTGAAGACCTTCGGTGACGTAAGGGCACTGGACGGCGTCGACCTCGATGTCCCCGAGGGCACGGTCCTCGGCCTGCTCGGGCCGAACGGCGCGGGCAAGACGACGACCGTCCGCTGTCTGACGACCTTGCTGCGCCCCGACAGCGGCCACGCCGTCGTCGCGGGTGTCGACGTCCTCGAGCATCCGGACGCCGTGCGCCGTTCGATCGGCCTGTCCGGCCAGTTCGCGGCGGTCGACGAATACCTCACCGGCCGGGAGAACCTCCAGATGGTCGGCCGGCTCTACCAGATGAAGACGAAGCGGGCGAAGGCCCGCGCGGCGGAGCTGCTGGAGCAGTTCAACCTCACGGACGCCGCCGACCGCCCCACCAAGACCTACTCCGGAGGCATGCGCCGCCGCCTCGACCTCGCGGCCGCCCTCGTGGTCTCCCCGCCCGTGATGTTCATGGACGAGCCCACGACCGGCCTCGACCCGCGCAACCGCCAGCAGTTGTGGGAGGTCATCAAGCAGCTGGTCTCCGGCGGTACCACGCTGCTGCTCACCACCCAGTACCTGGAGGAGGCCGACCACCTCGCCCACGACATCGCGGTCGTCGACCACGGCCGCGTCATCGCCCAGGGCACCTCCGACCAGCTCAAGGCCCGCACAGGCGGCGAGCGCGTCGAGGTCGTCGTGCACGAGCGGGAGCACATACCGGTCGCCGCCGAGGTGCTGCGCGGCTTCGGCAAGGGCGAGACCACGGTCGAGGAGCACACGCGCAAGCTGACCGTTCCCGTCACCGGCGGTGCCAAGCTGCTCGCCGAGGTCATCCGCGAGCTGGACACCCGCGGCATCGAGATGGACGACATCGGCCTACGCCGCCCCACCCTCGACGACGTCTTCCTGTCGCTGACGGGGCACGTGGCCGAGGCGAAGGACGAAGAGGGCGGCGGCCAGGGCGGCCGCACCGACAGTGGCAAGGACAGCCGCAAGGAGGCCGTGAAGTGAGTGCCGTCACCGAGACCGCGCGGGTGGCGGCGCCCGCCAACCCCGTCAGCCAGCTCGTCCGCGACTCGCTGATCGTGGCCCAGCGGAACCTGATCCGCATGTCACGGATTCCGGATCCTGTTCGCTCGTCTCGGCGAGGTTCCATCTCGCCGCGCATCCAAGACCAGCGGTCCAACGCCTCGAAGGAGCAGGTGAAGTGAGCGCCATGAGCGATTCCCTGGTCGTCGCCCATCGGAACTTGATCCGCATGGGCCGGATTCCCGAAATGCTTATTTTTGGGCTGATCCAGCCAATCATGTTCGTGGTGCTGTTCACCTACGTGTTCGGCGGCTCGATCCAGGTCGGCTCGTCCAACGCCACCCAGGCCTACCGCGAGTTCCTGATGGCCGGCATCTTTGCCCAGACCGTCACGTTCGCCACGGCGGGCGCGGGTGCGGGCATCGCCGACGACATGCACAAGGGTCTCATCGACCGCTTCCGCTCCCTGCCGATGGCACGTGGTGCGGTGCTGACCGGCCGGACCATCGCCGACCTGGCTCAGACGGCGCTTACGCTCGTCGTCCTGGCGGTCGTCGCCCTGATCGTCGGCTGGCGCACGCACGAGAACTTGGGCAAGGCGCTCGCCGGATTCGGCCTGCTCCTGCTCCTCGGGTACGCGTTCTCGTGGATCGGCGCACTCATAGGCCTGTCCGTGCGCACTCCTGAAGCGGCGACCTCGGGCGGTCTGATCTGGCTGTTTCCGCTGACGTTCATCTCAAATGCGTTCGTCGACGCGAACCAGATGCCGTCCTTCCTGCGGCACATCGCGGAGTGGAACCCGTTCAGCGCCACCGTGCAGGCGTGCCGCGAGATGTTCGGCAACCTTCCCCCGGGCTTCCGGACGCCCGACGCCTGGCCCATGCAACACCCCGTGTGGGCCTCGCTGATCTGGTCGATCGTGATCATCCTGATCTTCCGCACCCTCGCGGTCCGCAAGTACCGCCGGGCGGCCGGTTGATGACTCCGCCTTCCCGGATCCTGTTCGCCAAGGTTGGCTAGGTGGCAATTGGCCCGCATACGGCGCTGACCAGGGACAGCAACATGCAACGGAGCCCCCTCCAGGGCGGAGGGGGCTCTTCTTGTACCTCGGGGTGCTGTCACCAGCACTACCTTTCGGACACCAAAAACCCGAACGGGTACTGCAGGCTGGGCGGGACGGGGGCCAAGCTACTGACCTTGAATGCGTGATGTCGTCATGGTGGCGGGCGTCGGAGGCCGGTGCTGGTGAGGCAGCCGTCGAGGACGTCATGGCGGTACTGGAGCTGGCGGAGGCCGCGTCGGACGGCAGTGATCAAGTCATCGGGGTCGGCGAAGGCGCGATTGGCCACGGTGGTGTGCCGTAGGACGGACCAGATGCCCTCGACCGGGTTGAGGTCGGGTGCGTAGGGCGGCAGTTGGAAGACGGTGAGCCAGTCGCGGTCGGCGATGTAGCGGCGCATGCCGGCGGTGAGGTGGGTGTTGAGGTTGTCTCAGACCAGCACCATCGGGCCGCCAAGCTGCTGGTGGGCGGTCTGGATCAGGTCGCGGTAGTCCTTCCAGGAGAAGCTTTTGCGCCCATCGGGCCGGGCGTCCGGGCAGGGATGGTAGATCAGCTTCGAGGGTTTGCCGGCCTTGTAGCAGGCCAGGGCGGCCACCGATAAGCGGCGGCGGGAGCGGCCCCGAACGCGGACCACGGGGGTGTGGCCGCGGCGGGACGAAGTGCGGGTGGTCGGCGGCGTCATCGAGAATCCGGCCTCGTCCTCGAAGACGAGCCAGGCGTCGAGCGCCGCCACGGTCCTTCCACCTGGAGCCAGGTCTCCTTCATCCAGCCGGCCACCGCGTTCTCGTCCCGCTCGATCGCCCGCCGGGCGGGGACCTGGCAGCTCCAGCCGTGCCGCTTGAGCAGGGCGGCCACCCCTTGCGGGGTGTAGCTCTTGTGGAAGCGGCGCCCGATCAGCGTCTTGATCCGCGACAGGGTCCAGGTCTGGTCCGGCCACCCATGTGCCACTGGCCCCTTGGCCAGCTCACGCTCCACCACGGCGAACAGTTCGTCGCTGAGCAGAGGCAGCGATGCCGGGCCCTTCGAGGCCAGGGCTCTCGGCCCGTCCTGCGACCAGGCCTTGCGCCAGCGCTGTACCGACCGGACGCTGACCCGCAGGTTGTGAGTGATGACCCTGTTCTCGTCGCCCTGCTGGAAGCGCTCGGCCGCCTCCAACCGCAACTCCTCGCGGAAGGCCCGCCGTTCGTCGGTCAGCCCGCCCCCTTGCGCATACCTCATGCACTTGGCGTACCGCAGGGATCACGGACCGTCAGCCCTACCGACACCACGCTTTGAAGGTCAGTGAGCCCTTTCCATCCTGGGTGAGCTGGCATGTGTGGTTGCCAGGTACTCGTGGCCGGCGGTTGCCCGTTCGCCATGGCGCTGGGTGGCGTTGTCGCCTTCAGGCACACGGGACGCCCATCTCGATGACGACTCCGGCAGTGCATGGCATCATGCGCAGGATGATCACTGAACGGGGGCTGCGGTGCCGGGTGTCTATCTGATGGGGTACATACCCTCGCTGGCCATTCTGGTGTTTGCCGTGGCGGCCAACTGGCCGCGTTTCATCCTCAAGCGGCGTGGCGTGCGCACGCAGGGGCAAAAGGGCGGCGACAGCTGGGGGTCCGGGATTCTCTCGGTGGACGTCATCTACCGAGACCACGAGGGGAAGCGCCACTACGTAACCGTAGCTCCCGAGTACCTACCCACAGGGGGGCGCTCGTCCGTCATCGAGGTCGTTTACGATCCACGGAATCCCAAGAGGGCGATGTCGGCGGGAGAGTTTGAGCGGCCCGCCTGGAAGACCACCGACGGCGGGATCCTCTTCGTCGCGGTCGGCATCGCCCTGCTCTATACGGTGTTCGTTTTGCTCCTGACGTGAAGGGACAGCCCCTCGCGGTCAGTCTCAGCTTCGCGGTGCACTTGAGGTTTGAGGGTAGCGACCACCCTGGATGAGGCTGGTGATCCAGGGTGGTGCACCGCAGCCTGCATAACAGGCGCCAGGTTTTCAGGACGGCTATGGCCTGTTCGCTGGGCGCGCGGATTTTCGCGGCGCCGTTCACAGCCTGCTGGCCTGCGGACAGCCTCTCCTGGCAGTGCCAACCTGCCAGGTAGCGACGGAATTGGGCTGACGACCAGGTGAAGCCCCTGGTAGATGGGATTTCGACCAAGAAATCCGTCTCCACCAGAGGCTTCGCATGCTTATCTACCGATCCGGGCTGGACCTGTCCAGCGCCGCCCTGCGCTTCCTCACCTCCCGGCTGCGCGCACACCGCCGGGTCCTTGGCACCCGATGGCGCCGCCTGAGCGCGGGCCGCCAGGCCCTGCTCACCCTCGCCCATCTGCGCAACGGACACCCCTACGCCCAACTCGCGGCCGGGTTCGGCGTCAGCACCACCGCCTACCGCTACATCACCGAAGCGGTGGACATCCTGGCCGCCCTCGCTCCGACCCTCGCCGAGGCAGTCCGGGTGGCGTCGATGAAGGCGTTCGTCCTGCTGGACGGGACGCTGCTGCCCATCGACCGGATCGCCATTGACCGGCCCTTCTACTCGGGAAAGCACAAGAAACACGGCATGAACGTGCAGGTCCTCGCTGACCCGTGCGGCCGCCTGCTGTGGGCCTCGCCAGCTCTGCCCGGGGCCCGCCCACGACGTCCGGGCGGCTCGCGATCACGGCATCATCGATGCCCTCGCCGAGGCTGGCATCGCCTGCTGGGCCGATAAGGGTTACCAGGGCGCCGACGGCACGGTCCGTGTCCCCCACCGCGGACGGTGGAAGACCCTTTCCGCAGGCCAGCAGGCTGCCAACCGGTCCCATGCGAAGATCCGGGCCCTAGTTGAACAAGCCGTCGCCGCCCTCAAGTCCTGGCGACTCCTCCGCAAGCTCCGCTGCTCGACCACCCGCATCACGAGCCTCGTCCAGGCCGTCCTCTCCCTGCATCTGGCCAGTTCAGATTGAGGATGGAAAACGCTCACTGGCGCGCTGTTGAGTGGGGGCGAACGCCAAGAGCAGCGCCTAGCGGACCTGTTGTTCGGTCATCTGCCCAACAAGCATAAAAATGGCGGAATTTGTCAGAGAGCGCCTGTCGAGTAGCAAGTGGGGCGGCTACCCTGAGGGGGATTCACATGGAGACCCCAGGGGGCGGCTACCCCCTGGGGCCAGGCCAGTCGTGGACCGGCCTGCCAGTCACGGAGGGACTGACATGGGGAAGGGTACCGTCATGCGCGGGCGTCGGACCGCTCGGGGCGTGATTCGGGTAGCCGTCTACCTTCGCGTATCTACCGCGAAGCAGGTCGAGGGATACGGCCTCGACACTCAGAAAAAGCAGTGCATGGCATGGCTGAACTACAAGCTCGGCCCTGGCAAGTACAAGATTCACAAGGTTTACGTCGACGGCGGAGAGTCCGGAAAGAAGGACTCGCGACCTGACCTCGACGAGATGACCGAGGCCATTGAGAAAGGCCTGATCGACCTCGTCGTGTTCGGCAAGCTGGACCGCATTGGGCGGACCATGGAGGACATCCACCTCTGGGTGTTCAACGCCACCAAGCACCACAAGATCAGGGTTGCTACGGCGGATGGTCGCCTGGACAGTGACGACGAGCTATTCGGCATCATGCTCAGCCTGTTGTCGTACATGGCGGAGCTGGAACACACCCTGATCCTTGAGCGAACCGCGGGCGGTCGGGATCAGAAGTTGGCCGCTGGCGGTTGGCCACTTGGCCAGCCTCCGTACGGCGTGATGCTCAGCGGTAAGGGCAGTAAGGCCGTTCCGGTCCTCTGTGAGGACGAGGTTCAGGTGATCGATATTGCCGCGAGTCTGCTTGTGGACCTCGGCTACTCGCGCGATGAGGCTGCCGCGCACCTGAACAATCTAGGCTCCCGCACTCGTAAGGGCCTGTCGTGGACAGGCGCGAACCTTGCCAAGCGTCTCAACTCCACAGCCCTTGACGGATACGTGGAGTTCCGCATCGAGCGCACCACCGAAGAAGACGAAGAGGAGACCTTTGAGGTCTTCCGGATCGAGGTTCCTCGGCCGATCAGTGATCCGAAGCGGGTGGAAGCTCTCCGAAGGGCTCTCAACCGGCGTTCGTTCAAGAAGAAGAACCTCACTCACTACCTGTTCACCGGTCGCCTGCACGCACTGTGCGGCGGCTACTACACAGGTGGAAAGCCTGCCGAGTCTCCCATCGCCTACTACCGGTGCATGGGAAAGCGGCTGGGACTGAAGTGCGAGTGCACGGAACTCCCCGCACCCGACGTAGAAAAGGCCATCTGGACTGAGGTTGAGGCTCTGCTCTCGGAGGTGGACAAGTTCAGGGCACTCGCCGCCAAGTGGTTGGGAGCGATCCCGGCACGCGCTGAGACGTACCGGAAGCGTCTCGCTGAGCTGGACGCGCAGATCGAGAAGAAGAGGGCCAGCCGCAAGGGTCAGCTCCTCGAAAAGCTCACCCAGATCTTCGAAGACGAGTTGGGTGAGGGCGCCGGAGACGGCATCGATGAGGAGACCATCCGAGAGGTGAAACAAGCCCTCCAAGCGAAGGAAGACGAACTGATCGCCGAGCGTGACCGTTTGGCTCGCTGGCTCAGGGAGGCCGAAGAACAGCAGCAACGGGCGGACGAGATCGTTTCCTTGGTGGAGGAGCGGGCGACCGAGATGGACTCCTTCACTCCTGTACAGCGCCGGGACCTTCTTGACCTCCTGGACATCCGCGTACAGGTAACCGGCAAGGGGCAGCCGCACCGGAAGGGGATCGCCGACCCCCTCACGGAGTGGCACAGGGAGACGGGCACGCTGGTGCCGCTCAAGATCAGCGATGGGGAGTGGGCCAGGGTTGACGCGGTCCTTCCCGACTTTCGCCAGACCGGGACGCCGAAGCGCGAGATGTTCGAGGCGATCTTGTGGAAGCTGCGGACCGCCGCGGGGTGGAGTGATGTGAGGATGTCCGGGAACTCCTGGGGTGCTGCGAGGAGGCGTGCGGAGGCCTGGCGTACCTCGGGCGCCTGGGAGGCCGCCATGGAGGCTCTGAAGCGCTGCGGTGGCGTTCCTGTGCCCCCGCTCATGGTCCTGCCACCCATGGAAGTTTGGGGCAGCATCGATCCGAGGTTCACGGCGCTGGAGCTGGAGGCCTGCGAGAGTGAGGGGGACGGCTGCAACCAGAACCACACCCACGCACAGTCTTCGGGCTCATCCAGCCGATCATGTTCGTGGTGCTGTTCACCTACGTGTTCGGCGGATCCATGCAGATCGGAGGCAGCACCAGCTCGGCCGCCTACACCAACTTCCTGATGGCCGGCATCTTCGCGCAGACCGTCACGTTCGCCACCGCCAGCTCCGGCGCGGGCATCGCCGACGACATGCACAAGGGCCTCATCGACCGCTTCCGCTCCCTGCCGATGGCGCGCGGAGCGGTGCTCACCGGGCGCACGCTGGCCGACCTGGTCCAGACGGCGCTGACCCTGCTCGTCCTCGCCGTCGTCGCCCTGCTGGTCGGCTGGCGCGCCGGCTCGGACGGCAGCACCGACGCCGTGAAGGTCGCGGCCGGCTTCGGCCTGCTGCTCCTGCTCGGTTACGCGTTCACCTGGATCGGCGCCCTGATCGGCCTGTCGGTGCGGACGCCGGAGGCGGCGACCTCGGGCGGCCTGATCTGGCTCTTCCCGGTGACGTTCATCTCCAACGCCTTCGTCGACACCAGCCACATGACCCCGTGGCTGCGGCACATCGCCGAGTGGAACCCGTTCAGCGCCACGGTCCAGGCCGCCCGTGTCCTGTTCGCCAACCCCGGCCAGTCGCAGTCGCAGGCCTGGCCGATGGAGCACCCGATCTGGGCCTCGCTGATCTACTCCGTGCTGATCGTCGTGATATTCCGGACGCTGGCGGTCCGCAAGTACCGCTCGGCCACCGCCTGACGCCGGCGGGCATGACGATGCCCTCGGTGTCCGCAGTGGACGCCGAGGGCATCGCCCGTGATCAGGGGCGGGGCTCAGCCCGAGTACGGCTCGGCCTTCAGGATCCGCACCGAGGCCATCTTGCCGTTCGGCAGCTCGTACTCCACGTCCTCGCCGACCTTGTGGCCGAGGACACCGGAGCCCAGCGGGGACTGCGGCGAGTACGTCTCGATGTCGGCGCTCGCGTACTCGCGCGAGGCGAGCAGGAACGCCAGCGTGTCGTCCTCGTCGCCGTCGAAGGCGATCGTCACGACCATGCCGGGCGCGACCGCCCCGTCGGCCGAGACCGGAGCCTCGCCCACCTTGGCGTTCTCCAGGAGCTGGGTCAGCTGGCGCACACGGAGCTCCTGCTTGCCCTGCTCCTCCTTGGCCGCGTGGTACCCGCCGTTCTCGCGCAGGTCGCCCTCCTCGCGCGCTGCCGCGATCTTGGCTGCGATCTCCGTGCGCGCAGGACCAGACAGGTACTCCAGCTCGGCCTTGAGCTGGTTGTACGCCTCCTGGGTCAGCCAGGTGACGTTCTCGCTGGTCTGGGTCACAGGTGCTCCTCGTCGGTACTGGGAATACAAAGCATCGCCCTACCCAGAAGAATGTTCCTTCACGGAAGGGCGAAACCACGAGCCTAACAATTCAATGGCCAAAGGGGGAGGACATAAGCCGCCAGAATCTCGTCCACGCAGGTCAGACCCTACGTATGGCGGATGTCCTCAGCGGGCGTGGCAGCCGAGCAGTTCGGCGGTCGTCCCGCGGGCCGTCGTACGGAGCGTGACGACCTTGTCGATGCGCGTGGCCGCTCCGGAGAAGGAGAAGTCCGCGCGGCCCACCTCGGCGCCCTCGCCGGTCTGGGAGCGCAGTGTGCAGTAGCCGGAGACGCCGGCGTCCTTGTGGACCTCCAGATGCGCCTCGACCGCGTCGTCCGAGACGGCCTTGAAGGCGATCACCTGGGCGTTGATCTCGTTCTGTCCGACGTAGTGGTAGGCGAAGAAACCGACCAGTGCGATCAGGACCGCGCCGAGCACCGCTCCGGCGGTCCTGAGCCGACGGTCCGTGCGCGCGTCCGCGTCCGGGGAACGGCCGTAGCGCCCCTCGGGCGGCCGCGTGCTCGCCGTACTCATGATCGTCCTCTCGGCCGAAGCGGGGACGAGTGTCCCGAAAGGGGCCTTTGGCGCCGGGCCCGGAATTATTCGCCCCCCGATTGGGTCACTATAGAAGCCGCCGAACGCACCCCCGGAAGTGGGGCGCCGACTTGCTGAGGATTGAGTCTTGACTGACCAGCTGCGACTGATGGCCGTTCACGCGCACCCCGACGACGAGTCGAGCAAGGGCGCGGCGACCATGGCGAAGTACGTGTCCGAGGGTGTGGATGTGCTGGTCGTGACCTGCACCGGCGGGGAGCGCGGCTCCATCCTCAACCCCAAGCTGCAGGGCGACACCTACATCGAGGAGAACATCCACGAGGTGCGCCGCAAGGAGATGGACGAGGCCCGGGAGATCCTCGGCGTGAAGCAGGAGTGGCTCGGCTTCGTCGACTCCGGCCTGCCCGAGGGCGACCCGCTGCCGCCGCTGCCGGCCGGCTGCTTCGCCCTGGAGGACGTCGACAAGGCGGCCGGTGAGCTGGTGCGGCAGATCCGCTCCTTCCGCCCGCAGGTGATCACCACCTACGACGAGAACGGCGGCTACCCGCACCCCGACCACATCATGACCCACAAGATCTCGATGGTGGCGTTCGAGGGCGCGGCGGACGCGGAGAAGTACCCGGAGAGCGAGTACGGCCCGGTGTACCGGCCGCTGAAGCTGTACTACAACCAGGGCTTCAACCGCCCCCGCACCGAGGCCCTGCACCGCGCGATGCTGGACCGGGGTCTTGAGTCGCCGTACGGGGAGTGGCTCAAGCGCTGGGACGAGTTCCAGCGCGCCGAGCGCACGCTGACCACGCACGTTCCGTGCGCCGACTTCTTCGAGACCCGTGACAAGGCGCTGATCGCGCACGCCACGCAGATCGACCCCGACGGCGGCTGGTTCAAGGTCCCCATGGAGATCCAGAAGGAGGTCTGGCCGACGGAGGAGTACGAGCTCGCCAAGTCCCTCGTCGATACCTCCCTCCCCGAGGACGACCTCTTTGCGGGCATCCGCGACAATGCCTGACATGAGCGCGAGCCTGGCACTGACGCATCTCCTCCCCCTGGCCAAGGAGGTCGACGAGAACAAGGTCACCCCCGGCGTCCTCGGCTTCATCGTCTTCGCGGTGATGGCCGTGGCCGTATGGGGCCTGATGAAGTCGATGAACAAGCACATGCAGCGGGTCGACTTCAAGGAGACCGACTCCTCCGGCGAGAAGGCCGGCACGGCGGGCGAGTCCTCCCGCCAGGAGTGACGCGGGAGTGACGGCGGCGTCATGTCCAACGCCTCACTCCGCCGAGGGCACGGGCACGCCCAGCACCTCGCGGGCGTGGCGGCTCGGTACCATGCCCAGCCGCCATGCCGGCCAGCCTGCCTCCAGCCTGCCTCCAGCCCGCCTCCCGGCCGGTCCGCGTTCCAGTACCAGAGCTCGATCCGGGGGCGTCCCCCCAGGAGTGGTTCGGGAACGAGCTGCGCAGACTGCGCTTGGAGCAGGGACTGTCGGCCAAGGAGCTGGGACGGTTAGTGCAGGTCAGCGACGACATGATCTTGTCGATCGAGAAGGGCAAGTACCCGAGCCGCCGTCGCGATGTCGTTCAACGGCTCGATGATGTCCTCCGCACGGGAGGGCTGCTTGACCGCGCGTGGCCGATGGCCTTCGGCAATCGCGATGCCGATAAAAAAACGGGCTGATGCCGATAAGGCTTCCACGCGCAGGGGGGGACACGTTCAGGCGCCGACAGGCCGCATCCTGGGCAGAGACGAACCGACTCTTCGCCCTGGGAGCCATGAGCCCGTGATTCGACGCTCGTTCCTCCAAATCAGCGGCATCGCCGCCATAGCCACTTTCGACCTCACCGACGTCTTCGCCCCCTCCGATCTGTCTCTCCCGACGACCGTCAACCCGAGCCACCTCGACCAGGTCTTGGCCGCGGCCACCGCCATCAGCGGCATGGACAACGAACTGGGTGGCGGTGGCATGGTGCGTGACGTAGCCAGTCGCTCGATGCAGTGGTCGGCCGGCCTGCTGCAAGCCCAGTGCCCCGAGCACCTGCGAACCGAACTGTTCGCCGCCGTATCGCGGCTCGGCATCGTGGTGGGTCAGGAGACCGCCTTCCGGAAGTGGCCCCGGTGAAAGGCTTCCGCAGTGGTCAATATGATGTCGTTGGCTTGGGGTTCTCCTATCGTGATGCGGACGCCTTCGGTGCCGTAGGGGCGGACGGACACCCCAGCCCGTTGGCACGCCGCGGCGAAGGCACTGGTGTGCTCACCCGGGCGCAGCCACAGGAAGTTGGCCTGGCTGTCGCAAACCGTCCAGCCCTGTTCGAGTAGTGCTGCGCGTACGCGTTCACGTTCGGCGACAAGGCGCTCAACCCGCGCCATCAGCTCGTCCTCGCGCCGCAGCGAGGCGATCGCGGCGTCGTGGGCGACGGTGGAGACGCCGAACGGGACGGCTGCTTTGCGGAGTGCTGTGATGACCGGCGGGTGGGCGACGGCGTATCCAACACGTAGCCCGGCAAGGCCGTAGGCCTTGGAGAAGGTGCGCAGCACGACGAGGTTGGGCCGGTGCCGGTACAGCGCCAGGGCGTCGGCGCAGTGCGGATCGCGGACGAACTCCGCGTAGGCCTCGTCGACGGCCACCAGCACGTCGGCAGGCACGCGGTCCAGGAAGCGTTCGAGTTCGCCGTGGTGCAGCGCACGACCAGTGGGATTGTTCGGTGTGCATACCAGGACAAGCCGGGTGCGGTCGGTGATAGCACGGGCCATGGCGTCCAGGTCGTGGGCTTCGTCGTGGGTGAGGGGGACCTGGATGGGCCGGGCACCGGTGAGACGGGTGACGATCCGATAGGACTCGAAGGACCGCCAGGGGTAGACGACCTCGTCGCCCGGTTCGGCGGTGATGTGCAGAAGCTGCTGCAGCAGTCCGCTGGAGCCGGTGCCCACGGCGATATGCCCGGCCGGGACGTTCAGCCGGGTGGCGAGTTCGTCGGTCAGGGCGCCGCAGGCCATGTCGGGGTAGCGGTTGAGCTGCTCGGATGCGGTCGTCACCGCTTCGAGCACGCCGGGCAGCGGTGGGAAGGGGTTTTCGTTCGAGGACAGCTTCCAGCCCGCCGCGGTGCCGGTTGCGGCGGCGGGGCCGGGCACATAGGCGGGCACGTCGTCCAATGCGGCACGCAACCGCAGTGACGGCTGTCCGGCTGTCGTGCAATGCAGCTCGCCCGGCGTGCGAAAGGTCATACCAGGAATCCATTCTGTGTCGTGGGCTCTACGCCCGTTCGGTCTGCTGTTCCCGATCCGCGTCCGGCACCACTGCCCACGGCGCCGCTCGGGCGCAGTAGCACACGGGCGTGCTGTACGGGGCCGCGCGGCGCGTACCGCCAGCGCTCGGAACGGTCACATGTCGGCAAGCAAGGTGGTCGGCCGTTCGACGCAGTCGGCGATGTAGCGCAGGAAGCCTCCGGCCGCGCCGCCGTCGCAGACCCGGTGGTCGAAGGTCAGCGACAGTTGGGTGACCTTGCGGACCTCCAGGGATCCGTCCACGGCCCAGGGTTTGTCGAAGACGCGGCCCACACCCAAGAGGGCGGCTTCGGGGTGGTTGATGATGGGGGTGGATCCGTCAACGCCGAAGATGCCGTAGTTGTTGAGGGTGAATGTTCCGCCGGTGAGAGCATCGGGGGGCAGGGGACCTGTTCGTGCCAGGCCGGTCAGCCGGGCCAGTTCGGCGGCGATCTGGGCGGTGGTCATGCGGTGTGCGTCGCGTACGACGGGGACGACCAGGCCGCGCTCGGTCTGCGCCGCGAAGCCGAGGTTGATGTGCGGGTAGCGGACGATCTCGCCGGCTGCGGTGTCGACGCTGGAGTTCAGCTCGGGGAAGCGCTTCAGGCCGGCGACGCAGATGCGGGCGAGGATCGCGAGCAGTCCGATGCCGAGGTCTGGGTGAGCTGCCTTCAGCGTGTTCTTCGCCTCCAGCAGTCCGGTAGCGTCGACGTCGACCCAGGTGGTGGCGTCGGGGATCTCTGTGCGGCTGCGGGAGAGCTTGTCGGCCACCGCGCGTCGCAGCCCGCGCAGCGGGATCCGCTCGACTGCCTCCCGGGCTGGGTAGGAAGGCGCGCCTTGGGGTGCGGGGCGGGCGGAGCGGGCGATGGCCTGTTCCACGTCGCGGCGCCGGGCCACACCGTGGGGCCCACTCGTCGGCAGCGCCGTGATGTCCACACCGTGGTCGCGGGCCAGTTTGCGCACCAGCGGGGAGATCGCTCGCGGTGCTTCGCCGACCATGGTCGGCCGGTTGGACGTGACTGAAGCTGCTGGCGTGGTGGCGCGGCGGCGCCGTCGGGCGGAGGGCCCGTGGCCGGTGCCGTATCCGATCAGGACGTTGCCGGAGCCGCCCTGTTCCTCTTCTCGGTAGCGGGTCGCCGCCGGATCCTCGGCCACCCCCGGGTTCTCGCCCGGGGCGCCGGTCTCGGGTGCCGGTGGCTCGGAGGGCGCCGGTGCTCCGACGGAGATGAGGGGTGCGCCGACGGCGAGTGGGGAGCCGGCATCGGCATGGAGGGTGAGCACAGTTCCGGCGTAGGGGACGGGTACCTCGACGGCGGCCTTGGCCGTCTCGACCTCCACGATGATCTGGTCGACGGTGACGGTGTCTCCGACGGCCACTTTCCACTCGACGATCTCGGCGTCGGTGAGACCCTCGCCGAGGTCGGGCAGGCAGAAGACCTGCTCTCGGGTGTTGTCGGTCACGATGCCTCCCGGGCCAGGTGCAGAAGGTCGGGTTCGTCGTCGAACTGCAGGCGGTCGACCGCGTCCAGGACACGGTCCACACCGGGCAGGTGCGCGTGCTCCAGCTTGGGTGGGGGATAGGGGATGTCGAATCCCGTGATTCGCAGAACGGGGGCGGCCAAGGAGTGGAAGCAGCGTTCCTGTACCCGGGCGACGATCTCGCCTCCGATCCCGGCGAAGCCCTGGGCCTCGTGGACGACGACGCAGCGGCCGGTGCGCCGCACGGAGGCGGCGACGGTCTCGTCGTCGAAGGGGACCAGGGACCGCAGGTCGACGACCTCCAGGCTGCGGCCCTCGCTCGCGGCGGCCTCGGCCGCCTCCAGGGCGACGGGGACGCTGGGGCCGTAGGCGACCAGTGTCGCGTCGGTTCCCTCGCGGCGTACGACCGCCCGGCCGAACGGCTCGGCGCGGCGTGTGGCGAGGTCGGTTTCCTGCTTGGACCAGTACAGCCGCTTGGGCTCCATGAAGACCACTGGGTCGGGATCCGCGATCGCGTCGCGCAGCAGCCAGTAGGCGTCCTCCGCGGTCGCGGGGGTGACGACTTTCAGGCCGGGGGTGTGGGCGTAGTACGCCTCGCTGGAGTCGCAGTGGTGTTCCACGCCGCCGATGCCGCCCGCGTAGGGAATGCGGATCACCATGGGCAGAGCGAGTTGCCCGCGCGTGCGGTTGCGCAGTTTGGCCACGTGGGAGGCGATCTGCTCGAACGCGGGGTAGGCGAAGGCGTCGAACTGCATCTCCACCACGGGGCGGAAGCCGCCCATGGCCATGCCGACGGCCAGCCCGACGATGCCGGACTCGGCCAGCGGGGTATCGAAGCACCGCTGGTCGCCGAACTCCTTCGTCAGTCCGTCGGTGATGCGGAAGACTCCACCGAGGGGGCCCACGTCCTCGCCGAAGACCAGCACCCGCTCGTCCTCGCGCAGGGCGTCGCGCAGGGCGGCGTTCAGCGCCTGCGCCATCGTCACCGTGGTCATGGTCAGTTCTCCTGGGCGTCGAGCTCGGATGCCAACAGCGCACGCTGCTCGCGTAGTTGAGGGGTGGGTTCGGCGAAGACATGCTCGAACAGCTCAAATGCGTCCGCCTGCACGTCGGCGTTCATGCCCGCGCGTACGGTCGCGGCCAGCGCCTCGGCCTCCTCCTGGACGGCGTCGACGTCTGCGTCGGTGATCACGCCCTGGGCGCGCAGATGGGTCTCCAGCCGGGTCAGCGGGTCGGCCGCCGCCCAGGTCTCCACTTCGTCGGCCTGGCGGTAGCGGGTGGCGTCGTCGGCGTTGGTGTGCGCGTCCATGCGGTAGGTGTGCGCCTCGACCAGGAAGGGGCCCTGTCCGGAGCGGGCGTGCTCGACCGCGGCGGTCAGCACGGACAGCACCGCGAGCAGGTCGTTGCCGTCGACCTGCTCCGAGCGCATGCCGTAGCCGATGCCCTTGTAGGCCAGGGCCGGGGCCGCGCTCTGCCGGGCAAGCGGCACGGAGATGGCGTACTTGTTGTTCTGGACGAAGAACACCACGGGCGCGCGCAGTACGGCGGCGTAGTTCAGCGCCTCGTGGAAGTCCCCCTCGCTGGTGCCGCCGTCGCCGATGAACGCCATCGCCACGCCGTCCTCGCCGTTGCGGCGCAGGGCCTCGGCCATGCCGACGGCGTGGATGGTCTGGGTGGCCAGCGGGGTGCACTGGGGGGCCACCCGTACCGCTGCCGGGTCGTAGCCGCAGTGCCATCCACCCCGCAGCAGGGTGAGCACCTGCATGGGGTCCAGTCCTCGGGAGACCAGGGCGACGGAGTCACGGTAGGTGGGGAAGAGCCAGTCCTGCGCGCGCAGTGCGAGGACGCCCGCGATCTGGCAGGCCTCCTGTCCGCGGCTGGAGGGATAGACAGCGAGCCGGCCCTGCTTGGTCAGCGCGGTGGCCTGGGTGTCGAAGCGGCGCCCGATCACCATCCGGCGCCACGCCTCGCGCAGCAGGTCGTCCGGCGGGCGGGTGTAGCCGGCCGGGGCCTTGACGGCGGTGCCGTCCTCGGCCACGAACCGCACCGGGGCAAGGGACGGCAGAAGGCCGTCGACTGCCTGGCGAAGGGCCCTCACGGACATGGCGACGCTCGCTTTCTGTGGACACTGAGTACACGGATGCTCGCCTGTGCTACATATGTGTTCAAGCCTTCGCGAAAAGCGGCGACGTATTGCCGTACATGCGACTTGATTGGGGAAAAGTGTCGACCGAAGAGGAGTCCGAGGTCGTTGGCGCCGGACGTTTTGCCGCCCATCTGGATCCGATCGACCGGGCGATCATCGCGGAGCTGCAGGGTGACGGGCGGATCTCAGTCCGGGCGCTGGCCGACCGGGCCCACATCTCGCGCGCCAACGCCTACACGCGGATCGCGCGGATGGTCGACGACGGCCTGATCTCCGGCTTCACCGTGCAACTGAACCCGGCCAAGGCGGGCCTGGGCACGACCGCCTATGTCTCGGTGACCATCGACCAGACGGCCTGGCGCACGGTGTCCGCCAAACTCCAGGAGATCCCGTTCGTCGAGCACATCGCCCTCATGGGTGGCGACTACGACGTCATGGTCCTGGTCCGCGCCCCGGACAACACTGCACTGCGGCACGTGGTGCTGGAGCGCATCCAAGGCACCCCCGGTGTGCGCGGCAGCCGCACCTGGCTGGTGTTCGAGGAAGCGCACGGACGTGGCGCCCCATGGGAGACCGCGGGCGTGTGAAAAGGCGCTTCACACCTGGCGGGACCGCATGCGGGCTTGCCGCACAGGGCCCTCATCGGCCCAGCCTGCCGAAGTCATCCCTCCTCGACCTTGGTGGTGTCCTCCCGGGCCCGGGGCTCAGCAGTGCCGCGCAGGCCATCGAAGAGGACGGTCACCAGGGCGTCGGCCAGGACCGTGACCGGTACTTCGCCGTCCGGGCGGTACCACTCGATGAGCGAGTTGACGCATCCGAACAGCAGACGACTGGCGAGGTGGGGGTCGATGTCGGCGCGCACACCACCCTCGGCCGCCGCGTCCGCCATCAGCACGGCGACACGGTGGTCGAACTCCCGGCGTCGCTCCAGCGCCCGCCGTTCGACCGGGCTGTTGCCACGGATTCTCAGCATCAGGGTCACGTAGGGGAGCTGAGCCGCCAGGACCTCCACGCTGCGGTGGACGATGTGCCGCAGACGGGCGGTCGCGCTGGTGGCCGACTCTTCATCTTCCTCGTCCAGGACGGCGAACAGGGCGTCCAGAGCGCGGGCGACGGCAAGGTCGAGGAGTTCCTCCTTGCCCGAGACATGGTGGTAGATGCTCGACTTGCTCAGGCCCAGAGCCTTGGCCAGGTGTTCCATGCCGGCGCCGTCGTAGCCGCGCTCGTTGAAGACGGCGACCGCGATCTCCAGGACGGAGTCGCGGTCGTAGACGGGGCGGCTGCGACGCTCGTTGCTCGGTGCGGGTATGGGGCTCATAGGGCCATTGTGGCAAGCAGGTCGTCAGGACCGGCGCAGGTCCCTGATCCGCTGGATCTTGCCGAGCGAGCGTTCGAGTGTCTCCGGTCCCACGATCTCCACTTCGACGCTCACGCCCACCCCGTCCTTGACGCCGCGGGCGATGGCACGGGCCGCCTCCTCCCGCTGCTCGGGCAGGGCGCCGGGACGAGCCTCCACGCGTACGGCCATGTGGTCCATGCGTCCGCGCCGGGTCAGCTGCACCTGGAAGTGCGGCGCCATGCCTTGCGTAGCCAGCACGATCTCCTCGATCTGGCTGGGGAACACGTTCACCCCCCGCAGGATGATCATGTCGTCGCTGCGTCCGGTGATCTTCTCGATCCTGCGGAAAGCGGGACGGGCCGTGCCCGGTAGCAGCCGGGTGAGGTCGCGTGTGCGGTAGCGGATGACCGGCAGGGCTTCCTTGGTGAGCGAAGTGAAGACCAGTTCGCCGCTCTCGCCGTCGGCAAGGACCGTGTCGGCGAGGGGGTCGACGATCTCGGGGAGGAAGTGGTCCTCCCACACGTGGAGCCCGTCCTTGGTCTCCACGCACTCCTGCGCCACTCCCGGCCCCATGACCTCGGACAGGCCGTAGATGTCGACGGCATGGATGCCGAGCCGGTCCTCGATCTCTCGGCGCATCGCCTCGGTCCACGGCTCGGCGCCGAAGATGCCCACCTTCAGGGATGTCGTACGGGGGTCGATGCCCTGACGCTCGAACTCGTCCAGCAGGGTCAGCATGTAGGAGGGGGTGACCATGATGATCTCGGGCCGGAAGTCCTGGATGATCTGCACCTGACGCGCGGTCATACCGCCCGACGCGGGAATGACCGTGCAGCCGGCCCGCTCGGCCCCGTAGTGGGCACCCAGGCCACCGGTGAACAGCCCGTAGCCGTAGGAGACGTGGACCTTGTGGCCGGGACGCCCGCCGGCGGCGCGGATCGACCGGGCCACGACGTCCGCCCACACGGACAGATCGCCCTCCGTGTAGCCGACCACGGTGGGCCGCCCGGTGGTGCCGCTGGAGGCGTGGACGCGCCGCACCTGCTCCATCGGAACGGCGAACATCCCGAACGGGTAGCTGTCGCGCAGATCGGCCTTCGTGGTGTACGGGAACCGGGCCAAGTCCTCCAGCGTGCGGCAGTCGCCCGGAGCGACCCCTGCCTGGTCGAACTTGCGTCGGTACAGTTCCACGTTCTCGTAGGCGTGGTGCAGGGTCTGCTTCAGGCGGGCGAGCTGGAGCTCGCGCAGCGCTTCGCGGTCCATCCGCTCGGCGTCGTCGCGCAGTCCGTCGGGCAGCGGTGCGCCCAGGCGCGGAGCGGGGGCAGGGGCGGTGGGCAGGGCTTGGCTCATGACGACTCCTTCGTCGTGGCGTGGGAGAGGGTGCGGCTGCGTCCGCGGAACTCCGCGGTCGGTTCCTGGCCGCGCAGCACGCGCACGTCATAGATGCCGCTGCGCCCGTACCGGGCCCGCTCGCGGGCCTCGGCATGGAGGACGTCGCCCTCGTGGGCGGGGCTGACGAAGTCGATGTCGGCTGCCGCTGCGACCGTGATGGGTCCGTAGCTGTTGCAGGCGCAGGCTGTCCGCGAGCAGGAAGAGATGGCCGCCGTGCGCGATGCGGTGCCCGTTGACCATGGCCGGTGTCACCGTCATCCGCACCACGGCCGTGCCCTCGCCGTGCTCCGGCAGTTCGATTCCCAGGCCGCTTGACGCCCGGTCGGCATCCAGCATCCTTCGCACCGGATCCGGGCCGGTCTGCGTGTTCTGCCTCACGTTGCTCACCCCCTTGCCTCCCGACCGAACGTTCGGTTAACGTGCGGCGGAGTCAAGTAATCAAGCAACGCCGCTGCCTGTCAAGAGGTGGAACGCATGCCATACGCCCCGTCCGCGTCGCCCGACTTCTTCGCCCGCCACAGTGATCTGCTGCAGCGGGCCGTCGAGGCGACGGCCCGCCGCGACTACTGGACGCCGTTCAAGGAGTCGCCGAGCACCAAGGCCTACGGCGAGCAGGCCCCCGCCGAGGGCGAGGCGGCCTTCCAGGCACACCTGGGCAAGCCGTTCGCGTTGGACGGCCACCCCGGCGAGGGCCTCGTCGAGGTCGCAGAAGTGTCGCCGTACGGGATGGAACTCCGCGTGTCGTACCCGAAGGTCACCGTCGAGCAGGCCCTGTCCGCGGCCGCTGCGGCGGCCGACACCTGGAGGGGAGCCGACCCCGATGTCCGCGTCGGTGTCGCGGCCGAGATCCTGGTGCGGCTGAACGCGGCGAGCTTCGAGATCGGCCATGCCGTGCACCACACCACCGGCCAGCCCTTCGTGATGGCGTTCCAGGCGGGCGGTCCTCATGCCCAGGACCGCGGCCTGGAGGCCGCCGTCTGCGCCTGGGCGGAGCAGAAGCGCCACCCGTCCTCGGCGCGCTGGAGCAAGCCGCAGCGCAAGGGCGGCGACCTGGCGATGCAGAGCCGGTACACCCCGGTGGGTCGAGGCAGCGCGCTCTTGGTCGCCTGCAACACCTTTCCGACGTGGAACGGTTATCCGGGCCTGTTCGCGTCGCTGGTGACCGGCAACCCGGTGATCGTCAAGCCGCATCCGGGCGCGGTGCTGCCGCTGGCGATCACGGTGCGGATCGCGCGGGAGGTCCTGGCTGAGGCGGGCTTCGACCCGAACGTGGTGGTCCTGGCCGCGGAGGCGGCGGGCGGCCGGGCGGCGGCCGAGTTCGCCCTCGACCCACGGGTGCGGATCGTGGACTTCACCGGCTCGACGCAGTTCGGCGACTGGCTGGAGGACAACGCCCGCCAGGCGAGCGTCTACACCGAGAAGGCCGGTCTGAACACGGTCATCGTCGACTCCACGGACGACTACCAGGGGTTGCTGCGCAATCTGGCGTTCTCGCTGTCCCTCTACAGCGGCCAGATGTGCACCACCCCGCAGAACCTCCTCGTTCCCCGGCACGGCTTCCCGACGGACCAGGGCCGCAAGAGCGCCGATGAGTTCGCCGCCGACTTGGGCGCCGCGCTGGACAAGCTGCTGGGCGATCCGGCCCGGGCCGCCGGCACTCTCGGAGCGCTCGCGAACGCGGACATCCTCAAGCGCCTGGAGGCGGCTGCCGGCCTCGGCACCACCGTCCACCCGTCGGCCGAGATCGCGCATCCCGAGTACGAGGGCGCCGCCCTGCATACTCCGTTGATCGCCCGCCTGGACGCGGCCGACCACGACACGTACACCCGCGAGTGGTTCGGCCCCATCTCCTTCGTCATCGGCGTCGACGACACCGCACACGCGCTGGAGATCTTCCGGCAGACGGTGGGTGCCCACGGTGCGCTGACCACCGCCGTTCACTCCACCAGCGAAGACGTGCTGGCCAAGGTGGAGCGTGCGGCGCTTCAGGTCGGTGTGCAGCTGTCGGAGAACCTGACCGGCGCGGTGTTCGTCAACCAGACGGCCGCGTTCGCCGACTTCCACGGCTCGGCCGCCAACCCGGCCGCCAGCGCCACGCTTACCGACGCGGCGTTCGTCACCGGCCGCTTCAACATCCTTCAGTGCCGCCGCCCGGCCACGAGCCAGGAGAACAGCCGTGTCTGACGAGGTCTACCTGATCGACGGGGTCCGAACCCCGCAGGGCCGCTACGGCGGCGCTCTCGCCGCGGCGCGGCCCGACGACCTGGCCGCCTTGGTGGTCGGCGAGGCGGTAAGCCGCGCCGCGATACCCGCCGAAGCGGTCGACGAGGTGATCCTGGGGGCGGCCAACCAGGCCGGTGAGGACAACCGTGACGTGGCCCGGATGGCGGCGCTGCTGGCGGGCCTGCCGCACACCGTGCCCGGCTACACCGTCAACCGCCTGTGCGCTTCGGGGCTGACGGCCGTCGCCTCGGCCGCGCAGGCGATCCGCTCCGGAGAGGCGGACCTGGTCGTGGCGGGCGGTGTGGAGTCGATGACCCGCGCCCCGTGGGTGATGGCCAAGCCCGGCACCCCGTGGGCCAAGCCGGGCGAGGTGGCCGACACCGCGCTCGGATGGCGGTTCACCAACCCCCGGTTCGCCGCCCGGGACACCCTCTCCATGGGGGAGACCGCGGAGGAGGTCGCCGCCCTGGACGGCATCACCCGCAGCGACGCGGACGCGTTCGCGCTGCGCAGCCACCAGCGCGCGATCGCCGCCCAGCAGGCGGGTCGCTTCGCGGGCGAGATCGTCCCCGTGGAGGTCACCGGCCGCAAGGGCACCACCACGGTCACCACCGACGAGGGCCCCCGCCCGTCCACCACCATCGAGCAACTGGCCTCCTTGCGCACCGTTTTCCGTGACGGCGGCATCGTGACGGCGGGCAACTCCTCGCCGCTGTCGGACGGCGCCGCCGCCCTGGTCGTGGCCGGTGCCGCCGCCGTGAAGAAGTACGGACTGACCCCGCGGGCGCGGATCACCGCCTCCGCCTCGGCGGGTGTCGAGCCGCATCTGATGGGCCTGGGGCCCGTCCCGGCCACCGAGAAGGTCCTCGCCCGCACCGGCCTGACGGCGGGCGAGGTGGACGCGGTCGAACTCAACGAGGCCTTCGCCGCCCAGGCCCTGGCCGTGATGCGCCGCCTGAAGCTGGATGAGGACAAGGTCAACGCGGACGGCGGGGCGATCGCGCTGGGCCACCCGCTGGGCTGCTCCGGTGCCCGCATCCTGCTCACC
This sequence comes from Streptomyces sp. V3I7, assembly GCF_030817495.1. Taxonomy (NCBI): domain Bacteria; kingdom Bacillati; phylum Actinomycetota; class Actinomycetes; order Kitasatosporales; family Streptomycetaceae; genus Streptomyces; species Streptomyces sp. V3I7. The sequence continues at coordinate 4,288,561 of NZ_JAUSZK010000001.1, forward strand.
CTGCTGGGCCGGCTGGAGCGCGAGAACGGCCGGCGCGGTCTTGCCACCCTGTGCGTGGGCGTCGGGCAGGGCGTCGCGATGCTCGTGGAGCGCATGCGATGAGCGACTTCGAAACCCTTGACGTCGAAGAGCGAGCAGACCGCGTCGTGGTCACCCTGCGCCGCCCCGAGGCCCGCAACGCCATCAACGCGAAGATGATCGGCGAACTGCACCAGGTGTGCGAGCTGTTGGAGCGCCGGCCGCGGCTGCTGCTGCTCACCGGGCACGGTGGTGTCTTCGCCGGTGGCGCGGACATCGCCGAGCTGCGCGAGCGTGGCCGCGACGAAGCGCTGCAAGGGATCAACAGCCGGCTGTTCGAGCGGGTTCGCCGCCTGCCGATGCCGAGTGTCGCCGCGGTGGACGGCTGGGCGCTGGGCGGCGGCGCGGAACTCGCCTACGCCTGCGACCTGCGCATCGCCGGCCCTGATGCGGTGTTCGGCAACCCCGAGCCCGTTCTGGGCATCCTGGCCGCGGCCGGGGCGTGCTGGCGGCTGCCCGAACTGGTCGGCGAGTCGGTGGCCAAGCAGGTCCTGCTGGCCGGCCGCCGACTGGACGCACAGGCATCGCTCGCCTGCGGGCTGGTCCTCGACGTCGTCTCGGCCGGGCAGCTGCTGGAGGCCGCGCATGCCTTGCTGGACCGGATGGCCCGCTCCTCGGCGGCGGCCCTGCGCCTGACCAAGCTCGTCGTGGACCACCCCGGCGCCCATCCGGTCGCCGACGACCTGGCGCAGGCGGTGCTGTTCGAAGGGCCGGACAAGCAGGACCGGATGAGCCGGTTCCTGGCCAAGAGCACCCGAGGGAGCACCACATGACCAGCGCAGCACCCGCCCGCGTCGGCGTCATCGGCGCAGGTCGAATGGGCGGTGGCATCGCCCAGACCTTCGCGCAGGCAGGCTCCCGCGTCACCCTGGTGGACAACGGCGAGCAGGCCGCCCGGCAGGGGCTCGCCCGGATCACCGACTCGCTGCAGCGCGCCGCCGATCGGGGGCTGCTGAGCGAAGCGGCCGAGACCGTCGCGGCCCGCATCACCCCGGCCGCGTCCCTCTCCGACCTGCCCGCGGACACCGTCCTGGTCGTCGAGGCGGTTTTCGAGGACGCCACCCTGAAGGCCGGCATCCTCGCGGACGTCGAGAAGACGGTGGGGCCGCAGACGCTCCTGGCCACCAACACCAGCTCCCTGTCCGTCACGGAACTGGCCGCGGCCCTCGACCGCCCCGAACGCTTTCTCGGCATGCACTTCTTCAACCCTGTCCCGGCCTCCGCCCTGGTCGAGCTGGTCACCGCCCCGGCCACCGCCCGGGACACGCTCGAACGGACCCTGGATTTCGTCCACGCCTTGGGCAAGAAGGACGTGGTCGTCAAGGACTCGCCCGGATTCGCCTCCAGCCGCCTGGGCGTGGCCCTCGGACTCGAGGCGATCCGCATGGTCGAGGAAGGCGTCGCCGAACCCGAGGCCATCGACGACGCCATGACGCTCGGCTACAAGCACCCCATGGGCCCACTGCGCCTGACCGACCTGGTCGGCCTGGACGTGCGCCTGTCCATCGCCGAATACCTGCACGCCACCCTCGGCGAACGGTTCGCCCCGCCCCGGCTGCTGCGCGACAAGGTCGCCCGCGGCGAGCTGGGCCGCAAGAGCGGAAAGGGGTTCTACACATGGCAGTGAGCCAACGTGGTGCGACTCTTCGCCACCAGGACGGCGTGGCCGTCGTCGAGCTGCTGCGGCCCGCGCTGAACGTGCAGGTCAAGCAGGAACTTCTGGAAGCCGTCCGCCAGGCCGGTCAGGACGGCGCAGCGCGCGCGGTGCTGATCGCGGGCGGTACGAAGGCGTTCTGCGTCGGCCAGGACCTCGCCGAGCACGCGGCCGCCTTGGCCAAGGGCCCCGAAGCCGCGTTCGCCACCGTCCGCGCGCACTACAACCCGCTGATCGAAGCCGTACAGGCCATCCGGGTACCGGTGGTGGCCGCCGTCGAAGGCGCCTGCGTCGGCGCGGGACTCGGCCTCGCACTCGCTGCGGACCTGCGGGTGGCGGCCGAAGGCGCGAAGTTCGCCACCGCGTTCACCGGCATCGCCCTGGCCGCGGACAGCGGGCTCAGCGGCACCCTGGCCCGGCTGGCCGGCCCCTCCCGTGCGGCAGGGCTGATGCTGCTCGGGGAGCGCTTCACCGCGGCCGACGCCGAACGCTGGGGACTCGTCCACCAGGTCGTCGCCGACGGCACGGCCACCGAGGCCGGCCTGGCCATGGCCAACCGTCTGGCCCACGGGCCGACCCAGGCGTACCGAGAAGTGAAGGCACTACTGAAGGACGCCGCTACGGCGGACCCGGCCGAGATCCTTCAGCGCGAGGCCGACGCACAGACACGGCTCGGTGCCACCCGCGACCACCAGGCCGCCGTGCACGCCTTCCTCGCCAAAGAGCAGCCCCGCTTCAGCGGCCGCTGAACCACGACGTCTCCGGGCCAAGCCCGAACCCACACCCCCATCACACCAAACGACTGGCCCCGAAGGCCGGTCAGGAGGCTGATACCGATGACCACACCCGCATCGCCGCCGGATGCCGCTGAACCCCAGTTGCAGGAGGAGTTCGAGGCGACCATTGCCCACGACCAGCGGATCGAGCCGCGCGACTGGATGCCCGAGGGCTATCGCAAGACCCTGATCCGGCAGATCGCCCAGCACGCCCACTCCGAGATCATCGGCATGCAGCCCGAGGGCGAATGGATCACCCGCGCCCCATCGCTGCGCCGCAAGGCCATCCTGTTCGCCAAGGTCCAGGACGAGGCCGGCCACGGCCTGTACCTGTACTCCGCGGCCGAGACCCTCGGCGCCGACCGCGCCGACCTGACCGAACGGCTGATCTCGGGCCGCCAGAAGTACTCCTCCATCTTCAACTACCCCACCCCCACCTTCGCCGACGTCGGCGTGATCGGCTGGTTCGTCGACGGCGCCGCGATCTGCAACCAGGTCCCGCTGTGCCGCAGCTCGTACGGGCCCTACGCCCGCGCCATGGTGCGCGTGTGCAAGGAGGAGTCCTTCCACCAGCGCCAAGGCTACGAACTGCTCATGACGATGATGCGCGGCACCCCCGAGCAGCGCGACATGGTGCAGGACGCGGTGAACCGCTGGTGGTGGCCGTCCCTGATGATGTTCGGCCCGCCCGACGACAACTCCCCGAACTCCGCGCAGTCGATGGCGTGGAAGATCAAGCGGCACAGCAACGACGAACTGCGCCAGCGCTTCGTCGACATGACCGTGCCCCAGGCCGAGAAGCTCGGAGTCACCCTGCCCGACCCCGAGCTGCGCTGGAACGCCGAGCGAGGCCGCCACGACTTCGGCACCCCCGACTGGTCCGAACTCCAGCGCGTCATCGCCGGCGACGGGCCCTGCAACACCGAACGCGTCGCCCGCCGCCGCACGGCCCACCAAGAGGGCGCCTGGGTACGCGAGGCCGCGACCGCCCACGCCGCCAAGCGCGCCGACCGCTGCCGTAACGCGCAGGAAGGAACTGCCGCATGACCTCCGCCAACTCGACCACCACCGACGGCTGGCCGCTGTACGAGATCTTCGTGCGCGGCAAGCGCGGACTCAACCACGTCCACGTCGGCTCCCTGCACGCCGCCGACGACACCATGGCCCTCACCCACGCCCGCGACCTGTACACCCGCCGCAACGAGGGCGTGTCCATCTGGGCCGTGCGCTCGGACGACATCGCCGCCACCACCCGCGGTGAGAAGGACCCGTTCTTCACCCCCAGCGCGGACAAGGTCTACCGCCACCCCACCTTCTACGACATCCCCTCCGATGTCCCGCACATCTAGGAGCGCCGCGGCATGAGCGAGCACAGCGACGACCACGTCTACGCCTCCCTGACCGAAGACCACGGCGACGACGCCCGCTGGGCGTTCGGCACCGGCTTCGAGGACCCGCTGCACGGCGTCGACACCGCCGTGCCCGCCGGCACCGACACCACCGAACTGGCCGCGCTCTGCCTGGCGCTGGGTGATGACGCCCTCGTCGCGGCGCAGCGCCTGGCCCAGTGGTGCACCCGCGCCCCCGAACTGGAAGAGGAGGTCGCCCTGGCCAACATCGGCCTGGACCTGCTCGGCCAGGCCCGCCTGCTGTACGCCCGGTGCGGGCAGATCGACGGCAGCAAACGCGGCGAGGACGCCTACGCCTACTTCCGCGACGCGGCCGACTTCCGCAGCGTCACGCTCGCGGAACTGCCCAACGGCGACTTCGCCTTCTCCACCGTGCGCCTGCTGGTTCTCTCCTGCTGGCGGCTGGCCCACTTCACACGGCTGGCGGCCTCGGCGCCCGACCCGGTCGTCGCCGCGATCGCCGCGAAGGCGGTCAATGAACTCGCCTACCACCGGCAGTTCGCCGCCGACTGGACGCTGCGTCTCGGGGACGGCACTCCCGAGTCCCACCGCAGGATGCGTATCGCGCTGAACGACATCGCGCCGTACGTTCCTGAACTGTTCGTCTCCAGCCCCGGGTTCGGTGTCGCCGCGGCGGAGGTCGAGGATGAAGTTCGCGAAGTGCTGCGGCAGGTTCTGGAAGCCGCCACCCTCGCTCTGCCTGCGCTGCCACAAACGGCCGCGCGGGGCCGGGCCGGTGCTCACACCGAGCATCTCGCCCCGCTCCTGGAGGAGTTGCAGAGTGTCGCTCGCGCGCATCCGGAGGCGGCGTGGTGAGCACCGCCGACCTTGTGGAGCGCGCCCGGCAGGCGGCAGAACAGGTCCCCGACCCCGAACTGCCCATGCTCACCCTGGCCGACCTCGGAGTTCTGCGCGACGTCCTTGTCGCAGCGGACGGAACGGTCGTCGCCCGTCTGACGCCGACCTACTCGGGCTGCCCCGCGATGGCGGAGATGCGCACCGACGTCGCGAGGCGGCTGCGCGCGGCCGGGTTTCAGAAGGTGGAGATCCGCACCGTGCTGAACCCTGCCTGGACCACCGACTGGATCACTCCGGAGGGGCGGCGCAAACTCGCCGACGCCGGCATCGCACCCCCCTCCCCCGCACCGAAGCGGACCACGGGCCCCGTGGCGCTGGTGCTGTCGGCGACCCGCCCGGCCGTGGTCTGCCCGCGGTGCGGGTCGGCCGACACCGTCGAGACCTCACGCTTCTCCGCCACCTCCTGCAAGGCCCTGTGGCGCTGCGAGGCCTGCCTGGAGCCGTTCGAGTACCTCAAGGAGATCTGATGCCGCCCACCTCCACACGCGCTCCCCGAGCGGCGGTCGACGCCCCGGCGCCGCCCGCCTCTGCCCGGCGCCGCCCCGTCTTCCACCAGCTGCGCGTGGCGGCCATCACGCCCCTGTGCCCGGACGCGGCCGCCATCAGCTTCGAGGTGCCCGACGAACTGGCTGCCGCATTCGCCCACCGGCCCGGCCAGTCGCTCACCGTGCGCCGCACCGTCGACGGCCGCGACGAGCGCCGCTCCTACTCCCTGTGCTCGCCCGCGGGCGAGCCGCCGCGCATCGGCGTACGCGTGGTGCCAGGCGGCCTGTTCTCCTCCTGGCTTGTCCACGAGGTCCGCCCTGGCGACACCGTGGAGGTCATGACCCCCACCGGCACGTTCACCCCCGACCTGGGCGAGCCGGGCCACCACGTACTGATCGCGGCAGGCTCGGGCATCACCCCGATGCTGTCCATCGCGGAATCCGTCCTGGCCGCTCACGCCGACTCCCGTGTCACCCTGTTCTACGGCAACCGCAGCAGCGACACCGTGATGTTCGCCGACGAACTCGCCGACCTGAAAGACCTCTACCCCACGCGGTTCCAGCTCGGGCACGTCCTGTCGCGCGAACCCCGCGAGGCCGACCTGATGACCGGCCGCCTGGACGGCAAGCGGTTGACCGCCCTGATCAACGGTCTGATCGACGCCCACAGCGCGGATCACTGGTGGCTGTGCGGCCCGCACGGCATGGTCCAGGACGCCCAACACCTGCTGGCCGAACTCGGCGTCTCCGACGAACGCGTGCACCAGGAACTGTTCTTCGCCGACGACGCCCCCGATCCCGCCCCGCGCCGCGAAGAGGCCGCCGTCGACGGCCCCGTCAGCGAGGTCACCCTCGTCCTGGACGGCCGCACCACCACCGCTGCCCTGCCCCGCACCACGACGGTCCTGGACGCCGCCTCGCGCATCCGCCCCGACCTGCCCTTCGCCTGCAAGGGCGGGGTCTGCGGAACCTGCCGCGCGAAGGTCACCGACGGGGAAGCGGACATGCGCCGCAACTACGCCCTCGAACTCGCCGAAGTCGACGCCGGCTACGTGCTGACCTGCCAGACCTTCCCCGTCTCCGACACCCTCACCGTCGACTTCGACAGCTGAAAGCCCCCATGACACCCCGACTCGACATCGCCGACGGCGTGGCCACCCTGCGCCTGGACCGCCCGCCGCTCAACGCCCTCGACAGCGCTGTCCAGGACCGCATCAAAGAACTCGCCATCGAAGCCACGTCCCGCACCGACGTGCGCGCGGTGATCCTCTACGGCGGCGAGAAGGTCTTCGCCGCCGGCGCCGACATCAAACAGATGCAGGCCATGGACCACGCCACCATGACGGCACGCGCCCGCGACCTGCAGGACTGCTTCACCGCGGTCGCCCGCATGCCCAAACCAGTCGTCGCCGCCATCACCGGCTACGCCCTCGGCGGCGGCTGCGAACTGGCCCTGTGCGCCGACTATCGCATCGCCGCCGAGAACGCCAAGCTCGGCCAGCCCGAAATCCTGCTCGGCTTGATCCCCGGCGCAGGCGGTACCCAGCGTCTGGCCCGCCTCATCGGCCCGTCCAAAGCCAAGGACCTCATCTTCACCGGACGCCACGTCACCGCCGAAGAAGCCCTCACCCTCGGCCTGGTCGACCGCGTCGTACCCGCCAACGAGGTCTACGCGCAGGCACACGCCTGGGCGTCCCGGCTCGCCCGAGGCCCCGCGATCGCGCTGCGCGCCGCCAAGGAAGCCGTCGACACCGGCCTGTCCACCGACCTCGACACCGGCCTCACCATCGAGCGGGCGTGGTTCACCGGCCTGTTCGCCACCGAGGACCGCGAGATCGGCATGCGCAGTTTCGTCGAGGACGGGCCGGGGAGAGCCGAGTTCCGCTGAGCAGCCGGAGCGTGCGGTCATGCGGAAACCGGGCCCCGTCGGCCGTACAGGGGCAGGGGCAGGGGCGGGCTGCGGGCAGGCGCGCCCGCCTCCTCTCAGTGTTGAGCGACTCTCTGTGTGAGTACGGCGGCGGGGGCCGGCGACACTCTCGGTGTGCATGAGTGTTGATCTTGGTGGGGAGTGTGATCTCTGCTCGTGCGCGACGACACCGTGAGCACGGGCGGGGAGGCTGTACGTGCTCGTCGTCGATATCAGATGTCGTTCAGGTGGAACAGCAGCTGCAGCGTTGAGCTGCCCGTCATGCGGGGCGGTGTTGGCGCCGTGGGGACATGGCCGTCCGCGGGAGATACGGGGCGATCTGGCCTCGCGCGTGTTTCTGTGGCCTCGCCGTACGCGCTGCTCGTCCTCGCACATACTGCTCGCCCGTCCTTCGGGGCGGGCGGCAGCGCGAGAGGCTGCCGATCACGCCGGACACAGGGCGCACGCGTCCCCGGCGCGCCGCACGGGTGGGGCAGGATGGAGGTATGCCGAACCGCCTGGCTCATGAGACGTCCCCCTACCTCCTCCAGCACGCCGACAACCCGGTCGACTGGTGGCCCTGGTCGGACGAGGCCTTCGAGGAGGCGCGCCGGAGCAACAAGCCGGTCCTGCTGAGCGTGGGCTACTCCAGCTGTCACTGGTGCCATGTGATGGCGCACGAGTCCTTCGAGGACCAGGCCACCGCCGACTACCTCAACGAGCACTTCGTCAGCATCAAGGTCGACCGCGAGGAGCGGCCCGACGTGGACGCCGTCTACATGGAGGCGGTCCAGGCGGCCACGGGGCAGGGCGGCTGGCCCATGACCGTGTTCCTCACGCCGGAGGCCGAGCCGTTCTACTTCGGCACGTACTTCCCGCCGGCCGCCCACCACAACCTGCCGTCCTTCGGCCAGGTGCTGGAGGGCGTCCAGCACGCCTGGGCCGAGCGGCGCGACGAGGTCAGCGAGGTCGCCGGGAAGATCGTGCGGGACCTGGCCAGCCGCGAGATCGCCTTCCGGGCCGAGCAGGTCCCCGGCGAGGAGGAGCTGGCCCAGGCCCTCCTCGGCCTGACCCGGGAGTACGACGCGCAGCACGGCGGATTCGGCGGCGCGCCGAAGTTCCCGCCGTCCATGGTCCTGGAGTTCCTGCTCCGCCACCACGCGCGCACCGGCTCCGAGGGCGCGCTCCAGATGGCCCGGGACACCTGCGAGCGCATGGCGCGCGGCGGCATCTACGACCAGCTCGGCGGCGGCTTCGCCCGCTATTCCGTCGACCGCCACTGGGTCGTGCCGCACTTCGAGAAGATGCTGTACGACAACGCCCTGCTGTGCCGGGTCTACGCCCACCTGTGGCGGGCCACCGGCTCCGAGCTGGCGCGCCGCGTGGCCCTGGAGACCGCCGACTTCCTGGTCCGTGAACTGCGCACCTCCGAGGGCGGGTTCGCCTCCGCGCTCGACGCCGACAGCGACGACGGGACCGGCCGGCACGTCGAGGGCGCGTACTACGTCTGGACGCCGGAGCAGCTCACCGAGATCCTCGGCGCCGAGGACGCGCGGCTGGCCGCCCAGTACTTCGGGGTCACCGAGGAGGGCACCTTCGAGCACGGCGCGTCAGTCCTCCAACTCCCGCAGCAGGAAGGTGTGTTCGAGGCCGAGCGGATCGAGTCCATCAAGCGGCGGCTGCTGGAGGCGCGTGCCGCCCGGCCCGCGCCCGGCCGCGACGACAAGATCGTCGCCGCGTGGAACGGCCTCGCCATCGCCGCGCTCGCCGAGACCGGCGCGTACTTCGACCGCCCCGACCTGGTCGAGGCCGCGGTCGGCGCCGCCGATCTCCTCGTACGCCTGCACCTCGACGAACACGCCCACCTCTCGCGCACCAGCCGGGACGGCCAGGCCGGCGCCAACGCGGGCGTGCTGGAGGACTACGCCGACGTCGCCGAGGGCTTCCTCGCGCTCGCGTCCGTGACCGGCGAGGGGGTGTGGCTGGAGTTCGCCGGGCTGCTGCTCGACCAGGTGCTCACGCGCTTCGCCGACGCGGAGACCGGCGCGCTGTACGACACCGCCGCCGACGCCGAACAGCTCATCCGCCGGCCGCAGGACCCCACCGACAACGCCACCCCGTCCGGCTGGACCGCTGCCGCGGGCGCCCTGCTCGGCTACGCCGCGCACACCGGCTCGGCGGCCCACCGCACCGGGGCGGAACGGGCACTCGGCATCGTCAAGGCGCTCGCGCCGCAGGTCCCGCGGTTCATCGGCTGGGGTCTGGCCTCCGCCGAGGCGCTGCTCGACGGCCCGCGCGAGGTGGCGGTCGTCGGACCGCGCCTCGACGACGAGGGGACGCGGGCCCTGCACCGCACGGCACTTCTGGGCACCGCCCCCGGCGCGGTCGTCGCCGCGGGCGCCGAGGGCAGCGACGAGTTCCCTCTCCTCGCCGACCGCCCCCTGCTCAACGGCGAACCGACCGCGTACGTCTGCCACAACTTCACCTGCGACGCCCCGACGACGGACGCAAGCCGTCTCGGAACGGCGCTGAGCTGAGCCGAGCGGCGCCGGGGGATCGGTGGTGCGGAAGGGTTCGGCGAGCGCTCCGTGACTGTCCGGTGAGGTGGGTCGTGTCGGCGCGCGGCGCGGCGTCCTGTGCGTGCGGCTGCCCTGGGCGGGCGATGCCGCGTCTGTGGACGGTGCTGAGTGGCGCGGCGAGGGTGGGGACGGTCGCTGTGCGCCGGGCAGGCGGCGGGGATTCGGTGGTGCGGCTCCGGCGAGCGCTCCGCGGCGTGCCTGTGCGTGTGGCTGCTCGGTGCCGGACGATGCCCCGCTCCGGACGGCGCTGGGCTGAGCGACGCGAATCTCCGCGGCCGGCCCGTTCGTGCCACGCGTGCCACGGGGCGTAGGGCGAGTGTGCCGGGTGGGGCCTCCGTCGGTGCCTCGCAGGGCGCGGTGACGAGCAGGCCGTGGCCCGTGGCCTCGCGTCATGGGTGGGGGCTGAACTCCGTCAGGGCGCGTTCCACGATGGTCTCCAGTTGGTCGTGGTGCGCCCCCTTCCAGTAGGCGCGGCCGCACTGCGCGCACTGGGCGAAGACGTCGTACGAGCGCTGGGTGCCGCCCTTGAGGCGGTCCGCCACCTCCTCCTTGGTGGCCGGTCTCAGCAGGCCGTTGCAGGCGGTGCAGCGGCTCCAGGGGCGCAGTTCGGGGGTGAACCGGGCGAGGACGTCGCGGAGTTGGTCGTCGGGGCGGGTGCTGTAGACGTAGGCGCCCGCCCACAGCTCGCGGCGGCGCAGCAGGCCGCGGTCCCGGCTGAGCATGACCCGCCTCTCGGCCGCCGAGCGGGCGGAGAGCGCCGGGTCGCCGATGTCCGTGGACTCGTACGCCGTGTCGACGCCGAGCAGTCGCAGCCGGCGGGCGAGCGTGCCGAGGTGGACGTCGAGGAGGAAGCGGAGCGGGGCGCCGGGGACCCGCTGGGGCCGCTCGACGGCGCGTACGCGGACGGACTCGCCCGCGGCCGGGATGTGCGACACGGGCACCTCGCGGCCGTCCACGAGCAGTGCCCCGACCTCGGTCAGCGGCACGCCGAGGGACTCGACGGCATGGCCGAGCGTCGAGGCGCCGTCGGTCGCGAGCGCGGTGGCGCCGCGGCGCCGGGCGGGCGGGACGAACAGGCTCAGCTCGGCGTCGACTTCGACGAGGATCTCGGGACCGTCCACCCGGTCAGGATGCCATGGGAGGGCGGCGTCGGCTCAGGGGTTTTCCGTCGCCCCGGTCGCGGTGCACGGGCCGTGACCGGGTGTCGGCGTGGAGTGACGTAGGGGGGTACCTGAGCGGCGGGGCCGCTACCCATGCTGGTAGGCCACCAGCGAGATGCCGACGTAGTGGACGACGAAGGCGGCCAGGGTGAAGGAGTGGAACACCTCGTGGAAGCCGAACCAGCGCGGGGAGGGGTTGGGGCGCTTCATGCCGTAGACCACGCCGCCCATGCTGTAGAGGACGCCGCCCACGATCACCAGGACCAGCACGGCGATGCCGCCCGCGCGCATGAAGTCCGGCAGGAAGAAGACGGCCGCCCAGCCCATGGCGATGTAGCAGGGGGTGTAGAGCCAGCGCGGGGCGCCGACCCAGAAGACGCGGAAGATTATGCCCGCGGCCGCGGCGGCCCAGATGCCCCACAGCAGCCACTTCCCCTTGGCGCCGGGCAGGAGCAGCAGGGTCAGCGGCGTGTAGGTGCCCGCGATGATCAGGAAGATGTTGGCGTGGTCGAGCCTGCGCAGGACGCCGTCCATGCGGGGGCTCCAGTTGCCCCGGTGGTACAGCGCGCTCACGCCGAAGAGCAGGCACGCGGTCAGGGCATAGATCCCGCACGCCACCCGCCCTCGGGCGGAGTCGGCGAGGGCGGTGAGCACCAGGCCCGCGACGAGGACGGTCGGGAACATGCCGAGATGCAGCCAGCCACGGAGCTTGGGCTTGACGGGGTGCGGCAGGGAGAGCGCGACGGAACGGCGGTCGGCGGCCGGCGTGTCCGTGGGCGCGTCGGATGCGGACGCAGTCATGCGCCGCATCGTACCTACGTCACCGTAAGTTGCGGGTCAACGGGGGGCGGTGACGGAATGCCAGAAATGGGGCGCGATCGTCCGCCGTGTCGCCGTCAGGCAAAAGGGCTTCCAGGTGAACGCTATACGTACGCAAAGAATCACGGCGAGTCGCCGTAATCGTGGCCTTCCTCACGCTGCTCACCTGTGCGGTCCTCTGGACAGATGGGCGCAGGCGTCGGATGATCAAATGAGTGCGGTCGACACCGGATGAGCGGCTACGCGGATACGCGGCTACGAAGCATCCGGGTCGTAGCCCCCACGGGGCCAAGGGACACAATCCGTCGATCCATCGATTAGGAGCGATCGTGGCGCGCGACATCGCGGCTCCCCCCGTCATCCCCACCGACCATCAGGAACTGATCTCGTGGGTCAACGAGATCGCCGAACTGACGCAGCCGGACCGGGTGGTCTGGTGTGACGGGTCCGAGGCCGAGTACGAGCGGCTGTGCGAGGAACTGGTCGCCAGGGGCACCTTCAAGAAGCTGGACCCGGTCAAGCGCCCCCACTCCTACTACGCCGCCTCCGACCCGACCGATGTCGCGCGTGTCGAGGACCGGACCTTCATCTGCTCCGAGAAGGAGGAGGACGCCGGTCCCACCAACCACTGGATGGATCCCGCCGAGATGCGCGAGATCTTCACCGGTGAGCAGGGCGTCTTCCGCGGCTCGATGCGCGGTCGCACCATGTACGTCGTCCCGTTCTGCATGGGCCCGCTGGGCTCGAAACTCTCCGCGATCGGTGTGGAGATCACCGACTCCGCGTACGTCGCCGCCTCGATGCGCACGATGACGCGCATGGGGCAGCCCGTCCTGGACGAGCTCGGCTCCGACGGCTTCTTCGTCAAGGCCGTTCACACGGTCGGCGCCCCGCTGGCCGAGGGCGAGGAGGACGTCCCCTGGCCCTGCAACTCGACCAAGTACATCTCGCACTTCCCGGAAAGCCGCGAGATCTGGTCGTACGGCTCCGGCTACGGCGGCAACGCCCTGCTCGGCAAGAAGTGCTACGCGCTGCGTATCGCCTCCGTCATGGCGCGTGACGAGGGCTGGCTCGCCGAGCACATGCTGGTCCTGAAGCTCACCCCGCCCACCGGCGAGCCGAAGTACGTCGCCGCCGCCTTCCCGAGCGCGTGCGGCAAGACCAACCTCGCCATGCTGGAGCCCACCGTCTCCGGCTGGACCGTGGAGACGATCGGCGACGACATCGCGTGGATGCGGTTCGGCGAGGACGGCCGGCTCTACGCGATCAACCCCGAGGCGGGCTTCTTCGGGGTCGCGCCCGGCACCGGTGAGCACACCAACGCCAACGCGATGAAGACGCTGTGGGGCAACGCGGTCTTCACCAACGTCGCGCTCACCGACGACGGCGACGTGTGGTGGGAGGGCATGACGGAGGAGCAGCCGGCCCACCTCACGGACTGGAAGGGCAACGACTGGACGCCCGCGTCCGGGACCCCGGCCGCGCACCCCAACGCCCGCTTCACCGTGCCGGCTTCGCAGTGCCCGATCATCGCGCCGGAGTGGGAGGACCCGAAGGGCGTGCCGATCTCGGCGATCCTCTTCGGCGGACGCCGGGCCACGGCCGTCCCCCTGGTGACGGAGTCCTTCGACTGGAACCACGGCGTGTTCCTCGGCGCCAACGTGGCCAGCGAGAAGACCGCGGCCGCCGAGGGCAAGGTCGGCGAGCTGCGCCGCGACCCCTTCGCGATGCTGCCCTTCTGCGGCTACAACATGGGCGACTACATGGCCCACTGGATCGAGGTGGCCAAGGACAAGGACCAGTCCAAGCTGCCGAAGATCTACTACGTCAACTGGTTCCGCAAGAACGACGAGGGCAAGTTCGTCTGGCCCGGCTTCGGCGAGAACAGCCGCGTCCTGAAGTGGATCGTGGAGCGCCTGGACGGCAAGGCCGAGGGCGTCGAGACCCCCATCGGCATCCTCCCGGCCAAGGCGGCCCTGGACACCGAGGGCCTCGAACTGTCCGACGCCGACCTGGACTTCCTCCTCACGGTCGACCAGGACGTCTGGCGCGAGGAGGCCGCCCTCGTCCCCGAGCACCTCAACACCTTCGGCGACCACACCCCGAAGGAACTCTGGGACGAGTACCGGGCCCTGGTGCGCCGCCTGGGCTGACCCCGGCCCCGCCACGAACAACACAAGACCCCACGGCCGGTCGGGATGCCCTGACCAGTGATCGTCACGCCCGGCCGTGGCACTCGTCGGACCCCCGCACAACGGCGTGCGGGGGTCCGGTTGTTGAGCGGCGGCAGCGTCGTCAGCGGCCCGCGCCCACCTGCGTCGGTCCGGCCAGGGTGGCCGCGTGGGCGTCCATGCGCTGGGCGGAGAGGATCGCGGCCGCCGTGTCGGCGCGGGAGGCGGCGACGACCAGGGCGCGGCCGGCGAGCGCGTGCGCCCGCTGGTGCAGGGCCGCCGTGCGGGGGCCGGGGCCGGGGCCGGTGCCGGACGCGCGGACCGGCGGGTGCCCGGAGCGCAGCCGGGTCACCTGCTCGGCGAGGTGTGCGGCCGCCGCGTCCAGCTCGGGGGACGGATCCAGCGCGCGCAGCTCGTCCGTGACCTGGAGGAGGGCGGCGAGGTGGCCCGCGAGCTGGATGTCCAGCTCCTCCTCGCGCGAGCGGTGGGGGAAGTCCGAGGCACGGGCCATCGTGCGGTGGACCGACTTGCCGCGGATCGGTTCGTACATGGGATGGCCTCCTGTGCTCTGACAGGAAGCCATCCTAGCTTGGATTTCGTCTAAAGTTGAGCCCTGTCGCGGAACGTGGTCCGGCCGCTACGGCTGGCTGTAACCGTCCAGAAAGGCGCCGATGCGGGTGACCGCGTCGCGCAGGTCGTCGACCGTCGGCAGGGTCACCACGCGGAAGTGGTCGGGCTCCGGCCAGTTGAAGCCCGTGCCCTGGACGACCATGATCTTCTCCTGGCGCAGCAGGTCGAGCACCATCCGCCGGTCGTCCTTGACCTTGAAGACCTTCGGGTCCAGGCGCGGGAAGAGGTACAGCGCGCCCTTCGGCCGGACGCATGTCACGCCCGGGATCTGCGTGAGCAGTTCATGGGCGACGTCCATCTGCTCCTTCAGCCGCCCGCCCGGCAGCACCAGGTCCTGGATCGACTGGCGTCCGCTCAGCGCGGCCACGACGCCGTGCTGGCCCGGCATGTTCGCGCACAGGCGCATGTTCGCCAGGACCGTCAGGCCCTCGAGGTAGGAGTCGGCGTGGGAGCGCGGACCGGAGACCGACATCCAGCCGACCCGGTAACCGGCCACCCGGTACGCCTTCGACATGCCGTTGAAGGTGAGGGTGAGCAGGTCGGGGGCGACCTTGGCGGTCGGGGTGTGCGTGGCGCCGTCGTAGAGGATCTTGTCGTAGATCTCGTCCGAGCAGACCAGCAGGTTGTGGCGGCGGGCGATGTCCGTCAGGCCGCGCAGGACCGCCTCGTCGTACACCGCGCCCGTGGGGTTGTTCGGGTTGATGATGACGAGCGCCTTGGTGCGGTCGGTGATCTTCCGCTCGATGTCGGCGAGGTCGGGCATCCAGTCGGACTGCTCGTCGCAGCGGTAGTGCACGGCCGTGCCGCCGGCCAGGGAGACGGCCGCGGTCCACAGCGGGTAGTCCGGCGCCGGTACGAGGACCTCGTCGCCGTCGTCCAGCAGGCCCTGCATCGCCATGACGATCAGCTCGGAGACGCCGTTGCCGATGAAGACGTGCTCGACGTCCGTCTCGATGCCGAGGGTCTGGTTGTGCATCACGACCGCCCGGCGCGCGGCCAGCAGCCCCTTGGCGTCGCCGTAGCCGTGCGCCGTCGACACGTTGCGGAGGATGTCCTCCAGGATCTCCGGCGGGCACTCGAAGCCGAAGGCCGCCGGATTGCCGGTGTTCAGCTTGAGGATGCGGTGGCCGGCCGCCTCCAGCCGCATCGCCTCCTCGAGCACCGGGCCGCGGATCTCGTAACAGACATTGGCGAGCTTGGTCGACTGGATCACCTGCATAGGCGTGAGCTTAGGGCCAGGTCGTACCCGCTGGGCCGTGTTTTCCACCACGTGGACGACAGCGCACTTTGGGGTGGTATCGCCCACGACTGTTTCACGGGTCCCTCACGTCCCTACAATTCCCGGTCATGTCCATGCACCCTCAGCATCGGGACGGGGCGTCCGAAGAGCCCCAGGGGTCACCGAACGTCTACCTCCCGCAGGCCGTACCGGCTCCGGCGTACGAGGAGTACACCGACCCGGCGGCCGCGCACGGCTGGCAGAACGCCTACGACGCGACGGCGGAGCTGTCGTCCGTGCCGCACGACGACACGGCCCCCCTGCCGGTCGCCGAGCCGGCCGGGCCGGGGCGCGCCGCCGAGCGCCGCGCCCGGCGGCAGGCTCCGGCTCGCTCGCGCCGGATCGCGGTGACCGCCGGTGCCGTGGGTGTTGTGTCCCTCGCCGCCGTGATCGCCGGGTTCGCCCTCCCGGGCTCCTCGTCCGACGCGCCGCAGGGCAAGGGGAAGGGTGCGGACTCCGGGACGAGCGCCGAGGTCTCCGCCGAGCCGACGGCCCCGGAGTCGTCCGGCGCCACCTCCGCCCCCGGTTCGTCCACGGGCGGGCTGCCGGCTCCCACGGCTCCGGCGAGTACCGCATCCGGGGGGAGCGCCTCGGCGACGGCGACGACGGCCAAGGAGGACCGCTCGTCAGGAGCGAGCGGCGCGCCCTCGGCCGCGCCCTCCGCGGCCCCCACCAGCGCCGCTCCTTCGGCCACCACCACGGCCAGTGTCCCGGCCCCCAGCGACTCCGGCTTCACCACGGGTCGGGGGAGGGGGAACGGCAGGCATCCCAAGTAGCGGCTTCGAATGGTGAGTTGAGCGTGCGGCCCGATCCGAAGGGGCCGTATACGCCTTCTTGCCCGCGCCCCTCGCGCGCTTCAGAATGCGCATGACAAGACGGCGGCCGGAAGATCTCCGGTCGCTCACGTCCGCAGAGGGGACCCCCACGTGAACAAGCCTCTCCTTGCCGCACTCGCCGCCCTGGTGGTCACCGGGGCGGGTGCCGCTCCCGCGGCCGCCGCGACGGCCACCGACAGCAGCGCCCCCGCCAGAGCCGCCGCTCCTTCCCTGAAGGCGGTCAACTTCGCCGGTACGGTCTCGCTCAGCAACTGCTCCGGCTCCGTCATCCGCTTCCCCAACTCCGTGGACAGCGACCCCGCGTTGGTGATGACCAACGGCCACTGCCTGGAGACCGGCTTCCCGCAGCCCGGCCAGGTCATCGTCAACCAGCCGTCCAGCCGCAGCTTCGGACTGCTCAACGCCTCGGCCACCCGGGTCGGGACGCTGCGCGCCAGCAAGGTCGTCTACTCGACGATGACCGACACCGACGTCACGCTCTACCAACTCACCACCACCTACGCGCAGATCAAGAGCACGTACGGCATCAACGCCCTCACCCTCAACGACACGCACCCGGTCGCCGGCACCGCCATCACGGTCGTCTCCGGCTACTGGAAGCAGACCTACAGCTGCAACGTCGACGGCTTCGTCTACCGGCTGAAGGAGGGCGGCTGGACCTGGAAGGACTCCGTCCGCTACACCGACGCCTGCCACACCATCGGCGGCACCTCCGGCTCGCCCGTCGTCGACAACGCCACCGGCAAGGTCGTCGCCGTCAACAACACCGGCAACGAGGACGGCCAGTCCTGCACGGTGAACAACCCCTGCGAGGTCGACGAGAGCGGCAACGTGACCGTCCGCCAGGGCATCAACTACGCCGAGGAGACCTACCAGATCCCGGCCTGCTTCGGAGCCGGCAACAAGCTCGACCTCGCCGCCAGCGGCTGCGTGCTGCCCAAGCCGTAGGGGCGCGCGGGGCGGGTGGTCACGCGCCCAGGACGGGAGTCCGGCGCACTGCCCGCCCCGCCATTACGTCCGTGCGGCGCCCGTCCTCGATGACGAACCGGCCGTCGATCAGGACGTACGGGATGCCCGTCGGAAGCGTGCGCGGGTGCTCGAAGGAGGCGCCCGCCGCGACCGTGGCCGGGTCGAAGAGGACCAGGTCGGCGCGGTACCCCTCGCGGACCAGCCCGCGGTCCGGCAGCCGCAGCCGGGCCGCCGGACGCGAGGTGAGGTGCGCGACGCACTCCTCCAGCGACAGCACCCCCAACTCCCGTACGTAACGGCCGAGATAGTGCGGGAAGGTGCCGTACGCCCGCGGGTGGGGCTTCGCGCCCTGGAGGATGCCGTCGGAGCCGCCGGTGTGGACGCGGTGGCGCATGATCTCCCGCACGTTCTCCTCGTGGCCCACGTGCTGGAGGATCGTCGGGCCGAGCCGGTCCTCGACCAGCAGACGGCGGGCGGTCGTCCACGCGCTCTCGCCGCGCAGCTCCGCCGACTCCTGGACCGTCCGGCCCACGTACGGAGCGAGCCCGGGATCGCCCACCCCCGAGATCTCGATCGTGTCCCACGCGACGGGCACGCCGTGGCAGCCGTCGGCGCCGGTGACCTCCAGGTCGTGCCGGATCCGCTCCGCGGTCCCCTCGTCGGCCAGGCGCCGCAGGATCTCCTTCGGCCCGCCCTCGCCCGCCCAGCTCGGTAGCAGCGCGGCCAGCGTCGTGCTGCCGGGCGTGTACGGATAGGCGTCGAGGCTGATGTCGGCGCCGGCGGCGAGCGCGTCGTCCAGCAGCGCCAGCAGCTCGCCCGCCCGGCCCTTGTTCGGGCCGAAGTTCAGAGTGGCGTGGGCCAGATGCAGCGGGCAGCCCGACTCCCGGGCCAGCCGCACCATCGCGGCGTACGCCTCCAGCGCGCCCGCGCCGTACGAGCGGTGGTGCGGGCAGTAGTAGCCGCCGTACGCGGCCACCACCCGGCACAGCTCGGTGAGTTCGGCGTCCGAGGCGTACATGCCGGGCGTGTAGGTGAGCCCGGACGACAGGCCGACCGCACCCTGCTCCAGGCCCTCGGCGACCAACTGGCGCATCCGGTCCAGTTCTTCGGGCGTGGCCGGATGGTCCTCCCAGCCGACGGCCAGCGCGCGCACCGTGCCCTGCGGGATCAGATAGGCGGCGTTCACCGCGATGCCGCGCCCCCCGAAGCCGTGGTCCAGCCGGTCCAGGTACGCGCCGACCGAGCGCCAGTCGAGGTCGAGGTCGTCGCCGTGACCGTTCCACCCGGCGATCGCGCGGCGCACCTCGCCGAGCGTGCGGTCGTCGACGGGGGCGTACGACAGCCCGTCCTGGCCGAGCACCTCCAGCGTCACGCCCTGCGCGACCTTGGCGCTGTGGTCGGGGTCGCGCAGCAGGGCCAGATCGGAGTGGGCGTGCATGTCGACGAAGCCGGGGGAGAGGACCAGCCCCTCGGCGTCCAGTTCGCGGCGGGCCCGCGGGCGCTGGCAGCCGGCCGCCGCGGCCTCCTTGACGATGGCGACGATCCTGCCGCCGCCGACGACCACGTCGGCCCGGTAGGAGGGCTCCCCGCTGCCGTCCACGACGTCCACGTCCCGGAAGACCACCTCGTCCACACCGCACCTCCCGCGTCCAGCCTCCCACGACGGTCCCACGACGGGACGAATCCGGGTGAACACGGGCCGTGGGAAGGCTGGTTGGTCCGCGCACAGGATCTTCGTCCATACTTCCCGCGTGGAGCAGCGCATAGGATCGAGCAGCCAGCCCCTGGAAGGCGCCGGATTCGACCCGGCTTTCATCCCCGGGCTCACCTCACCCGCGTCCGCCGAGCCGGAGAAGCCCCCGGTGCCCCAGGCGCCGGACACGGCGGCGGTCGAGGACGCGGCGCCCGCGAAGCCCGCCGCCGGCACGGACGACGCCGACGGGCCCGAACCGGAGTCCGAGGCGGAGGGCGAGAAGGCGGCGGACGACGACGAGGAGAGCGCGGAGACCGCGAGGAGCACCGAGGACGACGCGGCCCCGGGCCCCGTCTTCGAGGCCGCCGACCGCCGCGCCCGGATCGTGGCCGACCGCGACGGCGTACGCCTCAGCCTCGACGAGGAGTCCTGCGAGTTCCGCTGGGACGAGATCGGCGCGGTCGAGACGGAGAGCGCCCGCTTCGGCAAGCGGTTCACCGTCACGGTGCACACCCCCGACCGCCGCTGGTACCCGATCGAGATCGAGGCGGCGGCCAGGAGCAGCTTCGCCGAGTGGGAGACCCGGCTCGACGAGGTGCTGGACGCCTACTTCGAGGAAGCGGGCTGAGCCTTACCGCTCCTGAACCACCTCGGGTCCAGAGCGATGGCCTCCAGCTGCTTCATGGTGAGCGCGGGGGTCGCGCGGGTCGCCGCGGTGTGCTGGGTGCCGGAGTTGAAGGCGCTGATCACCACGCGGCGGCCGTCGGTGCGCAGGGTGTCGACGGTCCACCACACGATGCCCTTCACGCCCTTCTCGCCGGGGCGCCGGTGCCAGGCGACCAGGGTGCCGTCGGACAGCTTCTTCGCCTTGGCGTCGAAGAGCTCCTTCGCGTCGTCTGACATGTCCCGCTGCACGTTGACCTGGACCAGGCTCGTGCCCTTGCCGTCGTCGAGGACGACATAACCGAACTCG
Organism: Streptomyces sp. V3I7; assembly: GCF_030817495.1. Classification (NCBI taxonomy): domain Bacteria; kingdom Bacillati; phylum Actinomycetota; class Actinomycetes; order Kitasatosporales; family Streptomycetaceae; genus Streptomyces; species Streptomyces sp. V3I7. The sequence goes on from NZ_JAUSZK010000001.1 coordinate 4,308,836, forward strand.
GGATCCGTCGCGCTGCCCTTGGTGGCGACCTTCGGGCCCTTGGGCAGAAGCCTGGTGAGCGTCGACGTCACCGAGCCGCCCGGGACGAGCCCCTGCGCCGGCCGCGGGTCCCGCTGCGGCGCGTTCGGATCCGCCGGGATGGCGTCGGCGGCGTCCCGCCATGCCCGCGCACTCACCAGTGACCTCAACTGCTTCGGGGAGAGCGGCGGCGTGTCACGGCTGATGGGCGCGTCCTTCTCGGCGGCGGCGTTCCACTCCATGGCGGTGACGTGCTGCCCCTTGGGCGTCACCAGCTCGGCGGTCCACAGCTTCGTGTCGACGCGGCGGTCGGGGAACTCGTACCCCTTCACGATCATCAGCGCCGACCCGTCGGCGAGCTTCTCCGTGAGGCAGGCGTCGTAGGGGATGAAGGTCTTGTCGGGGCACGTGGTGGTCTCGGTGGTCTCCCTGCTGCCGGGCTCGACCCGGTTCACGGAGACGGAGACGGCCGCCTTCCCCTTGCCGTCGTCGTACACGACCTGGGCGTACGGCACCTGCGGCTCTTCTTCGCTGCCGCGCCCCTCCTCGCCGCTGAACTCGCCTTCGGGGAGCAGCTTCTTGAGGGTCCCGATGACCTCGTCGGCGGTCACCGGCCGGGCGCCGGCCGCACCGGGGGGAGCCCAGCCCCGGGCCGGCGCGTCCGCGGCCACGGAGCGCTGCGCTCCGCCCTGATGCTGGAGGACGGGCAGGGCGAACGTCCCGCCGAGCCCCACGAGGGCGACCGCGGCCGCTCCTGTCACGACGGCGGCCCGGCGCCGGCGCAGGGTCCGGCCCCGCTCCTCACCGCGGGCGGCGAGGCCGAGCCGGTGGCTATCGAAGGTGCCGCCGACCTGGTGGAGGGCCGAGATGATCCGGTCCTCGAACGGGTCGTGCTCTTCAACGGACATGGCGAAACCGCCGTTTCTGCGAGTCGGTCAGTGGGCGAGGTGCGGGTGGTCCCGGCCGGTCAGGGGCGGGATGCGGGTGCTGGCACGGGCGCGGGTCAGGTGGGCGCGTACTCACTGAGCGCGTCGCCGAGCAGGCCGCGCAGCCGGGCGAGCGCGCGGACGCAGCGGGTGCGCACGGCCGCCGAGCTGGTGTCCATCGCCGCGGCCGTCTCCTCGATGCTGCGGTCCTCCCAGTACCGCAGGACGATCACCGCCCGGTCCTTGGCCTGCAGTTGTCCGAGCGCCTGAAGGAGCGTGAGCCGCAGCGGGGCGTCGGCCGAGGTGTCGGAGCCGGGCAGGTCGGGGAGGACGTCGGTGGCGCGTTCCCTGCGGCTGCTGTGGCGCCGCTGATGGGCGAGGAAGGTACGAGTGAGGACGGTCTGGGCGTATCCGGCGGGGTTGTCCGCGCGGGAGACCCTGCCCCAGTGCAGGTACACGCGGCCGAGGGTCTCCTGGACGAGGTCCTCCGCGAGGTGGGTGTCACCGCCGGTCAGCAGGCAGGCCGACCGGTACAGATGCCCGGCGCGCGTGGAGGCGAACTCCGGATAGCCGTCGCCGCGCCGTTGTCTCATGCGTGCCTCGTTTCGCGATGTGCGTGGTGGCCGGCCGCCCCTGCGCCCCGCCCTCACCCCTTTGATGCCGCGGACCCCCGGAAATGTTTCACCCAGGTCCGGGAGGGGATCCAACCTGCCCCGGTTTGACGGCTGTTGTGCGTAAAACAGTTCCCTGTGGGCTGCGCGAACGCTGTTCTCCGGCCACAGGGGCGTGGATACAGTGCTGAGGTAGTCACGCGGTGAAGTCGTCCCGGCGCACGGGAGTGGTGCCGGTGGGCCGGCGGGGGTCGAGGAGCGGGGAGCTGCGCGTGCCAACTGCCATTGCCGTGACCAGCGCCGACATGGCGTTGCCGGCGCAGGACCGACGGACCATGCCTGCCGTCGTGCTGAACGATCTCGACCACCAGCCGCTCGAACACGCGCTGACCCGGCTCCACACGCTGATCGAGCAGCACGGCCATCTGATCGTGGTGTGCTCCACAGCCGTCCCGGTGGCCGTGACCCGGCGGCTGCACACCCTCCGCTCGCTGCTGGAGAGCGACCGCATCGCCCTGTTCCAGCCGGACCTCCCGCCGCTCGGAGTCGCCGTCCTGGCCCGGCAGTTGCGCCAGCTCGCCTCCTGCGACCTCGGCCCCGGCGTGCTCGCCTGCGCGGGCCGGCTGCTCACCCACTACATCCACGCCGGCGCCGTCCTCGGCTCGGTCGCCCGGCTGGACCGCGTCCCCGTCGGCCTCAAGGCGCACGCCCGGTCCTGGGTGCCCGGCAGCCAGTTCGCGGTGGCCGCCCACCCCCAACCGCAGCTCGTGCGCGTGGGGCCCGAAGCCACCCTGGACGGACCGGAGTTCGGCACCTGGATGCTGGTCGCCAAGGGTCAGCTGCCGTCGGACTGGGCCGGCTCGCTGGCCAAGTCCTGGAACGTGCACGGCCTGCGCGAGACCCCGCTGCCGGCCGAGTCGCCGCAGTGGTGGGGGACCGGCCGGATGGTGGAGTTCTGCGCCCATCTCGCCGACCTCTCGGTCCTCTACCAGCTGGTGACCTCGGTGCGGAAGGGCGCCTGCCACTGGTGCGGCATGGACGTCATCGGCGACCGCTGCGTCTTCTGCTCCGCCACCCCGCCCGTCTACGAACCACCTGCCCCACTGGCCCTGGAGCAACGCACGCCCGCCTGACCCACCGCCACAGCCACTGCCCGTCCCGTCCGACCGACACCCCCCATGAGGTTGCAGGGTTCATGAACTCCCGTCAGCGCCGCGGCGTGATACTCCTCGTCCTGTCGGTTCTCTGCGCGCTCGGCGCGTTCGCCGGCGTGCTCTCCGTCATCGACGACGTGAAGTCCGAGGTCGGCCCCGAGGTCACCGCGTACCGGGTCGGCTCCGACGACGTGGCGCCGTACCAGAAGCTGGACGCGGGCCAGTTCGAGCGGGTCCGGATGCCCCGGCGCTGGCTGTCGCCCAACGCGGTCACCGACCTGCGGCAGATCCAGGGCAAGATCGCCGTGACCACCCTGCGCAAGGGCTCCCTGCTCCAGACCGACATGATCGTGGCCCGGCCCGCGCTCCAGGCCGGCCAGCAGGAGGTCGCGATCATGATCGACGCGGCCACCGGGGTGGCGGGGAAGATCACCCCCGGTGCGCGGGTCAACGTCTACGCCACCTTCGAGGGCCGGCGGCAGGGCGACCCCGACCAGTCCCGGATCATCGTGACGAACGCCCGGGTCATCGACGTCGGCAAGCCCACCCAGGAGTCGGACAACCGTACGCAGCGGCCCACCGACGTCGCCCCGATCACCTTCGCGCTGTCCACCGTCGACGCCCAGCGCCTCACGTACGCCGAGTCGTTCGCCCAGCGGGTGCGGCTCGCCCTCGTGGCGCCCGGCAGCGAGACCGCCGTCCCGGACAAGGACCGCACCTACGAACTCGCCACGGACAAGTGAGAGGCGGCCCGCATGCCCACCAGAATCCTCGCGGCCGCCTCGGACCCGGACGCCGTACGCTCCCTCACGACGCTGCTCAGCCAGCTCCCGGACGCCGAACCGCTCGTCCCCGTGAGCGACTCCACCCAGCTGATCGACACCCTCGCCCGGCTCGCCGCCGAGTCCACGGACGAGCTGCCCGAGGTCGTCGTCGTCCACGAGGGCATCGGCCCCGTCCCCGCGCTGGAGCTGATCCGCGAGATCGCCCTGCGCTTCCCGGCCGCGGGCGTCATCCTCGTCACCTCCGACCCCGGCCCCGCCCTCTTCGCGGCTGCCATGGACTCCGGCGCCCGCGGCCTGGTCGCCCTGCCGCTCGGCTACGAGGAACTGGCCAACCGCGTCCAGGCCGTGGCCCAGTGGTCCGTCGGCGTACGCCGGCACCTCGGCCACGGCCCCGAGGCGCTCGCCGGGAGCGGCGGCACCGTCGTCACGGTCAGCGGAGCCAAGGGAGGCGTCGGCGCCACCCTCACCGCCATCCAGATCGCCCTCGCCGCCCAGGCCTCCGGCCGCGCCACCGCCCTGGTCGACCTGGACCTCCAGACCGGCGACATCGCCTCCTTCCTGGACGTGCAGTACCGCCGCTCGGTCGCCGACCTCGCCGCCATCACCGACCTCTCCCCGCGCGTCCTCGCCGACGCCGTCTTCCGTCACGACACCGGGCTCGCCCTGCTCCTCGCCCCCGGCGAGGGCGAACGCGGCGAGGAGGTCACCGACCACGCCACCCGCCAGATCCTCGGCGTCCTGCGCTCCCGCTACGAGGTCGTGGTCGTCGACTGCGGCGCCCAGCTCACCGGCGCGAGCGCGGTCGCGGTCGAACTGGCCGACACCGCGCTGCTGCTGACCACCCCCGACGTGGTCGCCGTCCGCGCCGCCAAGCGCACCGTCCGGATGTGGGACCGGCTCCAGATCCGCAAGGCCGAGGAGACCACGTCCGTCGTCAACCGCCTCGGCCGCGGTACGGACATCCAGCCGTCCCTCGTCCAGCGCATCACCGGCACCGCCCTGGCCCGCACCGCCATTCCCGCCCACTTCAAGGAACTCCAGGCCGTCGTGGACGCGGGCCGGGTGCACGAGCTGGACGGCAAGAGCACCGTGCGGCAGGCGATGTGGGCGCTCGCCGCCGAACTCGGTCTGGTCCAGCCGCCCGAGGCGGGCCGGCGGGGCCACGGCGGCCGGCCGCGCGGCGACCGGGGGGCGGTGAGCCTCAGGTGGCGCAAGGACACGGGCGGATGAGGCGGCCCGGAAGGGACGCGGGCCAGGTCAGCGTCGAGTTCCTCGGCATGACCCCGCTGATCCTGATCACGCTGGTGGTGGTGTGGCAGTGCGTGCTCGTGGGGTACACCTTCACCCTCGCCGGGAACGCTGCCGACGAGGCCGTGCGCGCGGGGACGGCGGCGTCGCCGGGGGAGCGGCAGGGCGCGTGCAGACAGGCGGGACTGCGGAACCTGCCGGGGGCCTGGCGGGGGGACGCGGCGGTGGACTGCACCACGGGCGGCGGCTATGTGCGCGCCGAGGTCGGCCTCAAGGTGCCCGTCCTCTTCCCGGGCGCGCTCGCCTTCCCGTTCACCGTACGGGGCCATGCGGGCGCCGTGGAGGAGGCGAGGGACTGAGATGCCGTACGGACGCGAGCGGAAGGCGTACGGGCGCAAGCGGAAGCGGTACGAGCGCGGGCGGAAGGCGTACGGGCGCGGGCGGAAGGCGTACGGACGCGGTCGCCGCAGCCGGGCCGACGCCGGGCAGGTCGCCATCGAGTACCTCGGGTTCGTGCCGATCCTGATCCTCCTCGCCCTGGCCGGGGTGCAGATCGGGCTGATCGCGTACGCCGGGCAGCAGGCGGGCACGGCGGCCCGGGCCGGGGCGCGCGCCGCCTCCCTCGGGGACAGCTCCGAGACGGCGTGCGGACAGGCGGTCAGCGGCTGGCTCGCCGGCGGGACGGGATGCCCGTCGGCGTACTCCGGCAAGGAGGTCACCGTCACCGCCACCGTCGCCATCCCGTCGGTCGTCCCCGGCTGGGACTTCGGTGGCGCCCGCAAGTCCGCCACCATGCCGCTCGACCACTGACCCGACCGAGGAGCAGCCGAACCCATGAGCCTGCGCTCACGCATCAACTCCCCCGAGGAGCAGGGCAGCCGGGGCGAGGACGGTCACCTGGTCGCCTCGTACCGGGCCAAGCTCCTGGAGGAGATCGACCTCGCGGAGATGAGCACGCTCGCCGCGACCGAACGCCGGGTGCGCCTGGAGCGGGTGCTCGGGCACATCATCAGCCGCGAGGGCCCGGTCCTGTCGACGGCCGAACGCGCCCAGCTGATCCGCCGGGTGGTCGACGAGGCACTCGGCCTCGGCATCCTCGAACCGCTCCTGGAGGACGCGTCCATCACCGAGATCATGGTGAACGGACCGGACGCGATCTTCGTCGAACGCGGCGGCCGCGTCGAGCAGTTGCCGCTGCGCTTCGCCTCCGCCGAGCAGCTGATGCAGACCATCGAGCGGATCGTCTCGACGGTCAACCGCCGGGTCGACGAGTCCAATCCGATGGTCGACGCCCGCCTGCCCTCCGGCGAGCGCGTCAACGTCATCATCCCGCCGCTGTCCCTCTCCGGGCCCATCCTCACCATCCGCCGCTTCCCACGCTCCTTCACCCTCCACGAGCTGATCGGCTTCGGCTCGCTCGACGAGCACATGGTGTTCCTGCTCGCGGCCCTGGTGCAGGCGAAGTTCAACATCATCGTCTCGGGCGCCACCGGCACCGGCAAGACGACCCTGCTCAACGCCCTGTCCGGGCTGATCCCGGCGCACGAGCGCATCATCACCATCGAGGACTCCGCCGAACTCCAGCTCCAGCAGCAGCACGTCGTCCGCCTGGAGTCCCGGCCGCCGAACGTCGAGGGCAAGGGCCAGATCACCATCCGCGACCTGGTCCGCAACTCGCTGCGCATGCGTCCCGACCGCATCGTCGTCGGCGAGGTCCGCGGCGGCGAGTCCCTGGACATGCTCCAGGCCATGTCGACGGGCCACGACGGCTCGCTGGCCACCGTGCACGCCAACAGCGCCGAGGACGCCCTCACCCGGCTCCAGACCCTCGCGTCCATGTCCGACGTCGAGGTCCCCTTCGTCGCCCTGCACGACCAGATCAACAGCGCCGTCGACGTCCTCGTCCAGCTCACCCGCTTCGCCGACGGCGCCCGCCGCATCACCGAGATCGCCCTGCTCGACAGCCACGGCGGCGAGCCCTACCGGCTGGCGACGGTGGCCCGCTTCCACGCCCGGCCCATGAGCCCCGACGGCCGGATCCACGGCACCTTCGAGCACTTCCCCCTGCCGCGCCGCACCGCCGACCGCCTCCACATGGCGAGCCAGTCCCTGCCGCAGGCCTTCGGCGTCGCCCGGAGCGCGGACCAGCTCGCCACCCGAGAAGCCAGGTAGGCAGGAAACTTCATGGAACTCAAGCCCCTCATCACGCTCACCACCGGCGTCGCCCTGCTGACCTGCGTCCTGGCCGTGGCCGGCCTCCACACCTACGCCGCGGGCCGCGCCCAGCGTGCCGCCCTCGTCGACCGCCTCACCCGCGCCGGCGAGGTCCCCGTCACCGGCCGGCGGCGCCACTTCAGCGACCTCGACCGCCGGCTGCGCCGCACCCGGTTCGGCCGACACCTCGAACTCCGCCTGGCAGCCACGGGCTTGGACATCACCCCGGGCGAGTTCACCGCCGGTATGCTCGCCGTCGTCGCCGCCCTGTGGCTCATCGGCCAGGCCGCCCTCGCCCCCTTCTTCGGCCCCCTCGCCGGACTCCTCGGTATCTGGGCCGCCTTCCAGTTCCTCAACTGGCGGCGGGACAAGCGCATCGAGCGGTTCATCAACCAACTTCCCGAACTGGCCCGCATCCTGGCCAACGCCACCCACGCCGGACTCGCCCTGCGCACGGCGATCGGCATGGCGGCGGAGGAGCTGGAAGCCCCGGCGGGCGAGGAACTGGCCAAGGTCGCCGACCAGTTGGCCATCGGCCACTCCATGGACGACGCCCTCGGTGAACTGGCCGAGCGCCTCCCCTCACGCGAACTGGTCGTCCTGGTCACCACCCTGGTCCTGTCCCACAAGGCGGGCGGCCAGGTCGTCGGCGCGCTGCGCAACCTCACCGAGACCCTGGAGGAGCGCAAGGAGACCCGGCGCGAGATCCGAACCCAGCTCTCCCAGGTGACGATGACCTCGTACGCCGTCCCCGTCATGGGCGTCGGCGCCCTCTTCCTCATGGACGGCGTCAAGCAGGGCGCCCTGGAACGCATGACGGGCTCGGCCATCGGCCAGGCCTGCGTGATCACCGCGTTCGCGCTGTACGTGGTCGGCTTCGTCCTCATCCGCCGGCTGAGCCGGATCGACGTCTGAGAAGCGGGAAGGGAGCCGACTGATGGCACTGCTGCTGGCACTCCTCATGGGCCTCGCCGTCTGGGGCGTCTTCGCGGGCATCCGCATGTACCGGTCGGAGACCAAGCTGCCCTCCGACCTGGCGCTGGCCCTGGAGGTCGGCGCCACCCGCACGGGCGCGGTGGACTCGCTGATCGACCGCATGGGCATGCGCTGGGCCCCCGCCGTCCTGCGCCTCATGGGCCCCCAGCGGGTGGCGAGGTACCGCCGCAGGATCGACCTCGCCGGGAACCCCGGCGGCCTGACCATCGACCGCTACGCCGCACGCCGGGCGGTGTACGGCGCGCTCGGCGGCGTCGGCTGCCTGGTGATGCTGCTGCGGGGCGACTACTTCGTCGCGCTGCTCCTGCTCGCCTTCGGCGCGTTCTGGACCGAGGTCGGCATCTGGTCGGCCGTCCGCATCCGCAAGGACGTCATCGAGCGGACCCTGCCCGACTTCCTGGACGTACTCGCGGTCGTGGTCAGCGCCGGCCTCGGCTTCCGCCAGGCCCTGGACCGCGTCGCCGACCGCTACGAGGGCCCGTGGGCCGACGAACTGCGCATCACCCTGCGCCAGATGGACCTCGGCATGAGCCGCCGCGAGGCCTTCGCTGAGCTGAGGCGGAGGAACGACTCCGAGCAAGTGGCCATGTTCGTCTCGGCGTTGCAGCAGGGCGAGGAACTGGGCGCGCCGATCGTCGACACGCTCGTCTCCCTCGCCAAGGACATGCGCCGCACCGACGCCCAGAACGCCCGCCGAAAGGCCGCCCGCGCGGTGCCCAAGGCCACGCTGATGATCACCACGTTCATGGTCCCGGCGACGATGCTCCTGCTCGCCGCGGGCCTGCTGCTCGGCTCCGGGGTGGACTTCGGCACGATCACGGGGAAGTAGGGGGTTTGGTGTGTGTGCAGCTGCACAGCAGAGTCCTCAACTTCCCTTTGTTCATGGCGTATTGCGTGACCGAGTCTTTCGCAACTGCAATCGCGTGTGGGACAGTTCGTTGAGGTCGCGGAGGGGAAGGAAGTCAGGTCCAGAGGTGGCGTGAAATAACCCGTTGGGGGAGGTTGGACGTGGCTCGAGAGCCAGCACCCTTTGGGAGACAGGGTATTGCTGCATACGTTGGACTCGCTGACAGCCGCGCCGGCAAGGTGCAGGCTGGACGTGTGACCCACGGAGGGGGACAGGATGAGCAACTGGATCAACACCACCGTCGCGTACCTGCAGGCCCGCGTCGCCCGCAACGACAAGGGGCAGACCGCTGTGGAGTACCTGGGCATCATCGCGGTGGTGGTGGCGATCGTGCTGGCGATCACGGGGACGAGCATCGGGCAGACGATTTTCGATGCCATCACGTCCAAGATCGCAGAGGTCACCGGCATCTGACACGCCCCCGTACACACCGCGACGCAGGGCAGGCCTTCCCCATCTACATCACGGTGGTGGCGGGTCTGCTCTTTCTCGCGTTCGCCTATCTCGCGGTCGGCCAGGCGGCGGTCAACCGGAACGGCGCCCAGACCGCCGCGGACGCGGCCGCGCTGGCGGCGGCCCAGAAAACCCGTGACCAACTCGCGGGCGCCTGGGTCGAGGACGTCCTCGACCCCACCAAGTGGCGGGACATCTTCGAGGGCCATGGGGGTCTCGACTCGTGCTGGCGCGCCGACGAGTTGGCCGCCCGGAACGATGCCGCGGTGACCAACTGTGCCTGGGACGGCGTCCTCCGCTACACGGTCGACGTCCGGACGAACAAGCCGGTCGGGAACTCCATCGTCCCCGGTACGGAGAGCATCAGGTCGAAGGCGTCCGCCACGGCCGTGATCGAGCCGCTGTGCACCTTCGAGGACCCGGGCGAGGACGCCGGTGACGACGTACTGCCCCAGCTCAACTGCAAGGACAGGGACTGGGATCTGGATCCGCACGACCCCGAGGACCTGCCCGGACCCGAGGACCTCTTCGACGTCCACCTGGCCGACTGACAAGCGAACGACGAGCAAAGAAGGAAGCAGAGCCATGAGCATGCGGTTCACTGGCAAGGCCGGCAGGGGGATGGTCGCGCTGACCGTGGTGGCCGGTCTGGCCCTGGGTGCGGCCGGCTGCGGTGGTGGCGACGACGAGAAGCCCGCCGGTTCGGCGTCCGCTTCCCCCGCCGACGACGGCTCCGACCCGAAGGCCCAGGAGGGGCAGTCGGACGAGCCCTTGGCGGAGCTGAAGGGCTCGGACGGCCTGTTGCTGCGGATCACCTCCGCCCAGCGTGACTCCGGTGGCTTCGTCACGGTGAACGGCACGCTGATGAACGAGGGGGCGAAGGGCCTCGTCATCCCGTCCGCTCTGAGCGGCAACGAGACGGAGATCATCAGGAACGGCAAGTCCCTGGGCGGGGCCACGCTGATCGACCCGCACGGCAAGAAGCGGTACTACGTCCTGCGCGACACGGAGGGCCGTCCACTCACGACCACGGGTTTCTCGACGCTCAAGGCCGGTGACGACCTCGCCGTCTTCATGCAGTTCCCGGCGCCCCCGGCGAGCACGAGCGAACTGGACTTCCAGCTACCGACATTCGCGGCCGCCACCATCAAGATCTCCGGGTGAGGCCCCAGTGACCACCACACCCCGCCTCCCCCTCGCCGCCGCCACCGCGGCCGCCCTCCTGTTCGCCACGGCGACGGTCGCCCACGCCGACGACGACCCCGCCGTCCCGCCGGGCACCGAGGCCTCGCCCTCCGCCCCGGTGAAGGTCGACCCCACCGACCCTGATCTGAAGCTCCCGGAGGGGGCCACCCTCGCCGAGGCCAAGGTGCTGGACATCAAGTCGGTCGTCGAGGAGCAGAGCGGGGACGAGCGCCGTGAGGACACCAACGCCGACGTGAAGTTCGCGCTGCAGGCCGAGGTGCTGTTCGGCAAGGACAGCGCCAAGCTGAGCGGCGAGGCCAAGGCGCGGATCGAGACGATCGCGGAGGAGATCAAGAAGCAGAACGCGACCCGGATCCGTGTCTTCGGCTTCACGGACAACCTGGGTTCCTCGGCCCACGGCGACGTCCTGTCCAAGCGGCGGGCGAACGCCGTGCAGGCGGTCCTGGACCAGGATCTGAACGATCCGGACGTCACGTTCGAGGTGCGGGGCTACGGCGAGCAGTACCCGATCGCGGACAACTCCTCCGAGGCGGGCCGGAAGAAGAACCGAAGGGTGGAGGTCTCCTTCCCGCGCTCGGACGGCTGAGGACGTCGCGAACAGCCGGCCGGCGCACCCGGGTTCCGGGGACCGCGGTTCCGGGATGTCACGGACGGCGGCGCTGTCCCGTCGTACGAGGCGCAGGCATCTCTCGACCAAGGAGCGACACGATGGACCTTGCGCTGTGGATCGCCGCCGGACTGCTGGCCGTGGTGGCGCTCGTCGGTGGCGTCAGTAAGACGTTCGTGCCCGTGGAGAAGCTCGCGGCGGCCCCTGGAGGGGGCTGGACGGAGGACCGCGGCGCCGGGTTCGTCCGGACGCTCGGCATCCTCGAACTCCTGGCCGCGGCGGGCCTGATCCTGCCCGCCGCCCTCGGCATCGCCCCGGTCCTGATGCCGGTGACCGCCGTCTGCTGGGTGCTGCTCATGATCGGCGCGGTGATCACCCACGGCCGGCGCGGCGAGTCCGCGTTCGTGGCGCTGAACGTGGTCTACCTCGTGATGGCGGCGTTCATAGCGTGGGCCGGCTTCGCCGCCTAGCCCGCCCATGCTCAGAGGCGCCCGGAGACACCAGTTCAATACGACTTGCCCGTCTCGATCGACACCCGGGCCCCCACCCCCAGCCCCCACCCCGCCATCGCCCCCGCCTCCGCCTCCAGTACGTGGCGGGAGCGGAGGCGGGGGCGGCCGAGGCGGCCCGGGGGCATGGTGCGGACGGCGATGACGGTGAGGTGGCGGTCGAGGTAGGCGACGTCGATGGGGATGCGCATGCGAAAGGTGTGGATGCTGTTGGCGGGGGAGAGGAGCATCGCGCCGTCGATGCTGTCCCGACCCAGGAGCCCCTTCGTGCGGGCCCGGTACGAGGACGCGATCTCCAGGGGAACGGTCCCGTCCCTCCCGTCGATCACGAGCACTCCGTTGCCGTCCGTCCAACGCCCCACGCCCCGCCCCCTGTTACCGCTCCCGTCGGCTCTCTCGTCGCCATGCTCCCGTGCGCCGCGTCCCTGGGTCCAGCGTCCCTAGGTCCAGCGGCCGTTCGGCTGGCGGCGGTCGGGGGGTTGTTCGCGCTTGGCGGGCGGCTGGCTCTTCGCCTGGCGGGGATCTGCCTGAGGGGCCTGCGTGTGGTAGTAGAGCAGCTTGCCCTGGCCACGGGCCCCGAGGCCGTGGTGGCCCTTCACCGGTGAGTTCTTGCGCATGGCTCGGCTCCTCGCGTTCTCGCGACAGCTACGGCTCCGTGCGTTCGGAAGAGCACAATCATACCTATTAGGCCATTTGTGTGCTTCTTGTCCGCTCCGCTCGCCCCGCTTCAGTGCTTCAGTCCGTGAAGCGCCAGCGGGTCTGGCTGAAGCCCTCGTCCCGGCCGAAGCCGAAGGCGGTACGGGGGTCCACGCGGAAGACCACGGCCCGGCCCGCGTCCTCCGATTCCTCGGTCGGCGGCGGGGCCGACGTCGTCCCGGCCGTGCCGAAGCCCCCGTCCCGCACCTCGAAGTGCCAGCCGGGGCCGTACTTCGCCTCCCAGGCCGCCGCCAGCTCGGCCAGCCGCTTCTCGTCGGTGACCCGGACCGCCTCGCCCTCGATCACCAGGTCGCAGCCCTCGCCGTAGGTGTTGGTGCCGGTGGAGAGGACGACGTGCGGGTTGGCGGCCAGGTTGAGTCCCTTGCGCTCCCGCGCACCGGTCGAGAAGTGGAGCGCGCCGTCCAGCCAGACCGCCATCAGCGGCGTCACATGCGGGCGCCCGTCCGGACGTACCGTCGACAGCCAGAAGATCTCGGCGTTCTCCAGCCGGGGGACGGCCTCCGACCAGGGCATCGCGGTGGCTCCGGGGGAGCTGTAGCGCGCGTCCAGATCGGTCCGGGGTTCCTGGGCGTGCGGGTGCGGGTGCGGGTGCGGATGCGGCTGTGGCTGCGACGCCGGCATGGCGGACTCCTCTCGGCTGCCGGTCCCCCACCCCATGCTTTCCCCGATGTGCCGCCTCCGCCCGGCGACCTGGTCGCCCTCGCCCCACAGTGGAGACATGAACCCAGGCGACAGCCACAGGAACAGCGACAGGAACCCGCTGGCACACGCACGCGTGGCGCCCCGGCTCCCCGCCCAGGACCTCGACCGGGCGCGGCGCTTCTACGCCGAGAAACTCGGCCTGGAACCCGTCGACGAACGGCCCGGCGGGCTGCTCTACCGGTGCGGCGGCGTCGACTTCGTGGTGTTCCGGTCGACGGGCGCCTCACCCGGCACCTTCACCCAGATGGCGTGGGAGGTCGACGACATCGAGGCATCCGTGGCCGAGCTGAAGCGGCGCGGCGTGGTCTTCGAGGAGGTCGACGCCCCCGGCTTCCGTACGCGGGACGGCATCGCCGACATCGAGGGCAACTACCCGAGCAAGGGCGCACGGGGCGAGCGCGGCGCCTGGTTCCGCGACAGCGAGGGCAACCTGATGGGCATCGGCCAGCCGGTGGTGTGAGGACCCGCCGACGGCGCCCGGCCGCTGGCCGGTCGGCGGTCTCTCTCCTGCGAGCCCCGCGGATCGGTGCGAACCTGACTTCGTGCATACCTCTGATCTGACTCCCGAAGTCCGGGCCGCTCTGAGCAAGCCGCGCCCGTATCCCGCGATCACGCTGGTCATGCCGACCGACCCGGACTTCCCCTTCAGCGAGAAGGACCGGATCCTGCTGCGCGACCTCGTCACGGAGGCCAAGCGGCGGCTGGCGGACGACCCGGGCGTGGACCGGGACGCGAGGTTGGAGTTGCGGGACCACCGGCTGGATCCCGCGGCGATCGAGGAGGCGGGCGACCCCTTCCACCCCGACGACGCCATGGTCGTCTACGTCGCCGCCAACGAGCCGGTCCAGGTGTGGCGGATGACGTCCCTGGCCGCCGTGGAGCCGCGGGTCGAGTTCGCCACGTCGTTCCTGACGCGGTACCTGGTGGCCGCGGAGCAGCGGTCGAAGCCGTACCTGGTCCTTGTCCTCGATCAGGAGATGTGCAGGCTGTACCACGGGTCCGTGCGGCGGCTGGAGCAGGTGCAGAGCGACGGCTGGCCGGACGCCCCGCGCATCCCCTCGCCCGAGGACGCGTTGCCCGGGCTGATTCCGCACTCGGCGCCGTACGAGGGGCACGAGGAGCGGGTCGAGCAGTATCTGCGCACCGTCGACAAGCGGCTGGGCGAGACGCTCCGGGAGCACGACGGGGTGCCGCTGTTCGTCGTCGGCGGCGACAAGATCCTCTCGGCGTTCAAGAACATCACCGGTTACGGCGACCGGATCACCGGGACGCTGCCGCTGACCGGCATGGACCACGTCCCGGCGAAGGACCTGGCCAAGCGGCTGCAACCGGTGCTCGACGAGTACCGGCGCGGCCAGGTCGCCGATGCGGTCTCCGCGCTGGACGAGGGGCTCGGACAGGGCAAGTACGTCGGCGGCCCGGCGGAGGTGTGGACGGCCGTCGCCGACAAGCGCGTGGACCGGCTGGTGGTCGAGGAAGGGCTGTTCCTGGCGGGCAAGATCACCGGCGACGGCCGGGAACTGGAGCTCGTCGAGGTGGAGAAGCCGGTGACCCTGCCGGACCCGAAGCCGGACGTCCAGCCGCCGGCGCACACCTACGGCGTCGCCACCGACATCGTCGAGCAACTCGTGGACCGGGCCATCGAGTCCGGCTCCCGCGTCGTGTTCGTACCCGACGGGACGCTGCCGAGCGCGGGCGGAGTGGCGGCGGTGACGCGGTACTGAGCTGCGGACGGGGTCAACACACCTGCTGAACAAAGCAGTTGTGGTCTCCACCGGCGCCGGGGTAGGAAGGCGGCATGACCGAACTCGGTGCCGTGTTCCGTCCGCAACTCCCGCCCGAGCGGCTGCGCGCCGTGACCCGGCTCGCCGACGCGAGCGGCCTCGAACAGCTGTGGCTGTGGGAGGACTGCTTCCGGGAGGGCGGGATCTCGACGGCCGCGGCGGCCCTCGCCTGGACCGAGCGGGTCCGCGTCGGCGTGGGTCTGCTGCCCGTCCCGCTGCGCAATGTCGCCGTCACCGCGATGGAGGTCGCCGCGCTGCACCGGATGTTCCCAGGGCGCGCGATCGTCGGCGTCGGGCACGGGGTGCAGGACTGGATGGGCCAGGTCGGGGCGCGGGCCGAGTCCCCGCTGACGCTGCTGCGCGAGCATCTCGAGGCGCTGCGCGCCCTGTTGCGCGGCGAGCGGGTCAGCGTCGCCGGCCGGTACGTCACCCTGGACGACGTCGCCCTCGACTGGCCGCCGGACGCCGCCGTCGAGGTCCTCGCGGGCGCGACCGGCCCCCGCACGCTCCGCCTCACCGGCGAGGCCGCCGACGGCACGGTCCTCACCGCCGCCACCCCACCCGAGGGCGTACGCCGGGCCCGGCGACTCATCGACGAGGGCCGCGCGTCGGCGGGGCGCACCGCCACCCCGCACAAGGTCGTGGTCTACCTCCTCGCTGCCACCGGCCCCGACGCGGAGTCCCGGCTGCGCGCCGACCTGACGGCGGAGGGCCTCGCCGACGTCCCGGGCCTGGGCGCCGCCGGAGACGCCGCGACGGTGGCCAAGGCGGTCCACCGCCTGACGGAGGCCGGCGCGGACGCGGTGATGCTCCAACCAACCGCGGACGAACCCGACCCGGAGGGCTTCGTGCGGTTCGTGGCGGAGGAAGTCCGACCGCTGGTGTCGTAGCCGCGGGGACGAACGCCCGGGCGCGCGGCGGCAGCCCGGACACTCCGGCGTTGTCAGTGCCCCCTGCCAGACTCGGGCCCATGGCAGAGGTGACGGAGACCGGTGGAGCACAGGTACGGCTGCGGGACGTGACCGAGGACGACCTCCCGACCCTCCTCGCCTACGAGCACGACCTGGAGGCGGTCCGGCGGTCGGGATTTCGCCCCCGGTCGCGCGAGGTCTTTCTGGCGCACTGGCGGGAGCGGGTGCTCGGGGATCCGGGGTGTCTGGCGCTCGCGGTGACCGTGGACGGTGAGACCGCCGGGAACGTCGGCTCCTGGTGGGACGGCGACCGCCGCCTCCTCGGGTACTGGCTCGGCCGCGCGTACTGGCGGCAGGGCATCGGCACCCGCGCCCTGGGCCTCTTCCTCGAGCGGGAGCGCACCCGGCCCCTCCACGCCGAGGTCCTCGACGGCAACACGGCGTCCATACGCCTCCTGCGGCGGCACGGCTTCGTGCATGCCGGACCGGCCCCGGACGCCCCGGGCGAGGACGACGGTCGCCATCTCCTGCTCGTCCTCGGGGCGTCACCCGAAAAATGGGGAGCGCCGGTGACACCGGCTCTGGAACGATCAACTCATGGATGAGAAACGCTCGTTCGAGAGCCTCGTCGCCGAGGGAGCGGCCGTTCCCACCGACGGGTGGGACTTCTCCTGGTTCGAGGGAAGGGCCACCGAGGCGCGGCCCTCGTGGGGGTACGCCCGCGCCGCCGGCGAGCGGCTGGCCCGGGCCGGTGCCGCGCTCGACATCCAGACGGGCGGCGGCGAGGTCCTCGACGTGTCCCTGGGCGTGGCGGGTGCGAACCGGCCCGGGCTGATCGCCGCCACCGAGGGCTGGCCGCCGAACGTCGCCAAGGCCACCGAGCTGCTGCGGCCGCGCGGGGTCGTGGTCATCGCCGCCGGGGAGAACGATCCGCTCCCCTTCGCCGACGGCGCCTTCGACCTGGTGCTCAGCCGGCACCCCGTCGCGCCGCACTGGGGCGAGATCGCGCGGGTGCTGCGGCCCGGCGGGACGTACTTCGCCCAGCACGTCGGGCCGAGCAGCGTCTTCGAGCTCGTCGAGCACTTCCTCGGCCCGCTGCCGCAGGAGGTACGGGCCGGCCGTCACCCCGAGCGGGAGCGCGCCGGTGCCGAGGCGGCGGGGCTCGAGGTCGCCGACCTGCGGGCGGAGCGGCTGCGGATGGAGTTCCACGACATCGCCGCCGTCGTCCACTTCCTGCGCAAGGTGGTCTGGATGGTCCCGGACTTCGGTGTCGAGCGGTACGACAAGGAACTGCGCACCCTGCACGAGCGGATCGAGCGCGAGGGCCGCTTCGTGTCCCACAGCGCGCGCCAGCTCTTCGACGTGCGCAAACCGGAACGGTGACGACCGTCCGCACAGGGTTTCCACATTGTTATCGCAGAGGGCTCGCATCCTCCGCCGCGCGTGCCTTAGGTTCAGACCAAGGTAATTCGCGCCAGCAAAGCTGCGCGTCCGGTGTCGCGCAGTGGAGGGGGCTGCGTGGTCCCGAATGCGCCCTTGCGCCCGTCAAGCTCCGGTTCGCGACCGGGGTCGCCCGTCGGAGGGACGGGCTCGACCGCCGGTTCGGACGCCGGGATGACGCGAACTCTCGCCGCCTTCTTCGCGCACAGGCCGTCTGCCTGGGATTTCGCCGCGAAACGGCGATCCGGAGGCCCTTGAGGAAAGGGTTCCGCATCTGCCGAGGCGTCGCCGCGTAACTCCGGAGAGTAATTGTGGCACGCCGATGCACGCAGCATCACTCACAAAGGGTTATGGTGGAAACCCCCCCCTCGGGCCGGTCCGTCTCCCCCCCCACGGACCGGCCCGTTTTTCTTGCCCGGACATACGGCTCCGCCGCGCCCCCTCCAGGCCACCCGCACGAACCATCCCGAACGCCGCGCAGCCCCCTCACGCCCCCGAACCCGCAACAAGCCCCCAGAACAACCCACGCCGCCGCCCCAGCCCCCGGCAGGGGTAGGCTTCGGGACCGGACCGCCACACGGGCAGGGTCCGTCCGCGGCCGAGTCCGGGGGGCCTGCCCGATCCGTACGGAGGGGCTGACAATCACGTGAACCTGCGCGACAAGCTGCGCGGCCTGCTGGTCAGGCTGTACGCGCGCCGGGTGGAAGGTCACCTGGACCACGCTCAGGTGCCCAAGCACATCGGCGTCATCATGGACGGCAACCGCCGCTGGGCGAAGGCCGCCGGTTCCAGCACCGTCCACGGCCACCGGGCCGGCGCCGACAAGATCGGCGAGTTCCTCGGCTGGTGCAGCGAGACGGACGTCGAGGTCGTCACCCTCTGGCTGCTGTCCACGGACAACTTCGACCGCCCCAAGGAGGAGCTGGGCCCGCTCCTCGGCATCATCGAGGACGTCGTACGCTCCCTCGCCGAGGACGGCCGCTGGCGCGTGCACCACGTCGGCACCCCGGACCTGCTTCCCGCCGACATGCAGCACACGCTGAAGGAGGCCGAGGAGTCCACGGCCCACATCGACGGGATAATGGTCAACGTCGCCATCGGCTACGGCGGCCGCCAGGAGATCGCCGACGCCGTGCGCTCGATGCTGCTCGACGCCCAGGACAAGGGCATCTCCATGGACGACCTCGCCGAGTCCGTCGACGTCGACATGATCGGCCGCCACCTCTACACCGGCGCCCAGCCCGACCCCGACCTCGTGATCCGCACCAGCGGAGAGCAGCGGCTGTCCGGATTCATGCTCTGGCAGACCGCCCATTCGGAGTACTACTTCTGCGAGGTCTTCTGGCCGGCCTTCCGCAAGGTCGACTTCCTGCGCGCCATGCGTGACTACGCGGCGCGCCACCGCCGTTACGGCGGCTGAGCGTCTCGCCGTACCCCCGTTCGAGACGGACGTAACAAGGAGTTCACCAGCGCGTCGTGCTGTGCGTTTGCATGGCTCCGCGTGTTCGAGGGCATAACGCAAGCAGGTCGACGCCCGAACCACGGGCGTCGGATCTCAGCGGGCGGCTCGGGGCCGTCCGCCCGGGAGGCCCCTTGCACCAGCCCGACCGTGCGGTCGCTGCACGGACGAAGAGGCGGAGGGCCGGTTCTCGGCCCGCGCAAGGCGGCCGGAAACCGGTCCAGCTCCTTCTCGTCGCTCCCCGACCTCATCCGAGGGGGTACGTCCTTCCGTGGTGACCAGCACAAAGCGCTACAAGTCAGACCGGCGCACCTATGTTCTCGACACCAGCGTCCTGCTGGCCGACCCCAGCGCCCTGACCCGCTTCGACGAGCACGAGGTCGTGCTCCCGATCGTCGTGGTCACGGAACTGGAGGCCAAGCGGCACCATCCGGAACTCGGCTACTTCGCGCGCCAGGCCCTGCGCCTGCTCGACGACTGCCGGGTGCGGTACGGCCGACTGGACGCGCCCATCCCGATCGGGGAACTGGGCGGAACGATCCGTGTCGAGCTCAATCACTCGGACCCCAGCGTGCTGCCCACCGGCTACCGCCTGGGGGACAACGACTCCCGCATCCTCGCGGTCGCCCGCAATCTCCAGGCCGAGGGCTTCGACGTCACCGTCGTGTCGAAGGACCTGCCGCTGAGGATCAAGGCCTCCTCCGTCGGACTCCTCGCCGAGGAGTACCGCGCGGAGCTCGCCATCACGGACGCCTCCGGGTGGACCGGCATGTCCGAGCTGCCGCTGGCCGCCGAACAGGTGGACCTCCTGTTCGAGGAGGGGCACGTGTACGTGCCCGAGGCGGCCGACCTTCCCGTCCACACGGGCCTGACGATCCAGTCGGAGCGGGGCAAGGCGCTCGGCCGGGTCACGCCCGAGGGCAACGTCCGGCTGGTGCGCGGCGACCGGGAGGCGTTCGGCATCAAGGGCCGCAGCGCCGAGCAGCGGATCGCGCTCGACCTCCTCCTCGACCCGGACGTGGGCATCGTCTCCATGGGCGGCCGGGCCGGCACCGGCAAGTCGGCGCTGGCGCTGTGCGCCGGCCTGGAGGCGGTCCTGGAGCGCCGCCAGCACCAGAAGGTGATGGTCTTCCGTCCGCTGTACGCGGTCGGCGGGCAGGATCTGGGCTATCTGCCCGGCACCGAGGCCGAGAAGATGGGCCCCTGGGCGCAGGCGGTCTTCGACACGCTCTCCGCGGTGACCAGCCGCGAGGTCATCGAGGAGGTCACCGCGCGCGGGATGCTCGAGGTGCTGCCGCTGACCCACATCCGCGGCCGCTCCCTCCACGACGCGTTCGTCATCGTGGACGAGGCCCAGTCCCTCGAACGGAACGTCCTGCTGACCGTTCTGTCCCGGATCGGCGCCAATTCGCGGGTGGTTCTGACCCATGATGTGGCGCAACGCGACAATCTGCGGGTCGGACGATACGACGGAGTCGTCGCCGTCGTGGAGAAACTGAAGGGCCATCCGCTGTTCGCGCACGTCACGCTGAACCGGTCCGAGCGGTCCCAGATCGCGGCACTTGTGACCGAAATGCTGGAGGACGGCCACCTCTGAACCGGGTGCCCCGAGTGCCCCGGATGCTCAACCTGGGGTGATTGCTTATCCGTTGGCGCCGTTCGGCAAAGGCCCCGAGCCTAGTCGGGCGGCGCCGTAACTTGTGCGGATTCCTTGAAATACCCAGGGGCAAACAGGATGTGAGCTTTCACACGCAGGATGGAATTGCCTTGCGATGGCGGGGTACGGCAGAGTCTCACTCCTGTCAGGCCCCGCATACGACACAGCTGTGCCCCCAGCGGTACGGCACCACAACAGCACCAGGATCAACTCCATAGCGACGTCGTATGCCGCCCGAGCATCACGCGGCGCTCCCGTCACGGGAGTTGCCCATCGGGTCCGTGCCTCCCGTGACCCCTCAGTTGGGAGGCCAGTGCCAGGGGCACGATTGCGTCCGCCAGGGTCACCGAAGCGGGCGATGCTGGAAGGAAACCGTGTGAGCCGGATTTCGGTCCGGGGATTCGCAGTGGCCTCGGCCACCGCGGTCACCGCTGTCGGAAGCGTCGTCGGCGTTGCCTCGGGCAGTGTTGCCCAGAACAACGACGCCGCCGAGGCGACGGCAGACAACGCGACGCTCCTCGCGGACATCCCCGCAGGTCAGCAGGCCCAGGTACAGACCGCGTCCCTGGCGCAGCAGGCCGATGCCCAGGCCATCGCGGCCGACGCGAGCGCCAAGAAGGACGCCGAGGAGGCGGCCCGCAAGGCTGCCGCCGAGACCGCGATCGCGAAGAAGGCTCAGGCCGAGCAGGCGGCCAAGGAGGCCAAGGAGCGCGCCGCGGCGAAGGAAGCGGCCAGCCGTGACGCCGCCCGTCCCGACGCCTCCAGCTTCGCTCCCCAGAGCTCGTACTCCGTCGCGCAGATCCAGGCGATGGCGCGTCAGATGGTGGGCGCCGGCCAGTTCCAGTGCTTCAGCAACATCGTGAACCACGAGTCGAGCTGGAACTACCGCGCCGTCAACGCCTCTTCGGGTGCCTACGGTCTCTTCCAGGCACTGCCCGGCTCCAAGATGTCGTCTGTCGGCGCCGACTGGCAGACCAACCCGGCCACGCAGATCAAGTGGGGCCTCAACTACATGGACGGCCGCTACGGCAGCCCGTGCGAGGCCTGGTCCTTCTGGCAGGCCAACAGCTGGTACTGAGACGCCCGGCGGGCCACCGCCGCTCTCAACCCCGCGCAGCCCCTCCCCGTCCTAGGGGAAGGGGCTGTTGCCATGTACGGTCGTCGGAACGACTCCGGCTCCACGGAACGAACCCAGGCAGCAGGGGCGGACCGGGAGTGTACGGAGAGACCGGGGGAAGAGGGCGGATCATGTCGCGAGTGCCAGGGTGGCTCAGCCGGCTCGGTGCCGGACTGCACGAGATCGGTGAGCGCTGGGAAGAGCGCCGCGCCGAGGCCGAGAAGGAACTCGCCGAGCCCGGCGCCGGGCCCGAACCCGTTTCCAGGGTCACCGTGCCCAAGTCACTGCCCGGCCACGCGCCCCCGGCGCCGGCCGCTGCCGCGCCCCGTCCCGACCCCGCGCACGCCGTGCCGTGGGGTGTCCGGGTCGCGGCCGAGGCGGGATGGCGGCTGCTGGTGCTCGCCGGGACCCTCTGGGTGCTCATGCGCATCATCAGCGCCGTCCAGTTGGTGGTGCTCGCGTTCGTGACGGCGCTGCTCTTCACCGCGCTGATGCAGCCCACGGTGGCGCGACTGCGGCGCCACGGGGTGCCGCGCGGCCCGGCCACCGCGCTGACCGCGGTCCTGGGCTTCGTCGTCATGGGACTGATCGGGTGGTTCGTCACCTGGCAGGTCATGGAGAACATCGACCACCTCTCCGACCAGGTCCAGGACGGCATCGACGACCTGCGCCGCTGGCTCCTGAACAGCCCCTTCCACGTCACGCCCAAGCAGACCAACGCGATCGCCAAGAACCTGCGCGAAGCGGTCGGGGCGAACACGGACCAGATAACGTCCGCGGGCCTGGAGGGAGTTCAGGTCATCGTCGAGGCGCTCACCGGCATCCTGCTGACGGTCTTCTCGACGCTGTTCCTGCTCCACGACGGCCGGCGCATCTGGGAGTGGACGCTGAAGCTGGTGCCGTCGGCGGCCCGGCCGGGCGTGGCGGGCGCCGGTCCGCGGGCCTGGCAGACGCTGACCGCGTACGTGCGGGGGACGGTGGTGGTCGCCCTGATCGACGCCATCTTCATCGGCCTCGGCATCTACTTCCTGAACGTCCCCATGGCCGTGCCGCTGGCCGTCTTCATCTTCCTGTTCTCCTTCATCCCCCTGGTGGGCGCGGTCGCCTCGGGTGCGCTGGCCGTGGTGGTCGCGCTGGTGACGCAGGGGGTCTTCACCGCGGTGATGACGCTCGCGGTGGTGCTGCTGGTGCAGCAGATCGAGGGCCACGTCCTCCAGCCGTTCATCCTCGGCCGGGCCGTACGGGTGCACCCCCTCGCGGTGGTGCTCTCGGTCGCCGCCGGCGGCATGGTGGCCGGCATCGGCGGCGCCGTGGTGGCCGTGCCGCTGGTGGCGGTGACGAACACGGTGGTGGGGTACCTGCGCCAGTACTCGTTGCAACAGGCCGTGCCACCATCAGCCCGTCCGGCGATCGAGGACGAGGCCGTCCAGGCCGATGGGGGGTCTGGGGGCGCGGCCTCCAGGGAGGTTCAGGCGAACGCCGGAGGCCTCGCCCACCAGGAGTGAGCGAGGCCCCCGTACAAGCGGCAGCGATTACGCGGAGAGAACCGCTTCCGCCTCCAGCGTCGTACCGACGGCCTGGATCACCGAGGCGATCTTGAAGGCCTCCTGGATCACGTCACGGTCGAGGCCAGCCTTGCGGAGGACCTGCTCGTGGGAGTCCAGGCACATGCCGCAGCCGTTGATCGCGGAGACCGCGAAGGACCACAGCTCGAAGTCGACCTTGTCGACACCGGGGTTGCCGATGACGTTCATCCGCAGGCCCGCGCGCAGGGTGCCGTACTCGTGGTCCGACAGCAGGTGGCGGGTGCGGTAGAAGACGTTGTTCATCGCCATGATGGCGGCTGCGGCCTTGGCCGCGTCGTACGCCTCCGGCGTCAGGTTCGCCTTCGCCTCCGGCTCCAGCTCACGCAGGACGATGGGGGAGCGCGAGGCGATGGCGGTCGCCAGCACGGTGCCCCACAGCTGCTGCGCGGGAAGGTCGGAGTTGCCGATGACCGAGCCCAGGTTGAGCTTCAGGTCCTTGGCGTAGTCCGGGACGCGGGACTTCAGCGAGTCGAGCGACATGGTCACTCACCGGCCAGCAGCGCGACCGGGTCCAGGGTGTCCTCGCCCTTGCTCCAGTTGCACGGGCACAGCTCGTCCGTCTGGAGGGCGTCGAGGACCCGCAGGACCTCCTTGGGGTTACGGCCGACGGAGCCGGCGGTCACCATCGTGAACTGGATCTCGTTGTTCGGGTCCACGATGAAGACGGCGCGCTGGGCGAAGCCGTCCTCGCCCTCGATGCCGAGGTCACGCATGAGCTCGTGCTTGGAGTCGGCGAGCATCGGGAAGGGCAGGTCGGTGAGGTCCGGGTGGTCCTTGCGCCAGGCGTGGTGCACGAACTCGGAGTCGCCGGAGAAGCCGAGGATCTGCGCGTCACGGTCGGCGAACTCGTCGTTCAGCTTGCCGAACGCGGCGATCTCGGTCGGGCACACGAAGGTGAAGTCCTTGGGCCATGCGAAGACGACCTTCCACTTGCCCTCGTAGGTCTTGTGGTCGATCGTCGCGAACTCCTTGCCCTTCTCCAGCGAGACGCAGGCAGTGAGTTCGAACTCGGGGAACTTGTCACCGACAGTGAGCACGCGCTCTCCTTGCAGCGAAGGATCCCCCGCGGAGTGGGCGGATCCCAGTGGGTTGGACGGTCCCGATGGTGGCACAGGGTGCATTGATTACGGAAATAGCTACACTGGGTCGGGTTGATCGAGGGTGGTTATGAGTGACGGCGGGTGATTCCATGGCGCAGAGCGGCAAGAAGAGGCAGCCCAGCCTCGCCCAGCTGCGTGCCTTCGCCGCCGTCGCCGAGCATCTGCACTTCCGTGACGCGGCCGCGGCCATCGGGATGAGCCAGCCTGCCCTGTCCGGCGCGGTCTCGGCGCTGGAGGAGACCCTCGGCGTCACGCTCCTGGAGCGTACGACCCGCAAGGTGCTCCTCTCGCCCGCGGGTGAGCGTCTCGCCGTACGGGCGAAGGCGGTGCTGGACGCGGTCGGGGCGCTGATGGAGGAGGCCGACGCGGTCCGGGCGCCGTTCACCGGCGCGCTGCGGCTCGGGGTGATCCCGACCGTCGCGCCGTATCTGCTGCCGGCCGTCCTGCGGCTCGTCCACGACCGGTACCCGGACCTCGACCTCCAGGTGTACGAGGAGCAGACCGCCAGCCTGCTGGACGGGCTCGCCGCCGGACGCCTGGACCTGCTGCTGCTCGCCGTGTCCTCCGAGGCACCGGACGGCCCCGGCCGCGGACCGGCCGCCGGTCTGCCCGGTGTCGTCGAACTCCCGCTCTACGATGAGGACTTCGTGCTCGCCACCCCGCTCGGCCATCCGCTGGGCGGCTGTGAAGGCGTCCCGCGCGGGGCGCTGAAGGGCCTCGACCTGCTCCTCCTCGACGAGGGCCACTGTCTGCGCGACCAGGCCCTCGACATCTGCCGGGAGGCGGGCCGCGCGGACGCCCCGGTCACCACCACGGCCGCCGGGCTGTCCACCCTGGTCCAGCTCGTCGCCGGCGGCCTCGGCTGCACCCTCCTCCCGCGCACCGCCCTGGAGGTCGAGACGGCCCGCGGCAGCCGCCTGTGCACTGCCTCCTTCGCCACCCCGGCCCCCAGCCGGCGCATCGCCCTGGCCATGCGCACGGGCGCGGCCCGCGCCGCCGAATACCACGAACTGGCCTCCGCCCTACGGGAGTCACTGCGGGGGCTGCCGGTGCGGGTACTGGACGGCGAGGGCTCTGAGGCCTGAGGGGCTCCGGGACCTGAGGGCTCCGAGACCCCGGGGGCTTCTCTCCTGCTCCGTCACTCCGTTCGCAGGCCGTCCGGGCGTATCAGCCGCAGCAGCGGCGGCAGGCTGAGCAGGGTCACCGTGATGACGACCGCGCCCCCGGCGCCGGCCATCGACAGCACGGCCGTCCAGTCCACCGTCACCGACGTGTTGGTCATCCGCAGCAGTACGGCGCCCAGGAGCAGGCCGATCGACGAGGCCAGGAGCAGGCCGAGGGCGACCGGGATCGCGGTCTGCCACAGCACCGACAGGCACAGCGTGCGGCGCCGGGTACCGAAGGCGACCAGGACCGACAGCAGCTTTCTGCGTTCACGCAGCTGCTCCAGCTGGGAGACGAGCAGGCTCGCGCCGATCAGCATCAGCACGCAGACCGCGCCGATGAACAGGCCGGTGCGGATGGCGGTGAACCGGTGGGATTCCACGTCGGCCGTCAGGAGGAACAGGTCCGCGAACGGGTCGAGCGACGCCGCCGTCGTGCGCACGTACTCGTACACGTCCGGCACGGACTCGTCGACCGACAGATAGGCCACCGCGTCGGTCAGGGCCGCGGCCCGCGCGGGCAGCGCCCCCGGCGTCACCAGGAAGCCGCCCCGGCGCTCGCCCATCAGGTCCGGCGCCGACCGCGCGTGCTTCATGCCGGCCGGTACGGTCCAACTGGTCTGCCTGTGAAGGCCCGTTCCGTAGGACGGGTCGAAGTACAGCTTTCTGCCGGGCTCGGCGAGCTTCGCGGTGCCGGCGTCGAACTCGCTGCCGCTCACCGTGAACACGTCGCCATTTCTGCAGGAGGGCAGCCGCGCCACCTCCCGCAGGGCCGCGCAGTCGCCGACGGTCAGCTGGGTGGAGTCCTTCGGCGGCAGGCTCCCCGGCCGCGTGCTCCACGGCGTGTCTCCGAGGAAGCCGTGGGACAGTGCCGTGACCTTGCGTACGCCCTTGGTGTAAGCCAACTCCCTTGCGGAAGAGGCGCGTTCGACGCCCGCCGACAGGGAGATCTTCATCTGGGTCCGGTCGGGGTCCCAGCGTGCGCCCTTCGTGTACTCGTCCTGCACTCCGGCGAACAGCATCTGCAGGGCGATCGCCGCGGCCACCGCCACCGCGATGCCGTTGACCATGCGCGCCGCCGCTCCGCTGCTCAACTGCAGCCGCCGTACCGCGAGTTGCCAGGCGACGCCGCCGTGGCCGAGCCGGGCGGCGAGCCGCTCCACCGCCCACGGCAGCAGCGCGGTGACGCCGACGAGCAGGAGAATGACGCCGCCGCCGACCAGGAGCCGGTTGAAGCCTCCGTTGTTCGGGCCTTGGCCGATCATCGGGTACAGCATGGCCAGTCCGGCCGGCGGCAGCAGCAGCCGCCACCACAGGCGCCGCCGCACGGGACGTGCCGTACGGACCACTCCCAGCGGCTCGATGACCACACGCCGCAGGGCGAACAGGGTGACCAGGACGGCGGCCACCGGCACCGCGAGGGCCACGACCGCCGTCAGCGTGGCGGACGGGGTCAGATCGCCGGGGAGGACGCTGGTGCCGGCGATCTGAACGGAGCCCGCGAGCCGGCGGCCGACCAGGAAGAAACCGGCGCCGAGGACCAGGCCGAACAGCGACCCCGCCAGCGCCTCGCCCGCGGCGATCCGCAGCGTCGTCCGGCGGTCGGAGCCGACCAGCCGCAGCGCCGCCAGCCTCCGGTCGCGCCGCTCACCGCCGAACCGTACGGCCGTCGCGATGAACACGGCGACCGGCGCGAGCAGGGCGACGAAGACGACGAGGACGAGCAGGACCAGCACCGGGTCCGTCCGCTGGGGCACCGGCTGCGGCGCCCCGAAGGCGTTGATCCGCCCCACCTTCCAGCCGTCGATTCTCGCGGCGAGCCCCTCGGCGCCCGCGTAGTAGGCGAGTTCGCGCGAGCCGATCAGCCCGCTCGCCCCGATGGTCCCGGTGATCCGGTACGGGATCCGCTCCCGCAGCAGCCCGGCGCCGTCGGAGGCGAGCAGCTCCTTCAGCGCGGGGGAGACGAGCATGTCGCCCTTCGCCGGGTATCGCTCCACTCCCGGCGGCAGCGGCGCCCGCGCCCCCTCCGGCTCGACCAGCCGGCCTCGGACGTCCCCGCCCCGGTAGACCGTGTCGGTGTCGGCGATGACGAGCGTGTCGTCGGCCCGGGGCCTCGCCTCCGGGGCGTACGTGTAGTCCAGGCGCGCCTGCTCACGCTCGTTCCGCTCCGCCAGCGCGGTCGGTATCGACGCCGTGAGCAGCAGCAGCGCCACCCCGAGTCCCACCCCCACCCCGGTCAGCAGGGTCCGGGCCCAGCCCTCGCGCCCGCCCGTCACGGCGAATCTGACCCCCATGGCCAGATCGGCCGACGCCCTCATCCGGCGCGCTCCATGCCCAGCGCCCGGGACCGGCCGTCCCGTACGACGACCTCGCGGTCGGACCAGGCCGCCACGCGCGCCTCGTGCGTGACAAGGACGACGGCGGCATCGGTCGTACGGGCCGCGTCCGTCAGCAGCTCCATCACGCGCTCGCCGTTGAGCGAGTCGAGCGCGCCGGTCGGCTCGTCGGCGAACAGCACCCGAGGACGGGAGACCAGCGCACGGGCCACCGCGACCCGCTGCCCCTGGCCGCCGGAGACCTCACCGGGCCGCTTGCCCTTCAGGTCGTCGGCCTCCAGCCGCTCCAGCCAGGAGAGCGCGGTCCGCTCGGCCTCCTTGCGCGGGGTGCCGTTCAGCCTGAGCGGCAGCGCGACGTTCTCCACACAGGTCAGCTCCGGCACGAGCTGCCCGAACTGGAACACGAAGCCGAACTCGGACCGGCGGAGCGCGCTGCGCCGGGCGTCGTTCATCGTGGCGAACTTCTGCCCGTCGTACGTGATCGACCCGGAGTCGGGCCGCACGACCCCGGCGAGGCAGTGCAGCAGCGTCGACTTGCCGGAGCCGGAGGGGCCCATCACGGCCACGATCTCGCCGGGGTGGAGCGAGAGCGAGGCGTCCTCGAGCGCGACGGTCGGCCCGTACGTCTTGCGCAGCCGCTCGGCGGTGAGCAGGGGAGCGGGAGAAGAGGAGTACGAGGCGGTGGTCATCGGGTCACCGCCTCGCGGAGCCGGTCCAGGCGTGCGGCGGTCAGTTCCAGCCAGCGCAGGTCGGCCTCCAGATGGAACAGGGCGTGGTCGCAGATCAGCTGGTCCGCGAGGTCGCCCCGGCGCTTGCGCTCGGTCAGGACCCGCATGCTGCGCAGGTGCTCGGCGCGCTGGGTGTCGAGGATGCCGGACGCGTCCCGGTGGGTCAGGAGGGCCAGCACGATCTTGGTGTAGAGCGTGGACTGGAGGTACGGCTCCGGCTTCTCCGGCGTCACGAGCCACTGTTCGACGTCGGTGATCCCGGCGTCGGTGATGGCGTACCGCTTGCGCTCGGGGCCGCCGTCCGACTCGATCCCGTCGACCTCGACGAGACCGTTCTTCAGCAGCCGGGACATCGTCGCGTAGACCTGGCCGTAGTGCAGCGGCCGGTCGTGACCGAACTGCTCGTCGAAGGCCCGCTTCAGGTCGTAGCCGTGCCGGGGACCGGACTCCAGGAGCCCGAGAAGTGTGTGACCGATGGACATGTCAAGCACACTACACGCTGTGTATACGCGGGGTGTATAGCTGCGGGTGAGAAAGGCGGCGCCGATGAATTCCGGCCTCGCGGCGAGGGCCGGAAGGTGCTCGATCCGGACATCATTTGCCGTTCCGGGCAACTCTTTGCGGCCGTCGGTCGTCGGTTCCGGTGGGGCAGGTGCTGATTCTCACGTCCGTAAAAGAGCGGATCGTGGCCCCTTTGTCGCGTGCGGCGGTGTTAGCTTTCTGAGCTGATCTGATCCACGCACGATGTGACAACCGAGGACGAAGCGGAGTAGACGGACTCATGGGACGAGCGGAAGACAGACGGGCGCGCCAGCGCGGTGGCCACCGCGCCGCACCGGGGCGCCGCTCGGAGCCGGGCGCGGGTGGCGGGTCCGGCCGCAGCGGCATACGCAGGCTGTTCACCTGGCGCAAGATCCTCGGCACGATCCTCGGCGCCTGCCTGCTCGGCATCTGCTCCTTCATCGTGCTGTACCTGGTGGTCGACGTCCCCGAGGGCAACGCGGCCGCGAAGAGCCAGAGCAACGTCTACAAGTACAGCGACGGCTCGATCCTGGCCCGCAAGGGCACGGTCAACCGGGAGATCGTGGACCTGTCCAAGGTCCCGAAGCCCGTCCAGCTCAGCTTCGTGGCGGCCGAGAACAAGACCTTCTACAAGGACGCCGGCGTCGACCTCAAGGGCACCGCCCGCGGCCTGCTCACCACCCTCTCCGGGCGGGGCAAGGCCGGCGGTTCGACGATCACTCAGCAGTACGTCAAGAACTACTACCTCAACCAGGACCAGACCGTCAGCCGCAAGCTGAAGGAGCTGGTCATAGCGTTGAAGGTGGACCGCCAGCAGTCGAAGAGCGACATCCTCGCGGGCTACATCAACACCAGCTACTACGGCCGCGGCGCCTACGGCATCCAGGCCGCCGCCCAGGCCTACTACCACGTCGACGCCCAGGACCTCGACGTCCAGCAGGGCGCGTACCTCGCCGCGCTGCTCCAGGCGCCGAGCCAGTACGACTGGGCGGCCGCCTCCGCCACCGGCAAGCGGCTGGTCAAGAACCGCTGGAACTACGTCCTGGACAACATGGTCGAGGAGGGCTGGCTGCCCAAGGCGGAGCGCGACGCCATGAAGTTCCCGGTGCCCAAGGAGCCCAAGGGCGCCCCCGGTCTGGAAGGCCAGAAGGGCTACCTGGTCGAGCTCGCCAACAAGCAGCTGGAGAAGCAGCTGATGCGGCAGCAGGACCTC
Source organism: Streptomyces sp. V3I7 (assembly GCF_030817495.1). NCBI lineage: Bacteria > Bacillati > Actinomycetota > Actinomycetes > Kitasatosporales > Streptomycetaceae > Streptomyces > Streptomyces sp. V3I7. The sequence goes on from NZ_JAUSZK010000001.1 coordinate 4,338,905, forward strand.
ACCCAGTCCCAGGCGGAGGCCGCGGTCCTCGACCAGGGCTGGACCATCACCCTCAACGTCGACAAGAAGAAGCAGCGGCAGCTGGAGCAGGCCGTCCGCGGCCAGCTGACCTCCAAGCTCGACCCGAAGCAGCGCAAGGTCGACGGCAGCGTCCAGGCCGGCGCCGTCTCCGTCGACCCGAAGACGGGCGGGATCGTCGCCCTGTACGGCGGCCAGGACTACTACGACCACTACACCAGCAACGCGACGCGCGCGGACTTCCAGCCGGCGTCGACGTTCAAGCCGCTGATCCTCGCCGCCGGCCTGGAGGAGAGCGCGACGACCCAGGACGGCCGGCCGATCAACCCGAACACGATCTACGACGGCACCAGCCGCCGCCCCGTCCAGGGCAGCGCCATCGGCTTCGCGCCGCCGAACGAGGACGACCACGACTACGGCCGCATCAACGTCCAGACGGCGATGAACAAGTCGGTCAACTCCGTCTTCGCGCAGATGGGCGTGGACGTCGGCATGAAGAACGTGCTCGGCGTCGCGGGCGACCTCGGCATGGAGACCAAGGGCCTGCAGGCCGTACCGGCGCAGACCCTCGGCACCATGGGCGCGAGCCCGCTGGAGATGGCCGGGGTGTACGCCACCCTCGACAACCACGGCCGCAAGGTGACGCCGTCGATCATCAAGTCGGCGGAGAAGCAGAACACCAGCGTCGACATGCCCGACCCGATCGGCGACCAGGTCATCAGCCGCAACGCCGCCGACACGGTGACCTCGGTGCTCACCGGCGTGGTCGACGACGGCACGGCCCGCGAGTCCGTCGCCAACAACCCGCTGCGCGACGGCCAGCAGGTCGCCGGCAAGACGGGCACCTCCGACGAGAACCGCTCGGCCTGGTTCACCGGCTACACGCCCGACCTGGTCACCTCGGTCGGCCTGTTCGGCGAGGACCCCAAGACGAACCATCACACCTCGCTGAGGGGCGCGACCGGCCTGATCCCGGGCAGCGGCCGGATCAACGGCGGCGGCTACCCGGCGCAGATCTGGGCGGCGTACACCTTCGGTGTCACAGGCGGCGCCCCGTTCGACCTGGAGACCACCCAGGGCGCGGCCGTCCAGCCGACCGACACGCCGACGACCTCCGCGCCGCCGTCCGACACGCCGACCAGCGAGCCGCCGACCTCCGAGGCGCCGACGTCCGAGGCGCCGAGCGAGAGCGCGACGCAGAGCCCGAGCACCTCGGCGCCGCCGTCGCAGAGCTCGCCGCCCGGCAGGCCGACCGCGCCGACGACCTCGCCGACGCTCGACGTCACGGAGAACCCGCTGCGGCCGAAGTCCAAGACGCAGGAGGAGCAGCAGTAAGCGAGAGAGAGGGGCCGTGCCACCCGGCGCGGCCCTTCCTCATGTGCCGTTCAGCTCGAACCAGACCACCTTGCCGGTGCTCAGCCGGGTCGCGCCCCAGCGCCGGGCCAGCCGGTTCACCAGATACAGCCCGCGGCCGCCCTCGTCGGTGGCGCGGGCCTGCCGCAGCCGGGGCAGCTGCGGCACGTCGTCACCGACCTCACAGCGCAGCACGTCGGTGCGCAGCAGCCGGAGCGTGATCGAGCGCGACGCGTAGCGCACCGCGTTGGTGACGACCTCGCTGACCAGCAGCTCCACCGAGTCGCTCAGCTCCTCCAGGCCCCACTCGGCCAGCGCGCCCCGGGCCAGGCGCCGGGCGCGGCCGGGCGCCGTCTCCTCCGGGTCCAGCGACCAGTACGCCACGTCGCTCGGCGCGATCCCGTCGAAGCGGGCGGCGAGCAGCGCGATGTCGTCGTCCCGGTCGCCCGGGCCGAGCATGTCGAGCACCTCGTCGCACAGCGCCTCCAGCGGCGGCGGATGGTCCGGCCCGGTCAGCCGGGCGGTCGCCGCGAGCCGCTCCCGCAGCTGCTCTATGCCGGTCCACACGTCCCGCAGCCGGGACTCCACCAGGCCGTCGGTGTACAGCAGCAGCGTGGCCCCGGCCGGGGCGTCCAGCTCGACCGCCTCGAAGTCGACACCGCCGACGCCGATCGGCGCGCCCGCCGGCACCCGCAGCACCTCGGCCTCGCCGCTCTGGTGCAGCAGGACGGGCGGTGGGTGGCCGGCGTTGGCGATCGTGATGCGGTGCGACACCGGGTCGTACACGGCGTACAGGCAGGTCGCCATGCGGTCGGTGCCCAGGCGCTGCGCCTGCTCGTCGAGGTGGTGCAGCACCTCCTGCGGGGGCAGGTCGAGCCCCGCGAGGGTCTGCGCCGTCGTACGAAGCTGGCCCATGATCGCGGCCGAGGTCATGGAGTGGCCCATGACGTCGCCGACGACGAGCGCGACCCGGCTGCCGGGCAGCGGTATGGCGTCGTACCAGTCGCCGCCCACGCGGGCCGTCTCGGCGGCGGGCAGATAGCGGGACGCCAGCCGCACGCCCGTCGGGCGGGGCAGCGTTTCGGGCAGCATGGTGCGCTGGAGCTCGTCGGCGATGTAGGCCTCGCGGCCGTAGAGCACGGCCTTGTCGATGCCGAGCGCGGTGTGGGTGGCGAGCTGGGCGGCCACCAGCAGGTCGTCAGACTCGAACGCGTGGCGCTCCGGGCGGCGCAGGAAGACCGCCGCGCCGATGACTCGGCGGCGCCCGCGCAGCGGGGCGAGGATCGCGTGCTGCCCGTCGGGGATCAGCGACTGGGCACCCTCGCCGATCAGTTCGGGCAGGGCGGCGCGCGCGGCGGGCGCGTCGGCGAACACGGGCCGTACGCCGCGCAGCACCTCGCCCAGGGCGCCGCCGGGGCGCACCTCGCACAGCTCGGCGGTCAGGGCGGACAGCCCCGAGAGCGCCGCGGGATCGGCGGGCTCCGGCTCGGCGGCCGCCTGCGTGGGCAGGAAGCCGCCGTCGGTGTCCCGCTCCTCGGGTATCCGGTCGGTGCGGCGCAGCCGCAGCACCACGGGTCCGGTGGGCCGCTCGTCGCCGACCGGCAGCGGGTCGCGGAGATAGACGAGGATCGCGTCCGAGAACGTCGGTACGGTGGCCCGGCACAGGCCCATCACGATCTCGTCGAGGTCGATGCCGCGGGCGATCCGCCGGGTCGCGGCGCCGACGAACCGCAGCCGGTCACCGACCCGCCGCATCGGCATCGGCCGCCCGGGCGGCAGTCCCCGCCCGGTCCTGCGGTCCTCGTCGGGGGCAGGCTGGACGGGTATCTCCTCCGAGGCGGGCGCGGGCCGCGGACGGTGCGCGTCGGTCTCGGCGGCGGCGGGCTGCGCGTGCTCGGGGCCGTTGACGGGGGACTCCTTCTCCGTGCCGCGGGGCGTGGTGGCGCCGGGTGCGGCGGGCGTGTCGCCGGTGCGCGCCTGTGCGGGCAGGGCGGCGGTACCGCAGGGCTGCGGGGCGTGCGAGGGGTACGGAGCGTGGGGGGCAGGTGCGAGCGCCCCGCGGGGGTCCGCGGGGTCGACGCCCGGCTGGGGGCTGTCGTAGGAGGTGGGCTGCTCCGTCACGCGCGTCGAATCCGTCCGTCCGGGGCCGCGTGCCGAGCGCACGGTTCGGCCCGCAGAATTCCCGATACCCGCGATACGTGCCCCGGGAACGGAATTTCCGCGTGGTCAGGGGCCGTTCCTGTGCCACCGGCGAACCGTCCGCGGTGTGTACCGGTGTCGCCCTCGTACCCGTCGCTCACGAACTGCCGCCCCTTTGTGACGTTCGGTCAAGCCCGGCACCCGGTCCGGGAGTTGTTGATGTCTACCCTTGCGGAGGACGATCCTACGGTTGTGGACCGGGGGCGCATCAAGGGTCTCATGAGGACACGCGCGTGGGCGTACGGTCCCAGTCGCCCGGCAGCGGCGGTACCGGCCAGGACGGATCGGGGCGCCAGCGCGGCCAGGCCTCCGAGAACGGCGGCCCCCAGGCGTGGATCACGTCCACCGCGGCCCGCCCGGCCTCCCGCACCCGCTCGGCGAGCCGGGCGTCCATCAGGCCGTCCCGCTGTGCCTGCGCGAACTCGTCCTCGTCGCGCCAGTGCCAACTGCGGTCCGGGTTCACGGAGATGTCCAGGAAGTGGTCCTCGGAGTCGACGCCGCCCGCCCAACGCCTCAGCGGCTCCTCGAGATTGACGTACCAGTTCTTGAACCGCCAGCCCGGTTCCCAGAACAGCCACACCGACCAGGGCTCACCGGGCCGGGCCAGCTTCAGCACGCCCGTGCCGAACCAGCGGTCGCGCTGCACGGCGCGGGGCTTGGTGTAGCGGGACTCCAGCGGCTCGACGTGCACGGGGGTGCCGTCGGCGAGGACCGGGCGTACGCACTCGGTGCCGGGCGCCATCCACACGGCCAGCACTTCCGGGTCGTCGCGGACGACGGTGACGGGGCGCGCGATGTGGATGTGCTCGCCGGCGTTCTCCCGGTATCGCCACAGGATGTGACTCCCGGGCGCCCAGAAGCCCGTCGATCCGCCCGCTCCCCCGCGTTCTTCGCGCCGCACTGCTCCGCCGTCTGCCATGGAGAGATATTAGGTGCCGCAGGCACCTGACGCTGCGGCACACGTCACGGTGACCGGTGGCTCCGGAGGCGTCCGAGGCCGCGGGAGCGTGTCACCGGTGCGCGTCGACGCCGCGTGTCATGAGTGCGCGTCATGGGTGCGTCATACGGAGTACGTCCAGGGCCTCGTCGAGCTGTTCGAGCGTGAGGACGCCGCGTTCCACGTAGCCGCCGTCGAGGACGGCCTGCCGGATGGTCGTGCGCTCCGCGAGGGCCTTCTTGGCCACCTTGGCGGCCTCCTCGTACCCGAGGTACCGGTTGAGCGGGGTGACCACGGACGGCGAGGACTCGGCGTACTCGCGGGTCCGCTCCCGGTCGGCGGTGATCCCGTCGACGGTGCGGTCGGCGAGGAGGCGGGTGGCGTTCGTCAGCAGGCGGACGGATTCCAGGACGTTCTTCGCGATCACCGGGAGCATCACGTTCAGCTCGAAGTTCCCGGCGGCGCCGGCCGTGGTGATGGTGACGTCGTTGCCGATGACCTGCGCGCAGACCATGAGCACGGCCTCCGGGACGACCGGATTGACCTTGCCCGGCATGATCGACGACCCCGGCTGGAGGTCGGGCAGCCGGATCTCGGCGAGTCCCGTGCGCGGCCCCGACGCCATCCAGCGCAGGTCATTGGCGATCTTGGTCAGCCCGACGGCGATGGTCCGCAGCTGCCCGCTGGTCTCCACGATCCCGTCCCGCGCCCCCTGCGCCTCGAAGTGGTCGCGCGCCTCGGTCAGCGGCAGCCCCGTCGCCCGCGCGACCTCCTCGATCACGGCGGCGGAGAACCCCGGCGGCGTGTTGATCCCGGTCCCGACGGCGGTCCCGCCCAGCGGCAGCTCGGCGAGCCGGGGGAGCGAGGCGCGCAGCCGCTCGACCCCGTACCGCACCTGGGCGGCGTACCCCCCGAACTCCTGCCCCAGGGTCACCGGAGTCGCGTCCATCAGATGCGTTCGCCCGGACTTCACGACGTCGCCGAACTCCTCGGCCTTGCGTGCCAGCGCGTCGGCGAGGTGCTCCAGCGCCGGGATCAGATCACGGCTGACGGCGGCGGTGGCGGCGATGTGGATCGACGACGGAAAGACGTCGTTGGACGACTGCGACGCGTTGACGTGATCGTTGGGATGCACGTCCCGCCCGAGCCGCTCGCTCGCCAGCGTCGCGATGACCTCGTTGGCGTTCATGTTGGACGACGTGCCGGACCCCGTCTGGAAGACGTCGACGGGAAACTCCGCGTCCCACTTCCCCTCGGCCACCTCGGCCGCCGCGTCCTGGATGGCCTCGGCGGCCTCCCCGTCGAGCACCCCGAGCCCGGCGTTCACCTTCGCCGCCGCCCCCTTGATCCGCCCGAGCGCCTCGATGTGGGCCCGCTCCAGCCGCTGCCCGGACACGGGAAAGTTCTCGACGGCCCGCTGCGTCTGCGCCCGCCACTTGGCGTCGACGGGGACGCGGATCTCGCCCATGGAGTCGTGCTCGATGCGGTATTCGCTCATGCCGGGTACAGCGACGGGGACGGTGGGGATGTTCCGCGCCTGGGCCGTTCGGGTGCGTTCGGCGTCGGCGAGAGCACCGGGCTCGGGCTCGGGCTCAGTGCACGGAGAACCCGCCGTCGACGAAGACGGACTGCCCGGTGACGTAGGCGGAGGCGGGGCTCGCGAGGAAGACCGCGGCGCCGGCGAAGTCGTCGGCCAGGCCGTTGCGGCCGACCAACGTGCGCGCGGCCAGGGCCGCGACCTTCTCGGGGTCGGAGGACAGCTGGGTGTTGAGCGGCGTCATCACGAAGCCCGGGACCAGCGTGTTGCAGGTGACGCCGTACGGCGACCAGGCCTCGGCCTGCGAACGGGCCAGCGACTCCAGCGCCCCCTTGGAGACGCCGTAGGCGCCGCTGTGGACGAACGCCCGGTGCGCCTGCTGCGAGGTGATGTGGATGATCCGCCCGAAGCCCCGCTCGGCCATCCCGGGCCCGAACCGCTGTCCCAGCAGGTACGGCGCCTCCAGGTTCACCGCCATCGTGGCGTCCCACTCCGCCTCGCTCAACTCGCCCATCGGCGGACGCACGTTGATCCCGGCGGAGTTGACAAGGATGTCCGGCTCCCCGAACACCCCGACGGCCTCCTCGGCCGCCGCCCGCATCCCGGCACGCGTACTCAAGTCCCCACTCACCCAGCCCGCCTGACACCCGTCGCCGACCAACTCATCGACGGTGGCCTTCAGTTCCCCCTCCCTGCGTGCCACCACGACAACCCGTGCCCCGGCCCGGGCGAGCGCCCCGGCAATACCCCGGCCGATGCCGGAACTCCCCCCGGTGACCAGGGCCGTTCGACCGTCCAGGGAGAACAGCTCGGAGAGGTACGTCTGCGTCTGAGAGGTCATGGACCGCACATTAGGCGATGGCCGACACCACTCAGCACGTGGGAGCGGGCATGATCGATGCGGGCGACAGACGCCACGGAGCGGCGCCCCGCCCGCCCGGCCGCCCACCCACCCGGTCCGCGACCAACTGGCGCGTACGGCCGCTCACCCATCTGGCCCGGCCTCACCCAGCCCGTCCCGACCGCCGACTCACCTGGTCCGGCCTCACCCAGCCCGTCCCGGCCCCGCCCACCCACCTGGCCCGGCCCACCCATCTGGCCCGGCCCACCCACCCGGTCCGGCCCACCCACCCGGTCCGGCCCGCCCACCCGGTCCGGACCCACCCATTTCGTCCGGCCGCTCACCCCGGTGGCCCGGCCCACCCAGCCCGTCCGGCGTTTGAGGACGAGGCCGTTCAGGCCGATGCGGGGTCTGGGGCGGGGCCCCAGCGGGGTGCAGGGGCGGAGCCCCGCAGGGGTCCAGGGGGCGGAGCCCCCGGCGGGGTCGAAGGGGCGGAGCCCCTGGGGATGGGACGGGTAGGGGCGGCGGGGGCGAGATCCCCCCACCCCACCGCCCGGCAGGGCTAGGCCAGCCCGGGCCCCCGCACCGGAATCGACGTGAACGTCGGCTGCGGCGCCGGATCCTGGAAGAAGTCGTTGCCCTTGTCGTCCACGACAATGAACGCCGGGAAGTCCTCGACCTCGATCTTCCAGACCGCCTCCATGCCGAGCTCCTCGTACTCGACGACCTCGACCTTCTTGATGCAGTCCTGGGCGAGCCGCGCGGCCGGGCCGCCGATGGAACCGAGGTAGAAGCCGCCATGGGCCCCGCACGCGTCGGTGACCTGCTTGCTCCGGTTGCCCTTGGCCAGCATCACCTTCGAGCCGCCCGCCGCCTGGAACTGCTCGACGTAGGAGTCCATGCGTCCGGCCGTCGTCGGCCCGAAGGAGCCCGACGCGTAGCCCTCGGGGGTCTTCGCGGGGCCGGCGTAGTACACCGGGTGGTCCTTCAGGTACTGCGGCATCTCCTCACCCGCGTCGAGCCGCTCCTTGATCTTGGCGTGCGCGATGTCGCGCGCCACGACCAGCGGACCGGTCAGTGAAAGCCGCGTCTTGACCGGGTACTTCGTCAGCTCGGCCAGGATCTCGTCCATCGGCTGGTTCAGGTCGATCTTGACGACGTCCGAGGACTCGTCGGAGAGGTGCTCGTCCGTGGTCTCCGGCAGGAAGCGCGCCGGGTCCGTCTCGAGCTGCTCCAGGAAGACGCCCTCGGCCGTGATCTTCGCGACGGCCTGCCGGTCGGCCGAGCAGGAGACGGCGATGGCGACCGGGCAGGACGCACCGTGCCGCGGCAGCCGCACCACACGCACGTCGTGGCAGAAGTACTTGCCGCCGAACTGCGCGCCGATGCCGATCTTCTGGGTGAGCTCGAAGACCTTCTCCTCCAGCTCCTTGTCCCGGAAGCCGTGTCCGAGCTCCGAGCCCTCCGCCGGGATCTCGTCCAGGTAGTGCGCGGAGGCGTACTTCGCCGTCTTCAGCGCGTACTCGGCGGACGTACCGCCGACGACGATCGCCAGGTGGTACGGCGGGCAGGCGGCCGTACCGAGCGAACGGATCTTCTCCTCCAGGAACTTCATCATGGAGGCCTCGTTCAGGACGGCCTTCGTCTCCTGGTACAGGAAGGACTTGTTGGCGGAGCCGCCGCCCTTGGCCATGAACAGGAACTTGTACGCGCCGCCGTCGGTGGCGTACAGCTCGATCTGGGCCGGCAGGTTGGAGCCGGTGTTCTTCTCCTCCCACATGGTGAGCGGAGCCATCTGCGAGTAGCGCAGGTTCAGCTTGGTGTAGGCGTCGTAGATGCCGTGGGAGAGGGCCTTCTCGTCCTCACCTTCGGTGAGGACGTTCTGGCCGCGCTTGCCCATGACGATCGCTGTGCCGGTGTCCTGGCACATCGGGAGCACGCCCGCCGCCGCGATGTTCGCGTTCTTCAGCAGGTCCAGGGCGACGAACTTGTCGTTGCCGGAAGCCTCGGGGTCGTCGACGATCCGGCGCAGCTGGGCGAGGTGAGCCGGGCGCAGGTAGTGCTGGATGTCGTGGATCGCCTCTTCGGCGAGCTTGCGCAGCGCCTCGGGCTCGACCTTGAGGAACGTCCGCCCGTCGGCCTCGAAGGTGGAGACACCCTCGGAGGTCACCAGCCGGTACGGGGTGGTGTCCCTTCCCTGGGGGAGCAGATCGGTGTACGCGAACTCAGGCATGGGTGCCCATTCCTCACTCGGCAGACGGCGGCTGGCCTCCGTTGGCAGCGCGGCGTCCACCAGCGTAGAACCTGCCGTCGGGGGCGGGCTTGTGAGGTAAGGCTCAGTCGGCGGAGAGCCGTTGTCCACAGGCGTCCCGGGAAGGTTGTCCACACCCCCTAGTCGCGATCTATCGCGTTTCGGTACGCTGCTGCCGTGGACCTTCAGAAGCACGCCCAGAAGCCGGACACGGCACGGCCCGCCGTCGAGCTGCGCGCCTCGGACGCCGACCGCGACCGCGTCGCCGACCTCCTGCGCGACGCCCTCGCCGAGGGGCGTCTGACCGCCGTCGAGCACGCCGAGCGCGTGGAGGGGGTGCTGAGCGCCAAGACGGTCCGTGAGCTGGAGGTCTTCATCGAGGACCTGCCCGCCGCCCACCAGCGCCGCGCGACCCCCGCCTACGCGCCGGTGCCGCCGCGGCCCATGGCCGGCGCGATACCGGCCGAGGCCGACGCCAGCGTGGTCGCGGTGTTCAGCAGCGCCATGCGCAGGGGCCGTTGGCGCGCCGGGCGCCGGCTGCACGCGTACGCCGTCTTCGGCAGCGTCGAGATCGACCTCAGCGAGGCGATCTTCGAGTACCAGCAGGTGGTCATCAAGGCCGTCTCGGTCTTCGGCAACGTCGAGATCCGCGTTCCGGAGAACGTGTCGCTGCGCGGCACCGGCGGCGGCGTGCTGGGCAACTTCGAGGTGGACACGCTGGATTCGGCCGAGTCCGACGCGCCCGTCGTCTACGTCGACGGCTGGGCCGTGCTCGGCAACGTCGAGGCGCGGCCGAAGCGCGGCAAGCGGGTCGCGGACATCCTCGACCGCGTCCAGGACAAGGTCGACCAGGCTTTGCGCAAACACCTGGACCGTTGACGCGGGCGAATCGGGCCGCCATCCGAAACGGATCGATCCGTCGTTCACAGAGCACGTGACGTCGTGAACCGGCCGTTGCCCGCTTGCCGTTCGGAACGCTGTGCATAGGCCCGCGCACAGCGGGTAGGGCTTGCTGCATCGTCTCTCGCTCGCGAAGCCGTCGTCAGGAGTAGACCGTGCTGCAACCGCCGCGTTCGTCCCTGCAGGTCGCTGTCGTTCCGGCGCAGCGGACAGCGCGAGACAGGGACCAAGACGCCCCCTGGCACACCGAGGCGGTGTGCCGGCGTGACGAGGCTGGCCTGTTCTTCGCCCCGTCCAAGGAACCCACCGCCGCCCGGCTGTCGCGCGAGGAGGCCGCCAAGCGCGTGTGCGCACGCTGCCCGGTGATGGTCGAGTGCCGCGAGCACGCCCTGCTCCAGCCCGAGCCCTACGGCGTCTGGGGCGGCCTCACCGCCGCCGAACGCCGCGTGGTCCTGGCCCGGCGCCGGCGCCGCGACATGGAGCTGAAAAAGGCGCCCCGCACCACGGTCAGCCCCATAGCGGCGGCGGGCTAGCACCGCGAGCAGGCAGGAAAAAGGGACGCCCCCTTCCGCACAAGGGGGCGTCCCTTTTCGACCCGCGGTGAGGTCACTCACTTAAGGGGCGCGGGGAACTGCGCGACAAGCCGCAACGGACGCGCACCAGACCACCGGCCGCAGTCATCCGGCTGAACCGACGGAGTCACTTGGCCCGGTCGAAGTCCACGGCGCTGTAGGCCCGTAGCTTGCTCAGCCGGTGCTCGGAGTCGATGCGCCGTACCGTGCCGGACCGCGAGCGCATGACGATCGAGTCGGTCGTGGCGGTCTCGGAGCCGTAGCGCACGCCCCGCAGCAGCTCGCCGTCGGTGATGCCCGTGGCGACGAAGAAGACGTTCTCGCCGGTGACCAGGTCCTCGGTCGTCAGGACGCGGTCGAGGTCATGCCCGGCGTCGATCGCCCGCTGCCGCTCCTCGTCGTCCTTGGGCCACAGCTTGCCCTGGATGGTGCCGCCCAGGCACTTCACGGCGCAGGCCGAGATGATGCCCTCGGGCGTGCCGCCGATGCCGAGCAGCAGGTCGATGCCGGTGCCCTCGCGCAGCGCCAGGATCGAGCCGGCCACGTCACCGTCGGAGATCAGCTTGATGCGCGCGCCGGTCTCCCGGATCTCCTGGATGATGCCCTCGTGCCGCGGCCGGTCCAGGATCACCACGGTGACGTCCTCGGGCGCGCAGCGCTTGGCCTTGGCGACCCGGCGGATGTTCACGGACACGGGCGCGTCGATGTCGACGAAGTCGGCGGCCTCGGGACCGGTGACCAGCTTGTCCATGTAGAAGACGGCGGACGGGTCGAACATGGACCCGCGCTCGGCGGCGGCCAGTACCGCGATCGCATTGGGCATGCCCTTCGCGGTCAGCGTGGTGCCGTCGATCGGGTCGACCGCGATGTCGCACTCGGGGCCGCTCCCGTCGCCGACGCGCTCCCCGTTGAAGAGCATCGGGGCCTGGTCCTTCTCGCCCTCCCCGATGACGACGACGCCGTTCATCGAGACGGTGGAGACGAGGGTGCGCATGGCGCGCACCGCGGCACCGTCGGCGCCGTTCTTGTCGCCGCGGCCGACCCAGCGGCCCGCGGCCATCGCCGCGGCTTCGGTGACCCGGACGAGTTCGAGCGCCAGGTTCCGGTCGGGAGCCTCGGCGGGAACATCGAGTTCGGACGGCAATTGATGATTCTCGGTCATCGGAGCGCACCTTTCTGATACGGCGACGGCCGGATGAGGGTGTAAGCCCTGACTCTATCGCTGGGCCGACAAAATGAGCAGGGGCCCCCACGGATGAGCGCGCCGGACACCTGCGACGATAGGGGACGTGGCAGGTTCGAACGGAAAGCAGAAGACGGTCCGGGACATGGTTCTTTCCCTGGGCCTGATCGGGATAGCGGCGGGTTTCATCTACCTGTTCATCCCGCACGACGACCACCCCACGCAGCTCAAGCGGGTCGACTACCGCGTGGAGCTCCTCACCGCGCGCCGGGCCGCTTCCTACCCGGTGGCGGCGCCCGAGGGCCTGCCCCGCACCTGGAAGGCGACCTCGGTCCGCTACCAGGGGGAGAAGGCCGACCGCTGGCACCTGGGCTTCCAGCTCCCCGACGGCCAGTACGTCCAGGTCGAGCAGTCCGCCCGCAAGCGTGCGGAGTTCATCGACGAGGCCAGCCAGGGCGGCAAGGCCACCAAGGTCACCGAGAAGATCGGCGACCGCACGTGGACCCGCTACACCGGCGGCCGCTACGACGCCCTCGTCCTGGAGAACACCCCGGGCTCCACGACCGTGGTGGCGGGCACGGCGCCGTTCACCGAGCTGGCGAAGATGGCCGGCGCCCTGAAGCTGGCCTGAGCGCCCGCCCGGCGCACACCGGCCGGGCGCCCGCCGTCACTCGGAGCCCCCGGCCTCCTCGGTGGTCGCGGACCCCGTCTCCTCCTCGGCCAGCGCGGCGTCCAGCCGGGCCCGCGCGCCCTCCAGCCAGCGCCGGCACACCTTGGCCAGCTCCTCGCCGCGCTCCCACAGGGCGAGGGACTCCTCCAGGCTCGTACCGCCGGTCTCCAGCCGCCGTACGACCTCGATCAGTTCGTCCCGCGCCTGCTCGTACGAGAGCGCCTCTTCCGTCCTGCCGGTCATCCACTCATCCTCAGCATCGGTTTGTACGGGCTCAACCCTCGACCCGTACCGTGAACTCGCCCTCGGCCACCCGCGCGCGGAGCGCCTCGGCCTCCGCCACCTCGTGCGGACCGCGCACCACGTGCCCGTCGCCGCGCTGGAGCACCGCGTAGCCGCGCTTCAGCGTCGCCGCGGGCGAGAGCGCCACCACGCGCGCGTGGGTGTGGCCCAGCTCGGAGTCGGCGCGGTCGAGCAGATGCCCGAGCGTGCGCCGCCCGCGGTCGAGCACGGAGGCGACATCCTCGGCCCGTACGTCGATCATCCGGTGCGGGTCCTCGATCGAGGGCCGCGCGAGGGCATGGGCGAGCCCTCGCTCCTCCCGGTCGAGCAGTGCCCGTACGCAGCGCCGCGAGCGGTCCCGCAGCATCCGCATCCGCTCCAGCTCCTCGCTCACGTCCGGTACGACCTTCTTCGCGGCGTCGGTCGGTGTGGAGGCGCGCAGGTCGGCGACGTAGTCGAGGAGCGGGGTGTCGGGCTCGTGCCCGATGGCGGAGACGACGGGCGTACGGCACGCGGCGACGGCGCGGATCAGCTGCTCGTCGGAGAACGGCAGCAGGTCCTCCACGCTGCCGCCGCCGCGCGCGACGACGATCACGTCGACGTCCTCGGTCGCGTCGAGCTCCTTGACCGCCTGCACCACCTGCGGCACCGCGTGCACGCCCTGCACCGGCACGTTGCGCACCTCGAAGCGCACGGCGGGCCAGCGGTGGCGGGCGTTCTCCAGCACGTCGCGCTCCGCGGCCGAGGCGCGTCCGCAGACCAGGCCGATGAGCTGGGGAAGGAAGGGGAGCGGCTTCTTCCGCTCGGGTGCGAAGAGGCCCTCCGCCGCCAGCGTCTTCTTCAGCCGCTCCAGCCGGGCCAGCAGCTCGCCGACACCGACCGGCCTGATCTCGGCGGCGCGCAGCGACAGCTGCCCGCGCGGGGCGTACCACTCGGGCTTGGCGTGCACCACCACGCGCGCGCCCTCGCCGACGACGTCGGCGACCGCGTCGAACACCTGCCGGTAGCAGGTCACGCTCACCGAGATGTCGTGCGACGGATCGCGCAGGGTCAGGAACACCACGCCCGCGCCGGGCCGGCGCGACAACTGGGTGATCTGCCCCTCGACCCAGATCGCGCCGAGCCGGTCGATCCAGCCCCCGATGAGCCGCGACACCTCCCCGACGGGCAAGGGGGTGTCCGCGGACGTGTTCACAGCCATGCGCCCGAGCGTAACGGCCGGTTGTGACAATGCGGCCCACGGCGACGGCTCCCCGCGCGCGGGGACACACGCGACCCGCGAACCGATGGGGCGGCCTGCGTACCGATGGGGCGGCCTGCGTACCGATGGGGCGGCCTGCGTACCGATGGGGCGGCCTGCGTACCGATGGGACGGCCCGCGTACCGATGGGACGGCCCGCGTACCGATGAGACGGCCCGGCCCGTGTATCCGACCGGACGGCCCGTGTATCCGACCGGACGGCCCGCGAATCCGACCGGACGTGTGATCTTCGGCCGCGCGGTGCGGCCTTACGATGGGTGCCATGACTGCTTCGCCTGGCCGCCGTGTCCTGCTTGCCGCCCCCCGAGGCTACTGCGCGGGTGTGGACCGCGCCGTGATCGCCGTCGAGAAGGCCCTGGAGCAGTACGGGGCCCCGATCTACGTCCGCCACGAGATCGTCCACAACAAGTACGTCGTGCAGACCCTGGAGAAGAAGGGCGCCATCTTCGTCGAGCAGACGGAGGAGGTGCCACCGGGCAACATCGTGATGTTCTCGGCGCACGGCGTGGCCCCCGTCGTCCACGAGGAGGCCGAGAAGGGCCGCCTCGCCACCATCGACGCGACCTGCCCCCTGGTGACCAAGGTCCACAAGGAGGCCGTCCGCTACGCCGGCGACGACTACGACATCCTGCTGATCGGCCACGAGGGCCACGAGGAGGTCATCGGCACCTCCGGCGAGGCCCCCGACCACATCCAGCTCGTCGACGGCCCCGAGGACGTCGCCAAGGTCGAGGTCCGCGACCCGTCCAAGGTCGTCTGGCTCTCCCAGACCACCCTCTCCGTGGACGAGACCATGGAGACCGTCGACGCCCTGAAGACGAAGTTCCCCGGACTCGTCTCCCCGCCCAGCGACGACATCTGCTACGCCACGCAGAACCGCCAGCTCGCCGTGAAGCAGATGGGCGCCGAGGCCGACCTGGTCATCGTCGTCGGCTCCCGCAACTCCTCCAACTCCAAGCGGCTCGTCGAGGTCGCCAAGCTCGCCGGTGCCCGCGACGCCCACCTCGTGGACTTCGCGAGCGAGATCGACGCGGCCTGGCTGGAGGGCGTCACCACCGTCGGTGTCACCTCCGGCGCCTCCGTCCCGGAGGTCCTGGTCGAGGAGGTCCTCCAGTGGCTCGCCGAGCGCGGCTACGAGGACGTCGAGATCGTCAAGGCCGCCGAGGAGTCCATCACCTTCTCGCTGCCCAAGGAGCTGCGCCGCGACCTGCGCGACGAGGCGGCCGCCCTGGTCGCGGAGCGGGGCGGATCCGGGGCCGGGGCTTCCGGCGCATCCGGGGAGTGACCGTCAGTCCCGCGTCGTAACGTGGGGCCATGCAGATCTTCGGCGTGGACATCGGCGGATCCGGGATCAAGGGTGCCCCTGTGGACCTGGACCGCGGGGAACTGGCCCAGGAGCGCTGCAAGGTGCTCACTCCGCACCCGGCGACGCCCGACGGCGTCGCCGAGGGCGTGCGTCAGGTCGTCCAGCACTTCGGCTGGACGGGCCCGGTCGGCCTGACCTTCCCGGGCGTGGTCACCGACGGATCCACCATCCGCACCGCGGCCAACGTCGACAAGAGCTGGATCGACACGGACGCGCGGGCGCTGTTCAGCGAGCGGCTGGACGGGCTGCCGGTGACCGTGACCAACGACGCGGACGCGGCGGGCGTGGCCGAGATGCGGTACGGCGCGGGCCGCGGCCACCGGGGCACGGTCATCGTGCTCACCCTCGGTACGGGCATCGGCAGCGCCGTCTTCGTCGACGGCGCCCTCGTCCCCAACACCGAGCTGGGCCACCTGGAGCTGCACGGCCACGACGCCGAGAAGAAGGCCTCCAGCAAGGCCAAGGAGGACGAGGACCTGTCGTGGGAGCACTGGGCCAAGCGCCTCCAGAAGTACCTCGCCCACCTGGAGATGCTGTTCTCCCCCGAGCTGTTCATCCTCGGCGGCGGGGTCAGCCGTAAGGCCGACAAGTTCCTGCACCTGATCCACGGCATCCGGGCCGAGATCGTCCCCGCGCAGCTCCAGAACAACGCGGGGATCGTGGGCGCGGCGATGCTGGCGGCGCGGGACGAGCAGGCGGCGTAGCTACTTCGGAGCGTCCGGGGCCGGGGCCGGGAGCCCCGCTCGGGCCCCGGGGTCAGCCGGCCGCGTTCCGCAGCCGCCGCCTGCGCCGCACCAGCCGGATCCGGCGCACGAGCGCGATCGTGCCGGCGGTGAGCGTCCCGGCGTACAGCCACAGGGCCTGGGTGGCCAGGGCGGTCGCCAGGCCCATCAGACGGCCCGCGAAGCCCCCGCCGCCGTCCGCGACGGGGACGAGGCCCACCGCGAAGGCGATCGGCGCCACGATGGGCGCGGTCATCAGGTCGCTGCCGCGCAGCCACAGCGCGGTCAGCACGCACACCGGCAGGAACAGCACGTCGTACGCGGTCAGGGATGCTCCGAACAGCAGCGCGTCCAGGCAGCCGAGCAGCAGCATCAGCACGATGCCGAACAGGCCTCCGCCGAGTGCGGTGAGCCGGGGGTTCGGGAGCCGCCGGGCGGGCGGCCGCGCCACGCGCACCGGACCCGCGGCGGACGGCCGCACGCCCGCCGGACGGCGTCTGGCCTGCGACGGCAGGGACGCCGGCGGCCTGTCGCGTCGCGGTCCGGACTGCGGAGGTCGGGTCCTGTGCTGCTCCATTGGACCAACTTAGGTCGGTTTATGTGCCCAGTCGCTCCTCAGACACGCCGTTGACCGGAGCCGACCCCCTGGGTTCCGAGCGGCCGCCGAGCTTGCACGCCTCACGCCGTAAACTGGTGGATCGGCCAGTCCGCTGGCCGTGGCCCTCTCGCCCAGCCCTCTGGCCCTCTCACGTACGGGAAGTCGCAACGTGTCGCTCACGATCGGAATCGTCGGTCTGCCGAATGTCGGCAAGTCGACCCTGTTCAACGCCCTGACCAAGAACGACGTGCTGGCGGCCAACTACCCGTTCGCCACGATCGAGCCGAACGTCGGCGTGGTCGGCGTCCCCGACGCCCGCCTGACCGAGCTGGCCGGGATCTTCTCCTCGCAGCGCGTCCTGCCGGCCACCGTGGACTTCGTCGACATCGCGGGCATCGTGCGCGGTGCGAGCGAGGGCGAGGGCCTGGGCAACAAGTTCCTCGCGAACATCCGCGAGTCCGACGCGATCTGCCAGGTCATCCGCGCCTTCAAGGACGAGAACGTCGTGCACGTCGACGGCAAGGTCTCGCCCAAGGACGACATCGAGACGATCAACACCGAGCTGATCCTCGCCGACCTCCAGACGATCGAGAAGGTCCTGCCGCGCCTCCAGAAGGAGTCGCGCATCAAGAAGGACATCGCCCCGAAGGTCAAGGCCGTCGAGGAGGCGAAGGAGATCCTGGAGAAGGGCGACACGCTGTTCTCCGCGGGCATCGTCCAGGGCTCCGGCAACGAGGAGCTCCTCCACGACCTGCACCTGCTCACCACCAAGCCGTTCCTCTACGTCTTCAACGTCGACGAGGACGAGCTGACGGACGAGGACTTCAAGAACGAGCAGCGCGCCCTGGTCGCCCCCGCCGAGGCGATCTTCCTCAACGCCAAGCTCGAGGCGGACCTCGCCGAGCTGGACGAGGAGGACGCCATGGAGCTCCTGGAGTCCGTCGGCGCCGAGGAGCCCGGCCTCGCCACCCTCGCCCGCGTCGGCTTCGACACCCTCGGCCTCCAGACCTACCTCACGGCCGGCCCCAAGGAAGCCCGCGCCTGGACCATCAAGAAGGGCGCCACCGCCCCCGAGGCCGCCGGTGTCATCCACACCGACTTCCAGAAGGGCTTCATCAAGGCCGAGGTCATCTCCTTCGCCGATCTCGTAGAAACGGGCTCGGTCGCCGAGGCCCGCGCCAAGGGCAAGGCGCGCATGGAGGGCAAGGAGTATGTGATGCAGGACGGGGATGTGGTGGAGTTCCGGTTCAACGTCTGAGCGTGTGAAGCAACACCACGTCGGGGATGGGGTCGGCTCTTCTGGGAGCCGACCCCATGCTGTTTCCCGTACTGGGATGGCGCCCGTAATGAGTGGTACGTCTTCGGTACCACTTGAGGTAGGGAGGCAGCCCATGTCGATAACCGCGAGCGAAGCCCGCAAGGCTCTCTTTCCGCTGATCAAGAAGGTCAACGACGATCACGAGGCCATCGAGATCGTCTCCAAGCACGGCAACGCCGTGCTCGTCTCAGCCGAGGACTACGCGGCTCTGCGCGAGGGTGCGTGCCTGCTGCGTTCGCCCGCGAACGCGCGGCGACTGCTCAAGGCGTACGAGAACGCCTTGGAGAACACCAACGTGTCGGAGCATGAGTTGATCGATCCGAACGCGGCGGACCCAGCTGCGGGTGCTGCGTGAGGCTTGTCTTCGAGGATCAGGGCTGGGAGGACTACACGTCCTGGCTCAGGAACGACCGCAAGATGCTCGCTCGGATCAACAAGCTCATCGAGGACGTCAAGCGCGACCCTTTCACGGGGATCGGTAAGCCGGAGCCGCTGAAGTACCACTTGCCTGGGGCGTGGTCGAGGCGGATCGACGACGAGCACCGCCTCGTGTACTTGGTCACGGACAAGGAGATCGTGATCCTCGCGGCTCGCTATCGCTACTAGTGCCGCATCAGGCAACGTTCGCCCTGTTGTCGGCCCTGCCCGTCGGGAGCTTCGGTCGATGGCGATAATCGACTGATGAGCGCCATCGAACGCCCCATGCCGCCGCTGAATGCCGACGAGCGCATCACGCTCGAAAGCTGGCTCGACTTCCACCGGACCACCCTCGCCATGAAGTGCGAGGGCCTGGACGACGAGCAGGCCGCTGTCGCGTCCGTGCCACCATCCGGCTTCACATTGACCGGCCTCGTTCAGCACATGGCGGAGGTGGAACGGAACTGGTTCCGTCGCGTGTTCGCCGGAGAGCAGGCCCCGCCGATCTACGACCCGCAGGCCGACCCGGATGCCCCCGACGGCGGCTTCGAACTCGCCACGGGCGCCACCCTGCGCGACGCCCTCGCCACTTGGCACGCGGAGATCGCCAGCGCCCGGGAGCACTGCGCCGACCGTGCGCTGGCCGACACCGGTCGCTTCATGGAGCAGGACGTGAGTCTCCGCTGGATCTACGTCCACATGATCGAGGAGTACGCCCGCCATAACGGCCACGCGGATCTGCTCCGGGAACGCATCGACGGGATCACTGGCGTATAGCGCGGGTCAGGGTCGTTCTGCCACGAGAACAGCATGGCGTGTCCGCGCCGTCCGGGCCGCGACCCGGACGGCGCGTCACATCACAACAGGGCGAACGTTGCCTGATGCGGCACTAGTTAGGCGGCTCCGCCTTTGGGCGCCGTAGCCGACGCTGTCGGGTGCGCCACGCGGCCCCGCGTGTCGGTCAACGCGCAGCTTCGGCAGGGCCGGCCCCGTACGGCCCCGCCGGCGCCCGTTACGCCAGCGTCTTCAGCGCGCTCTCCGCTGCTGCCACCACCGTGCGGGTCTGGTGTTCGATCTGGTGGGGGATCGGGACCCAGCGGACCTGGAGGGCTTCCGTGAAGGTTGCGCACCAGGTGGTGAAGAGGTCGTCCAGTTCGCGGTGGAGGGATGGGGCGTCAGCGGTCTCCAGCAGGCGCAGGAGGAGGCCCGCCGCGCGGAGGGGCTGGCGGCGGGCGACGATGTCCAGGGCGGCGACCTGGGCCGTCGTCAGCTGGGGGACAGCGGGGTCGTGCGCGGCGGTGGCCGCCTGGCGGGCGAGGGGTTCCCAGGAGGCGGCTACCAGGTCGTAGAGGCCGTCGGCCATCCACTCCACCACGCGCCGGAACGGGTCGTCCTTCGCCGGGGGCAGGAATCCGCGCGCCTTTTCGAGGACGGCGGTGACCTGGCGGCCGCCGTCCAGCACCAGGCCGGCCAGGTCGCGCAGGGCGTCGGCGGCCCTCGGATGCGGGGTGAGGTCCTCGGCCAGGTCCGTGGCGAACATGGGGACTTCGACGATCGCCGTGACGCCGCCGTACCGCTGCGGTGCGCACCAGGTGGACAGGCCGATGTTCTCCGAACCGGCCGCCAGGCGGGCGGTGCTGTCCGGCGGCGGCAGGACGTAGACCGCGGGAGCGGGGTTCTCCCAGTACAGGGCGTCGTAGGTGCCGTACTGGAGCGGGATGTTGAGCTCGTCGGCCGACGTCCCGAAAGGGGCGGCCAGTTCGGGCAGATCGCGGGTCAACTGGACCCAGCTGCCGCCCACATCGGTGCTGTGCAGGGAGCACTGGAGGAAGGGCTTCAGTTCCTCCATCACGTCGAACAGCGCCTGGCTCTCCGGTAGTTGACGTCCCGCGATCGGGGCCCACTCCGGCTGTTCCGCCGCGATCGGGCGGTAGGCGCCGCGGTAGTAGCTCCGGAGGGTGTGCGCGGACGCCGCCCCGCCGGTTCCGACCTCGCTCAGTGCCGCGCCGTCCGGGTCCAGGCACAGCACGATGTCCCAGGTGACGAGGCCGGGGTCGGTCGCCGCGGACAGCCGGTCGCCGCGGGCCACCCGCTCCGCCAGCGCGAGCGCGGTCGCGCCGCCGACCGGCTCGTCCGGGTGCGGTCCGGCCACCACCAGGACGTGGCGCGGCCCGTGTCCCACGGACAGCATCTCGATCGGCCGGCCCGCACGGGACGTCCCGATCCGGCGCAGCCGGCCGGCCCCGGGGAACCCGGAGACCAGCCGACGCGCCGCCTCGGTGACCTCCGCGACCGTGGGGTAGCGGTGCACCATTCGAGTCCGATCAGGCGCCGCCGTTGCCACCGCTGTCGCCGGTGGTCTCCTTCTTGTCCAGCGGACGGATCTCGATCCTCTTCGGCATGTCGCGTCCTTCCGATGGGGTTGCGCGCGCTTTTTGACGCGCTCTTGTCAGAATTCGTGTACCGGATCAGTGTTGTCAATGACTGGTGCCGACCAGCGGATCGGGTGCTGACGAGATTGGCGCGAAGATGACGGTGCAAGCGATGCGGCTGCCTCGGATCAAGCCGGAACACCGGGCCTACCGGACGGTGGACGGCCACGTCAGGATCGGCAGCGTCGTCCACGGCATCGGGTCCGAGGTCAAGGATCCCGACGGCTGGGTGTGGACGCTCGTGCAGGCCATGGACGGTACGCGGGGCGTGTCGGAGATCGTGGCCGAGGTCGCCCGCCGCCATCCGGAGACGGATCTGACGGCTCCCGACATCGCCGAGGCGATGACGGACCTCGCGCTGGCCGGGTTCGTGGAGGACGCCGGCGTCGCGCCGCCGGCCGAGCTGTCCGAGCGGGAACGGGAGCGGTACGGCCGGAGCATGACACTGCTGCGCTGGATGGACCTGCGGCCGCGGGAGAGCGCCTGGGAGCCGCAGGTACGGCTGTGCCGCGCGCGGGTGCTGCTGATCGGCGTCGGCGGTACGGGCGGCGCCGCCGCGCGGGACCTGGTGGCGTCCGGGGTGGGGCTGCTGCACTGCGTCGACCCGGACGTCGTCGAGCTGTCCAACCTCAACCGGCAGACCCTCTATCGCGAGGACGACCTCGGGACGCCCAAGGTGGACGCGGCGCTGGCGGCGCTGCGCGCCCTGAACTCCGACACGACGGTCACCGGCGAGCGCTGCGAGGTGCGGGGGCCGGCGGACCTCGAAGCCCTGCTGACCGGCGGCTCCGGCCCCGCCCGCTCCGGCTCCGCCGCCCCCGGCCGCTCCGGCGGCCCGCCAGGCCGCTCGGCCCCCGCCTCCGACCACCCCACCCCCGCCTACGACGCCCTGCTGCTCGCCGCCGACCGTCCCGCCACGATCCGCCGCTGGGCCAACCAGGCCTGCCTGGCCACGGGTACGCCGTGGGCCGAGGCCGGTTACCGTGGCCCGCGGGTGAGTGTCGGGGTGTTCACGCCCGGGCGGGGCGCGTGCTGGGAGTGTCTGCGTCTGGCCGAGGCCGAGCGGCGCGATTTGCGGCTGCCGCCAGGTCAGGACGAGGACGTCGCCTCGCCCCGGATGCCGTGGAATCCGGTCAACGCCGTCACCGCAAGCCTGTCGGGCAGTCTGCTGGCCCACGCCGCCATCGCGCTGCTGTGCGGTGTGCCGCCGATCGACCCCGGCTGCCGGTTCGGCGTCAACCTCATGCTGCCCGGCGACCCGGTCATGGAGCGCTCGGAACGGCGTACCGACTGCCCTGCCTGCCAGGGCGAACCGGCCCCGCGACCGGCGGGCGCCCGGTGACGGACACCGCCGCCCGGATCGACCCGTCGGCGTGCGTGCTGCTGCACGACCTGGCGGTGCGGCGGGACCGGGACGAGTGGATCGTCGGCCGCATGGCGACCCGTACCTTCGTCGCCCTGCCGGAGGCCGGGGCGCGGGCGGTGCAGCTGCTGGGCGACGGGCTGAGCGTGGGCCGGACCGCGGAGGCGCTGCGGGCCGAGACCGGCGAGGAGTTCGAAGTCGCGGATTTTGTACGTGACTTGGCGGCGCTCGGGTTCGTGGCGCGCATCGGCGACCGGCTGGTTCCGGATGATCAGTCGCCGTCCGCCTCCCTGTCGTGGCTCCGCCCGCACCATGTCCGGCTCGCCCTGCATCCCGCGCTCCCCGTGCTCGTCGGGCTGCTGCTGGCGGCCGCCGTCGTCGTCCTGGTCCGCCGGCCCGACCTCGTGCCGGGCTACCGTGACCTGCTGTGGAGCCCGCACGGCAGCCTGGTCGTGCTGAGCGCGGCGGCAGCCGGGTGGGTGCTGCTGCTGGCCCACGAACTGGCGCACCTGGTCACCGCCCGCGCCGCGGGGGTGCCGGGGCGGATGCGGCTGGGCACCCGGCTGCAGTTCCTCGTCATGCAGACCGACATCAGCGGCATCGAACTCGCGCCCCGCCGCCACCGGTTGACCGCCTACCTGGCCGGCATCGCCCTCAACCTCTCCGTCGCGTCGGCCCTCGTCCTGACCCTGGCCGTCACGGACACCGGGACGACGGCCCATCGGCTGGAGTCCGCCGCACTGCTGCTGGCCCTGCTGCCGCTGCCGTTCCAGCTGATGGTGTTCACGCGCACGGACCTGTACTTCGTCCTCCAGGACCTCACCGGCTGCCGCAACCTGTACGGCGACGGGCTCGCCTACGCCCGGTACGTCGCCCGGTGCGCGGTGCGCCCGCCCCGTTCCGGCCGGACCGCCCGGTCCGAGGACCCCAGCACCCGACTGCCCCCGCACGAGCGCGCGGCCGTACGCCTCTACAGCGTCGTCCTCGTGGCCGGCACCGTGGTCTGTCTCGGCTTCATGGCCGCCGTCACGCTGCCCGTGGACGTCACCCTGCTGGTCCGCGCGGTACGGGGCCTCGGGCCGGGGCACGGCCTCGCGCGCAACGCCGACGCGGCGGCCGTACTGATCACCCTGGGCGGTGCCAACGTGCTCTGGGCGGTCACCTGGTGGCGCAACCGCTGACGCGGCACGCCGTCGCTCGGTCACCCCCGCCCAACTGCCCTACCATCGTTCTCTTCTGGCTTGCGAAGGACGGGTGTTGGGCCATGGTGAGTATGAGTTCGCTGCGGACTCTGCAGGAGCTGAGACGGCAGGGGTCGGTGCACGCGGCGGCCCAGTCGATGCACTTGGCCCCGTCGTCGGTCTCGCACCGCATCAAGGGGCTCGCCGAGGCGTGCGGCATGGCGCTGTACGAGCGGGACGGCCGGGGCGGACGCCTCACCGACCAGGGCGAGATGGTGGCCGAACTGGCCGAGGAAGTAACCAGGTTGTGGGACCGCGGGCTGACCGGGGTGCGCAACGGCGGCGGTCCGCTGCCCCGGCGCACGATACGCATCGGCGCGTTCCCCTCCGCTCTGGGCGAGTGCGTGCTGCCGGCCGTCGAACGGCTCAGGGACACAAGGAACTTCCGCATCGAGGTGCTGGAGGTGGACCCGCGCGAGGCGGCCAGCCTGGTGGAGCACGCGCAGCTCGACATGGTCGTCACGCTGCGGGAGATCCTCGACACCGACCTGGCCGGCGACCCCCGGCTCACCTCGTACGGCCTGTGGCGCGAGCCGTTCGCGCTCGTCATGCCCAAGGGGTTCATCGCCACCGGCAAGGAGTACGACTCCGCGCGCAACTACGCCGATCTGCCCTGGGTGTTGCCGCGCCGTGGCTCCGCGTGCGACCAGATGGTCGGGCGCTATCTCGCGCGGCTCGGCATCCGCCCGCGCGCGGCGGCCCGCTCCGACGACTGGTCGATCGTCCAGCGGATGGTCCGGGCGGTCCAGGCCGTGACCCTGGTGCCGGTCTCGTGTCTGCACCCGGCCGACGACGGCGTACGGGTGGTGGCCCTGCGCGAGGGCGAGGTGCTGGAGCGCACCGCCGTCCTGCTGGAGTCCGCGGACACGGCCGGCTCGCGCTGGCTTCCCGCCGTACGCCGTGAACTGATGGACTCCGTCGGGCGGATGGCGGACCGGGTGGCGCGCTCCGCCCAACCGAAGCTGGGCGGAGTCGTGCCCTACTCGCCGAAGGGGGCCGGCGCCGAGGCGCCGTCGTTCGGCTGACGGGGGAGGATGCCCTCGTACTCGGGCTTGAGTTTCCAGTCGGGTGTGGGTGGTCGGTAGTCGGGGCGCGGGCAGTGCGCCGAGTGGGTTCCCGCGGCACGGTCGTGCAGATAGCGCGGGCAGTTCTCGAAGACCTCCCGGATCGCGACGCGCAGCACCGCCTCCGCGCCCGGATGCCCGTCGAGGGACTCGGGGCCGGTGTACAGCTCGCACCGCCCGTTCACCCGGAGCTTGGCCTTGCGCCCGGGGAAGAGGAAGAGCAGGCCGACCTCGGGGGAGGACCGGGCGTTGCCGAGCGTCCGGTACATCCCGTTGCCGTCGTAGCTGGGGATCTCCAGGGTGCGCGGGTCGTGCACCCGGATGAAGCCGGGCAGCCCGCCCTTGTACGAGCACTCCGGGTGGCCGTCCGGGGAGACCGTCGCGAGGTACACCTCGTCGGCCTCCCCGATCCACTCGACGTGCTCGGGGGAGAGGTGGTCCTCCACGTAGTTCGCCGCGATGTGGTCGGCGAGCCTCTCGGTGCCGAAGGTGCCCTGAAGGCGCCGGCTGTCCTCGTGGTAGAAGTCGTCCGGCTTCACGGGCGCTCCATCAGGGCCCGGCAGACGGACCAGTAGAAGGCCGGGTAGGTGCGGGTGACGTACACCGCGCGCCGCTCGACCTCGGGGTGGCGCTCCCGCAGCCGGTTGATCGGCACCGTCATGGCCGCGTGGTGCTCGACGTGCAGGTTGTTGCCGTTGGTGAACCAGGTGCTGAACCAACTGCCGCTGATCGAGCGGGTGTTGCGCAGTACGTCCGCGCTCTCCGTCTCGCACAGCAGGTGTTCCGGCAGCTCCACCAGGAAGTGCAGCGGCACCGCCACGGCCAGCGGCAGCAGCCACAGCCTGAGCACCTCCTCGCCGCCGCCCAGGAGGCTCACGCAGACGAGGCCCAGCAGGGCCGCGCCGAAGAAGCGGTACTCGGCGACGATGTCCTGGCGCATCCGCTCGGAGCTCTGCCCGTCCGTGTAACGCCAGGTGTTCCGCCAGGAGAGCCAGATGTCGCGGAGCGTCCGCGCCACCCGCGGGTAGTCGAAGAGCCCCCCGAGCATGCCGCGCCAGGTGACGCCCTGCCGGGTGTCGAAGCCGAAGAACTCGGTGTCGTTCGGCGTGCCCAGGTAGCGGTGGTGCTGGAGGTGGCGGACGCGGTAGTGGGAGTAGGAGACGAGCAGGGGGAGGCCGAGCGGGACGCCGAAGAAACGGTTCACGGCGGACCGGCGGAAGGCCGAGTGGTGCAGGCACTGGTGCTGGAGCTCCACCCCGTGGGTGTAGCCGGCGGCCAGGAGCACGACGCCGGGTGCCGCGAGGAGGAACGAGTCCTGGAGCGCCAGCCAGGCGCCGGTCGCGAGGATCGTGGCGAGGACCGCGAGCTTGCCGACGAACACGCGCTCGTCGCGTAAGGAGACGCGGCATCTCTCGAAGAGCGGGTCGGATGCGCGTCCGACCCGCTCCGTCAGCTCGGTCATGGTCAGCGCACGCCCTTCATCTGCTGCCAGATGCGCTCGTAGTAGGCGTTGGCGACCCGCACCCGGGTGAGCACCCCGAGGCTGATCTCCCGCAGCAGTTCGGGCGACTCCTGCACGAGGGGGACGAAGACGCCCTCGAACCACTCCGCGCCGTGGTCGGCGTCGACGTGCACGTGGATGCGCTGGTAGTGGATGACGTCCTCGGGGACGCCGAGCCGGGCGCAGCCGTCGACCATGGCCTGGAAGCGGGGCGAGGCGCTCTGCTCCAGTACGCCCATGGCGCCCAGGGCGCGCGGGACGAGGTGACGGTGGATGCCGTACATCAGCAGCAGGCAGGCGTTCTCGTACACCTCGGAGCAGTAGAGCTCGACGTCGTCGATCCGGAGTTCGGCGAGCTGTTTCCGCATGTATTGGGCGGAGTGCTCGAAGAGGCGCGTGTGCATGTCCTCGAGCTTTCCTTCGCCCATCTCGTCCCAGTAGTTCTCGGCGATGGTGAGCTTGGTGTTTCCCTGGGTGCCGATCTGCACCATGGCCATGAGATCGTCGAACTTCGAGTCGACGAGTTCCTCGGCCATGAAGAAGAGCGCGATCTCGCCCAGCGTCGCCTCGTCGGCCAGGTATTCGCAGAATTCCGGCTGTACGTGGTTGTCCGCGACCTCCAGGAACCAGGTGCGGAACTCCTCTGCCGAGCGGGGGAGGGTGGCGGGGTCGACCTGGCGGTCCTCCCAGGCGAGCCAGGCGTCCTCGATGGCTGTGATCTGCGGGTCGGCGTTCAGCCGGGGTATCGAACCGAACGTCTCGGGGCCGCCCATGTAGGCGAGGTAGTGCTCGTGGAGCCGGCGCAGCAGGGCGAACCGGATCTCCAGGTCGGGCTTGGCATCCACTTCCCGAGGGAAGGCCTTCACTATGTCGGCGTCAGTGAAGGCCCGTGCCGCTTTCGCCCCACCGCATATCGGATCGGACACTGGAATTTCTCCGTTCGGGTTCAGAAGTATTTCCCGAGGTGCATTTTCCGTAAGGTCAACAACATGGTCGAAGCAATTCCCGTCCCCGGGCGCGGCGTTGCCGTCGCCCGAAGCGTCTGGGCGAGATTCTGCGGCATCATCGTGTTGTTTTCAACGACTGTTCGAAAAGCCCGTCGGCCGGCGGGATTTCAGTCGCGACGGGTGATGACGGCGATGAAGGTGTCCCGATGGCCCACTATGTCCTCGCTTGTCGGCGTGACCGGGGTGACCCCGTGCATCGTCCGTTCGTCATCGTTGAACAGAAACTGGCCGGGCGGCTGCAGCGCGACGCTGACCACGCGCTTGCCGTGTCGGCCGTCGCCCAGCGGCTCGTACAGGCCGCTGACTCCGCCGTCGACGGCGTGCCGGCCGACGACGACGGTGAAGACGTAGTCGACGCCGTCCCGGTGCACGCCCTCGGGCGCCGGCTTCCCGGACCGGCCGGCGCGGGCGAGTATGCGGTTCTGGAAGACCTGGGCGTACCAGGTGGCTCCACCGCGCCCCTCCGTCTCGTCCAGTTGACGGGCGCACCAGGACAGCAGGGTGTGGACGACGGGGCCGTTCGCCACCTCGTCCTCGAAGGGCTCGAAGAGCCGGTCCACGCCGCCGTTCAGGTAGTTGATGTCCTTGGCCTGGGTGTACGGCACGTGCGGCAGCAGGCGTACGGAGTCGGCGGTGCAGTCGAACTCCGAGTAGCGGCGCAGCCGGTAGTCACCGCCGTCGGCCATGAACGGGTCGAGCGCCAGCCGCTCCCAGGAGCTGAGGAACCGCTGCCACTCGGGGCCGCGCGTCAGCTCCTCCCCGAACTCCTCGTCGAGGTCTCCCGCCGCCCAGCCCTCCTCCCGCAGTCCTGCCGCGATCGTCGTGCTCGCCTTCACGTTCACTGCCGTCATCCCTTCTTGGTCTCGCCCGCCGGTGCGGCGGATGCCGCCTTGGGCGTGGTGTCTGTACGGTCGGAACTCGCCGCGTCCGGGCCCTGGTTCGCCGTGGGGCGGTCGCCGGTGATCCGGCCCGGTGCCTTGAAGGCGTCGGGGCGGATGACGGCGACGACGCCGCCGAGGATCAGCGCGCCGCCGATCCAGTCGGCCGTGG
Source organism: Streptomyces sp. V3I7 (assembly GCF_030817495.1). Classification (NCBI taxonomy): domain Bacteria; kingdom Bacillati; phylum Actinomycetota; class Actinomycetes; order Kitasatosporales; family Streptomycetaceae; genus Streptomyces; species Streptomyces sp. V3I7. Next base: position 4,366,988 of record NZ_JAUSZK010000001.1, read on the forward strand.
TGGGCACCTCGCCGAGCGCCAGCCACGCGGTGGCCATGCCGACCACGGGCACGAGCAGGGAGAAGGCGCTGACGGAGGAGGCCGTGTTCGACCTGAGCAGCGAGGCCCAGATGCCGAACGCGACGATCGTGGACAGCACGACGGTGAACGCCAGCGCGCCGACCCCCTGCCAGTCCAGCGAGGCGAGCGCCGCCCGGTCCCGCTCCGGGCCCTCGAAGACGAGCGAGAGCAGCGTGAGCGGCACGGGCGCGGCCAGCGCGGACCAGATCGTCAGCTTGAAGCCGTTCTCGGGCTTGGCGATACGGGTGGTGATGTTCGCCGCCGCCCAGCAGGCACCCGCCGCCACCACCACGAGCAGGGCGCCGAGCGAGACGGAGCCGGTGCCGAGCGCGATGACGGTCAGGCCGGCGACCCCGGCGAGGACGCCCGCCGCGACGATCGGGCCCGGCCGCTCGCGCAGCACCAGGAAGGCGAAGAGCACGGTGAACGCCGCCTGCCCCTGGAGCACGAGCGAGGCCAGCCCCGGCGGGACGCCCAGGTTCATGCCCACGAAGAGCAGCCCGAACTGGCCCGCGCCCTGGAGGATCCCGACCAGCGCGACCAGCTTCCAGGGCGCCCCCGGCCTGCCGACGAAGAACACCGCGGGCAGGGCGACGAACGTGAACCTCAGCGCCGCGAAGAGCAGAGGCGGGAAGGAGTCCAGCCCGACGTCGATGACGACGAAGTTCGTGCCCCAGATGAAGACGACGAGCAGGCCCAGGAACATATGGCGGCGCGGCACGGGCAACCCCTAGTGCAGAAGTGCGGAGCATCCAGTGTCGAAGTGGCGGCCCGCATCCCCAAGGGGCGGTCGACAACTTCGAACACCGTCTCAACTCCCGGTGACGTTCTGCTGCCAAAACCTCTCATAAGGGGTGTGATCGCAGCCCGGGACGCGCTGACTCTGCGACGCCGTCGAACGGTCGGCCCGGTGCGCTTACCATGCGCTTATTCGTACGTCCGTTCAGCGCTGTCCCCGCCCGAATCCAGGAGCACGGTGCCCGTGTCCATACCTCCGCCTCCCGGCCCCCAGCAGCCCGCGCCGCAGGGCCCGTACGCGCAAGGCCCCTACGGGCAGCCGGGATACGGACAGCCGGGATACGGGCAACAGGCCTACGGGCAACAGGCCTACGGGCAACAGGCCTACGGACAACCGGCATACGGACCCCCGGTGCACGGGCAGCCGGCGTACCAGCCCTGGGCGCAGGGATACAGCCCCTACAACCGGCCCGCGTCCGTCAACGCGCTCGCCGTCGCCTCCCTCGTCCTCGGTGTCCTGTGCTGTGTGCCCGGCCTGGGGCTGGTGCTCGGGATCGTCGCCCTCGGCCAGATCCGCAGGCGGGGCGAGCGCGGCAGGGGGATGGCGATCGGCGGCAGCGTGCTGTCCGGGATCGGGCTCGCGCTGTGGGTGCTGGCGCTCGCGACGGGCGGCGCGACCGCGTTCTGGCAGGGCGTCAAGGAGGGAGTGGACGACGGCGCGAGCATCTCGCTGGCCAAGGGTGAGTGCTTCGACGCGCCCGGCGGCGCGCTGGAGGGCGACACGTACGACGTCGACAAGGTGCCGTGCTCCCGCGGCCACGACGGCGAGGTGTTCGCCTCCTTCCGGCTGACCGGCAGCGCCTACCCGGGCGACACGAAGGTCGCCGACCTGGCGGACCAGCGCTGCTACGGGCTGCGGGACGGCTACGCGATGGACACCTGGGCCGTCCCCGGCGACGTCGACGTCTACTACCTCACCCCCACCCGCGACAGCTGGTCCGTCGGCGACCGCGAGGTCACCTGCGTCTTCGGCAACACGGTCGCGGGAGCGGACCTGACCGGCTCGCTGCGCAACGACCAGACCGTCCTCGACGCCGACCAGGTCGCCTATCTGAAGGCCGCTCACGTCCTCAACGCCGTCATGGAGAACGCGCCCGAGGCGGACTACGTCGAGGACGACCTGCCCGGACACAAGGCCTGGGCGGGCCAGGTCGCGGCCGCGATCACCCGGCAGTCCGAACTGCTGCGCGCCCACACCTGGCCGGCGGACGCGCGCGGGCCGGTCACCGTCGTCGTGGACGGGCTCGGCAGGGCCCGCGAGGAGTGGGCCAAGGCCGCCGACGCGTCCGACGCCGACGCCTTCTACGCCCACTACGAGAAGGGCCTGGAACTCCTCGACCCGAGCCGGGCGGTCACCGCGCGCGAGGCCCTGGGTCTGGAGACGACCCCGCCGTCCGACGAGCGCTCCGGCGGGGCGGGGCGAGGCGGCGCGGGGATGGAGGTGTGACCGCGCCCATTAGCGGGGAGAAAGTGCCTGCGTGAAGCCCTCTCCCGGCCGAAGTCATCACTTCGAGTGATTCCCTGGCCTTTGCTTGCACGTCTCAACCAACGGTTGCCACGCTGTTGCTGTCTGTAAAACCTGAGGGGGGAGCGGCCAGTGACATTCGGTGAGCAGCCGGCGTATCTGCGTGTCGCGGGTGATCTCCGCAAGAAGATCGTCGACGGTTCGCTGCCACCCCACACCCGGCTCCCCTCCCAGGCCCGCATCCGCGAGGAGTACGGCGTCTCCGACACCGTCGCGCTCGAGGCCCGCAAGGTGCTGATGGCCGAGGGCCTGGTCGAGGGCCGCTCCGGTTCGGGGACGTACGTACGTGAGCGGCCCGTGCCGCGGCGCGTGGCGCGCTCCGGATACCGGCCGGACGGTGGCGCCACACCCTTCCGTCAGGAGCAGGCCGAGGCCGCGGTGCGCGGCACCTGGGAGTCGAGCAGCGAGCAGGCCGAGGCGAGCGCCGCCATCGCCGACCGGCTCGGCATCCGCTCGGGCGACCGCGTGATGTGCACCAAGTACCTGTTCCGGGAGGCCGGTGAGCCGATGATGCTCTCCACTTCCTGGGAGCCCCTCACGGTCACCGGCCGTACGCCCGTGATGCTGCCCGAGGAGGGCCCCCTCGGCGGCATGGGCGTCGTCGAGCGCATGCGGGCCATCGACGTCATCGTCGACAACGTCACCGAGGAGGTCGGCGCGAGACCCGGCCTCGCCGAGGAACTCGTCGTCCTCGGCGGCGTACCCGGTCATGTCGTCCTCGTCATCCAGCGCACGTACTACGCCTCGGGCCGCCCCGTGGAGACGGCCGACGTGGTGATCCCCGCCGACCGGTACCGGGTCGCGTACCACCTGCCTGTGAAGTAGCGCACGCCCGCGGCCCGTTGACGCCGCGCCCACCGCGATCCGCCTCTGATCATGGGTTGTCGGCGATGCGCGGTCGTACGCCCGTTCCCGCAGGTGAGCCCGGCCGCCCTCGCGTGCCCTCGCTCGAACGCGCCCCCGAGTGCGCGGCGGCGCATCCGTTTCCGTGCGCCCCGATGTTTCCGCAGGTTGTGTACCTCTTTGTGAAAAGCCGTACTCGCAGCGTAAAGGTTGGGCGTACGCTCGGGCATATGCGGAGTGCGGTTTCCTCAGCGGGTGGGGCGACGGGCAGCGGAGGGGCGAGATGAGCGACGGCACGGTCTCTCTTCCCTGGCTCGTCATACGGCAGGACGACAACGGCCATCGCTACCGCGTGGGCAGATACGCGACCCGGGCCGAGGCCCAGAAGATCGCCGACACCCTCGACGGCCGCGGCCACCGGCAGCTCTACTGGGTCGAGCGCGTCGGCCGTACCGGGGCCAACGCCCAGAACTGACCCCGGCCCGGCTCCCGTAGGCTCCGCCGTATGACGGAACGGATCGTGGTGGTCGGAGCCGCCCTGCTCGATGACGGCCGCCTGCTCGCCGCGCGCCGCAGCGCTCCCCCCGAGCTGGCCGGCCGCTGGGAGCTGCCCGGCGGCAAGGTCGAACCCGGCGAGACGCCCGAGGACGCCCTGGTGCGCGAACTGCGCGAGGAACTCGGCGTCGACGCCGAGGTCGTGGAGCGCGTTCCGGGGGAGTGGCCGCTGAAGTCCCCGTACGTCCTGCACGTGTGGACCGCCCGGCTGCGTCCCGGCTCCGCCGCACCCGAACCGCTCCAGGACCACGACGCGCTGCGCCGGCTCACCCCCGCTGAGATCTGGGACGTGGACTGGCTCGACCAGGACGTCCCCGCCGTGCGCGAGGTCGTGAGCCGTCTCGAAGCCGGGGCCGTCTGAGTTCGGCAGTACGCCGTTCGTGCCACAGTGCGCCGTCCCAGGCGGTACTGCCTCCGGGATATCGGGTATGTGCCCATTAACCCCACGAAACCGGACATGGGTGAGTTCGCTGCCTGGGAAGTGATCGGCGTGATCGACACCGAAGGCGACTGCGCCGAGTGGACCTTTCCCGCGGACCCGGGTGCCGTACGCACCGCCCGCGCGGCGGTCCGCACCCAGCTGCGCGGCTGGGAACTCGACAGTCTCGCCGACGTCACGGCGCTCCTGGTGAGCGAGCTGGTGACGAACGCTCTGCGGCATGCCACGGGACCCATCGGCGTACGTCTCGTCCGTCCCGCCGAGCTCGACGACGGGCTGCGGGTGGAGGTCTCCGACCCGCTGCCCGATCTGCCGCGCGAGCGCGCCCCCCGCCCCGACGACGAGAGCGGCCGCGGCCTCCAGCTCGTCGCCATCTCCTCGCGCAGCTGGGGCACCCGGCCCGGGGACGCCGGCAAGACGGTCTGGTTCGAGCTCGCGGTCCCCGGATAGACCCCTCGGAGGGTCCGCCGCCGCCCCGTGGCCGGTTCGCGGCGGTGGCGGTTGCCGTGGCGGGTGATTCGACGGCGTGTTCCCTGGTTAGAAGACGGGAAGTGTTGTGTGAGTCCGGTCGCAGGCAGGTCCAAAAGTCACCTGGTCCATGCTGTGATCGTGAACACCGTGTTGCGCGGCGTCGTAGTGCTGGATACTGCGGGCAGCCGCCTTTCGGTGACCGGTGCCGGACGCGGTGAGCTGGAGGGGACGGTTCGCGTGAGCGAGATACCAGCGAAGGCCACGGAGTCCGAGGACCCGTCGGACGGCGAGAGGAGGGAGCTCGCGGAGGGTGCCGCGGCACCCGGCTACGCCCTGTGGCAGAGCAGCCCGCCCGGCTCCATCTACGACTACATCCGGGTCGCCTCCTTCTCCATCGGCCCCAGCGGTCTCGTCGATCAGTGGAGTCTGCGCGCCGAGCAGATCTTCGGCGTCCCCGCCGCGCGGGCCGTCGGCATGGATCCCATCGAGGCGTTCATCGACCCCGACCTGCGCGAACGCGGCCAGCGGAAGATGGCCGAGATCCTCGACGGGCGCGAGTGGACCGGCGTCGTCCCCTTCCGGATGCCGGACCCGCTGGACGGCGGGCGCGGTGAGGACGGGATCGCCGAGGTCTACGTCATGCCGACCCGGACCGTGGAGGGCGAGCGCGCCGCCGTCTGCATCGTGGTCGACTTCCGCACCCTGCGCGGCATGGAGACCGACCTCGCCGCCTCGCAGTCGATTTTCGGCCAATCTCCCTTCGGTTTCCTGCTGATCGACCCCGACCTGCGGATCCGCCGTGCCAACGAGCGGTTCGCCTCCACCTTCGGCGGCAGTCCCGACGACCACCGCGGCCGCGGCGTCAACGACTATCTGCCGCGCGGCGAGGCCGAGCGGCTCGACGCCACCATGCGCCGTGTCCTGGAGACCGGCGAGTCGGTGACGGACATGCACGTCACCGGCTTCGTGCCCGGTCAGGACGAGCGCAGGCACTGGTCCATCAACCTCTACCGCGTGCACAGCGGCAGCGGCCGCCCCATCGGCATCGCCTGGCTCGGCACCGACGTCACGGCCCGCCGCGCCGCCGCCCGCGAGGCCGCCGCCGCCCGGCGGAATCTCGCCCTCCTCAACGACGCCGGCGCCCGCATCGGCAACTCCCTCGACCTGGAGACCACGGCCCGCGAACTCCTCGACGTCGTCGTCCCCGGCTTCTGCGACCTGGCGACCGTCGACCTCTACCAGGGTCTGCTGGCCGGCGACGAGGCCCCGCCCGGGCTCGCCGACGGCAGCGCCGAACTGAGGCGCGTCGCCTTCGCCAGCGCGGTCTCCGACACCCCGCTCGTCGGCGGCGGCCCGCCGGTCCCGGTGGGCGCGGTCCACCACTACGCCTTCAACTCGCCCTGCGCGGACGCCCTGCGCACCGCGCGCCCCAAGAGCGTCCCCGCCGCGGACGGCGGCCTCGTCCAGTGGACGCTGGCCGTGCCGATGGTCGCCCACGACACGGTTGTCGGACTCGCGCAGTTCTCCCGGACCAAGGGCAGCGAGCCCTTCGGCGACCGCGACCGGGACCTCGCGGTGGAGCTGGCGGCCCGCGCGGCCGTCTGCATCGACAACGCCCGCCTGTACCGCCGCGAGCACGAGCGCGCGCTGATACTGCAGCGGTCCCTCCTCCCGCCCGGCGACCCCGAGGCCTCCGGCCTGGACATCGCCTGCCGCTATCTGCCGGGCAACGCGGCGACGGAGGTCGGCGGCGACTGGTTCGACGTCATCGAACTCCCCGGTCACCGCACTGCGTTGGTGGTCGGCGACGTCATGGGTCGCGGGCTGCGCGCCGCCGTCGCCATGGGTGAACTCCGTACGGCCGTACGCACCCTGGCCCTGCTGGACCTCGAACCGGCGGAAGTCCTCTCGGCGCTGGACGAGATCGCCCGCGGCCTCGGCACCCCCGGCGGCATCCAGCAGGCGACCCGCACCGCCCGCCAGCCCCGCGCCGCGGACCTGTCCGAGGTCTACCTCGCCACCTGCGTGTACGCCGTGTACGACTCCGTGACCCGGCGGTGCACCTTCGCCAACGCCGGCCATCTGCCGCCGGTGCTGATGGAACCGGGCGAGGCGGCGCTGATGCTCGACGTGCCGCCCGGGATGCCGCTCGGCGTGGGCGGCGAGCCCTTCGAGGAGGTCGAGGTGGAGCTCCCCGAGGGCGCCCTCCTCGCCCTCTACACGGACGGCCTGGTCGAGTCACGGGACCACCCGCTGGACGAGGGCCTCCAGGCCTTCGTCGGCGCGCTCACCGACCCGACCCGGCCGCTGGAGGACGTCTGCGACCACGTCCTCAACACCCTCGACACCCATCACGGCGAGGACGACATCGCCCTGCTCATGGCCCGCGTCCAGGGCCTGCCCGCCGAGTCCGTCGGCGACTGGACCCTGCCGCGTGAGCCGCGCAGCGTGGGCCGCGCCCGCGAGTACGCCCGCGCCCAGCTGCTGAGCTGGGACCTGGAGCCGCTGGTCGACACCGCGGAGCTCCTGGTCAGCGAGCTGGTCACCAACGCCCTGCGCTACGGCGAGGGCGAGATCCGGCTCCGCCTGCTCCTGGACCGTACCCTGGTCTGCGAGGTCTGGGACTCCGGCCTGGTCCAGCCCCGCCGCCGCCGGGCCCGCGACACCGACGAGGGCGGCCGCGGCCTGCAACTCGTCGGCCTCCTCAGCGCGGCCTGGGGCTCCCGCCGCACCCCCCAGGGCAAGACCGTCTGGTTCGAACTCCCCCTCCCCGACGGCGAGAACGGCCTGACGGACCCGGCGGAGGCGTTGCTGAGCCTGTTCTGACGGGGTGGGGTCGGCGAGGGCGTCGTCGCTCGAGGTCGCGCTGCTTCTGGTTCGTTGAGTCGGTGGCCGGGGCGCGCGTTCCGTCGGCTCGGGCTTTGCCGACGACGTGCCCATCCGCGTCGGTCGTCGCCGGGACGGCGCGTCCGCGTCGCCCCACCCCGTACGTAGGGCTACCCCTGCGGCATCCGCAGGCGCGCCCGCGTCGTGGGGCCGCCGAAGGAGGCCGGGGGGCCTCCGTCGGGTTCGTCGGCGAGGAGGACGCCGCCGAGGACCGCGCCGGCCAGACCGCTCGCGTGCTCGGCCGTGCCGGCGTACGGGTTGCCGTGCGTCCGTACGTCCCGTTCCGCCAGCTCACGGGCCTCGCGCGCCAGGTCGTCGGCGGTCGCGGCGTCGCCCTCGGCGAGCAGTCGCACCGCTTCGGCGAGCCGGGTGCGGGCCTGAGCGCCCACCGCTCCCCGGTGCGTGGCGACGAAGTCCTCCGCGGCGCCCGTGGCACTGCGCGCGGCGAGCCGGGCGCCGGCCGGCACCTCACCGACGGCCGCCACCCCCAGCGGCTCCACCGCCCGGGCGACGCGCCGCAGCGCCTCCACCGGGTTGTACGACCCCCGCGCCGACTCCTCCCGTACGGCGGCCAGGACGGCGTCCGCGTGCGCGAGGCGGGCGTGCAGCTCACCGGCCGGCATCCGCGCGGGCGGCACCGCCGTGGTACCGCCGGTCAACCATGCCCGCGGCACGGCCACTTGAGCCTCCGCGTCGGTGAGCACGGCCGGGATGCGCTCGGCCGCCGCCCTCAACTCCGTCCCCAGTCGTTCCACTCCGCTCACGAAGACGTCAGCCTGGGCGAGGGCCCCCTCGGCGGCCCGCAGGTGCCGTACCGCCCGGCGCTCGTCGCCCGAACCGGCCCGCTGCCGGGCCGCGTTGAGCTGCGTCGTCGCGAACACCAGCCGGTTCTTGGCCTGTTCGACGAAACCCAGCACCGGCGCCACCGCCGAGGAGGCGAACCGCTCCCTCAGCGCGCCCAGTGACTCCTCCGCCCACCCCGTCCGCCCCGCAAGCTCCTGGAACCGCGCCTCCGCGGTCTCCAGCGCCCCGCCCGTTCCCCGCTCCAGCCCCCGCATCCGGTCGAAGGCGTCCGCCTCCGCGTCCAGCCGCCGCCCCGCCTCCGCGCACCGCCCGACGACCCCCACGAGCGCCTGCCGTCGCGCCGCCTCGTCCTCCGGCACCCCCTGTTCGTACCGCAGCCGTATCGCGAACGCCGCCGACAGTTCGGCCTGAGCCGCCCGCAGGGCCCGCGCGAACGGCTCGACGGCCTCCGCTCCCAACTGGGCCTCGGCTGCGGCGATTTCCTCGCCGCTCGTCCGCACGCAGTCGTCCGCCGCGACCAGCGCGGCCCGCGCCTGCCGCTCCGACTCCGCCGGTGACGCCACCGGCGGACGGGCGGACACCTCACCGCCGGGCGTCGTACGGGTCCGGGCCCGCCGGGTGCGGCGCAGATACGCGTAGCCCGCCAGCGCCGCCGTCGCGCCCGCGACGGCGATGGGCAGGATCAGATCGACGGGGGAGGGCTCCTGCCGCTCCTGCGCGGTGGGCGCGACGGCCGCCGGACCCGGGGGCACGGGAACCGGATCCACGTCGCTGATCGTCCCCCCTGGCAACACCAGCCACGCCAGCCCGACCGCACCGCCCAGCAGGGCGTGAACCACCCGCACGGATATGTGCGACCTGGCACGCCTCGGCCGGCCCCGGATCAAGGATGACGTCACATTTCGGAGCGTATGGGCGGGTGAGCGGCCGCGCGAGCGGGGTGAATGCGCGCGGGGGACGGCTTCGACCTGGGCCGCGACCACCAACCACCCCAAGTGGTGGTCGCAGAAGTTCTTCGGGCAGGTGGCCCGCCGTGTCGACCAGATCGCCGTGATGTCGTACGACACCATGCAGCCGCTGGAGAGCCTGTACGGCGGCTACGTCGCCCAGCAGACGGCACTCGCCCTGGAGGTCACCCCGCCTCCACCGACCTCCTCATGGGCCTGCCCTTCTATCACGAGAACCGCTTCGGACACTGGGCGCACGCCGAGACCGTCCCGGCCGCTGTCCGGGGCGTCCGCCTCGGCCTGTCCCGCACGAACGCGGACCGCGCCCGCTTCGGCGTGGCCCTGTACGTGGACTTCGCGGCCACGGAGGCCGACTGGTCGGCCTACCGGAAGGGCTGGGTGCAAGCGCGCTGACGCGGTGCGCCGGACCCTTGTGCCCGACGCGGAAGCGCTGTCGATGGCGGTACGCGGCGACGGGGGGATGATGGCGCTGATCAAAGCCGCGCCGGACCGTGATGTCGAGATCGTCACGTCGGCACTCACCACGATCCAGGCCTGGGACCCGCAAGTGGGAAGGGCGGCATGAGCCTGTGGGACTGGGCGCTCTCCCGGATTCGGGTGGTCCACACGGGTCGAAGAGGCGGAGCGTCGAAGAGGACTGGGGCTCAACCTCGTCGCGGGCCCGCTCCGGCTGCTCGACGGGGACTTTCCCTTTACGGAAACCATGCGAGGTATTGCGGAACACAACATGGTCCAGGCGCTGGATCTGGTGGCACGCTGATCATCATGCACATGATCTTGGTGGGGGGCGCATGAATACCGTGGATATGGTCGTGGACGTGCTGGGGGCGGTGCTCGTGGCGCTGCTCGTGGTGAGCGGTGTCGCGGCCATCGCGTCCGGATGGATCCTGCCGATCGGCCGGCAGCGGTACCGGGTCCGGATTCTCAGGCCGAGGCTGTGGGGGTGCGCCACGCTGGTGTTCGGGATCGGGGCGGCCGTGATGATCTTCAGGCCCTTCGGCTTCCCTTATGACCTCGTCGGGTTGGCCATGTTCCTGTCGGGCCTGGCGCTGCGGACGAGGAGTGAGCGCCCCGGCCCCACCGCCTGACCCTGTCAGGAAGACCGCCTCCGGATCTTCGAACCGAGCCACACCAACGGGTCGTACTTCCGGTCCACGGCCCGTTCCTTCAAGGGGATCAAGGCATTGTCCGTGATCTTGATGCCCTCCGGGCAGACCTCCGTGCAGCACTTGGTGATGTTGCAGTAGCCGAGGCCGTGTTCCTCCTGGGCCGCGGTCTTGCGGTCCAGGCCGGTCTCGGCGGCCGCGTCCAGGGGGTGCATGTCCAGCTCGGCCACGCGCATCAGGAAGCGCGGTCCGGCGAACGCCTTCTTGTTCTCCTCGTGGTCGCGGACCACATGGCACGTGTCCTGGCACAGGAAGCACTCGATGCACTTGCGGAACTCCTGCGAGCGCTCGACGTCCTCCTGCATCATCCGGTACTCGCCCGGACCGAGTCCGGCAGGCGGCACGAAGGACGGAACCTCCCTGGCCTTCTGGTAGTTGAAGCCGACGTCGGTCACCAGGTCACGGATCACCGGGAACGCGCGCAGCGGCGTGACCGTGATCGTCTCGTCCTGGGTGAACACCGACATCCGCGTCATGCACATCAGCCGGGGCCGCCCGTTGATCTCGGCGGAGCACGAACCGCACTTGCCCGCCTTGCAGTTCCAGCGCACGGCGAGGTCGGGCGCCTGGGTGGCCTGGATGCGGTGGATGATGTCGAGGACGACCTCGCCCTCGTTCACCTCGACCTTGAAGTCCTCCAGGCCGCCGCCCTCGTCGTCGCCGCGCCACACCTTGAAGCGGGCCTCGTAGCTACTCAATCGTAGAGCTCCTCTTCGGCCAGGTACTTGACCAGCTCCTCCTTCTCGAAGAGGGCGAGCAGGTCGGGGCGGACGGGTTCGGTGGTCTCGCGGCTGAGCCGGATCTGGCCGCGGACCGGGTCGGTGGCCGCCAGGCCGCCCGTGGGGTCGGCGAGCGCGCACAGCAGGTTCACGTTGCGCCAGCGCCGGTCCATCGTCGGATGGTCCTCGCGGGTGTGGCCGCCGCGCGACTCGGTGCGCTCCAGCGCCGCCCGGGCCACGCACTCGCTGACCAGCAGCATGTTCCTGAGGTCCAGGGCGAGATGCCAGCCCGGGTTGAACTGGCGGTGCCCCTCGACCCCGGCCCGCCGCGCCCGCACACGCAGCTCGGCCAGCTTCTGCAGGGCCTGCTCCATCTCCCCCTCGCGGCGGATGATGCCGACCAGGTCGTTCATGGTCTGCTGGAGTTCCTGGTGGAGGGTGTACGGGTTCTCCGGCGGCCGCCCCTCCTCCTCGCCCTCGACCGGGCCCTCCGCCGAGAACGGCCGCAGCGCCTCCGCCGCCGCCGTGTCGACCTGGACCTCATCCACGGCAGGGCGTCCCGTGAGCCCCGTCGCGTACTCCGCCGCGTGCCAGCCCGCCCGGCGTCCGAACACCAGCAGGTCGGAGAGCGAGTTGCCGCCGAGCCGGTTGGAGCCGTGCATGCCGCCCGCGACCTCCCCGGCCGCGTACAGCCCGGGCACCCCGCGGGCCGCCGCCGTGTCGGAGTCGACCGCGATGCCGCCCATCACGTAGTGGCAGGTCGGCCCGACCTCCATCGCCTCCGCCGTGATGTCGACGTCCGCCAGCTCCTTGAACTGGTGGTACATCGACGGCAGCCGGCGCCGGATCACCTCGGCGGGCATGCGCGTGGAGACGTCGAGGAAGACACCGCCGTGCGGGGAGCCGCGGCCCGCCTTCACCTCGGCGTTGATGGCGCGGGCCACCTCGTCACGGGGGAGCAGCTCCGGGGGACGCCGGTTGTTGTCCGGGTCGTCGTACCAGCGGTCGCCCTCCTCCTCGGACTCGGCGTACTTCTCCTTGAAGACGTCCGGGATGTAGTCGAACATGAACCGCTTGCCCTCGGAGTTCCGCAGGACACCGCCGTCGCCGCGGACGGACTCGGTGACCAGGATGCCCTTCACCGACGGCGGCCAGACCATGCCCGTCGGGTGGAACTGCACGAACTCCATGTTCAGCAGCGGCGCCCCGGCGAGGAGCGCCAGCGCGTGGCCGTCGCCCGTGTACTCCCACGAGTTCGACGTGACCTTGAAGGACTTGCCGATCCCGCCCGTCGCGACCACGACGGCGGGTGCTTCGAGCACGAGGAAACGGCCCGACTCGCGCTCGTACGCGAAGACGCCGCTCACCCGCGAGCCGTCCTTCAGGATCCGGGTGACCGTGCACTCCTGGAAGACCTTCAGCCGGGACTCGTAGTCCCCGGTCTCCGAGAAGTCCTCCTGCTGGAGCGCCACGATCCTCTGCTGGAGCGTGCGGATCAGCTCAAGGCCCGTGCGGTCGCCGACGTGGGCGAGGCGCGGGTACTCGTGGCCGCCGAAGTTGCGCTGGGAGATCTTCCCGTCCTTGGTGCGGTCGAACAGCGCGCCCCAGGTCTCCAGCTCCCACACCCGGTCCGGGGCCTCGCGCGCGTGCAGCTCGGCCATCCGCCACTGGTTGAGGAACTTGCCGCCGCGCATGGTGTCGCGGAAGTGGACCTGCCAGTCGTCGTGCTCGTTGACGTTGGCCATCGCCGCCGCGATACCGCCCTCGGCCATCACGGTGTGCGCCTTGCCGAACAGCGACTTGCAGATCACGGCCGTACGGGCGCCGCGCTCGCGTGCCTCGATGGCGGCACGCAGCCCGGCGCCACCGGCGCCGACCACGACGACGTCCCATTCCTGCCGGTCGACCACGGACATCAGAAGGTCCCACCCCATCTAGAAGAAGCGCGGATCGGCGAAGACGCCGGACGCCAGCAGGTATACGTAGAAGTCGGCGAGCGCCACGCTCACCAGCGACGCCCAGGCGAGCTGCATGTGCCGGGCGTTGAGCGCGCTGACCCACTGCCACAGCCGGTAGCGCACCGGGTGCCGGGAGAAGTGCTTGAGCTTCCCGCCGACGATGTGCCGGCAGGAGTGGCAGGAGAGGGTGTACGCCCAGATCAGCACGATGTTGGCCAGGAACACCAGGGTGCCCAGGCCCATGTGGCCCCACCGGTAGTGCTCGTCACGGAAGGCGAGCACGGTGTCGTAGGTCAGCACGCCGGCGACCAGGAGAGCGGCGTAGAAGAAGTACCGGTGGACGTTCTGCAGGATCAGCGGGAAGCGGGTCTCGCCGGTGTACTTCTGGTGCGGCTCGGCCACCGCGCAGGCGGGCGGGGACGCCCAGAAGCTGCGGTAGTAGGCCTTGCGGTAGTAGTAGCAGGTCAGGCGGAAGCCCAGCGGGAAGATCAGGATGATGATCGCCGGGGAGATCGCCCACCAGCTGCCGAAGAGGTCGGCGTTCGGGCCGCCGTGCATGGTCGCGCAGTTCTCCGCCAGACAGGGCGAGTAGAACGGCGAGACGTACGGCGCCGCGTAGTAGTCCGCGTCGGCGAAGGCCCGCCAGGTCGAGTAGACGACGAAGGCGAGCAGACCGGCCGCGGTGACGGCGGGCGCCAGCCACCAGCGGTCGGTGCGCAGGTTCGAAGCGGCGATCTCGGCGCGTGCGGGGGCGTGGACACCCCCGCTGTTCTGTTGAGGTTCCGTACCAGTGGCCAATTGACGACTCCGGTCGGGATCGGGTTACGGGGCGTGCCGGTCGCGGGCGCCGAGGCCCTCGTCGTCCGAGTCCGTCCACAGGGTGATGTCGTAGGGGGTGTCGGAGATGGTCACGAGCTCGGGGCTGCGCTGCTGGGACAGCCGGGGCGCCGCCTCCCGCAGCAGCGCGAGGCTCTCGCGCAGGTGGTCGGCGTCGGCTCGGACGCGGCGCATCTCCAGTCCGCCGCTTCCGAGCCGCTGCTCCAGGCGGTCGACGGACCGGGACAGCTCGTCGACGCAGCGCTGTACTGATGTCAGGTCGTCGTTCACGGACATGACGTGACCTCACTTCCGCGGACCTCATGGTCCAAGGCGGCAACGTTCATGCGCCTGCGAGTGTTGCGCGTCACACCTGTCGATGTGAAGGCGTGTGCAGCGATTGGCGGATCGTGCCCCTGTGCCGTGCGCCCGCACACCCACATGCGCGCTGTGTGTGCGCCGGGGCGCGTGTTGCGCCGCACGGGTGGGCTTGGGAGCCCCCGTCGCCGTGTCGCCCCCGGCGGGCGAACCATTTCCTCTTCAGTGGGTCCGTAGATCTGATCAGCTCCAAAATACCGCCAAATGTGAACAGACCACACCCACGTCACCGGGCTCCCCGGAGGTAGCAGAGATGTCCCACGACGGCGTCGGACTCCGCGCGGTCATGCGCGCGGTCGCCTTCCTCTCCGCCGGCGCGCTCGCGGCCGGCTTCCTCGCCGGCTGCAGTTCCGACGAAGAGGCGAGCCACCCGCTGGCCGGCCAGGACATCGCGCCCGCCGGCCGCGCCCAGGTCGCCGACGGCGGCACCCTGCACTGGGCCGTGGACGCGATGCCGGAGACCCTCAACGCCTTCCAGGCCGACGCCGACGCGGGCACCACCCGGGTCGCCCAGGCCGTCCTGCCGTCGATGTTCCGGCTCGACAAGGCCGGGCGTCCGGTGCGCAACCCCGACTTCCTGGAGAGCGCCAAGGTCGTCGCGACCGAGCCCCGCCAGGTCGTCCTGTACAAGCTCAACCAGCAGGCCGTCTGGAGCGACGGCCGGGAGATCGGCGCCGCCGACTTCGCCGCCCAGTGGCGCGCCCTGGCCGGCAAGGACACCGCCTACTGGACCGCCCGCAACGCCGGCTACGACCGCATCGAGAAGATCGAGCGCGGCGCCAACGACCTGGAGGTACGGGTCACCTTCAGCCGCCCGTACGCCGACTGGAAGTCGCTGTTCTCCCCGCTGTACCCGAAGGACGTCACGGGCACCCCGGACGCCTTCAACGACGGGGCGCGCCGCAAACTGGCCGTCACCGCCGGCCCCTTCCAGGTGCAGAAGGTCGACACGGCCGGCAAGGACATCGTCCTCGCCCGCAACCCCCGCTGGTGGGGCCACCCGGCCAAGCTGTCCGAGATCGTGCTCCAGGCCGTGCCCCGCGACCAGCGCACCGCCGCCCTCACCGCCGGCACCGTCGACCTCGCCGACGTCGACCCGGCCGACGCCGAGCGCATCTCCTCCGCGCCCAAGGGCAACGGCGGCCCGGTCCAGGGCGGCGGGCGCACCTCCGTCAAGAAGCTGCTGCGGGAGCAGGCCCTCAGCGGCTTCGAGCTCCGCAAGTCCCTGGAGCCCGCCTACACCCAGCTCGCGCTCAACGGCTCCAGCGGCCCGCTCACCGACGAGCGCGTGCGCCGCGCCGTCGCCCGCGCCCTCGACCGGGAGCAGATCGCCAAGGCCGTCCTCACACCGCTCGGCCTGCCCGCCAAGCCCGTCGGCAGCCACCTCGCCCTGTCCGGACAGGACGCCTACGCCGACAGCAGCGACGCCCTCGGCGGCCAGGACACCGAGGAGGCGCAGGCCCTGCTCGCCGACGCGGGCTGGGTGCCCGGCGGCCCCGTCAAGGCGGAGAAGAAGCCCGAGAAGGCGGCCGGTCCCGAGGCGGGCGCGGACCAGGAGAGCGGGCAGCCCTCCGAGGACGGCGACGACGGCACGTACATCGTCGGCGAGGACGACAACAAGGCGCCCGCCGACGAGGGCGGCGCGCACCTCGCGCAGGACGGCAAGCAGCACACCGACAAGCACCCGCCGCAGGGCGGCGCCCCGGGCGCGTACGCCCCCAAGGGCACCGCGGCCCCGGCCGGCGCCGTGAAGGGGCCGCTCGCCAAGGACGGCAAGCCGCTCATGCTGCGCTTCGTCCTGCCCTCAGGCCCCGGCTCGGAGAACCTGCGGGCCGTCGCCGACCGGATCTCCGGGATGCTGGAGAAGGTCGGCATGCAGACCGAGATCACCAAGGTCGCCGACCAGAGCTACTTCAAGGACCACATCGCGGCCGGCCAGTACGACCTCGCCCTGTACTCCTGGCCGTCCTCGGCCTTCCCCGCCACCGACGCCCGCCCGATCTACGCCAAGCCGGTCCCGGCCGCCGACGGTTCGCTGAACATCGAGCAGAACTACACGCGCGTCGGCACCGACCAGGTCGACCAGCTCTTCGACCAGGCCGCCGGCACGCTCGACGAGGGCGAGTCGCGGGACCTGATCCGCAAGGCCGACGCCCGCATCTGGGCCGCCGCCGCCTCCATCCCGCTCTACCAGCGCCCCCAGCTCGTCGCCGCCAGGACCAACCTGGCCAACGCGGGTGCCTTCGGCTTCCAGACCCCCGTCTACGAGGACCTGGGATTCCTGAAGAAGGGCGCGAAGGTTCCGGCGAGCCCGTCGGCCGGCTGAGGCCCCGTGGCCCTGCGGAGGCCGCTTCCCGCGGGGCCACGTAACATGGGGTGAGGCCGTGGCGTGTCAAGCCCGGCAGGGCCCGCGTCCAACGGACGCACGCACAGGCCTTCCTCACACTCCGGGAGTACGTCGCAATATGGCCACGCGCCACGACATTCGCAACGTCGCCATCGTCGCCCACGTCGACCACGGCAAGACGACCATCGTCGACGGCATGCTGAAGCAGGCCGGCGCCTTCGCCGCTCACCAGCTCGAAGGCGTCGACGACCGCATGATGGACTCGAACGACCTGGAGCGTGAGAAGGGCATCACGATCCTCGCCAAGAACACGGCGGTCAAGTACCACCCCAAGGACGGCGGGGACCCGATCACGATCAACATCATCGACACCCCCGGCCACGCCGACTTCGGTGGCGAGGTCGAGCGCGGTCTGTCGATGGTCGACGGCGTCGTGCTGCTGGTGGACGCCTCCGAGGGCCCGCTGCCGCAGACCCGCTTCGTGCTGCGCAAGGCCCTCCAGCAGCGCCTGCCCGTCATCCTGTGCATCAACAAGACGGACCGGCCGGACTCCCGGATCGACGAGGTCGTCAACGAGACGTACGACCTCTTCCTCGACCTGGACGCGGACGAGGACCAGATCGAGTTCCCGATCGTCTACGCCTGCGGCCGTGACGGCATCGCCTCGCTGACCAAGCCCGACGACGGCACGGTCCCCTCGGACTCCACCAGCCTGGAGCCGTTCTTCTCCACGATCCTGGAGCACATCCCGGCCCCCACGTACGAGGAGGACGCGCCGCTCCAGGCCCACGTCACCAACCTCGACGCGGACAACTTCCTCGGCCGTATCGCGCTGCTCCGTGTCGAGCAGGGCGAGCTGCGCAAGGGCCAGACCGTGGCCTGGATCAAGCGCGACGGCTCGGTCAGCAACGTGCGCATCACCGAGCTGATGATGACCGAGGCCCTCACCCGCAAGCCCGCCGAGGTGGCCGGCCCGGGTGACATCTGCGCCGTCGCCGGTATCCCCGACATCATGATCGGTGAGACGCTGGCCGACCCGGAGAACCCGGTCGCCCTCCCGCTGATCACGGTCGACGAGCCCGCGATCTCCATGGTCATCGGCACCAACACCTCGCCGCTGGTCGGCCGTGGCGGCACCGGCAAGGGCGCCGAGGCCAAGGCCGCGGTCAAGGACCGCAAGGTCACCGCCCGCCAGGTCAAGGACCGCCTCGACCGCGAGCTGATCGGTAACGTCTCGCTGCGCGTGCTCGACACCGAGCGTCCCGACGCCTGGGAGGTGCAGGGCCGCGGTGAGCTGGCGCTGGCCATCCTGGTCGAGCAGATGCGCCGCGAGGGCTACGAGCTGACCGTCGGCAAGCCCCAGGTGGTCACCCGCGAGATCGACGGCAAGGTCCACGAGCCGGTCGAGCGCATGACGATCGACGTGCCCGAGGAGCACATGGGCGCCGTCACGCAGCTCATGGGCGTCCGCAAGGGCCGTATGGACAACATGTCCAACCACGGCTCCGGCTGGGTCCGCATGGAGTTCGTCGTCCCGTCCCGTGGTCTGATCGGCTTCCGGACCGAGTTCCTGACGCAGACCCGCGGCACCGGCATCGGCCACTCCATCCACGAGGGCCACGAGCCGTGGTTCGGCGCGCTGCAGACCCGCAACAACGGCTCCCTGGTCGCCGACCGCTCCGGCGCCGTCACCGCGTTCGCGATGACGAACCTCCAGGAGCGCGGCGTGCTCTTCGTGGAGCCGGGCACCGAGGTGTACGAGGGCATGATCGTCGGCGAGAACTCGCGCGCCGACGACATGGACGTCAACATCACCAAGGAGAAGAAGCTCACGAACATGCGGTCGTCCTCGGCCGACTCGTTCGAGGCGATCGTCCCGCCGCGCAAGCTGTCGCTGGAGCAGTCCCTGGAGTTCTGCCGCGACGACGAGTGCGTCGAGGTGACCCCGGAGGCCGTCCGCATCCGCAAGGTGAACCTGGACGCCCGCGAGCGCGCCCGCGCCGCGAGCCGCGCCAAGCACGGCTGACGTACCCCCGGGCCACGCCCGAGCGACATCGAGCCCGGTTCCTCCCGTCGACGGGAGGGGCCGGGCTTTGTCGTATCCGTGAACGGCGTCGGAAGTCCTGCCCGGAGTCACTGCCGAGGTGTTCGCATATCGGTGATCTGGTGATCAAGTTTCGGGCAGGTAAACACAATTGGTGCCGTATATGTCCGACATGACGGACCGTCACCTCGGCTGTCAAGCGCGCCCAGGTGTCAATCGCTGCAATTTTTGCTCAAAATATTGCCGTTAGGGATATCCCTATGTCTTCCTCCCTTGACGCGCGTTGAACGCGTTGGCGAAAGTTCCCCCAAACCGCAGAACCTGCCGGTATCTGCCCTGCGCTGAACTCTCGAACCCCCCGGGGGAAGAAAACACATGACCAGTCCAGTCGCCTTGGACCCCGAGCTCGAGTCGGAGCCCGAGCCCGTCAAGGCAGCAGTGAAGCTCGAGGGCCGTTCCCCCGGTCAGTTGATGTGGCAGCGCTTCAAGCGAGACCGTAACGGTGTCATCTGCGCGTGGGTAGTGATTTCCTACTTCGTGATCGCGCTCGCCGCGCCGCTTCTGGTGAAGCTGAGCGGCACCGACCCGTACACGCTGTACGGCCAGGACCCGACCTACATGGACAAGCCGGTGCTGGACGACTTCGGGCTTCCGCTCGGCTGGTTCGGCGGAGTCTCCGGGGCCCACTGGTTCGGTGTGGAGCCGCAGTACGGCCGTGACGTGTTCGCCATGCTGGTGTTCGGCATGCGCACCTCGCTGTTCATGGCTCTCGGCGTCACCACGCTGCTCATGGTCACGGGCATCGTCATCGGCCTGATCGGCGGCTACTTCGGCGGCCGCACCGACTACTGGATCGGCCGGGTCACCGACTTCTTCCTCGCGTTTCCGCAGCAGCTGTTCTTCATCGCCTTCATGCCGGTGGTGACCGCGTTCTTCGTCGATCCGCGGGAGGAGACCCCCACGTACTTCCGCGCGCTCGCCATGCTGATCGTGCTGTGGCTGCTGGGCTGGATGGGCATGGCCCGTCTGGTGCGCTCCACCGTGCTGTCGCTGCGCGAGCGGGAGTTCGTCGAAGCCGCCAAGGTCTCCGGCGCCTCGCCGTGGCGGATCGTCCGCAAGGAGATCCTGCCCAACGTGGTGTCGCCGATCCTGGTGCAGTTCACGTACCAGCTTCCCAGCACCATCCTCACCATCGCCTTCCTCTCCTTCGCCGGCGTCGGCTTCGTCGAACCGACTCCGGACTGGGGTCGACTGTTCGCGGCCGGTTCCGCTTATGCGCAGCAGGACCCCGCGTTCATCTTCTTCCCCGGCGTGGCGCTGGTGATCTTCGTTCTGGCCTTCAACCTCCTCGGAGACTCGGTCCGGGACGCCTTCGACCCCAAGTCCGGGCGGTAGATCGTCCGTTGGTGGGGGGTGACTGCCGCCCCCGCGTCGGCCTGCCAGCCGCGTCAGGCAGTACTCACGGATAACAACCGACAGGTAGGTGCATTCGCCAACATGAAGTCGTTCACCACGCGCAGAGCTCACGCCATCGTCGTCGCGATAGCGGCCGGCTCCCTCGTGCTCACGGGCTGCTCCCAGAACACGGGCGGCAACTCCGGCACCGACTCCAAGAAGGACCAGAAGGAAGCCTCGGCCCAGTCGAAGCCGGTCGCCTACCTCGACGCCGCCGCCTCCACCGGCCCGGCCAAGGAGATCCCCGGTGCCAAGAGCGGCGGCACCGTCCAGGTCTACCAGGAGGCGGGCCTGTCCCACCTCGACCCGGGCCAGATCTACGTCTCGGACGCCGGTCAGGTCGCCAACCTGCTCTTCCGTCGCCTGACCCAGTTCCAGGAGGACGACAAGGGCAACGTCTCGATCGTCGGCGACCTCGCCACCGACTCGGGCAAGTCCTCCGACGGCGGCAAGACCTGGACCTTCACCCTGAAGGACGGCGTCAAGGACGCGAAGGGCAACGCCATCACGTCCAAGGACGTGCGTCACACGGTCGAGCGCCAGTTCGCGAAGTTCATCTTCGACGGCCCGCCCTACCTGCAGACGTGGCTCGCCGGTGAGAAGTACGCCTCGAACTACCGCAAGCTCCTGCCCGGCGGCGGCTTCGACGGCAAGCACCTGCCCGCCTCCGTCCTGGACACCCCGGACGACAAGACGGTCGTCTTCCACTTCGACCAGCCGCGCCCCGACCTGCCGCAGACGCTGGCCATGGCCGGCTACGCGGTCGTCCCCGAGAAGGCGGACACCAAGGAGCGCTACGACAAGGCCCCGCTCGCCACGGGCCCGTACAAGGTCGCTTCGTACAAGCTCGGCAAGTCCCTCGTTCTCACCAAGAACACCAACTGGGACCCGAAGACCGACTCGGTGCGCCACCAGTACGTGGACGGCTTCAACTTCGACTTCGGCGTGACCGAGTCGACCCAGACCAAGCGTCTGATCGCCGACCAGGGTGACGACAAGAACGCCATCCAGCTGACGGGTGCCGTCGAGGCCACCCAGATCCAGGACGTCATCAGCAACCCCGTGGTCAACAAGCGCACCACGAAGGGCTACCAGCCCTACGTCATGCAGCTCTCCTTCAACCTCGACCGGGTGAAGGACAAGAAGGTCCGCGAGGCCATCGCCTACGCCGTCAACTCCAAGTCGCTCATCGCCGGTGAGGGCGGTGCCTACGGCGGCGACGTGGCCCCGAACTACTTCGCCCCGACGCTGCCCGACTACGAGGCCAAGTACGACCCGTACGGCCGTCTGAAGACGCCGCAGGGCAACATCGCGAAGGCCAAGGAGATCCTGAAGAGCGTCCCGGCCTCCGAGAAGAAGGTCGTCTTCGCCTACGGCAACAACGAGGCGGGCCAGAAGCGCAAGGTCGCCATCGAGGACGCCCTCACCAAGGTCGGCCTCCAGGTCGTCTCCAAGGAGGTCGACAGCGCGAGCTACTACGAGCAGATCGGCAAGCTCGACAACCCGTACGACATGTACATCACGGGCTGGGGTCAGGACTGGCCGTCCGCCGGCACCGTGATCACGCCCGTCTACGACCCGGCCCAGGTCTCCGACGGTTCGCCGAACTACTCGCACGTCAAGGACCCGAAGGTCGGCGAGCTCATCAAGAAGGCCATGACCCAGCAGCCGGCCGAGGCCGCCAAGACCTGGAAGGAAGCCCAGCACTACCTGCTGGAGCAGGTCATCCCGGGCGCCCCGCTCTGGTACACCAAGGTGTTCCAGCTCTCCGGTTCGAACATCGGTGGCGCTCGCTACGGCTCGGTGTCCAGCCTCATCGACATCAACCACCTGTACCTGAAGAAGTCGTAACTCTCTACGGCTGATCGCGGGGGCGTGCACCAGGCGGAGCACGCCCCCGCACCTCCGTGACACTTCCCATCATCTCCGCAGAGAGCAGCCTTCCCGCCATGTTTCAGTTCATCATCCGGCGCTCAGTCGGTGCCGCACTCACCCTGTTCCTCCTCGGTGCCGCCACGTTCTTCCTGTTCGTCGCCGCCCCCTCCGACTACGCCTCCCTGGCCTGCGGCAAGGACTGCTCTCCTCAGAGACTGGAGGACATCCGCTCGGCACTGGGCCTGGACCTCCCGCTGTACCAGCAGTTCTGGGACTTCATGTCCGGCATCGTGCTGGGACGTGACTTCCCGACCGGTCACTGCGCGGCCCCGTGCCTGGGCATGTCGTTCTACTCGGGCGACCCGGTCTGGGACACGATCATGGACCGCTTCCCGACGACGCTGACGCTCACCGTCGGCGGCGCGGTCGTGTTCCTCCTCGTCGGCGTCGGCGCGGGCATGATCGCCGCGTACAAGAGGGGGTCACTGACCGACAGGATCGCCACCGGCGCCTCGATGGTCCTCAGTTCGTTCCAGATCTACTTCCTCGGCCCGATCGTCCTGATCATCTTCGTGTACAGCACGGGCTGGATGGAGAACCCCCGGTACGTCCCGATCACCCAGGACCCGTTCGGCTGGTTCATGGGCATGCTGCTGCCGACGCTCGTGATGGCCACCATCTTCACCGCGCAGTACACGCGTATGGCGCGCGCGTCGATGATCGAGCAGCTCGCCGAGGACCACGTCCGCACCGCCCGCGCCAAGGGCATGGGCCGCAAGTACGTGTTCTTCCGTTACGCCTGGCGCGGCGCGATGATCCCCATCGTCACCGTTCTCGGTATCGACGTCAGCAGCATGCTCGGCGGTGCCGTCGTCACCGAGATCACCTTCTCCCTCCAGGGGATCGGCCGCCTCGCGGTGCAGGGTGCGCAGACGAAGGACCTCCCGCTGACCATGGGCGTCATGATGTTCGGCGCCTTCTTCATCCTGCTGACGAACATCCTCACCGACATCGCGTACGCGTACATCGACCCGCGCGTCCGGCTCTCCTAGGAAGAACGAACCACCGTGACCACACTGACCAAGACCGAGGACGCACCGGCCCCTTCGGGCTCGGAGAGCTTCCTGTCGGTGCGCGATCTGAAGGTGCAGTTCTCCACCGAGGACGGCATCGTCAAGGCCGTCGACGGCCTGTCCTTCGACGTCGAGCGCGGCAAGACCCTGGGCATCGTCGGCGAGTCCGGATCGGGCAAGTCCGTCACCAACCTGACGATCCTGGGCCTCCACAACCCCCGCACCACCACCATCGACGGCGAGATCGTCCTCGACGGCAAGGAACTCGTCACCGCCAACGAGAAGGAGCTGGAACGGCTCCGCGGCAACAAGATGGCGATGATCTTCCAGGACCCGCTGACCGCGCTGTCGCCGTTCTACTCGGTGGGCCGCCAGCTGTCCGAGCCGTACATGAAGCACACCGGCGCCTCGAAGAAGGAGGCGAAGGACCGGGCGGTGCAGATGCTGGAGAAGGTCGGCATCCCGCAGCCCAAGACGCGCTTCGACGACTACCCGCACCAGTTCTCCGGCGGTATGCGCCAGCGCGCGATGATCGCCATGGCGCTGATGTGCGACCCCGACCTGCTGATCGCCGACGAGCCGACCACCGCGCTGGACGTCACCGTGCAGGCCCAGATCCTGGACCTGCTCAAGGACCTCCAGCAGGAGTTCGGCTCCGCGATCATCTTCATCACGCACGACCTCGGCGTCATCTCCAACATGGCCGACGACCTGCTCGTGATGTACGCCGGCCGGGCAGTTGAGCGCGGCAGTGTCCGCGAGGTCATGCGCGAGCCGAGCCACCCCTACACCTGGGGTCTGCTCAGCTCCATGCCGCGCCTGGACAGCGACGTCGACGAGGAGCTCGTGCCGATCCCCGGCTCGCCGCCCTCGCTGCTCAACCTGCCCTCGGGCTGCCCGTTCCACCCGCGGTGCGCCTTCAAGGACGAGGTGCCCGGCACGCTGTGCACCGACAAGCGCCCGCCGCTCGCCGAGGGCCGGGCCGCCGCGTGTCACCTGACGGCCGAGCAGAAGCAGGCCATCTTCATCGACAAGATCCAGCCCCGGCTGCGCTAGGGAGAACCGAGACATGAGCGACAACGTCACCCTCCCCGCACCGCAGGACACCGCCGGAGCCTCCGCGCGCGAGGCACTGCTGGAGGTGCAGGGTCTGACCAAGCACTTCCCGATCTACGGCGGCTTCCCGATCAAGCGCAAGGTCGGCGCCGTGCAGGCCGTCGACGGCGTGGACCTGACGGTCGGCGTCGGCGAGGCCGTGGGCCTGGTCGGTGAGTCGGGCTGCGGCAAGTCGACCACCGGCCGCCTGATCACCCGGCTGCTGGAGCCCACCGCCGGAACGATCACGTACGCCGGCAACGACATCACGCGTGCCTCGCGCAGGCAGCTCGCGCCCGTGCGGTCCGAGATCCAGATGATCTTCCAGGACCCGTACTCCTCGCTGAACCCGCGGCAGACCGTCGGCACGATCATCAAGTCGCCGATGGAGGTCAACGGGATCGAGCCGCAGGGCGGCCGGGAGAAGCGGGTGCGGGAGCTGCTGGAGCTCGTGGGCCTCAACCCCGAGCACTACAACCGCTTCCCGCACGAGTTCTCCGGCGGCCAGCGCCAGCGCATCGGCGTCGCCCGCGCGCTGGCCCTGAACCCGAAGCTGATCGTCGCCGACGAGCCGGTCTCCGCGCTCGACGTGTCGATCCAGGCGCAGGTGGTCAACCTGCTCAAGCAGGTCCAGGACGAGCTGGGCATCGCGTTCCTGTTCATCGCCCACGACCTGGCCGTCGTACGGCACTTCTCGCAGCGCGTCGCGGTCATGTACCTCGGCAAGGTCGTCGAGGTCGGCGACCGTGACTCGATCTACAACCGGCCGCGGCACCCCTACACGCACGCCCTTCTGTCGGCCGTGCCCGAGGTCGAGGTCGGCGACGACACCGAGCCGCGCGAGCGCATCCGGCTCTACGGTGACGTGCCCTCGCCGATCGCCCCGCCGTCCGGCTGCCGGTTCCGCACCCGGTGCTGGAAGGCGCAGGACAAGTGCGCGACCGACGAGCCGCCGCTGGTCCAGCTCTCCGGCAACCGCGCGGGCCACCTGACGGCCTGCCACTTCCCGGAGGACCCGACCACGGAGGCGCGTGACGAGGACGTCGTCATGGACCCGGCGCTGAAGGCCCTGGAGGCCGCCGCCGAGTCCGGCGACGAGAGCACCGAGGACTGACACCGGTCCAGGGGATCGTGCCCGACGGCCGGGCGCGGAGGCGGCTTTCTGCCTCCGCGCCCGGCCGTTTCCGTTGTGCGGCGCGGTGAACGGGGCCGCTCCGCGTGCCTGCATCCGGATGACCCGGGCCGGCGCAGCGCTGTTTCATTTGGCCGGCGAGGTGGCCCCGGGGGCCGCGGCGCCGTTCGCGGCCCGGGCGCCGACGCAGGCGATCGCGCGGCGGGACCAGTCCTCCGCGGCGCCGGGGGAGTCGAGCTCGGCGAGGACCGCGCGCTGGAGCCTCGCCCACACCCGGTCCCCGCTCCACTCGGCGAAACGCCGGTAGACCGTCGGCCAGCTCGGGCCGAACACCGGCGGGAGCTGCCGCCAGGTGCAGCCGGACGTGGCCACGAAGACGATCGCGGCCAGCGTCTCGCGATCGCCCGCCCGGCGCCGGCCCCCGCCCTGCGGTCGCCGCACCTCGACCGGTGGCACCACCTGCCGGAAGAGCACCCACAACTCGTCCGGCACCAGCCGCGTGACCAGGTCCGTCATGCTTCGCCCAACGACCGTCGGCACCAAAGGAAACGGCGGCCCGGTTCTCCCTCCGCGGGTGGCGCTTACATGGAATATGTGCCGATTAGCCCAATATTTACCGGTAAGGGTTCGAGGGATCGGCCAGCACGGAGGAGGCGCGCCATGCGTGGAGCCAGGAGGCACGCCCGGCGGCGGGCGGCGCGCGCCGGAGGGGCCGCCGTCACGGTGCTGGTGGCGCTCGCGGCGACCGCCTGCGGAACCGGCACTACCGCAGGCGGCGAGCGCGCCGTGCTCACCTCCTCCTGGGGTGACCCCCAGAACCCGCTGGAGCCGGCCAACACCAACGAGGTGCAGGGCGGCAAGGTCCTCGACATGATCTTCCGGGGGCTGAAGAAGTACGACCCGCGGACCGGCGAGGCCAAGGACATGCTCGCCGAGAGGATCGAGACCTCGGACTCGCGGAACTTCACCATCACCGTCAAGGACGGCTGGCGGTTCAGCAACGGCGAGAAGGTGACCGCTCGGTCCTTCGTGGACGCCTGGAACTACGGCGCGAGTCTGCGGAACAACCAGAAGAACGCGTACTTCTTCGGCTACATCGAGGGCTATGAGAAGGTCCACCCCGAGAGCGGCGCGCAGAGCGCCGACACGCTCTCCGGGCTGAAGGTGACCGGCCCGCGCACCTTCACCGTCCGGCTCGGCCAGAAGTTCTCCGGCTTCCCCGACACCCTCGGCTACGCCGCCTTCGCCCCGCTGCCGCGCGCCTTCTTCACCGATCACGCGGCCTGGGTGAAGAAGCCGGTCGGCAACGGGCCGTACAGGATCGAGTCGTACCTCAAGGGCTCGCAGATGAACCTGAAGAAGTGGAACCGCTACCCCGGCCCCGACAAGGCGCAGAACGGCGGGGTGACGCTCATGGTCTACACCGACGGCAACACTGCCTACACCGACCTGATGGCCGGCAACCTCGACCTCGTCGACGACGTCCCCGCCGCCCAGTTGAAGAACGTGAGGACCGACCTGGGCGACCGGTACATCAACACCCCGGCCGGCATCATCCAGACGCTGGAGTTCCCGTTCTACGACAAGAAGTGGAACAAGCCCGGCTCGGAGAAGGTCCGTACCGGCCTGTCCATGGCGATCAACCGCAGGCAGATCACCGACACGATCTTCCGGCAGACCCGCACCCCCGCCACCGACTGGACCTCGCCCGTCCTCGGCCCCGACGGCGGCTACAAGAAGGGGCTGTGCGGGAAGGCCTGCGACTACGATCCCGCCGCGGCCAAGAGGCTCGTCCGCGAGGGCGGCGGCATCCCCGGCGGCCAGGTCAGGATCAGCTACAACGCGGACACCGGCTCGCACCGCGAGTGGATCGACGCCGTGTGCAACTCCGTCAACAACGCGCTCGGCAGCGACAGGGCCTGCGTCGGCAACCCGGTCGGCACCTTCGCCGACTTCCGCAACCAGATCGGGCGGCACGCGATGCCGGGGCCGTTCCGGGCCGGCTGGCAGATGGACTACCCGCTCATCCAGAACTTCCTCCAGCCGATGTACTACACCAACGCCTCCTCCAATGACGGCAAGTGGTCCAGCAAGGACTTCGACCGGCTCGTCGACCAGGCCAACGCCCAGTCGGACCCCGCGAAGGCGGTGCGGCTCTTCCAGCAGGCCGAGGAGGTCGTACGGGACGACATGGCCGCCATCCCGCTCTGGTACCAGAACGGCAGCGCCGGCTACTCGCAGCGGCTGTCCCACGTGGCGCTGAACCCCTTCAGCGTCCCCGTCTACAACGAGATCAAGGTCGGCTGATCCCATGGGTCGCTACGTCCTGCGGCGGCTGCTGCAGATGATCCCGGTCTTCGTCGGGGCCACGCTGCTGATCTTCCTGATGGTCAACGTGATGGGCGACCCCGTGGCCGGCCTGTGCGGCGAGCGGGCCTGCGACCCGGCCACCGCCGCGCAGCTGAAGAAGGAGTTCGGCCTCGACCAGCCGGTGTGGCAGCAGTACGCCACCTACATGGGCAACGTCTTCACCGGCGACTTCGGTACGGCGTTCAACGGGCAGCCGGTCACCGAGCTGATGGCGGCCTCGTTCCCCGTCACCGTCCGGCTCACCATCGTGGCGATCGTCTTCGAGGTCGCCGTCGGCATCACCCTCGGCGTGGTCACCGGACTGCGGCGCGGGCGGCCCGTCGACACGGCGGTGCTGCTGCTCACCCTCGTCGTCATCTCCGTGCCGGTCTTCGTCACCGGCCTCGTGCTCCAGCTGCTGCTCGGCGTCGAGTGGCACTGGATCCAGCCGTCGGTGTCACCGGCGGCCCCCTTCGACGAGCTGATCGTGCCGGGCCTGGTCCTCGCCTCGGTCTCCCTCGCCTACGTCACCCGGCTCACCCGCACCTCCATCGCCGAGAACAAGCGGGCCGACTACGTCCGTACGGCCATCGCCAAGGGACTGCCCCGCCGCCGGGTCGTCACCCGGCATCTGCTGCGCAACTCCCTCATCCCCGTGGTCACCTTCATCGGCACCGACGTCGGCGCGCTGATGGGCGGCGCCATCGTCACCGAGCGGATCTTCAACATCCACGGCGTCGGCTTCCAGCTCTACCAGGGCATCCTGCGGCAGAACACCCAGACCGTCGTCGGCTTCGTGACGGTCCTCGTCCTCGTCTTCCTGGTCGCCAACCTGCTCGTCGACCTGCTGTACGCCGTACTCGACCCGAGGATCCGCTATGCCTGAGCAGTCCTACGAATCCGAGGGCGCCATCGCCGGCACCGGCATGGGCGGCGGGATGGACCTGGCGGCGAGCGAGGCCGAGACGCTGGAGCGGGGCCCGGCCCCGCCGCAGGGCCCCGGCGCCGGACCGCCGTACCCGCCGGCCGCCGCCGAGGGGCGCCCGCGCAGCCTGTGGTCCGACGCCTGGCGGGACCTGCGCCGCAACCCCGTCTTCGTGGTCTGCGCGCTCATCATCTGCTTCCTCGTCCTCATCTCGGTCTGGCCCTCGCTGATCGCCTCCGGCAACCCCCTGAAGTGCGACCTCGCCAAGGCCCAGGAGGGCTCCCAGCCGGGCCACCCCTTCGGCTTCGACGGCCAGGGCTGCGACGTCTACACGCGGACCGTGTACGGCGCCCGTACGTCCGTCACGGTCGGCGTCCTCGCCACGCTGGGGGTCGCGGTCCTCGGGTCCGTCCTCGGCGGGCTCGCCGGGTACTTCGGCGGGCTGTGGGACGGGATCCTGTCCCGGATCACCGACGTCTTCTTCGCCATCCCCGTCGTCCTCGGCGGGCTCGTCCTGCTGTCCGTGGTGACCAGCAACACCGTCTGGCCCGTCATCGGGTTCATGGTGCTGCTCGGCTGGCCGCAGCTGTGCCGCATCGCACGCGGCGCGGTCATCACCGCCAAGCAGAACGACTACGTCCAGGCCGCCCGCGCCCTCGGCGCCTCCCACACCCGCATCCTGCTGCGGCACATCGCGCCCAACGCCGTCGCGCCGGTCATCGTCGTGGCCACCATCGCGCTCGGCACCTACATCTCGCTGGAGGCGACCCTGTCGTACCTCGGCGTGGGCCTGAAGCCGCCGAGCATCTCCTGGGGCATCGACATCTCCGCCGCCTCCCCCTACATCCGCAACGCCCCGCACGCCCTGCTGTGGCCCTCCGGCGCACTGGCGATCACCGTCCTGGCGTTCATCATGCTCGGCGACGCGGTGCGCGACGCCCTCGACCCGAGGCTGAGGTGAGCCGCCGTGCTGCTCGAAGTGCGCGATCTGCACGTGGAGTTCGGAACTCGGGACGGCACCGCCAGAGCCGTCAACGGGGTCACCTTCGGCGTGGACGCGGGGCAGACGCTGGCCGTGCTCGGCGAGTCCGGGTCGGGCAAGTCGGTGACCGCGCAGGCCGTGATGGGCATCCTCGACACCCCGCCCGCGAGGATCACCGGCGGCGAGATCCTCTTCCAGGGCAGGGACCTGCTGAAGCTGAAGGAGGACGAGCGCAGGCGGATCCGCGGGGCCGAGATGGCCATGATCTTCCAGGACGCGCTGTCCGCCCTCAACCCCGTGCTCACCGTGGGCGACCAGCTCGGCGAGATGTTCGTCGTGCACCGCGGGATGTCGCGCAAGGACGCGCGGGCCAGGGCCGTCGAGCTGATGGACCGGGTCCGGATCCCGGGCGCCGCACAGCGCGTCCGCGACTTCCCGCACCAGTTCTCCGGCGGCATGCGCCAGCGCATCATGATCGCCATGGCGCTGGCGCTGGAGCCCGCGCTCATCATCGCCGACGAGCCCACCACCGCCCTCGACGTCACCGTGCAGGCCCAAGTCATGGAGCTGCTGGCCGAGTTGCAGCGCGAGTACCGCATGGGGCTCATCCTGATCACCCACGACCTGGGCGTCGTCGCCGACGTGGCGGACCGCATCGCCGTGATGTACGCCGGACGGATCGTCGAGTCGGCCCCCGTCCACGACATCTACAAGGCGCCCGCGCACCCGTACACGCGCGGCCTGCTGGAATCCATCCCGCGCCTGGACCAGAAGGGCCAGGAGCTGTCCGCCATCAAGGGCCTGCCGCCCAGCCTCACCCACATCCCGCCCGGCTGCGCCTTCCACCCCCGCTGCCCGATGGCCCGCGACGTGTGCCGCACCGACGAGCCCCCGCTGTACGCGGTCGACGAAGAGCGCGCCAGCGCCTGCCACTTCTGGAGGGAGTGCCTCAATGGCCTCGACCACTGAGCCGATCCTGGAGGTCAGCGGGCTGGTCAAGCACTACCCGCTCACACGTGGCGTGCTGTTCAGGAAGCAGATCGGCGCCGTGAAGGCCGTCGACGGCGTCGACTTCAGCCTCGGGCGAGGTGAAACCCTCGGCGTCGTGGGCGAGTCCGGCTGCGGCAAGTCGACGCTGGCCCGGCTGCTGTGCCACCTGGAGCGGCCGACGGCCGGGACGATCCGGTTCAAGGGCGAGGACGTCACCCGCCTGTCCGGCCGGGCGCTCAGGGCCGTACGCCGCAACATCCAGATGGTCTTCCAGGACCCGTACACCTCCCTCAACCCCCGCATGACGGTGGGTGACATCGTCGGGGAGCCGTACGAGATCCACCCCGAGGCGGCCCCGAAGGGCGAGCGGCGCCGCAAGGTGCAGGAGCTGCTGGAGGTCGTCGGCCTCAACCCCGAGCACATCAGCCGCTATCCGCACCAGTTCTCCGGCGGCCAGCGCCAACGCATCGGCATCGCCCGGGGGTTGGCGCTGCGGCCCGAGGTGATCGTCGCCGACGAACCGGTGTCGGCGCTGGACGTGTCGGTACAGGCCCAGGTGATCAACCTGCTGGACCGGCTGCAGAGCGAGTTCGATCTGAGTTACGTCTTCATCGCGCACGACCTGTCGATCGTGCGGCACATCTCCGACCGGGTCGCGGTGTGTACCTCGGGCGGATCGTGGAGACCGGCACGGACGCCGAGATCTACGACCATCCGACCCACCCCTACACCCAGGCGCTGCTCTCCGCGGTGCCCGTGCCCGACCCGGAGGCCCGCGAGCACCGCGAGCGGATCATCCTGAGCGGTGACGTCCCCTCGCCGACGAACATCCCGTCGGGCTGCCGCTTCCGCACCCGCTGCTGGAAGGCCCGGGAGCGGTGCGCGCAGGAGGTGCCGGCGCTGGCGGTGCCCGCGGCGTTCCGGGACCGGTCCGGGCCCGCGGCTCACGACTCGGCGTGCCTGTTCGCGGAGGAGAAGCGGGTCGTCCCGGCGGAGCCGCAGGGCAACGGGCCGGGGTGAGACGCGTGACCCCGGCCCGCTCGTGCGCTGTTGCGTCTGCCCTCTTACGTCACAGCCCCAGGGACCGCTTGAGGAAGTCCAGTTGGAGCAGCAGCAGGTTCTCCGCGACGGCCTCCTGCGGGGTCATGTGGGTCACGCCGGACAGCGGCAGCACCTCGTGCGCGCGGCCGTCGGCCAGCAGGGCCGAGGACAGGCGCAGGGAGTGGGCCACCACCACGTTGTCGTCCGCCAGCCCGTGGATGACCATCATCGGGCGGTGCGGCTCGGCCGCGTCGACCAGCCCCGCGTCGTCGATCAGCGAGTTGCGGCGGTAGACGTCCGGCTGCTCGGCCGGGTCGCCGAGGTAGCGCTCCTGGTAGTGGGTGTCGTACAGCCGCAGGTCGGTCACCGGCGCGCCGACCACGGCCGCGTGGAAGACGTCCGGGCGGCGCAGAGCCGCGAGCGCGGAGAGGTAGCCGCCGAAGGACCAGCCCCGGATGGCGACCCGGCTCAGGTCCAGCGGGAACTCCTCGGCGAGGGCGTGCAGGGCGTCGACCTGGTCCTGGAGGACGACGTCCGCCAGGTCGTCCCGGATCGACTTCTCCCACGCCGGCGAGCGGCCCGGCGTGCCCCGGCCGTCGGCGACGATCACGGCGAAGCCCTGGTCGGCGAACCACTGCGAGGTCAGATACGGGTTGTGCGCGGCTACCACACGCTGACCGTGCGGGCCACCGTAAGGGTCCAGAAGGACCGGAAGGGGAGTGTCGGAGTCGTAGTCCCGAGGCATAAGCACGGCGCATGGAATTCGGCGTGCGCCCCCCTCGGTGAGGGTCACGCGGGGGGACAAACCGGGGACTTCGGCGTACGACGGGACAGTGAACGCCGGTTTTCCGTCACGCAGGATCTGCACCCGCGCGCCGGGGCGGTCGAGCGTGGCGGACACCAGCACGGTGACGCCGCCCGAGCGCACGGCCGTGTGCACGCCCGGCTCCTGCGACACGCGCTCCACGCCCAGTTCGTTCACCCGGTACACGTGCACCTCGCCGGTCTCCGGCGCCGCCGCCTCCTCGCCCGCCGAGGCCGACACCAGGACGTCGTCGGCGGACACGTCCAGCACCGAGCGGATGTGCAACTGGGCGCCGGTCAGCGGGCGGTCGCCCACCGCGAGCACGCGCGCACCGCCTTCGTCCGCGATCCGTACCAACTGCCCGGAAGGAGTCCAGGCAGGCACCCCGGCGAAAAGTTCCAGCCATGTTGGATCTTCGTCGGCATGCACCATCCGGGTCGCCCCCGTGTCCGGGTCCACGGCCAGGATCACCTCGCCGCGCTGGTCCCGCGACTGCACCAGGAGCAGCGGCGCACCCGCCTGTGACCAGTGCACTCGCGCCAGATACGGGTAACGCTCCCGGTCCCAGGCGACCTCCGTGCGCGTCCCGTCGAGGCCCATGACGAAGAGCCGTACGTCCGCGTTGGGGGTGCCGGCCGCCGGGTAGGCGACGTGCTGTGGGTCACGCTCCGGGTGAGCCGGGTCGGAGATCCACCAGCGCTGCACCGGCGTGTCGTCCGCGCGCGCGACCAGCAGCCGGTCCGACTCCGGAGCCCACCAGAAGCCGCGCGTACGGTTCATCTCCTCCGCTGCGATGAACTCGGCCGAGCCGTAGGTCACTTCGGCCGATTCCGGCTCCGCCAGCGCCCGGTCGCCCTCGCCCTCGGCGCCGATCACCCTCAGCGCACCGCCCGCGACGTACGCGACATGGCGGCCGTCGGGGGAGGGGCGCGGGTCGATCACCGGCCCGGAAACGGGGAGTTCACGGGCCGTGCCGGCCTGGAGCTCCGCCGTGAACAGCCGCCCTGACAAGGCGAAGGACGCCAACTCCACGGCCGCGTCGGTCGCGTAGCCGACGATGCCGGCGCCGCCCTCGCGGCTGCGCTCGCGCCGCGCGCGCTCCTCGGGCGACAGGTCCTCCTCGGCGCCGCCCAGCAGCACACCCGGGTCGGCCGCCACGCGCTCGGAGCCGTCCGTCATGTCGAGGATCCACAGGGAGTTGGCCCGGTCCGTACCGGACGAGGAGCGCAGGAACGCGACACGCGAACCATCGGGCGCCACGGTGAACGAACGCGGCGCGCCGAGCGTGAACCGCTGGGTACGGGCGTGCCGTCGGGGGAATGACTCAGCTTCGGTCGTCATGCCCTGACCATATTGGCCATGCGCCCCCTTGTGCGGCTGTGCGCCGATCGATGCGCGAGACCGGATAGTTATGATCGCTGTCGGTACGTGGGTATGACCCTGCTGGCTCACGTACCGGTGTGCTTAACCGATCTACAACCCCCATAGTCCGAACCCCCCGTGTCCCCGGGATCTTTGGAGGTGAACCGCCGTGGCACTCTCGATTTCGGCGGTGGTGCTGCTGGCGATCATCGTCTTCCTGCTGATCAAGAAGTCGGGACTGAAGGGCGGCCACGCGTTCGTCTGCGTCCTGCTCGGCTTCTATCTCGCCTCGTCGACGGTTGCTCCCACGATCAGCGAACTCACGACGAATGTCGCCAGCATGATCGGAAGCATCAAGTTCTGACGTACGACACGAACTCGGCCCAGGCCTCCGGCGTCAGCGCGAGTTGGGGGCCGGCGGTTTGCTTGGAGTCGCGGACGTGGATGGTGGCGGGGGTTTCGGTTTCGGCGACTTCGACGCAGGAGTCGCCCTCGCTGCTGCTGCTGTAGCTGCTCTTGAACCACGACAGGTCCGTCTTGCGGGTCATGTGTCCCCCAGCAACTGTTCGATAAAGGCGATCGACTCACGTGGTGTGAAGGCCTGAGCCCGGATGATGCCATACCGCAGTTCAAGGATACGGAGCTGCTTGGGTTCCGAGACCGGTCGACCGTTGGACACGGCGGGTGAGCGCCCGACGGCGGAGCCGTCTTCGAACTTCAGTACCTCGATACCGCCGGCCAAACCGGCGTGCTCCTCGCGGTCCATCGGCATCACCTGCAACTCGACATTCCTCAACTGAGCGGCTTCCCGCAAGCGTTCGAGCTGGCGGCGCAGGACCTGTCTGCCGCCGAGCGGACGTCGCAGCGTCCATTCCTCCAGGACGAAGCTCACCTCGGGCGCGGGGTCCCGCTCGAAGAGCGACTTGCGTGCCACGCGGGCGGCGATGAACCGCTCCACCTCGTCCTCCGTGTAGGCGGGGCGCCGCATCAGGAGCAGTCCGCGCGCGTACTCCGGTGTCTGAAGCAGCCCATGGATGTTCAGCGGGTCGTACAGCTGAAGCTCGACCGCCTTCGCTTCCGCCTGCGCCAGATCCCGAACCTTCTTCGGATACCGGACCTTGGCCACGTCCTCCTTCATCGCCGCGAGCAGCCCACCCGCCCCCAACACCTCGTCCGCCTTGTCCAGATACTCGGGCCGGGGGATCCGCTTGCCGCCCTCGATCTTGTAGACCATGTCCTCGCCGTACCCGACCGCCACCCCGAAGTCGGGTGCCCGCATTCCCACCGCCTCGCGCCGCAGCTTGAGTTGGCGGCCCACCGTGGCGATGACGGCGATGCCCCAGTCGTCGTCCGGGTCCACTTCCCAGCCCGGCTCGTCCGCCTCGCTCCTGAGTTGCTCCAACGTCATCCCGCACCCCTCCCCGACAGCCCGGACACGGCTGGACAAGCTCCGGACAGTGACCGTACGTAGCGGCATCATCACTGTTCAGAGTAGGTGGACATGGCCACTCTGAGTGACGTGATCCACGAAACCGCCGTCCGGAACTTCACCCTGCGCCTGTCGTCCACGCCGCGTGGGGCCCGCCTGGCCCGTCTGCTGGCGGTTGAGCAACTGCGCGCGTGGGGCCTGCCGTTGGACCCGGCACGCCAACTCGTCGCCGAACTCGCCGCCAACGCGGTCACGCACGGCCGTGTCCCCGGCCGTGACTTCCAGCTCACCCTGTACGCGGTCGCGGACACCCTGCGCATCGAGGTGACCGACACCCGCGGGGACCGCTCGCCCTGCCTTGAGGGGCCCGCCGGCGACGCCGAGTCGGGCCGGGGGCTCGTCGTCGTCGAAGCGCTGGCCGACCGGTGGGGCGTAGCCCTGGAGCGGCATCCGCGCAAGACGGTCTGGGCGGAACTGAATACGGGGGCACCGGCATCCACGTTCCTGAACTCCGGTGCGACGGGCGGCCTTTCCCACGGAACACGAGAGAGAAAGAACCCGTACCAAGCCCCTCCCCTCCCGCCCGCGGCGTGTCCTCACTCGGGGGAGTGAACATCGCCAACTCGACTGGATTTGTGTCCGGTTGCCTGCCTTACGCTCAGGCGCAACAACACAACCGCAAACATGCGACGGCCCCCGCAGGGACTGGCATCCCAGTGCGAGGGCCTGACCACCGAGGAAGGCATGAACTTCCCAGATGGATACCCAGAACCCTAGCGCGCCCGCGCGCGCCAAGTCCCGTATTACCGCCGACAAACACCCGAACCGGCGGCCTTCGCGCTCTGGTCCCGGCGGCGGCCTCACGCACGACAACTCCCGCCACACCGCCCGCTTCACGGTGATCGGCAACCATCTCGCCCAGCACCCGGAACTGTCGGGCCTCGCGATCGGGCTGGGCGTCCACATCCAGTCGCTGCCCGCAGGAGCCCGCGTCGACATCAAGACCCTCGCCGCCCGCTTCCCCGAGGGGACGACCCGTATCGCGGCCGCGCTGCGGGAGCTGGAGACCCACGGTTATCTGCGTCGCGTCCGCGAACGTGTGCCCGGTGGCCGCATCGTCACCCGCACGATCTCGTGCAACCAGCCCGGACGGCACCGCGAGGACGACGAGGCCGACTGCCCGGCCCGCGCCCAACCGGTGCAGGCCCCGAGGAAGCGCGTCCCCCGCAAGCCGCTGCCCGCGGTCCCGCAGCCCGCGTACCCCGCTCCCGCCCTCCTCCAGAAGGCCGCGGATCTCCTCGCCGACCTGCGCCGTCACGATCCCCGCCTCCTCCTCTCGGCCTGCGATGCCGCGCACCTCGCGCCGGGCGTGGCCGCCTGGCTGGAGCGCGACGTCAGCGCCACCGCCGTACGACAGGCACTGACCGCCGACCTGCCGCCCGAGGGACCGCGCCGCCCCGCCGCCCTCCTGGCCCACCGCCTCCGCGCCCAGTTGCCACCCCCGCCACCGTTCCGCGCGCCGGCGACGTCACCGGCCGTACGGCAACCGCTCCAGACATGCGACGGCTGCGATCGCGCCTTCCGGGCTCCGGTGCCAGGCCGGTGCCGCGACTGCCGAGCCCGGTCGCTCGGGCCCACTTGACACTCGTCCACGAGTAACGAATCGCATGGTCAACTCGTCCCACGAGGCGATGCACCGCATCTTCCAGGAGTACCCGGGCCTGTTCACCGGCGTCTCCAAGGTTCTCGGTGTCCCGTTCGTCCCGACCACGTCCGTGACCGTTCTGTCGACCGACCTCACCGAAACCCAGCCCATCGAACGCCGTGTCGACACACTGCTGCGCTTCGACGGCGAGGAGCCGATGCTGCTGGCCGTCGAAGCGCAGAACGCGAAGGACTCGAACAAACCAGCCAGTTGGGCTTACTACCTGTCCTTCTTCTACGCGAAGTACAAGACGGCGCCCCTGCTGCTGGTCGTCTGCCAGGACAAGGCCACGGCCGAGTGGGCCGCTCAGCCCGTACCCATCGGCCCTCGAGGGTGGGCCTCCCTCGTCGTGCACCCGCTTGTCGCAGGTCCGCACAACATGCCCGTGATCACTGACCCCGACGAAGCTCGGGCCGACCTGGCGCTGACCACGTTGTCCGCCATCACTCACGCGAAGAATCCGGACGTGGGTGGGATACTGAAGGCCCTGTCCACCGCTCTGCAGGGCGTACCCGACGCCGTAGCCGAACTCATCATCGAATTCACCGCACAGGGCCTGGGCGGCAGCCGCCGGGCCGCAGAAATCTGGAGGAACCTGGTGGCCGTGGACCTTTCCTTCTACAAGTCGTACCTCGTTGAGGAGATCCGGGACGAGGCACGCAAGCAGGGCCTCGAGCAGGGCCTCGAACAGGGCCTCGGGCAAGGTCTCGATCAAGGTCGAGCCGAGGGCCAGGTCCAGGCGGCTTCCCATGACGTGCTGCTGGTCCTCGATGCGCGTGGGGTTCAGGTGCCCGCCGATGTCCTTGACCGGATCACCGACTGCACCGACCCCGACGTCCTGCGCCGCTGGCTCGTCCGCGCCGCCACAGCGTCGTCCGCCGGAGAGATCTTCAGGGACGACGACGCCTGAGTCGTTTACGGGTTGCCACTGCACAGGCAGCCAGGAAGGTGACCGGCGGCAGCCGCCTCGTAGGGTGGGGGCATGACGGAGATGCCCTCCCCCAACCTTCGGCCGGGGGGACCCCCACCTCGCTACGCTCGGCGGCTGTTGCTGGTGCACGCGCACCCGGACGACGAGTCGATCAACAATGGCGCGACCATGGCCAAGTACGCGGCCGAGGGAGCGCGGGTCACGCTGGTCACCTGCACGTTGGGGGAGGGCGGTGAGGTCATTCCGCCCGAGCTGGCGCACCTCACCGGCGACGCCCTGGGGGAGTACCGGCTGGGTGAGCTGACCGCCGCCATGCACGCGCTCGGCGTCGAGGACGTCCGGCTGCTCGGCGGACCGGGCGCCTTCCGTGAC
The DNA here is from genome assembly GCF_030817495.1 of Streptomyces sp. V3I7. NCBI lineage: Bacteria > Bacillati > Actinomycetota > Actinomycetes > Kitasatosporales > Streptomycetaceae > Streptomyces > Streptomyces sp. V3I7. The sequence continues at coordinate 4,405,286 of NZ_JAUSZK010000001.1, forward strand.
TCCGGGATGATGGGCACCGCCGACAACGACGACCCCGGCTGCTTCTGGCAGGCAGACGTCGACGCGGCCGCCGCCCTGCTCGCCGAGGTGATCCTCGACGTACGTCCCCAGGTCCTCGTCACCTACGACGACAACGGCGGCTACGGCCACCCCGACCACATCCAGGCCCACCGCGTCGCCATGCGCGCCGTGGAGCTGGCCGCCGAGGCGGGGCACCGGATCGCCAAGGTCTACTGGAACCGCGTCCCGCGCGGCGTCGGCGAGGAGGCCTTCGAGCGGCTCGGGCGCGAGCTGCCGGGCCTGCCCTTCGCCAAGTCCGCCGCCCTGGAGGACGTACCGGGCGTGGTGGACGACGCCCGGGTCACCACCGCCGTCGACGGCACCGCCCACGCCGCCGCCAAGGCTGCCGCGATGCGCGCGCACGCCACCCAGATCGAGGTGGCCGAGCCCTACTTCGCGCTCTCCAACGAGCTGGCCCAGCCGCTGTTCACCACCGAGTACTACGAGTTGGTGGGCGGCGCGCGTCCGGACGTACGGGAGAGCGATCTGTTCGCCGGCGTCGACACCGAGGAGGCGTCATGAGTACGCCGACGGGACGTGGCTCCCTGCTCGCGCAGCCGGTGAAGCCGCCGTCGGCCGGGCGGATCGCGGCGTACACCGGGCTGTTCGTGCTCGGTGCCGTGGTCGGGCTGGCCGGGGCGCTCGTGCAGGCCGGCTGGTTCCCGGGCGGGCTGCTGCTCGCGCTGGCAGGCGCCGCGGGGATCTTCCTCGGCGGATGCCGGGCCGCGGGGAGCCGGGCCGGGGCGGTCGCGCCCGCCGCGGGCTGGGTCGTCGCCGTCATCCTGCTCACCGCCAGCCGCCCCGAGGGGGACTTCCTGTTCAGTGCGGGAGGCGGATCCTATCTCTTTCTGCTCGGCGGCATGGCCCTCGCTGTGATCTGTGCCACTGTCGGTTGGGGGCGCTCGTCCGGCGCCCGTGACGTCCGACTTGGCAAGTGACGTACTACTTCGCCCGCACGCGCGCGTGCGGGTCCGGTGTGGGATTCCCCGGCGGGCGTGGGATACCGGCCAGGCGTGGCCAGTATGGTGGTGCGCGCCGCCGAGCCGCCCGAGCAAGGCCGTGATGTGCGGCGGAGCCAATCGGGAGAACCTGCCTTGAGTCGTGAAACTGACACTCCGTCCTCCGGTCCCAACGGTCGCGGGGGAGCCGCGGAGGACCGCAAGACCGAGACCACGCTGACGACCCGGGTCCGCATCAACATCCCCGGATCGCGGCCCATCCCGCCGGTCGTCGTACGCACCCCCGTCGCGGACGGCGAGAGTCCCGACGACGCCGCGGGCACGGGCACGGGCCGTAGGGCCGCGCAGTCCGAGGCCGCCGCGTCCGCCGCCGATGCCCCCGCCCCGTCCCCGGCTCCCGCCGAGGAGCAGGTGAGCGGCTGGTTCGCGCCCCGCAAGGGCGGCGCGCCCAAGGGCGGTGGCAGCAACGGGGCTGGGATGCCCGGCGGTTCCGCCGCCGGCGGCGGTGCCCCCAAGAGCGCGGGTCCCTCTGGCGCCGGCCGCTCCGGACCGCGTCCGGGTGGCGCGCGTCCCGGCGGTGTCGTCGGCTCCATGAGCGCGCCGGGCGCCTCCCGCCCCGGCGGCCCCGGCGCCCCCGGCGGGACGAACGGGTCGGGACTCCCCGGCGGCGCCACCGGCGGCCCCGTGGCGCCCGGCCACGGCGGCGGCACCGGTTCCTTCGACGTCACCGAGGCGCTCTCCGCGGGCCCGCGTCCGGGCGGCGCGCGCCCCGGTCCGACGGGCGGCGCCGACGCGCGCCGCGACGACCTCCCGTACTTCTCGGAGAACGACCGGAACCCCCGTGGCGGCTCCGGCGTTCCCGGCGGCCCCGGTGGCAAGGGCGGCCCCGGTGCGCCCGGCGGCTTCAGCGGAGCGGGCGGCCACAGCGGCCCCACCGGTCCGAAGGGCCCCGCCGGTCCGACCAGCGGTCCGGTCACCGGCGACAGCCCGATGGCACCGCCCATCGGCGTCGGCCCCGGCAGCGGCGGCCCGCAGTCCGGCGAGCCGTTCCCCGGTCCCGGCGCCCCGAAGAAGGGCCCCGCGGTCGGCGTCGGCCCCGGTGGCGGCCTGAGCGACGACACCGCGATCCTCACCCCGCAGAAGCTGGCCCCCGAGCCGCCCCCGGGCGTGCCCGGCACGCCGGGCTACACCCCGCCGGCCAACATCTCCGGACACACCGTCACCAGCGGCATCCCGGTCGTCCCGTCCGCCACGGGCTCGCCGTTCGCGGGCGCGGGCGGCGGCGCGTCCTACACGCCGCCGAAGCTGCCCGACCCGGGCTCGCAGAGCGGGCCGCAGGGCAAGCAGAAGAAAAAGAAGGGCCGCAGCAAGCTGGTCCTGATCGCCGTCGGCGTGGTCGTCCTCGTGGGCGGTGTCTACGGCGCCGGCCTGCTGATGAACCACTCCGACGTGCCCAAGGGCACCACCGTGCTCGGCGTCGACATCGGCGGCGGCACCCGCGACGAGGCCGTCAACAAGCTCGACAACGCCTTCGGGCGCCAGGTGAACCTGCCGCTGAAGCTGTCGGTGGCCGGCAAGACCGTCGCGCTCAAGCCGGACCAGGCGGGCCTGCAGTTCGACATGCAGGCGACGGTCGACGTGGCCGCGAAGAGCGACTACAACCCGATCACCGTCGTCGGCTCGCTGTTCGGCAACCACCGCGAGGTGGACCCGAACATGCCGATCGACAAGGAGAAGCTCCAGGCGGCCCTCCAGGCCGCGGGCGGCGGCTCCGGATCGGTCACCGAGGGCACCATCGCGTTCCAGGGCGGTAAGGCCATTGCCGTGTACGGCAAGCCGGGCAAGGGCGTCGACGCCGCCAAGGCGACCACGGCGATCGGACAGGCGTACCGCACCCTGCTGGAGACCGGAACCTCCACGCCGGTGGTCGTGCCCACGACTCTCCAGCAGCCGACGGTGTCCAACGCCGAGGTCGACCGGGAACTGAAGGCCGTCGCCGCACCGGCGATGTCCAACATCGCCATCGTCCAGACCGACGCGGCGCACAGCATCAAGTTCGGGGCCCGCTCGCTGCCGAAGATCCTCGGTTTCAAGGCCATCGACGGCAAGCTCGTGGAGACGTACGACCTCAAGGCGCTCCAGGCGGCCTACGGCACCACCTTCCAGGGCGTGCAGATCGAGGGCGCGACCGGCAAGCGCGCGGTCATGCCGCAGGACGTCGTCGGCGCCCTGCGCCAGGCCCTGCGCGGTACGACGCCGGCCCAGCGCGTCGGGGTCATCGACACCACCCCGAGCTAGGCGCCGAGTTGAGCGGAGGGCGCCCGGTTCCGCACCGGGCGCCCTCCGCGCGTTCGTGGGGGCGGGTCACCCCGGGCGCGTGACATCTGTCATCCGGCAGTCAGGACCGACGGCACTGCCCCCGGCCCCCTCTCGCCGCCAGCATGGTGGGCATGACGACGACAGCGGCACCCGCCATCACCGCCCCGGTGGTGGGGTTCGACCAGGTGAGCAAGACGTACGGGAGCGTGCGGGCCGTCGACGGCCTCTCGCTCCGGCTGTACCCGGGGGAGACCGTGGCACTGCTCGGGCCCAACGGGGCCGGCAAGTCCACCACGCTCGACCTGCTGCTCGGCCTCAAGCAGGCCGACGCCGGCACGGTCAGCGTCTTCGGGACCGGCCCGCGCGAGGCGATCGTCGCCGGGCGAGTGGGCGCCATGCTGCAGAGCGGCGGGCTGATGGACGAGGTCACCGTCGCCGAACTGGTCAAGCTGGCCTGCGATCTGCACCCGCGGCCGCCCTCGCCGACGGCGCCAACCCCCTCACCGACCGCGAGCGCGAGGTCCTGCGCGCCGCGGCCGACGGCGCCACCAACGCGGAACTGGCGGCGACCCTGCACCTCTCGCAGGGCACGGTACGCAACTACCTCTCCACGGCGATCCAGAAACTGGCGGTACGCAACCGGGCGGAGGCGGTGCGGACGGCTCGGGAGAAGGGGTGGCTGTAGCCACGACGAACGAACGGCTCGTGCCGAACTGCTAGTTGAGCTTGGCGCGGGCCGCGTGGGCCTGGTGGCGCAGGAGTTCGGCGGCCGGTTCGTCCACCGCTCCCAGTACCTCGGCGTAGGCGTCCAGTTCGGCCGCGCCGGCGAGGAAGTCGCCGCTTTGGACGAGGAGTTGGGCCCGTTCGTAGCGCAGCCGGGCCGGGTGTGACGGCAGCAGCAGGGACAGCTCCACCGCCCACAGCGCCACGTCCGAGCACTCGGGCCGGGGCGCCGCCCATGCCCGGATGTTGTTCAGGATCCGCTGGACGACGTCGAGCGGATCGGCGGGCACCAGCATCGACTGATGCAGCGGCGCGCCCGTGGCCCCCGCGACGAGCAGCTCGGCGTCGGTGCCCGTGAGCACCCGGCCCCCGTCGAAGGGGTCGGCCAGCACCTGCTCCTCGGGCGGGCCGAACCCGACCACGAAGTGGCCCGGCAGCGCGACCCCGTGCACCGGGGCTCCGGCCCGCCGCGCCACCTCGATCCACACCACCGACAGCAGGATCGGCAGCCCGCGCCGCCGCCGCAGCACCTCGTGCAGCAGCGACGACTCAAGGCGCCGGTAGTCCGCGGGCGAGCCGGAGAACTCGCCGCGCACACCGAGCAGCTGGTGCAGCGCCCCGGCCCAGGCGGACGGGCCGCCGGGGCGGTAGGGCAGTCGCCCGGCCAGCTCGTCCAGCTCGATCTGCGCGGCGTCCATGCCCGCCTCGTCCAGCGAGCCGTCGGCCACCGCGCCGATCAGCAGGCACAGCGCCGACAGGTCGGGCCGCCCGGAGCGCGCCTCCTCGGCGAACCGCTGTCGCAGCTCGGTGGAGCGTTCCGGGGGCGGGGGATCGAGGGGGTGCATCGCAGGCCCGTGCCCTTCCACGGCGGCCTTCAGGACCCGCCGGAGCCGGCCGGCCCCGCGTCCTGGCCGGGCCGCAGCTCGCGGTAGTGGTGGTAGGCGTGGTGCGGCGCGAAACCCAGCTCCGTGTACAGCGCCCGCCCGTCGCCGTTGTCCGACTCGACCTGGAGCCAGCCGGCCGAGGCGCCCTCGGCCAGCGCCTGGCGGGCCAGCGCGGTCATCACGTCCGTCGCCAGCCCCCGGCGCCGCAGCGCGGGATCCACCTCGACGGCTCCGAACCCGGCCCAGCGTCCGTCCACCACGCAGCGCCCGATCGCGGCGGGTCCGCCGCCGCTCTCGCCCGGCACCGTCGCGAACCACACCGAGGGTCCGCCGCTCAGCACCCGCAGGGCCACATCGCTCACCCCGGATCGCTGGTATCGCGCCAGCCATGTCTCGTCCGCCTCCCGGGACAGCACCACCTCGGCGGTCTCGGCCCGGTCGGCGACCGGCGCCAGCGCCCCGATCCACAGCTCGGCACTCGTCTCACGCACCCACCCGCGCCGCTCCAGCTCCGCGCACAGCAGCTCCTGCGTGCCCGCGGCACCGGTCGCGGTCTGGACGTACGCGGGCAGACCGCGCGCCTCGTACCAGCGTCGTACGGTATCCAGCGCCGCGTCGAGCGGAAGGCCCGGATCGCCGAGCGGCAGCACGCTGTTGGCCCGGCGCGTGAACCCGCCGGCCGCGCGCAGCTCCCACTCGCCCAGCCGCTCGCTCTCCACCGGCCGCCAGCCCCGCGACGACACGTGCGCGAGCTCCTCGTACGTGGCCGACGGACCGCGCCGACGCGCCGGAGCCGCCGGGATCACTTTGCCCGCAACGACCGTGGATTCCGGGATATGAACGGTCTGTCCGTCCCGCTGTGTGATCAACAGCACTCCGTCGTCCCACGATGCGAGAACACCCACCGTGTCAGTGAACTTCTCGCCCGGCGTTTCGCGCTTGCTCAGGCGTCGTACGGAGACCCGTTTGCCCACGTCAGCAGCGGAGATGCGGACCTCGAAGCGTCCGGCGCCAGAGATTTCCACAGGTCAGTTCACCCCTCCTGTTCGGATCATGCCCAGGAACGGAGATACTAGGGGCGGGCATCGACGACGCCGCGCTCCCGCGCGCCAGGCGGCGGAGCCTGAGGTGGCCCGCCAGCGCCCTATCAAGGAGGAACGACAGCGTGACCTACGTCATCGCGCAGCCTTGTGTCGACGTCAAGGACAAGGCGTGCATCGAGGAGTGCCCGGTCGACTGCATCTACGAGGGCCAGCGGTCCTTGTACATCCAACCGGACGAATGCGTCGACTGTGGTGCCTGTGAGCCGGTCTGCCCGGTCGAGGCGATCTTCTATGAGGACGACACTCCGGAGGAGTGGAAGGACTACTACAAGGCGAACGTCGAGTTCTTCGACGAACTCGGCTCTCCCGGCGGGGCCAGCAAGCTCGGCCTGATCGAGCGTGACCACCCGTTCATCGCCGCGCTGCCGCCGCAGGGCGAGTAACACCCACAGCGGCCCGCACAGCGTGCCGCCTCGGTCCCGTACGGCCTGATCACCCTGGAGATCGGCGCCGTACGGGACCGAGGCGTTTGCCGGACCGGGCCGCGTGGCCGTCTGCGGCGCCGTACCGAAGAAAGTGAGCCCGATACCCGTGTCCGCCGTAACCGACCGGCTGCCCACCTTCCCCTGGGACAAGCTGGAGCCGTACAAGAAGACGGCCGCCGCGCACCCGGACGGCATCGTCGACCTCTCCGTCGGCACCCCGGTCGACCCGGTCCCCGAGCTGATCCAGAAGGCCCTGATCGACGCGGCCGACTCCCCGGGCTATCCGACGGTCTGGGGCACCCCGGCGCTGCGCGACGCGATCACCGGCTGGCTGGAGCGCCGCCTGGGCGCCCGCGAGGTCACCCACCGGCACGTCCTGCCGATCGTCGGATCCAAGGAACTGGTCGCCTGGCTCCCGACCCAGCTGGGCCTCGGCCCCGGCGACAAGGTCGCCTTCCCGCGCCTGGCCTACCCGACCTACGAGGTCGGCGCCCGCCTGGCCCGCGCCGACGCCGTGGTCTACGACGACCCGACCGAGCTGGACCCCGCGAACCTCAGGCTCCTGTGGCTGAACTCGCCGTCCAACCCCACCGGCCAGGTCCTCTCCAAGGAGGAGCTGACCCGGATCGTGGCCTGGGCCCGCGAGCACGGTGTCCTGGTCTTCTCCGACGAGTGCTACCTCGAACTGGGCTGGGAGGCCGACCCGGTCTCCGTCCTGCACCCGGACGTCAACGGCGGCTCGTACGAGGGCATCGTGGCGGTCCACTCGCTGTCGAAGCGCTCGAACCTGGCCGGCTACCGCGCCGCCTTCCTGGCCGGCGACCCGGACGTCCTCGGCCCGCTGCTGGAGATCCGCAAGCACGGCGGCATGATGACGTCGGCGCCCACCCAGGCGGCGGTCGTCGCGGCCCTGTCCGACGACGCCCACGTCCGCGAGCAGCGGGAGCGCTACGCCGCCCGCCGCACAGCCCTGCGCGAGGCGCTCCTCGCTCACGGCTTCCGCATCGAGCACAGCGAGGCCAGCCTCTACCTGTGGGCGACCCGCGGCGAGTCCTGCTGGGAGACCGTGGCCCACCTGGCCGACCTGGGCATCCTGGTCGCCCCGGGCGACTTCTACGGCGAGGCGGGCGAGAAGTTCGTACGCGTGGCGCTGACGGCGAGCGACGAGCGGGTCGCCGCGGCGGTGGCGCGGCTTACCAAGTAGACGTACGTGGAGGGGGGCCCGTAGACGTACGCGGAGGGGCCCGGGGAGCGTGTGGTGGGCTCTCCGGGCCCCTCCGGTGTCCGCCGGGGGTGTCAGCCCAGCGGGAGTCCCTGTACGGGCAGCGAGGAGGTCGGCAGGCCTCCCTTGGTGAGGGAGCCCGTGGGCAGGCCGCCCTTCGTCGCCGACGAGGCCGTGTCGCCGAGCACGTCCGCGGCGGAGCCGGCCGCGTCGCCCGCGGTGCGCTGCGCCGCCGGGGCCGCCTTCTTCACGGCCTTGCCGCCGGTCTTGCCCGCGGCGGGCACCGCCTTCTTGACCGCCTTGCCGCCCGTGTCGCCCGCGACATCGGTGACGTTCCGGGCCACGCCGTCGACCGTGTTGCCGACGCTCGCCCCGTCCAGGGCGGTCAGCCCGCCGACGTTCGGGGTGGCCGGGAGACTCGGTGCCGCGCTGGCGGAGCCGGCCGCACCGACCCCGGCGGCCGCTCCCGCCGCGACGAGCAGCGCTGCACGGGCGATCCGGCGGGTCAGAGGGAGGGACATGATGCTCCATTCGACGGGAGTGACGATGAACTGTCCTGTGAAGCCCGGCCGTTGAGGCTTCATCTGTTGTTCGGCCGACCGGGCTCGGACGCAGTGACTACCGCTCGAAGTCCGGGAAGGTTGCGGAGCCCAAAGGTAAAGAATTGATAACGCGTCGCATTATCGGTTGTGGATAAAAACGGGCAAAGAGCGTCCGTCGGACGGGACCGCAGGATCCTTACGCCTCTGTGCTCCCAAGGGGTTTCGCGCCCGCGAGAGTGACCACACGAAAACCTGCGCACCCCCGGGACCGGCCTGGGCGCCGTAACTCCCGGGGGTGACCCGTCGCACTACTGCGCGGTGAGGATCCGGACCGCCCCCGCGGAGCGCTCCGCGCCCCCGGTGCCCTTCGGGACGGTCGACTGCCACGTGCTCTCGGTCCGCCCCGCGATCCACTCCCGCCCGGCGTACGTCACCCGCTGGATGTGCAGCGCCGAGGAGTTGGCCACCGCCCAGTGCGCGAGCTGCCAGCCGCGCTCCTCCTCGCTGCGCCCCGACGCGTCGATCCGCGTGCCCTCGGGCACCGGCACGGTCACGGTCCGGCCGTGCGACTGGGCGGTCACGGTCGGGTGCGGACTCGGGGCGGGGGTCGACACCGGCTTCGGCGCTCCGCCGATCTCCGCGCCCGTCTCCTCGAACGCGTCGCGCCCGAAGTCCCGTACCAGGGCGGCCCGTACCGCGTCGGTGGGCGCGGCGGCGGCGACCGGGGCCGTGGCCGGAGTGGCGGCGGCGCTGGTCACCGGGCGGCCCTCGCAGGTCAGCGTGGCGGCCGACTGGCCGGTCAGCGCGGCGGCCAGCAGCGTGGCGTCCGGCTCGTGCTTGGCGTAGGCCTCGGGGTAGCCGCTGCGCTGCACGCGCTGCGCGGCCACGGTGAGCGGCAGCTCGGCGTAGTCGGGCACCCGGGCCAGGTGCTCGTAGAAGATGCCCGCCGCGTACGACGGGTCCATGATCTGCTGCTCGGTGCCCCAGCCCTGCGAGGGGCGCTGCTGGAACAGACCCAGTGAATCCCGGTCGCCATGCTGGATGTTGCGCAGTGCCGACTCCTGCAGCGCGGTGGCCAGCGCGATGGCCACGGCCCGTTCGGGCATCCGGCGCCCGGTGCCCACGGCGGCGATGGTCGCCGCGTTCACCGCCTGCTCGGGCGTGAACTCGTACGACGTCCCGTCACCTTGCTGACCGGACACGACCTTGCAGCCGGGAGCTCCCGTGCCTCCGGTGACGTACTGGACCACGAGATAGCCCGCGACGGCGCACAGCACCACGAAGGCCGCAGCGAGCCGGACGAGACGGCCGCGACGCTTGGGAGTGGGGGTCGACTCTGGCACTCGTACAAGGTACTGGAGGCCGTTGAGGCGTCCGAGCCGGGTGCTGTGCGGGGCGTGAAGCGCTGATGAACAGCGTCGGAACGGGCGCCGCGTTAGGGTCGGAGTCATGGCCGACACCTCGCTTGACCTCACGCTGGACGCCGCCGCGCTCACCGCGCGGCTCGTCGACCTCCCCTCGGAGAGCGGCACGGAGAAGCCCCTCGCCGACGCGATCGAGGCCGCCCTGCGCGCCCTGCCGCACCTGACGGTCGACCGGTACGGCAACAACGTGATCGCCCGGACGAACCTGGGCCGGCCCGAGCGCGTGATCCTGGCCGGCCACATCGACACCGTGCCGATCGCGGACAATCTCCCCTCGCGCCTCGACGAGGACGGGGTCCTGTGGGGCTGCGGCACCTGCGACATGAAGGCCGGGGTGGCGGTGCAGCTGCGCATCGCGGCCACCGTGCCCGAGCCCAACCGCGACCTGACCTTCGTCTTCTATGACAACGAGGAGGTCGCCGCCGAGCTGAACGGACTCAAGCACGTCGCCGAGGCCCATCCCGAGTGGCTCCAGGGCGACTTCGCGGTGCTGCTGGAGCCTTCCGACGGCGAGGTCGAGGGCGGCTGCCAGGGCACCCTGCGGGTCCTGCTGAAGACCAAGGGCGAGCGGGCCCACTCGGCGCGCGGCTGGCTGGGCGCCAACGCGATCCACGCCGCCGCCCCGATCCTGGCCCGCCTGGCGTCGTACGAGCCGCGCTACCCGGTGATCGACGGCCTGGAGTACCGCGAGGGCCTGAACGCCGTGGGCATCTCCGGCGGGGTGGCGGGCAACGTGATCCCCGACGAGTGCGTCGTCACGGTCAACTTCCGCTACGCGCCCGACCGTACGGAGGAGGAGGCGCTCGCCCACGTCCGCGAGGTCTTCGCGGACTGCGGCGTGGAGGAGATCGTCGTCGACGACCACAGCGGCGGCGCGCTGCCCGGACTGTCCCACCCCGCCGCCGCGGCCTTCATCGAGGCGGTCGGTGGCGCCCCGCGCCCCAAGTACGGCTGGACGGACGTCTCCCGCTTCTCCGCCCTCGGCGTCCCGGCGGTCAACTACGGCCCCGGCAACCCGCACTTGGCCCACAAGCGTGACGAACGGGTCGACACGGGGAAGATCCTCGCCGGAGAGGCCCGGCTGCGCGCGTGGCTGACGAGCTGACCCGGGCGCGTCGATGCACGGACGCGACGGCGCCGTGCCCGGATGCGACGGCGCGCGGACGCGACGGCGCCGCGTGGCGGACATACGCACGTCCCCCGTCCGTCACACGCATCGATCTACGCTGAGCTGGAACGTCTCGCCCGCCCGGGCCCCGGTCCGGGCGGGGGAGGTCCCGATCCCCGATCGCGGAGGGAGCGCACATGGCTACTGGCAACCCCGAGGGCAAGAAGAAGCCACCGGAGGAGCAGCGCCTGGGACCGGTCCTCCGACGGCGCGCGCAGGTGACTCCGGGCACCACGGACCAGCGGCTGCTGGACGAGCGTGCTCCCTCCGACTGGGTCCACACCGACCCCTGGCGGGTCCTGCGCATCCAGTCGGAGTTCATCGAGGGCTTCGGCACGCTGGCCGAACTGCCGCCCGCGATCAGCGTGTTCGGCTCCTCGCGTACGCTCGTGGGCTCGCCCGAGTACGAGACCGGGGTGCGGCTGGGCCGGGCGCTGGTCGAGGCGGGCTGGGCCGTGATCACCGGCGGCGGCCCCGGCGCCATGGAGGCCGCCAACAAGGGCGCCCTGGAGGCGGGCGGCATCTCGGTGGGCCTCGGCATCGAGCTGCCCTTCGAGCAGGGGCTGAACCCCCACGTCGACATCGGCCTGAACTTCCGCTACTTCTTCGTCCGCAAGATGATGTTCGTGAAGTACGCGCAGGGCTTCGTGGTCCTGCCCGGCGGCCTCGGCACGCTGGACGAACTCTTCGAGGCCCTCACCCTGGTCCAGACCGAGAAGGTCACCCGCTTCCCCATCGTGCTGTTCGGCACCGAGTACTGGGGTGGCTTGGTCGACTGGCTGCGCAACACCCTGGTCGCCCAGGGCAAGGCCTCCGAGAAGGACCTGCTGCTGTTCCACGTGACGGACGACGTGGACGAGGCGGTCGCCCTGGTGTCGAAGGAAGCCGCCCGCTAGGGGCGTGCGTCGTGCACGCGGGTCCGCGTCCGGGAGACCGGGCGCGGGCCCGCGCGCAGCTACCGCTGCCTCACGCCAGGCCGCGGCGGGCCACCGCCGGCGGCCGGTGGCCCGCGATGGACGCCACCATGTCCAGGACCTGGCGGGTCTCCGCGACCTCGTGGACGCGGTAGACCTGCGCCCCCAGCCACGCCGACACCGCGGTCGTCGCCAGCGTTCCGATCACCCGCTCCTTCACGGGGCGGTCCAGCGTCTCGCCGACGAAGTCCTTGTTGGACAGCGACACCAGCACCGGCCAGCCGGTCGCCACCATCTCGTCCAGCCTGCGGGTCGCCTCCAGGCTGTGCCGCGTGTTCTTCCCGAAGTCGTGCCCGGGGTCGATCAGCACCGACTCCCGCGGCACGCCGAGCGCGACCGCCCGCTCGGCCAGGCCCACGGTCACGTCGAGGATGTCGGCCATGACGTCGTCGTACGTCGTCCGGTGCGGCCGGGTCCGCGGCTCCACGCCGCCCGCGTGCGTGCAGACGAGGCCCACCTGGTGGCGGGCGGCGACCTCCGCGAGGCCCGGGTCGACGCCGCCCCAGGCGTCGTTCAGCAGGTCGGCGCCGGCCTCGCACACGGCCTCGCCGACCTCGGCCCGCCAGGTGTCCACGCTGATGATCACGTCGGGGAAGCGCCGCCGGACCTCGGCCACGAAGCCGACGGTGCGGCGCGCCTCCTCCTCGGCGGTGACCTCCTCGCCGGGGCCCGCCTTCACCCCGCCGATGTCGATGATCGCGGCGCCCTCGGTCACCGCCTGCTCCACGCGCGCGAGCGCCGGCTCGTCGCGGAAGGTGGCTCCCTGGTCGTAGAAGGAGTCCGGGGTCCGGTTGACGATCGCCATGATCACCGGCTCGTGCGGCTCGAATTCCCGCCTGCCCAGCCTGAGCATCCCCTGTGACCTCTTCCTCGTGCGTCGTTCGTCGCGGCTTACGGTTGCCTGCGACTCCGACTGTCAGCCTCGCATGGCACGATCGGAGCCTGACACATTCGACAATGAGCACAACGAGCATTGAGCGTGGGGGCCCAGCGATGGTGATGTTCTTTTTCCTGGTCGTCGCGCTCGCCGTGGTGGTCGCCGCGGTGACACTCGCCGTGGTGGGCGGCGGCGAGAGCGGTCCGCTGCCGGAGGCGGTGCCGGAGCGGCTCCATGGTCCGCTGCCGCCGGACCGGCCGGTGGGCCGGGCGGACGTGGAGAGCCTCCGCTTCCCGCTCGCCGCGCGCGGCTACCGCATGGCGGACGTGGACGACGCCCTCGGCCGCCTCGGCGCCGAACTGGCCGAGCGGGACGCCCGGATCGCCGACCTGGAGGCGGCGCTGGCCGGAGCCCGGGACGCCTCACAGGGCCGGCCGGGCAAGCCCGCGCAGGAGGACGAGCAGTGAGCGTGGAACGACCCCGCGCGGCCGTGGCCGGGGCGGACGGCGCGCTGCGCTGCCCCTGGGCGCTGTCCACCGAGGACTACGTGGCGTACCACGACGAGGAGTGGGGCCGCCCCGTCCACGGCGACGACGCCCTCTTCGAGCGCCTCAGCCTGGAGGCCTTCCAGTCGGGCCTGTCCTGGATCACGATCCTGCGCCGCCGGCCCGGCTTCCGCGCGGCCTTCGCCGGGTTCCGGATCGCCGAGGTCGCGGAGTTCACCGACGCCGACCGCGAGCGGCTGCTCGCCGACCCCGGCATCATCCGCAACCGCGCGAAGATCGACGCCACGCTCGCCAACGCGCGCGTGCTGGCCGACTGGTCCCCGGACGACCTGGACACCCTGATCTGGTCCCACGCGCCGGCCTCGCTCCCGGCCCCGAAGAGCCTCGACGACGTCGCGGCGGTCACCTCCGAGTCCACGGCCCTCTCCAAGGCCCTCAAGAAAAAGGGCCTCCGCTTCGTAGGCCCCACCACGGCCTACGCCCTCATGCAGGCATGCGGCCTGGTCAACGACCACCTGGCAGACTGCACGGCCCGCGAGAACGGGGCCAGCTGAGCGGTTTGTACGTTCAGGGTGCCGGTTCGGTGGGCGCGGGGCGGGGGCCGGCGGGGCCGGGCCCCGATTAGTCGGCGGTTGCGGGGCAGATGGCCGGACTGGCCGGACTGGCTGGCACGGCACGGGTGAAAGAAGCCCCTGTGTCTGGTGGCGAAGGGCCGTCGGGGCTGCGGGGCCGCCGTTCGGGTGGGCGTCGAGCCGTGGGGCCATCGGGCTGGTCCCCCTTGATCCGGCGGTTGCGGGTCGGCGGCTGCGCCCTCGGTCGGCCGTCCGGCCCCGCAGATGGCGGGACTCGCCGGCACGGCGTTGGCGAAGAAAGCCCCTCTGCACGCGTGCTGAGGGCGAGCCAGGGCCCGCGGGGGCCTGGGCCGCTCGCCCGGCGAGGGCAGAGACGCCCCGCGGGGGCCGGGGCCGCTCGCCCGGGGCGTCGAGGCGCCTCCGCTCCCCGGAAGTGAGAAGCGCCGGGCTTGCTGAGAGCTCGCCCGGCGCTGCTCGGAGGGGTCAGCGGCCCAGGTACTTCGGCTTTTCCTTGTTGACGAAGGCCTGGACCGCGATGGCATGGTCCTCGGACTGGCCCGCCCGAGCCTGGAGTTCGTCCTCCTTCTCCAGGGTCTCGGTGAGGGAGTGGGTGAGGCCGTAGGCCACCGATTCCTTCAGGGCGGCGTACGCCACCGTCGGGCCCTGGGCGAGCTTGCGGGCGATCTTCTCCGCCTCCGTGCGCAGGTCGGTCGAGGGCACCACGCGCTGGGCGATCCCGAGGTCGTACGCCTCCTGGGCGCTGATGGTGCGCGGGAAGAGCAGCAGGTCGGTGGCGCGGGCCGGGCCGATGATCCGGGGCAGCGTCCACGAGATGCCGGAGTCGGCGGTCAGGGCGACCCCCGCGAACGACGTGTTGAAGGACGCCGTGTCCGCCACCACCCGGTAGTCCGCCGCGAGCGCGAAGCCGAAGCCCGCCCCGGCCGCGACGCCGTTCACCGCGGCGACGACCGGCTTCGGCGCCCCGACGAGGGCCCGGGCGATCGGGTTGTAGTGCTCGCTGACCGTGCTCATCGTCTGTCCGGAGCCCGACTCCCGGTCGGCCGCCAGCAGCCCGATGTGCTCCTTGAGGTCCTGGCCCACGCAGAACGCCCGGTCCCCGGCCGCCGTCAGCAGGATCGCCCGCACCGCGTCGTCGGTGGCGGCGGCCTCGGCGGCCTCCCGGAGGGCGACCTTCGTCGCGATGTTCAGCGCGTTCATCGCCTCGGGGCGGTTCAACGTGATCGTCGCGAGCCCGTCGCTCACCTCGTAGAGCACGGTGTCGGCCATGGCGCGTCCCTCCGGTTCACAGCTCTGACGTACCGCTCGGTACGTCGTTGTCTGAGGACAGCATGGCGGAGATCCCCGCCCCTGGGCCGACCCCTTCATGTGACCTGCGTCAAACAAATCCCGCACGGATCGGCTCCAGGGGCGTGCGCGCGGTCGCGCAGTATCGCAGTCACATCCCCGAATTGAGTGGTTTTGCTCGCGCGCGTTGCGCAAGCGATGCCGACTGATGTTGGTCATCGGGTCCTGGGATGCGGGATAATGGCCTGGAAGCAATGTGTTCGATGCCGGTGTCGTGTGTCCGTCTCACGGACAGCGGGTGCCCTTTCCCGGGCCGTCGGCAGACGATGAGCTGGTTTCAGGAAGGGGAACGAGCATGGCGGCCATGAAGCCGCGGACGGGCGACGGCCCGCTCGAGGTGACCAAGGAGGGGCGGGGCATCGTCATGCGCGTTCCGCTCGAAGGCGGCGGTCGACTCGTCGTCGAGCTGACCCCGGACGAGGCCGAAGCGCTCGGCGACGCCCTCAAGAAGGTCGTCGTCTGACGCGCGGGCGACCAGCCTTTCGGCTGCCCCGGCACCATGAGTCATCGGTGCCGGGGCAGCCGCGTTTCCGGCGCGGGTAGTCCGTGAGCCGGGCCGTCGGTCGGGCCGCCGGCCCGGCGCCATGTCACGTCAGCGCTTGACGGCGCACAGCAGCCCGTCGCCCACCGGCAGCAGCGACGGCATCAGCTCGTCGCTCTCCCGCACCGTGCGCAGCAGCTCCCGCACCCGCAGCACCTCGGTCGGCTGCGGCCCCGAGTCCACGGTCCGGCCGTTGGTGAAGACGCCCTCGAAGACCACCAGGCCGCCCGGTCGCAGCAGGCGCAACGATTCAGCTAGATAGTCGGGGTACTCCAGCCGGTCGCCGTCGCAGAAGACGAGGTCGTAACCGGCGTCCGCGAGCCGGGGCAGCACGTCCAGGGCGCGCCCCGGGATGAAACGGGCCCGGTTGCTGGCGAAGCCGCAGGCCCGGAAGGCCTGCCGGGCGAACTGCTGGTGCTCCGGCTCGGGGTCCACGGTGGTCAGCACGCCGTCCGGACGCATCCCGCACAGCAGATGCAGCCCCGACACGCCGCAACCGGTACCGATCTCCGCCACCGCCTTCGCGTCCACGGTCGCGGCGAGCAACCCGAGCGCGGCGCCCGTGCTGGGCGACACCGAGCGCAGCCCTGCCTCCCGGGCCCGGTCGCGGGCCCAGTGCAGCGCCTCGTCCTCGGCGACATAGGCGTCGGCGAACGCCCAGCTCGTCTGCCGGTTGGCGGTAATGACCCTCTCCCGTCCCCTGATTGCCTCGGCGTGACTGTATCCGTTGGCCTCGGGAACCCGCAGATGGGACCGGGCGTTTAGAGGGTTGGAGGAGATACAGGGGACGCGACGGGGGGTAAGAGGTGGGACAGGACGCGGAGCAAGTGCTGACGCAGACGCACCAGCCGGGCGCGCCCGGATCAAATTCTGGTAAAACCGCTTATCCGGAGCTAACGGACGAGGTGGCTATGGTAGGGGCTCCACTGGACACCACCAGAGCCGACAGGGGAGGTGCGGCTGCGCCCGTGGGCCGAGGAGGAGTGCTACGGCGCTTCCTCGGATCGCCGGGCAGGCCGAAATCCGTGAACGACACCGCTGACCACAGCCACGCCACCGCCGACGCCGACGTCGCCCAGACCGCGACCTTCGCCAGCGACGCCGATGCCCAGGCGTGGACTCCGCCCTCCTGGGAGGAGATCGTCAGCACGCACAGTGGCCGCGTCTACCGCCTGGCCTACCGCCTCACGGGCAACCAGCACGACGCCGAGGACCTCACCCAGGAGGTCTTCGTCCGCGTCTTCCGCTCCCTGTCGACCTACACGCCGGGCACCTTCGAGGGCTGGCTGCACCGCATCACCACGAACCTCTTCCTGGACATGGTCCGGCGCAAGCAGCGCATCCGCTTCGACGCCCTCGGCGAGGACGCGGCGGAGCGGCTGCCGAGCCGTGAGCCCACCCCGCAGCAGGTCCTCAACGACGCGCACTTCGACGCCGACGTCCAGCAGGCCCTCGACACCCTCGCGCCCGAGTTCCGCGCCGCCGTCGTCCTGTGCGACATCGAGGGACTGTCGTACGAGGAGATCGCCGCGACCCTCGGCGTGAAGCTCGGCACGGTCCGCTCCCGCATCCATCGTGGCCGCTCCCAGCTCCGCAAGGCGCTCGCGCACCGTTCGCCCCAGGCCCGGGCCGCCGAGCGGCGCTCCCGCTCCTTCGTGCCCCGCGTGCCCGTCCTGGGAGGAGGGGGCGCGCCCGCGTGAGTGGATCATGGCCGAAGCCTGCGCTGGGACACCTCGCAGAGCAGCACCTGGGAGACCGGCTCTCCGCGCTCATCGACGGAGAGCTCGGTCATGACGCCCGCGACCGCGTGCTGGCCCATCTGGCCACCTGCGCCAAGTGCAGGGCGGAGGCGGACGCACAGCGCCGTCTGAAGAACGTCTTCGCGGAGGCGGCACCCCCGCCGCCCTCCGAGAGCTTCCTCGCCCGCCTCCAGGGCCTGCCCGGCGGCGGCTCGGGCGAGCCGGGCGGCGGCTCGCCGCTGGGCGGTGCCGCGTTCTCCGACCGGCTCTCCGGGCCGGGCACCGGCGTCTTCGGCGTGGGCCGGGAGGACCGCTTCGAGTTCGGCTACGTCCCCGCCCGCCCGCACGACCCCGCCGCCGACCGCGGTTTCCGTATCCACCCCGTCGGACGCCCGGACGCCGACCGCCCCGCCTCGCGCGGGATGCGGTTCGCCTTCGTCGCCGCCGGCGCGGTGTCGCTGGCCGCGGTCGCCCTCGGCGGCGTGACCGCCGGCCTGCCCGGCGCCGCCGGGACGGACGCCCGCGGCGGCACCGGCGCGGAGAGCAACATGACCCCGGCGCGTACGACCGGCTCCGGCGGGGCGGCCACTCCCGACGCGCAGCGCCGCCGCTCGGCCGCGCCGCTGCTCGCCCAGAGCACCGCGTTCGCGGCGACCCCGGCGCCGCCGACCCTGATGTCGGCGCCACTGCTGCCCGGGATCACGGGCCCCTTCGGGCAGCGCCAGGACGTAGTGAACCCCCCGACCGCGCCCGGCGCGGCCGTCACGTCCCCGCTCATACGCCCGCTCAGCACCCCTCCGCCGGTCATCCTCACCTCGTGGCCCGCGGCCACCGAGTCCGCCACGGCCGGCCTGCTCTCCGCGCCCGCGACCGGCACGACGTCCTCTCCCTGACCCGCCGCGCAGCACGCCGGCCCCGGCCCCAGGGACCGCGGCCGGCGCGGCGCAGGGCAACCCCGCAGGTCAGGGCGATCGCCCGCGGCCCCGTAAGGCAAACAACGCGGAAAGCCCGAGCCCGCACGCCCGAGGAGCGCCCGGCACAGTACCGGTCGGCCAGGTGTGCCGGGTACCGTGGACCCGGCCCGGACCACGGCAGACCCCGCGACACAGACCGCCGAGGGGCTGAGGGCCGAGGGCCGAGGACATCGCAAGGAGCTTCAGGTGTTCAATGACATAGGACCGCTCGAGCTGGTGACGATCATCGTGCTCGCAGTGCTCGTCTTCGGGCCCGACAAGCTCCCGAAGGTCATTCAGGACACCATGCGGACGATCCGGAAGATCCGCGAGTTCTCCGAGAGCGCCAAGCACGACATCCGCAGCGAACTGGGTCCCGACTTCAAGGACTTCGAGTTCGAGGACCTCAACCCCAAGACCTTCCTCCGCAAGCAGATGGAGAAGGACGAGCTGGGGCTGAACGAGCTCCGTGGCAGCTTCGACCTGAAGAAGGAGATGGCCGAGGTCACCGACGCGGTCAACGGCCACGGCGGCGGGTTGCCCGCCCCGTCCGCCTCCGTCCCGTCCGCCTCCGCCCCGCGCGTCGACATGACCAAGAAGCCCGAGGAACCCGCCGGCCAGGAGCGCCCGCCCTACGACGCGGACGCCACCTGACCGTCGTACGCACGGCGTGATCCCGCCGTCCGCACGACCCACCCGCCGGGCGGTTTCCCAGCCGCTCCCACAGGTGTGGTTATGCTGCCGAGTTGTTGCGCGGACCGTACGCAGACATGCAAGGCCGCCCGAAGGGGGGCGGGCCGCCGCGGTCCGACCAGAGCGAGGAGGCGTCCGGGTACATGGAGACGACAAGTAGGGCAGCCGGGCAGGCGTCGGCCACCGAGGGCGGCCGGCAGTCCGCCTCGGCCCGGCGCAGCGTCGACGGCTACCTGCTGGCGCCCTTCCCGTGGTACGGCCTGGACGAGGCCTTCACGGGGCCGCGCTGGCTCATGCAGGTCGGTACGGCAGCCGACGGCGCCGTCCAGCACGGCTCGACCGGGCACGGTGACGAACCCTCCGTGCGCAACGAGCACACGGCCGCGTCCGCGTCCGACCCGCGCGAGAAGTTCGCCGTGGTCGTCACCGTGGCCGCCAACCCCGTACGCCGCAGCGCCGACGGCACGGGACTGCTGGAGGCCACCTCGGTGTCCTCGGCGGCGTGGCTGGCGGGCGTGGGGCTGCTGACGTTCACCTGGCCCGGGCAGATGGACCACACCCTGCGCGACGACTGGCTGGAGCAGCAGACGGAGACCGCCTGGGTGCTGGCCGACGACCTGTCCGGCCCGGCCTGGTCGACGCTGTCCCTGCCGGTCGACGGCGTGCCGACGCTCTTCCACTACCGGGAGTCCGAGTTCGGCTGGGTCCTCGCCGGGTCGACCCAGGAGGGCGTGCACCTGGGCGCGTACGGGCGCGGGATGAGCGCCTACGGTCTTGGCTTCGCCATGATCAAGGACATCAACGCCTACGCCTAGCCGGTGGGGCCCAGCGGAAAGGGGCGCCGTTGGTTCGCGGCGCCCCTTCGCCGTAGGGCTTGATGTGGTGTCGCGGGTGCGGGGCGCATGTGGCTGGTCGCTCCCCCAAAGCTCTCGACTTCGTTCGAGCAGGGAGGTACCCCCATCGCGGCGGAGCCGCAAATCGGACACAGTCCCGCGCCCCTGCGTCGGCTGCCCTTGAGCCGGCTGTGTGGCTCTAGAACTTGTTCCTCGGCGTGATGCCCAGGGACAGGCCCGACAGACCGCGCTGACGGCCGCCCAGCTTGCCCGCGATGGCGCGCAGGGCCGAGCCCGCCGGGGAGTCCGGGTCGCTCAGGACGACCGGCCTGCCGTCGTCGCCGCCCTCGCGCAGACGGACGTCGATGGGGATGGAGCCGAGGACCGGGACCGTCGTGCCGGTCGTGCGGCTCAGGCCGTCGGCGACCGTCTGGCCGCCGCCTGTGCCGAACACGTCGACCATCTCGTCGCAGTGCGGGCAGGGCAGACCCGACATGTTCTCGACGACGCCCACGATCTTCTGGTGCGTCTGCACCGCGATCGAGCCCGCGCGCTCGGCCACCTCGGCAGCCGCCTGCTGCGGCGTGGTCACGACCAGGATCTCGGCGTTCGGGATCAGCTGGGCCACGGAGATGGCGATGTCGCCGGTGCCCGGCGGCAGGTCGAGCAGCAGGACGTCCAGGTCGCCCCAGTACACGTCCGCCAGGAACTGCTGGAGCGCGCGGTGCAGCATCGGGCCGCGCCACACGACCGGGGCGTTGCCCGGGGTGAACATGCCGATCGAGATGACCTTCACGCCATTGGCCGAGGGCGGCATGATCATGTTCTCGACCTGGGTGGGCCGGCCGTCGGCGCCGAGCATGCGCGGCACGCTGTGGCCGTAGATGTCGGCGTCGACGACACCGACCTTCAGACCGTCCGCCGCCATCGCGGCCGCCAGGTTCACCGTCACGGAGGACTTGCCGACGCCGCCCTTGCCGGAGGCGACCGCGTACACCCGGGTGAGGTTGCCCGGCTTGGCGAAGGGGACCTCGCGCTCGGCCTGGCCGCCGCGCAGGGCCGCCGCCAGCTCCTTGCGCTGCTCGTCGCTCATCACATCGAGCGTGACGTCGACCCGGGTGACCCCGTCGACGCCGGAGACCGCCTCGGTCACGCGCTGCGTGATCGTGTCGCGCATCGGACAGCCGGAGACCGTCAGGTACACGGTGACCGCGACCGCTCCGTCGTCACCGATCTCCACCGATTTGACCATCCCGAGTTCGGTGATGGGGCGGTTGATCTCGGGGTCGTTCACCGTCGCCAGTGCCTCGCGCACCGCGTCTTCCGTAGCCATAGCACTGATGGTACGGCGCACGGTGGGGGCCACGGAAAGACCTCTCAGCGGTCGTCTGTGTCACGTACCGGCCGTTGTTGCCGCCGCTCGGGTGGCTCCGGACGCCCCGGCAGCTCCGCCGGGTAGGGAACCTCCCCGTCCTGCTGCCGCTTCTCCTCCAGCTCCCTGACCAGGTCCTGGAGCTCGGAGCGGATCCAGTCGCGGGTCGCCACCTCGCCGAGCCCCATGCGCAGCGCGGCGATCTCCCGGGTCAGGTACTCGGTGTCCGCGATCGACCGCTCGTTCTGCTTGCGGTCCTGTTCGAGGTTCACCCGGTCGCGGTCGTCCTGCCGGTTCTGCGCGAGCAGGATCAGCGGGGCCGCGTAGGACGCCTGGAGCGACAGGGCCAGCGTCAGGAAGATGAACGGGAACTCGTCGAAGCGCAGGTGCCGCGGCGCGCTGACGTTCCACAGCACCCACACGATGATCACGACCGTCATCCAGACGAGGAACCGTCCGGTGCCGATGAAGCGGGCGATCTTCTCCGACAGCCGCCCGAAGGCCTCCGGGTCCCATTCGGGCAGGATCCGGCGCTTGGGCGCGCGCGGCTGGTCGAGCCGGGCGCGCTGCGGCCGCGGCGCGGCGGTGGCCCCCGCCGGGGTGCGCTCGCGCGTGCTCTCCCGCTCAGGAGCCATTCGTGCCCGCCCCCTCCTCCGCCGGGCTCTCGTCGAGGTGGAACTCCGTCTCCCGCCAGTCGTCGGGGAGCATGTGGTCGAGGACGTCGTCCACGGTCACCGCGCCCAGCAGCGACCCGGACTCGTCGACGACGGGCCCCGCGACCATGTCGTACGCGGCGAAGAACCCGGCGATCACGGGCAGCGCGGCGTCCGGGGCGAGCGTCTGGAGCTCGTCGTCGACCAGCGAGCTGACCAGGGTGTACGGCGGGTCGCGCAGCAGGCGCTGGAAGTGGACGGTGCCCAGGTACTTGCCGGTCGGCGTCTCGTCGGGCGGGCGGCAGACGTAGACCTGGGCGGCGAGGGCGGGGGACAGGTCGGGGTTGCGGACGCGGGCGAGGGCGTCGGCGACGGTCGCGTCCGGCCGCAGCACGATCGGCTCGGTGGTCATGAGACCGCCGGCGGTGTGCTCCTCGTACTGCATCAGGCGCCGCATGTCCGCCGCGTCGTCGGGCGCCATCAGGCTCAGCAGCCGCTCCTTGTCGGCCTCCGGGAGCTCGGAGAGGAGGTCGGCCGCGTCGTCGGGGTCCATGGCCTCCAGGACGTCCGCCGCGCGCTCCTCCTTCAGCTTGCCGAGGATCTCGATCTGGTCGTCCTCCGGGAGCTCCTCCAGGACGTCGGCCAGACGGTCGTCGTCGAGAGCGGCGGCGACCTCGGCACGGCGCTTGGCGGAGAGGTGGTGCAGGACGTTGGCGAGGTCGGCGGGGCGCAGCTGCTCGAAGGTGGCGAGCAGGTTCTCGGCGCCCTGCCCGTGCTCCTCCAGGGCGAAGCCGGTGACGTCCGACCAGGGGACCGTCAGCGTCTCGCCCTTGGCCCGCCGGAAGGCGCCGCCCTTCTTGCCCTTGCGGACGAAGAGCCGGTCGACCTCCCAGTCCCGGCGGGCCGGCAGCTGCTGCACCGACAGGTCCAGGACGGTGACCTCCTCGCCGGTCTCGTCGAGCCTGACCCGCCGGTCGAGCAGTTCCCCGAAGACGAGGCGCTCGGTGGGCCGCTGCTCGAAGCGGCGCACGTTGAGCACGCCGGTGGCGATGACCTGCCCGGACTCGATGCTGGTCACCCGGGTCATGGGCAGGAAGATGCGGCGCCGGGTGGGCAGTTCGACGACCAGCCCGAGCAGCCGCGGCGGCCGCTTGCCGACGCGCAGCATCACGACCAGGTCCCGCACCCGGCCCACCAGGTCGCCGTTCGGATCGAAGACGGGGACACCGGCGAGGTGCGAGACGAAGATCCGGGGGGCGCCGGCTGCCATGGCTGTACTCCCTTGACGACCTCGTGCGGCGTCCTTCTCGTCCGAAGCGACATCCGAAGTGCCGCTGTACGCGCTCCTTGTCCCAATGGCCCGCTCAGTGGGGTTCAGGCTAGCCCGTCCTGATCCGGTACGCCCTGGTGAGCGGTCCGGACGGACTGGCTCCGCCGCGTCGCCGCAGCCCCGGTACGCTGCGGTACGCCCCCCCAGGACCGCCAGAAAGGCAGCCCCGCCCGTGACTGTGACTCCCCAGGGCCGAACGCGCCGCGCCGCACCGAGGATCGCGATGTGTGCGCTGGTCGTGGCGGGGACGGTGGCGCTCTCGGGGTGCGGCGGCGACGCGGACCCGGACGCCGGGACCAATGGGGTGGGCCGGCTGTCGGCCGCCAAGATCCAGACGAAGACCCGTACGGCGGCGGACGCGGCCGGGGCGGTGCGGCTGTCGGGGACGGTGGTCGCCGCCGGACGGACGTACACGCTGGACATGCAGCTGAAGGACGACGGCGGAACGGGGTCGGTCACCGCGAAGGGGAGCGCGTTCAAGCTGGTGCGCATCGGCAAGGAGCTGTATCTGAAGGCCGACGCCGCCTTCTGGAAGCACGCCGGCGGCGGCGGCTCGGCGACCGCGGACAAGCTGGGCGGCAAGTACGTGAAGGTGCCGCAGGACGACCCGGTGTACAAGAAGTTCAGCGGCTTCACCGACAAGGGCGTCCTCCTCGGCGGACTGCTGCCCCTGCACGGCAAGCTGGCCACGGACGGCCACCACGAGGCGTCCGGTGTGCGCACCGTCCGCATCACCGGCGACCACGGCTCGGGCGGCACCCTCGACGTCTCCCTGGAGGGCAAGCCGTACCCGCTGCGCCTGGTGCGTGGCGGTCACGCGGGCACGCTCAGCTTCTCCGACTGGGGCAAGGACTTCGCCCTGAAGGAGCCCGCGGGAGACGACACCGTGGACTACGGGCAGCAACTGCCGTCGTCCTGACGGCGGCGGCCGTGTGCCGTGACCAGGGTCTTTCGTGACGAGAGGCGCTACGCCCGCTTGCGTCCGCGCCGCTTCAGGAGCAGCCGGGGCAGCCCCGCCGGGATCGGCTGACGCGTCGTCGCCGGGGTCGGCATCGGAGGCTCGGCGAGGGAGCCGTCCGGCAGCGGAAGGAGCCCGCCCGTCGGGACCAGGCGCAGCACCCGGCACTCGCGCGCCCAGCGGCCCGTCATGGCCTCGCCGTCGGACGCGTTGAGGCGCTTGCCCTTCAGCTCCGCGACCGTCGCCTCCCACTCGGGGGAGCCCGGCGCCAGCTCGGACACCGTCGCCGTCCAGTCGACCAGCCGGCCGCCCTTGTCCTTGCCGCGCACGACCACCTCGGCGGTGCCGCCGTCGGTCAGTCCGGCCAGGGACTGCTCGCCGGGGCCGTCGCCGACCACACAGGCCGCGCCCTCGTGCCAGGCGTGCCACAGCGCCCGCGCGGCCGGAGCGCCGGCGCCCTTGACCCAGATGAGGCCGGACTTCTTGGTGGCCTCCTCGACGAGGGCCTGGTCGAGCAGCTCGCTAGTCATGTGCCCAAGCCTATCCAGCCGTCCGGCGGGCCCCCGGCCGTCGGCCGTCAGCGACCCCGGGCCGCCGCCCTCACAGCCAGCCGTTGCGCTTCAACGTGCGGTGGATGCCCAGACAGATGACCACGGTGACGCCCATGATCCCCGGGTAGCCGTACCTCCAGTGCAGCTCGGGCATGTGCTCGAAGTTCATGCCGTAGACGCCGCAGACCATGGTCGGTACGGCGATGATCGCCGCCCACGCCGTGATCTTGCGCATGTCCTCGTTCTGGGCGACCGACGCCTGGGCGAGGTTGGCCTGGAGGATGGAGTTGAGCAGTTCGTCGAAGCCCACGACCTGCTCGTGCACGCGGTCGAGGTGGTCGGCGACGTCGCGGAAGTACTTCTGGATGTCCGGGTCGATCAGCCGCATCGGACGCTCGCTCAGCAGCTGCATGGGACGCAGCAGCGGAGCGACCGCGCGCTTGAACTCCAGCACCTCGCGCTTGAGTTGGTAGATCCGCGCCGAGTCCACACCACGCGACACCCCGCCCTTGCGGCCTGGCGAGAAGACCTCGGTCTCCACGTCGTCGATGTCGTCCTGCACCGCGTCCACGACCGCCATGTAGCCGTCGACGACGTGGTCGGCGATGGCGTGCAGCACGGCCGAGGGGCCCTTGGCGAGCAGCTCGGGGTCGTCCTGGAGCCGGTGCCGCAGCGCCCGCAGGGAGCCCTGCCCGCCGTGCCGGACGGTGATGAAGAAGTCCCGGCCGGTGAAGCACATGACCTCGCCGGTCTCCACGACCTCGCTGTTGGCGGTGAGCCGGTCGTGCTCGACGTAGTGGATGGTCTTGAAGACGGTGAACAGCGAGTCGTCGTACCGCTCCAGCTTCGGGCGCTGGTGCGCCTGCACCGCGTCCTCCACGGCCAGCGGGTGCAGCCCGAACTCGCTTGCGATGCCCGAGAATTCGGCCTCGGTCGGCTCGTGCAGCCCGATCCAGACGAACCCGCCGTCCCGGCGTACCTGCCGCATCGCCTCCTGCGGGCTCAGCGGGCCCTCGCTCGGGACGCGGGCGCCCTCGCGGTAGACGGCGCAGTCGACGACGGCCGAGGGCGTCGACGGGTCGCGAGTGCTGTCGTACGGACCGGTGTCCATGCGCAGACCGTCCTTGAGCGGGCCGTCCTTGCGGAGCGAGGGGCGGGACGGGCGGACGGCGGCGCGCAGGTCGCGGATCATCGACATGGCGGGCTCCTTCGCAACGCGCAGCGAAGCGCAACGAAACCGCGGTGACGGGTGGAACCACCCGGAATGAGGACGTCCTGACCGCGGATGTCTGGCACGTCCACAAAGCGGGGAGCACCGCACCGTCGCGGTGACTGGCTTCACTGCTGATTCGGCTACTGACGCAGAGCAGGGTGCAGTTCAGCTGCGGATCAGACAGATCAGGCAAAACAGACGAAGTGCTCTTCCGCAGGCGGCAGGAGTGCGCGCGCAGTGATGAGGTGGCAGCCAGGCAGAGCGGGCCGGAGCGGCTACGTCAGAGGCCGGAAGAGCGCGTGGTACTGCACGGTCGACTTCGGTCCATCGCAGCCCCACCTCCTCCGGCCGGTCCCTCGTAAGGGAGATTCATCCGGGCCGGAACCTGATCGCAGACGCTTGACGTGCCGTCCCGAGCCACCGGCTCACAGTATCAGCCGCCCGAAGTGTCAAGGCGCCGCTTTGCCTGTCACTGACGAGATCTATGCTCACCGCATGGTTGATGTCCTTGCTCTGGTCGAGGCACGGTTGAGGACCGCGCTGGGCGAACCGGACGCGCGCGCCGCCGTCACGTTCCTGGGCGCGGACCGCGTCGAGGTACTCCGTTTCCAGGACCGCGATCACGAGGGTCCCGTGGTCCGCTACGCCACCCTCGGCATGTCGGCGAACCCCATGACGGACCCCACGGCGACGCTCGCCGACCCCGTCAAGGGCCCCCGCGCCGAGCTGGTCCTCTCGGTCCGCGCGGGCGTCGCCGACACCGGCAAGGTGCTCCGTCCGCTGGCCGTGCTCGCCGCGTCCCCGCAGGTGGAAGGGCTCGTGGTGGCTCCCGGCGCCTCTCTCGACGTAGGGGAACCGCTGTGGCCCGGCGCTCCGTTCAGCTCGGTCCTGGTCGCCGAACCGGGCGGCCTCGTCGAGGACCTGGAACTGGACGATCCGATGGACCCGGTGCGCTTCCTCCCTCTGCTGCCGATGACGGCGAACGAGGCCGCTTGGAAGCGTGTGCACGGCGCCCCGGCCCTCCAGGAGCGCTGGCTGGCGAAGGGCACCGATCTGCGGGATCCGGCCCGCCGCTCCGTCGCGCTGGACTGACCTGTCCGACCGTGATCCATCTCACCAACGGCGGCTGGTGCCAGGACAGTTGAGTGGGCCGACGGGGTGGCCCGCGCGGGGGTGGTCGGCGGGCCGCGCGGGGGCTCGCGGTCCGCGTTTCCGCCCGGACGGGTGATCGTCCTTGACGTGGGGGAGCGAGGGTAGGACCGTGGGGCCCTATGAGGGGCGGAACCCAGTTGCCCGAAGTGTGGTGGCCGGGTCAGGGCTCCCGGACTCTTCGCCGATTCCTGGCAGTGCGACGTGCACGGGACGGTGCATCCGCTGCAGCCCGTGATCCCGCCCAGCGTCGAGGCCCTCAGCGTCGTGGTGCATCGCACCCAGGTGCCGGTGTGGATGCCGTGGCCGCTGCCGGTCGGCTGGCTGTTCACGGGCGTGGCCTGCGCCGGCGACGACCGCAGCGGAGGCCGTGCGACGGCGGTGGCCTGCTCGGGCCCCGGGCCGCTCGGCGGCATGGGCGAGCTGATCCTGGTCGCCGAGGAGATCGGCGTCGGCCTCGGCGCGCGGTACGCGGGCATCGACGGCCCGGACCCGGGACCGCACATGAACGTCGAGAAGCCGCCCCAGGCCAAGATGCTGGCCGCCGGCCGTCCGACCCCGCTGTGGCACGTCTCCGACGCCCCCCACGACCGCGCCGTCTTCGCGGGCGAGGCGCTCGGGCTGTGGCTGTGGGCGGTGGTCTGGCCCGAGCAGACCGGACTGCTGATGTACGACGAACTCGTCCTCACCGACCTCCGCGACGCCGGCGCCGAACTCGACCTGGTGCCGTGCGGGGCGCTGTCGCCGAGACTGCTCAAGCCCTGAGACGGCGCGCACGGAATGTAGGGGGCGCATCGCGGCTGCGGGTGTGACAGGAGGACCTGCGGATCCCGCTATCCTTAGGTGTCACCTTCCGTCCTGTCACCGCCTGGAGCCCGCGTCGTGCGCATCGATCTGCACTGCCACTCCACGGCCTCCGACGGTACGGACACCCCGGCCGAGCTGGTGCGCAATGCCGCCGCGGCCGGTCTGGACGTCGTCGCGCTGACCGACCACGACAGCACCCGCGGATACGCCGAGGCCGTCGCCGCGCTGCCCCGGGGGCTGACCCTCGTGACCGGCGCCGAGCTGTCCTGTCGGGTCGACGGCGTCTCCATGCATCTGCTGGCCTACCTCTTCGACCCCGAGGAGCCCGCCCTGCTCGCCGAGCGCGAGCTGATCAGGGACGACCGGGTGCCGCGGGCCCAGGCGATGATCGCCAAGCTGAACGAGCTCGGCGTGCCGGTCACCTGGGAGCAGGTGAAGCGCATCGCCGGCGACGGCTCGGTCGGCCGCCCGCACGTCGCCTCCGCCCTCGTCGAGCTGGGCGTCGTACCGACCGTGAGCGACGCGTTCACGCCGGAGTGGCTGGCCGACGGCGGCCGCGCCTTCGTGAAGAAGCACGAGGCCGACCCCTTCGAGGCGATCCGGCTGGTCAAGAACGCCGGCGGCGTGACCGTCTTCGCACACCCGGCGGCCGCCAAGCGGGGCCGTACGGTGCCGGAGTCCACGATCGCCGAGCTGGCCGCGGCCGGCCTCGACGGCATCGAGGTCGACCACATGGACCACGACGCCGACGCCCGGACCCGGATGCGCGGGCTCGCGACGGATCTGGGGCTGCTGACCACCGGGTCCTCGGACTACCACGGCAGCCGCAAGGCGGTGGCGCTCGGCGCGAACACCACCGACCCCGAGGTGTACGGGGAGATCATCCGGCGGGCGACGGGGGCGTTCCCGGTGCCGGGGGCCGGGGGAGCCTGACACCCGCCCCGCGCCCGTTCCTCACCCTCTCTCCGTTCCTCCGCAAGGCCTGCTCTTCATCATGTTCGACCTCGCCGTCTTCGGCTCACTGTTCCTGACCCTTTTTGTCATCATGGATCCCCCTGGGATCACCCCGATCTTCCTGGCGTTGACCGCCGGGCGGCCCGCCAAGGTGCAGCGGCGGATGGCGTTCCAGGCCGTCTGCGTGGCCGGTGGCGTGATCGCCGTCTTCGGCGTGCTCGGCCACCAGATCCTCGACTACCTGCACGTCTCCGTCCCCGCGCTGATGATCGCGGGCGGGCTGCTGCTCCTGCTGATCGCGCTCGACCTGCTCACCGGCAAGACGGACGAGCCCAAGCAGACCAAGGACGTCAACGTCGCCCTGGTCCCGCTCGGCATGCCGCTGCTGGCCGGTCCGGGCGCCATCGTGTCGGTCATCCTGGCCGTGCAGAAGGCGCACAGCGTCACCACGCAGGTGTCGGTGTGGGCCGCGATTCTCGCGATCCACGTCGTGCTGTGGCTGACCATGCGCTACTCGCTGCTGATCATCAAGGTCATCAAGGACGGCGGCGTGGTCCTGGTGACCCGGCTCGCGGGCATGATGCTCTCCGCGATCGCGGTGCAGCAGATCATCAACGGCATCATGCAGGTGGTCAAGGGCTGACCCGGCGGCCATCGCGGGCACCCGGCGGCGCCCGCGCAAACGCAGAGCCCCCGCACGGCGTCGATGCCGTACGGGGGCTCTGAAGCTTCTGCGGTACTCCGCGTGCTACTTCATCACGTCACAACAAGTCCATGTCACGAGGCCGTGGATTCGGCCGGTCGGATCCACAGCCGCTGCCCGATCGAGGCGGCCTGCTGAACGATCCGGTTGACGGAGGCGGCGTCCACGACAGTGCTGTCCACGGGGGTTCCGTCGACCTCGTCGAGTCGCATGATTTCGAAGCGCATTGCTTCTCCCTTCGTCTGGTCATCCTCCTGAGGAGAACTACTGGCTACAGCTACACACCTCTTCAACGAGCTGCACCCTGAAAACATTCCCTACGCTAAGGAAATTTTTCGCGGCGCTAATTACCTGACGATGGGGGCCGTCGATGAGACGGATTGTGATCACTTGCGTTCGCAGCGTGACCGGTGGCGCAGAGGGACAATAAAGGCGATGAACGACGACCTCGCCGGCCTCCAAGCCCGCATCGACCGCACGAACGAGCTGCTCCATCGCATGCTCGCCGAAGTGGCGAAGACGCCCTCGACCCACGCGATCTTCGTCGACGCGGGCTATCTGTACGCGGCCGCGGGCCGGCTGGCCGCCGGGACGGAGGACCGCCGCGCCTTCGACCTCGACGCCGAGGGGCTGATCGAGGCGCTCATCGACCGTGCCCGCACGATCTTCGCGGACAGCAGGCTGCTGCGCGTCTACTGGTACGACGGCGCGCGCCGCCGCATCCACACCACCGAGCAGCAGTCCATCGCCGAACTCCCGGACGTGAAGGTCCGCCTCGGCAACCTCAACGCCAACAACCAGCAGAAGGGCGTCGATTCACTGATCCGCTCCGACCTGGAGTCCCTGGCCCGCCACCGCGCCATCAGCGACGCGGCGCTCATCGGCGGCGACGAGGACCTGGTGTCGGCGGTGGAGGCGGCACAGGGCTACGGCGCCCGAGTCCATCTCTGGGGCATCGAGGCGCCCGAGGGCCGCAACCAGGCGGAGCCCCTGCTCTGGGAGGTCGACAGCCAGCGCACCTTCGACCTGGACTTCTTCAAGCCGTACGTCTCCCGGCGCACCGCCGCCCCGGCCTACGACAGCACGGTCAGCCGCCCCACGCGCGAGGACGTCCGCTTCGTCGGCGCCCAGATCGCGGCCAAGTGGCTGTCCTCCCGCGGCCGGGACGCCCTCGGCGAGCTGCTCCCCGGCCACCCCTATCTGCCCGGGCCCGTCGACCAGGACCTGCTGGTCGAGGCCGAAGGGGTGCTCCAGTACTCCCTGCGCGGCCAGGCGGACCTGCGCCGCGCGCTGCGCGACGGCTTCTGGGGGCACCTCCAGACGCAGTACTGACGCGCCGTCCGCCCGCCTCTCTCCGCCCGCCTCTCTCCGTCCGCCTCTCTCCTTCCGACGACGGGACGCTACGGCCGTGCCGCGCGGTCCCAGAAGCCGGCGATCGCCCGGGCGGTCGGCAGCGGCTGGTCGGTGTTGGGGGAGTGCTCGGCGCCCTCGATGACCGTGCGGTGGGCCCCGAGGCGTACGGCCATCTCGTCCAGGAGCGCGACCGGCCAGGTGTCGTCGTGCGCACCCGACAGGACGTGGAACGGCAGCGGGAGCGCGGCCAGTTCGGCGACACGGTCCGGCTCGACGCACAACTGGGCGCCCGTGGCGAGAAGTTGAGCGGGCTTGGTGGCCAGCCAGCGCTGCCGCAGATCCTCCCGCTCGTCCAGCCCGCCGTCCAGCTCCTCCAGTTCCTCGGGTGCCTCCATGGCCCGCATGGCGACCCACACCTCGGCCATCGACATCACCGCGAGCGCGTCCCGCAGCAGCTTCACGCGCTCCCGCTGCGAGGGGGAGATCTGCGCCGGCCCCGAGGACATCAGGGTGAGCGAACGAAAGGGGGCGTGGTCGAGGAGCACGGCCGCGCGCGCGATCTGCCCGCCCAGAGAGTGCCCCAGCAGATGCACGGGCGTACCGAGCGCCTCCACCTGCGCGAGCACGTCCCGGGCCAACTCGCCCTGCGCGTACGCAGCTTCGTCGAGATCGGGGCCGGCGGACTCGTACTGTCCGCGTCCGTCCACGGCGACGGTGCGGTACCCGCGCTCCGCCAGCGTGCCGTGCAGCGGGTTGAAGTCCTCCTTGCTGCCGGTGAACCCGGGCAGCAGCAGCGCGACGCCCCTGGGCTCGACCCCGGGGGCCGCGGGAGCGTCGACGACGGCGAACTCACCGCGCGCGGTGCGCAGGGAGTAGGCACGCGCGCCGGGGGGCGGGACGAAGGTCGAAGGCCGGCTCATGTGCAGAGGTTATCGGGCGGCCGGCGAGGCCAGGAGGGCGCGGTTGCCCGGCGGAAACGGTGACGGCCCGGTCCCGCGTGAAGCGGGCCGGGCCGTCGGTGTTCCGTTGCCGAGTTCCGGATGCCGGATCAGGCCTCCGGGGCCTCCGAGGTCGCCGCGGTCTTGCGGGTGCGGCGCGCCTTGGGCTTGGCCCCGGCGGTCTCGGTCGCCTCCGTGGCGGCCGTGGCGGCCTTGCGCGTACGGCGGCGCGGGGCGGTCTCCGGCTCCTCGGCGGCCTGCGCCGGGATACCGGCACCCGCCGCCTCGGCGACGGCCTTGCGGGTCCGGCGCGCCTTCGGCGCGGCCTCGGCGACCTCGGCGGTCTCCGTGGCGGCCGCAGTGGCCTTGCGGGTGCGCTTCGGCTTCGCCTCCACGGCCTCGGCCGTGTCCACGGCGGCCTCGGCAGCGGCCGCGGTCTTGCGGGTGCGGCGCGCCTTGGGCTTGGCCTCGGCGGCCTCCGCCGTCTCGGTCGCCTCCGCGGCGGCCGTGGTGGCCGTGGTGGCCGTAGCGGCCTTGCGGGTGCGCTTGGGCTTGGCCTCGGTGCCCTCGGCCGTGTCCACGGCAGCCTCGGCGGCAGCCGCGCTCTTGCGGGTGCGCTTCGGCTTCACCTCGGCGACCTCGGCGACCTCGGCGGTCTCCGTGGTGGCCGCAGTGGCCTTACGGGTGCGCTTCGGCTTGGTCTCCGTGCCCTCGGCCGTGGCGACGGCCGTCTCGGCAGCGGCCTCCGCGGCCTTGCGGGTGCGGCGGCGCGGCTTGGACTCCGTGGCCTCGGCGGCCTCCAGGACCACAGGCGCCTCGGTCGTGCTCGCGACCGTCTCCGCCGTGCTCTCGGCCGGCTTGCGGGTACGGCGGCGGCTCGGCTTCTCGAGGGTGTCCAGCGCGGCCGGACCCTCCGCCGTCTCCACGGCGGCCGTGGCCTGCTCGGTCACCGGCGCGGTCGCGACCTGCTGCGGCTGCGCTCCGCCGCGCGTGCGGCGACGGCGACGCGGGGTACGGGGCGCGGCGGCCTCGTCCTCGGCGACCGCCTCGGCGGCCGGCGACGCGGACTCCACCGGAGCCGGTGCCGACGCGGAGTCGGCCGCTGCCCCGCCGCGCGTACGGCGACGACGGCGCGGCGTACGCTCCGGACGCTCGCGCTCCTCGGAGCGGGAAGCGCCGCGGGAGTCACCGCGACCGCCCCGGCCGCCGCGACCGCGGCCGCCGGTCTCGCCCAGGTCCTCCAGCTCCTCGGCGGCCAGCCCGGCGCGCGTACGCTCCGAGCGCGGCAGGACACCCTTGGTGCCCGCCGGGATGCCGAGGTCCTCGAAGAGGTGCGGGGAGCTCGAGTACGTCTCCACCGGGTCGTTGAAGTCCAGCTCCAGCGCCTTGTTGATGAGCTGCCAGCGCGGGATGTCGTCCCAGTCGACGAACGTGATCGCCGTACCCTTGGCGCCCGCGCGGCCCGTACGGCCGATGCGGTGCAGGTACGTCTTCTCGTCCTCGGGGGACTGGTAGTTGACGACGTGGGTCACGCCCTCGACGTCGATGCCGCGCGCGGCGACGTCGGTGCAGACGAGGACGTCGACCTTGCCGTTGCGGAAGGCGCGCAGCGCCTGCTCACGGGCGCCCTGGCCGAGGTCGCCGTGGACCGCGCCGGAGGCGAAGCCGCGGCGCTGGAGCTGCTCGGCGATGTCGGCGGCCGTGCGCTTGGTACGGCAGAAGACCATCGCCAGCCCGCGGCCGTCGGCCTGCAGGATGCGGGCGACCATCTCCGGCTTGTCCATGTTGTGCGCGCGGTAGACGAACTGCTTGATGTTCGCGACCGTAGCGCCCTCGTCGTCCGGCGCGGTGGCGCGGATGTGCGTGGGCTGCGACATGTAGCGGCGGGCGAGACCGATGACCGCGCCCGGCATGGTCGCCGAGAAGAGCATGGTCTGACGGCGGGCCGGCAGCATCTTCATGATCTTCTCGACGTCGGGCAGGAAGCCCAGGTCGAGCATCTCGTCGGCCTCGTCGAGGACCAGGCACCTGACCCGGCTGAGGTCCAGCTTCTTCTGGCCCGCGAGGTCGAGCAGCCGGCCCGGGGTGCCGACGATGACGTCGACGCCCTTGTTCAGCATCTCGACCTGGGGCTCGTACGCCCGGCCGCCGTAGATCGCGGCGACGCGCACGTTGCGCACCTTGCCGGCGGTCAGCAGGTCGTTGGTGACCTGCTGGCACAGCTCACGCGTGGGAACCACGATGAGCGCCTGCGGGGCGTCGGTCAGGTCCTCGGGACGGGCGCGGCCGGCCTCGACGTCGGCGGGGACGGTCACACGCTCGAGGAGCGGGAGGCCGAAACCGAGGGTCTTGCCCGTACCGGTCTTGGCCTGTCCGATGACGTCCGAGCCCGAGAGGGCGACGGGGAGGGTCATCTCCTGGATGGGGAAGGGGGCGATGATGCCGACGGCCTCCAGGGCCTCGGCGGTCTCGGGAAGGATTCCGAGTTCACGAAACGTCGTAGTCAGGGTGCTGCCTCTTCTGTGTGTGCGGCGCGAGGCGAGCGCGGGGGTCGTGTCAGACCGTGCCGGGACGTCGGCTGCCTTACGGGCGTACCGCGAAGGCAAGCCGTAGGACACGGGACCTCTGTCGACGCTCTAGCGCTCGAACCGCTGAGGGTCCCTCCGGCTTCGTACGCTTGGTGCCGTACTTGCGGCCGGGAGGGCTGTCAGGTCGGAGCCGATCGGGCCACCGACCGGGCATCCTCATGCGTGCGGCCTGTCGAAGTACGTCAAAACGCGTCGACGTACTCAGCAGGCGCATTACCACCATACCCCGGAATCGCACACATGCGACGGCCGGTTTGGTCACGTAGTCGTGGTCACACTGCTCGGCCAGGGGCTTCCCCCCGGCGAGCGGCGGGCTATTGTGCGCTTCATGACGAGCTCTGACAAGCCTGACAACGCCTCCGCCGCGCCCGCCGGATCCGCGGCCTCCGCCGACTCGTCCGAGGCGGTCGAGCGCACCGGTGTCGCCGCCCAGGACTGGGCCCGCGCGTCGGCCGAGCCGCAGTACCGCGCCGCGGTCGTGGACCTGCTCGGCGCGCTCGCCTACGGCGAGCTGGCGGCGTTCGAGAGGCTCGCGGAGGACGCCAAGCTGGCGCCGACGCTGGCGGACAAGGCGGAGCTGGCGAAGATGGCCTCGGCCGAGTTCCACCACTTCGAGCAGCTGCGTGACCGGCTCACGGAGATCGGCGAGGAGCCGACCGCCGCGATGCAGCCGTTCGTCGCCGCGCTCGACGGCTTCCACCGCCAGACGGCGCCCTCGGACTGGCTGGAGGGCCTGGTCAAGGCGTACGTCGGCGACTCGATCGCCAGTGACTTCTACCGTGAGGTGGCCGCCCGCCTCGACTCCGACACGCGCGAGCTCGTCCTCGCCGTCCTGGACGACACGGGCCACGCGGGCTTCGCCGTCGAGAAGGTACGCGCGGCCATCGACGCGGACCCGCGCGTGGGCGGCCGGCTCGCGCTGTGGGCGCGGCGTCTGATGGGCGAGGCGCTCTCGCAGTCCCAGCGGGTCGTCGCCGACCGGGACGCGCTGTCCACGATGCTCGTCGGCGGCGTGGCGGACGGCTTCGATCTCGCCGAGGTCGGCCGGATGTTCTCCCGCATCACCGAGGCGCACACGAAGCGGATGGCGGCGCTGGGTCTCGCCGCGTAGCCACTCCGTGAGGTCGGCCGGGTCGCGCTCCGTTCGGGGGTGGCCCGGCCGTTTTGCGTCTGCGGGTGCGTGTGCCGCCGGGCGCGCGGTTCCCCGCGCCCCTCGGCGGCTGCGCCGCCTCGCCGGTCTTCGGGTTTACGCCGGGGCGGAGCTGCGGCGCAGGGGGCGGGGCGTGGGACGGAGCAGCAGGGAGAGTGACGCCGCGGAGACGACGGCCGCGCCGAGCAGGCTGAGCAGGACCGTGCCCTGATCCAGCGCGCTGTGGGTGACGAAGTCACCGAAAAGGGCTCCGGCGATCGCGGTGGAGAAGACCAGCGGACGGGCGGGCAGGCGGTGGGCCAGGCGGTGCGTCGCCACCCACGCGAGCATCACTCCGAGCAGGGCGGAACCGACGGCTTCCACGATCAACAAGGGGGCCCTCCCGCTACCGGCATGCGCTTCACGGTCGTAGCCGGTCATACCCCTGACCTGCGGAATGCAACCCTCCTCGGTGGGGCGCATGTGCTCCACCCGTGGAGGTGTTCACACGAAGGGGCCCGGCGGCTGTGTGCCACCGGGCCTCTTCGGTTGTGTCAGCTGTGACAGCGACCGCTGTCGGCTCGTGACCGCCGGCGGTGACTACAGCGCGCTGAAGCCGACCTTGCGGGTGGTCGGCGCGCCGAGCTCCACATAGGCGAGACGGTCCGTCGGGACGAGGATCTTGCGACCCTTCTCGTCCTCGAGGCTCAGCAGCTGCGACTTTCCGGCCAGTGCGTCGGCCACCACGCGCTCGAGCTCCGCGCCGCTCAGCTCGCTCTCCAGAACGATCTCGCGGGGCGCGTACTGCACGCCGATCTTGACCTCCACGGCTATGTCCCTCCGACGGTCAGTGAAGTGCGCGGCCTGCCGCGCTGTACCCCGAACACATTAGCCCGGTGAGGGGACGTCCATGCTCCGCCCAAGAACGCCAGGAGCGAACAGCGGCCGCCGATGTTGTCAGTGGTGGTCGTTGCCGTGCAGCGGGAAGCCGGCGATGCCGCGCCAGGCGAGCGACGCCAGGAGCTGGACCGCCTGGTCGCGCGGGACGCTGCGGTCGCTGTGCAGCCAGGAGCGCGCGACCACCTGGGCGAGCCCGCCGAGGCCGGAGGCCAGCAGCATCGACTCGGCGCGGGACAGACCCGTGTCCTCGGCGATGATCTCGCAGATCGCCTCGGCGCACTCGTTGCTCACCTTGTCGACGCGCTCGCGCACCGCGGGCTCGTTCGTCAGGTCGGACTCGAAGACCAGCCGGAAGGCGCCGCCGTCGTCCTCCACGTACGTGAAGTAGGCGTCCATCGTCGCCCGCACGCGCTGCTTGTTGTCGATCGTCGACCCCAGCGCGGCCCGGACCGACTCGATCAGGGCCTCGCAGTGCTGGTCCAGCAGGGCGAGGTAGAGGTCGAGCTTGCCCGGGAAGTGCTGGTAGAGCACGGGCTTGCTGACGCCGGCGCGCTCGGCGATGTCGTCCATCGCGGCCGCGTGGTAGCCCTGGGCCACGAAGACTTCCTGCGCGGCACCCAGAAGCTGGTTCCGTCGGGCTCGGCGTGGCAGGCGCGTGCCCCGCGGGCGCGCCGCCTCTGTCTGCTCGATGGCTGTCACGCCGCCTCCCAAATCGTCCACGTGCGGTGTGCGCCGCGCGGCCATCGTACTTTTCGGTAACCGTGGTGCGCGCGGTGCGAGCGCAGAATTTCACGTACCGAGGGCGATAAAAACCGACCTAAGATCCGCAACCGGCACAGGTTACTCCCCGTGTCGTCCCGGATGTCAGCGGTAGTCGTCAGCGGTAGTCGTCCTCGTCGAGCGAGACGACGCGCGTCTGTTCGATCAGGTCGGCCTCGCTGGCGCGATCCGCGTCCTCGTCGGTGAGGGGGGTGTCGCGCTCCTCGGTGACGTCCGTGAGCTGCTCGGCGGCGTCGCCCTCGGGGGCCTCGACGTCGATCTCCGTGACGTCGGACTCCTCCAGTTCGGCGAGCTCCTCCGGATCGGTGGGGTCGAACTCCATGGCGGGCTCCCTTCCTAGTACGTCCCCGGAATGAGCAGGGGCCACAAACGGGTGCCCTGGTAAGAGCCTAGGAGACACCCGATGTGGACGCTATGCCATCCGGGGCCCGTTCCTCGTGTGGCGTTCGTGAACCGGGGCGGCGCCCGTGACAGTGGCTCCATGTGTGACTGTGGCTCCACGTGTGACCGCGGCTGCGCATGTGGCCCTGGCTCGGCGTGTGGCCCTGGCTCCGCCTGTGATGGCGAACACATGAACCAGAGCGTGATCGTCTCGTAACATTGCCGCATGTCTTCGACCGAGTTGCCGTCCGTGCCGGCCACCAGCGTC
Source organism: Streptomyces sp. V3I7 (assembly GCF_030817495.1). Taxonomy (NCBI): domain Bacteria; kingdom Bacillati; phylum Actinomycetota; class Actinomycetes; order Kitasatosporales; family Streptomycetaceae; genus Streptomyces; species Streptomyces sp. V3I7. Next base: position 4,443,195 of record NZ_JAUSZK010000001.1, read on the forward strand.
CTGCCGGAGGTGGCGCTCGTCAGGATCGCGGAGGGCGAGCGGCTCAGGTCAGTGGGGCTGCCGGGCGTCACGCTGTCGGTCCGGTCGCGGCCGCCCGCGCGCGAGGGACTGCCGCCCGCGCTGTACGTCCACGGGCTCGGCGGCTCCTCGCTCAACTGGTCGGCGCTGATGGCCGGACTCGACGGCGTCGTCGAGAGCGAGGCGCTCGACCTTCCCGGCTTCGGCGACTCCCCGCCCCCGGACGACGGCGACTACTCCATCACGGGGCACGCGCGCGCGGTGATCCGTTATCTCGACGCGACCGGGCGCGGCCCGGTGCACCTCTTCGGCAACTCGCTCGGCGGCGCGGTCACGACGCGCGTCGCCGCCGTCCGCCCGGATCTCGTGCGGACCCTCACGCTCGTGTCACCCGCGCTCCCGGAGCTGCGCGTGCAGCGCAGCGCGGTGCCGACGGGGCTGCTCAGCGTGCCCGGCGTCGCCGGGCTGTTCACCCGGCTCACCCGGGAGTGGACCGTCGAACAGCGGGTCCAGAGCGCCATGGCGCTCTGTTACGGGGACCCCGACCAGGTGACTCCGGAGGCGTTCCAGCACGCCGTGGATGAACTGGAACGGCGGCTGCGGCTGCCGTACTTCTGGGACGCGATGGCGCGCTCCGCGCGCGGGCTGGTGAACGCGTACACCCTGGGCGGCCAGCACGGGCTGTGGCGCCAGGCCGAACGCGTCCTCGCCCCAACCCTGTTGATCTACGGCGGCCGCGACCAGCTCGTCGGTTACCGCATGGCCCAGAAGGCCGCCCGCTCCTTCCGTGACTCCCGCCTGCTGTCGTTGCCGGAGGCCGGGCACGTCGCGATGATGGAGTACCCCGACATGGTCGCCGAGCGGGTCCGGGAACTTCTGGGCGAGGTGGGGGAGTTGGACCTTGTGGACGGAACAGAGGCTTCCGCCCGAGTGGGAGATGCCGTGGGCGACGGTGACTTCGGTTCCGCCGACGGTGGTGCGGCGGCCGGAGGCGCCGGCGCCGACGCGATTACGGGGAGCTGAGGGGCGAGGTGGGACGCCACAGTCGGCGCGGGCCGGCCGCCAAGGGTGACGGCGCGGACATCAAGGGCGACGGCGCGGACATATCGACGGGGCGACGGGCACGGGGCTCCGAGACGCCTCAGCCCGGACCTCAGCCCGGACGCCAGGGCGGGACGCGGGGTGGTGAGCCGGGGTCGGTTCCCGGGCAGCGGCCGGCTTCTGCGGCGGACGGTGTGTGCGGGTACGGGGGGCGGCAGGGGCAGTTCGCCGATGGTGCGTCGGGGCCGTTCGCTGGTGGTGCGTCGGTCCCCGGTGGTGCGTCGGCTCCTGGTGGTGCGTCCGTGTCCGGTGGTGCGGCGGCTCCTGGTGGTGCGTCCGTGTCCGGTGGTGCGTCGGTGCCGGGTGGCGCGGCCGCGCAAGGGGCGCGGCAGTTTCCGGGTGGTCCTTCTGTCCCGGGTGTGCCGCGGTTTCCTGACGGCACGCCCGCGCGTGGGGTGCCTCGTTTTCCTGACGGGACGCCCGCGCGTGGGGTGCCTCGTTTTCCTGACGGGACTCCGGCCCATGGGGTCCCGCGTGTTCCCGGCGGCACTCCCGCCCACGGCGTCCCGCAGGCCCGGGGTGGTCATCCCGAGCAGCGCGAAACCGGGGGCGGCTGGGGCGAGTTCACGGGGGCGCCCGGCGTGGACGTACCGCCGCAGCGGCGGATGCCCGCGGGCGGGCCCCGGCAGGAGTACATCGACGCGTTCGACGGCGACGATGTCTTCGCGCCCCGGCCGTCGGTGGGCGCCCAGCGCACGCACGCGTACGCCCCCGGAGCGCACCCGGCCCCCGACGAGGCCCCAGCGCACGACGAGGCGCTCCCCACCGGCCCGCCCGCGCCCGCCAAGGGAGGCAAGGGGCGGGCCTTCACCGGCATCGCGGCCGCCGCCGTCACCACCGTGCTCGCGGTGATCGTGGCCGGCCAGGTCGCCGACGACCGCGACGGCGCCGACGCGCAGTCCCGGGCCGAAGCGGGCGTCGACGCCCAGGGCACCGCCGCGCGCGATGCCGTGCCATCGCTCCCGCCCGCGGCGCCGGGCGTCGTCCCGCTGACGTACGCCCAGAAAATGGGCGTGAAGTACCCGCTCGGGGCCAGACTCAAGGGCTCGGGGAAGTTCTCCACGGTGCCCGGCTCCGCCAAGGCGCCGGGCGCGGGGCGCAAGTTCACCTACCGCGTCGACGTGGAGCAGGGGCTCGGCCTGGACGGCGAGCTGTTCGCGCAGGCCGTGCAGAAGACGCTCAACGACGGGCGCAGTTGGGCCCACGGCGGTGCCCGCACCTTCGATCGCGTCTCCTCCGGGCGGCCCGACTTCGTCATCACGCTCGCCAGTCCCGGGACGACTGCGCAGTGGTGCGCCAAGTCAGGGCTCGACACGACCGAGGACAACGTCTCGTGCGACTCGGCCGCCACCGAGCGCGTGATGATCAACGCGTACCGGTGGGCTCAGGGCTCGGTGACCTACGGGGACAAGATCTACTCGTACCGGCAGATGCTGATCAACCACGAGGTCGGCCACCGGCTGGGCTACGGCCATGTCACCTGTGACAAGGACGGCGACCTGGCGCCGGTCATGCAGCAGCAGACCAAGTTCCTCGACCACGACGGGATCCACTGCCGGCCCAACGTGTGGCCCTACCCCGGGAAGTGACGGGCGTCGTTCCGGGGCGTCGGGCATGACGTTCCGTGGGTGCTTGATCTCTTAGCGCGACAAAACGCGACCCGCACGGGAAAGTTACGACCGTTCACCCCTTTTGATGGCGCGACGGACAACCGTCCGTCGCGCGGCCGCCAACTCCGCATACCTTCGTGCCGCTGCGAGCCGCCGAAGCAACGGTGGCTCCCTGGACGGGAGATCGGGGGTGTGCACGTGCGCATCGGATTGCTTACGGAGGGTGGCTATCCGTATGTGAACGGCGACGCCAGGCTCTGGTGCGACCGGCTCGTGCGCGGGCTCGGGCAGCACGAGTTCGACATCTACGCGCTCAGCCGCACCCGGCAGCAGGAGGACGAGGGCTGGGTCCCGCTCCCGGAGCAGGTCGGCCGGGTGCGTACGGCGCCGCTGTGGTGCGCGGACGACGACGGAGTCGTGCACGGACGGCGCGCACGCCGGCGCTTCGCCGAGTGCTACGGGGAGCTTGCCCGGGCGATCTGCGGCGCCCCTGAGGGGCTGGACGGGGCGGCCTCGGTCGATGGTCGGAGCCGACTCGTCGGGGCGGACGGTGCCAGCGGTGCCAGCGGTGCCAGCGGTGCCAGCGGTGCTGGCGTTGTGGGCGGTGCCGGCGCTGCCTGTGTTGCGGGCGGTCCGGGCGGTCCGGCTGATCCTCGGCGGGCCGGGGACGGTTCCGCTGATCAGAAGGACCGTTTCGCCTACGCGCTGTACGGGCTCGCGGAACTGGCCCGTGAGGAGGGCGGACTGGTCGGCGCGCTCCGCTCCGAGAGCGCCGTGCACGCCCTGGAACGAGCCTGCCGCGCGCCCGGCGCCCCGCGCACGGCGCGCACCGCCCGCGTGCCCGACCTGCTCGCCGTCGCCGCACACCTCGAACGCGCCCTGCGCCCCCTCTCTCTCGACTGGTACGAGGACGACGACCTCGGCTCGGCCGACCTGTGCCATGCGACGGCCGGCGGCACGGCGGCGCTCCCCGGCCTGCTCGCCCGCCACTTCTTCGGCGTACCGCTGCTGGTGACCGAGTACGGCCTCCAACTGCGTTCGCACTACCTGGCCTCGGGCCCCGGCACCGCCGCCCCGGCCGTACGGGCGCTGCTCGCCGCCTTCCACCGCGGACTCGCCGCCGAGGTCTACCAGCGGGCCACGCTCATCACGCCCGGCAACGCCCACGCGCGCCGCTGGCAGGAACGGTGCGGCGCCGACCGCGCCAGGATCCGCACCGTCCACCCGGGCATGGAGGCCGACCGGTTCGCGGAGGTGGGCGAGTCCCCGGACCGCGGCGACCCCGGCACGCTCGTGTGGGTCGGCCGGGTGGAGCCCGCCAAGGACCTGGTGTCCCTGCTGCACGCCTTCGCGGAGGTCCGCAAGGCCGAACCCGAGGCCCGTCTGCGGATCCTGGGCGCGGCGGCCGGCGCCGAGGGCCAGGCATATCTGGGCCACTGCAAGGCACTTGCCGCCCAGCTCTTCCCCGACGAGGCGGACGGCGCGTACGCGGTCGGCGACAACCCCGTGTCCTTCGAGGAGATCGGCGGCCCGGAGGCCCCGACCCTCGCCGACGTCTATGCCGCCGGCGCGGTGATCGTCCTGTCCAGCGTCGTCGAGGGCTTCCCGGTCAGCCTGGTCGAAGCCATGTTCTGCGGACGGGCGACGGTGTCGACGGACGTCGGCGCGGTGGTCGAGGTCATCGGCGGTACGGGCCTGGTCGTCCCCCCGCGCAATCCGCGGGCGCTCGCCGAGGCGTGCGTGGCTCTGCTCCAGGACCCCGAGCGCCGTGAGCGCCTGGGCGCCGCCGCCCGCGCCCGCGCGCTGGAGCTGTTCACCGCCGAGCAGAACCTCGCGGCATTTCACGGAATTTACCTGGAGATCGTCGCGCACAGCCCGGTGGGCCACGTCGTCCTCGACGACACCGGCGAGCCCCTCCCGTTCGGCGCCCCGCCCGAATCCCGCATCCCCGGCCACTGGAGCGACCCCGCGCCCCGCACCGATCCGGCGCGCGGCGGCCCGAGTTGGGCCTCCGACACGCCTGACACGCCCGTACGAGGCACCCGTCTGGCAGCCCCGGAGGGGGCGCGATGACCGACCTGAGCAAAATCGACCACCCCACCGCCCCGGACAGTCCCGGCGCCTGGGACGCGCACTCGGAGGCGCGGCTGGAGAGCGACGCCGGGGGAGCGCCGGGCGAGGCCGACGCCGTCCCCGAGCCGCCCCCGACGCCCGTCGGCGTCGCAGCCGATCCGGAGACGGGCAAGAGCCGCAGACCCGCGGCCCGCCGTGGCGCGGCCGATCCCGTGAAGGCCCTGATGCGCCGCCACCGCGACCTGTGCGAGGGGGCCGTCGACCCCCTGGAGATCGCCGCCGGTCTGGAGGCGCACGGCGTGACCGACCGTACGGCCGCCCGCTTCCGCCACCGCGACGTCTTCTCCCTCGCCGAGGAGATGTACGCGCGCGTCCCCCGCGACGGCGACGCGCCCCCGCCCCCCGAGACGACCCCCGCCCCCAGGGCCCGCGCCGACTGGGCCCTGCTCGCGCTCCTCCCCGGCGCCCTGAGCGCGGCGACCGTGACCGGACTGCACCTCACCCACGGCCGGACCCGCTTCCTGGTCGCCGTCACCGGCGCCCTCGCGGTCGCCCTCGGCGTACGCGCCGCACTGCGCCGAGGCCCGCTGAGCATGCCCGCCGGCACCTCCGCCTGGCGCCTGGCAGCGCGCCCGCGCGCGTGGACCCTCTGGCTCCTCGGCTATGCCGCCTTCGGCGACGGCCTGCTCGGCGCCGTCGGCGGCGGTGGTCCCGACGGCCTGCCGAACGGTACGCCGGACGGCCCCTGGCCCACCGCCCTCGCACCGCTCCTGGCCCTCGCCTTCGCCTGCGCCCCAGCCACCTGGAGCGCGCATCTCTTCGCCGCGCGGGCGCGCCGCAGGCTCGCCGCCAGCCGCGGCCTGGAGGAGTTCACCACCGCCGTACAGCCGCTGCTGCTCGGCGCGTTCGCCCTGTTCCTGTGCGCCCTCGCGGCCCTGGCCGCCGTATGCGGCGCCGTCCTCGACGAGAGCGCCGCCTATCCCCAGACCCTCTCTCTGGGCGCCCTCCTCCTGCTCGCCCGGCTGCTCGGCATCCGGCACCTCTCCCACCTCGCCTCCGTCGCCCTCGCCGCGGCAGCCGTCGCCGAGGCGGCGGCTCCGGCCCTGGTGCTCAGCGGCCGGCTTCCGGGATGCGCCTTCCTGAGCGCCCCCGTCGACACCCTGGTGGAGGCCTGGGGTCCCGGCAGCGTGCCGGCCCTCGTCTGCACGGTGGCCGCGCTGACCCTGCTGTTCCGCGCCACCCGCACCCTCACCCGGGCCTCGGCCCACGCGCCGACGGGAGATCCCCGGTGACCGGTACGCGACGTCCCTCATGCCTCCCCTGTTTCCCACACCCCCCACTTCCCGCGCGGCGAGGCCGCCCACCGGACCCGGCCCCGCGCCCGGATCCGGACCACCCCAGGCCCCGGACGCCAGGTCAAGGCACCGCAGGCCACCGCACCACCCCCTCGAAGGAGAACGCCACATGACCACCTCCCGACCCGGAGCATCCGGTGCTCCCGGCGCGCACACCCCGGGAGCCGCGCGATGAGGGTCCTGCTGATCGGAGCCAACGGCTATCTCGGGCGTTTCGTCGCCGACCGGCTGCTCGCCGACCCGGCCGTCCAGCTCACCGCGCTCGGCCGCGGCGACGACGCCGACGTGCGCTTCGACCTCGCCACCGGCAGCCCCGGCGCGCTCACCCGCTTCCTCGACGCCGTCCACCCCGGGGTCGTCGTCAACTGCGCGGGCGCCACACGCGGGGGTGCCCGCGAACTCACCCGCCACAACACCGTGGCCGTCGCCACCGTCTGCGAGGCCCTGCGCCGCAGCGGCTGCGGTGCCCGCCTGGTCCAGATCGGATGCAGCTCCGAGTACGGCCCCAGCCAGCCCGGCTCCTCCACCGCCGAGGACGCCGTGCCCCGCCCCGGCGGCCCGTACGGCGTCAGCAAGCTCGCCGCCACCGAACTGGTCCTGGGCTCGGGCCTGGACGCCGTCGTCCTGCGCGTGTTCTCGCCGGCCGGACCCGGCACCCCGGCAGGCTCCCCGCTCGGCCGGCTCGCCGAGGCCATGCGCCGCGCCATGCAGTCCGGCGACGGCGAACTCAAGCTCGGCGGTCTGGGCACCCAGCGCGACTTCATCGACGTACGCGACGTCGCGCGCGCCGTGCACGCCGCCTCTCTCTCCGCCGCGCAGGGCGTCATCAACATCGGCTCCGGCCGAGCCGTGCGCCTGCGGGACGCCGCCGCCGTGCTCGCCCGCATCGCCGGATACGGCGGCGCCCTGCACGAACTCGACGGCCCGCCCGGCCCGTTGCGGTCCTCCCTCGGCCATCTTCGCCCCGAATCCGACCACGGCCCCGTCGCGTACCCGTACCCGGACGGCTGCGGCAGCTGGCAGCAGGCCGATGTGCGCACCGCGCGCGACCGGCTCGGCTGGCGGCCGCGGATCAACCTGGAGGAATCCCTCGCCGACATCTGGATGGAGGCGGCGTGCCGCATCTGACCCGCACCAGAACAGGCACCGCGAGCACCCGCGTCCGTACCGGTTTCGGGATCCCCGGCTATGCGCACCCCCTCGTCGCCCCGGCCGAGTGGGCCGAACTCACCCGGCCCGGCACGCCGTTGCACTGGGTCGTCCTCGACGTCGCGGGCGGCCCCGGCAGCCGCCCAGACCCGCACTGCCTGGAGGCGGCCGCCCGGTTGCGCACCGCGGGCGTCCGGGTCCTCGGGCGGCTGGACGCCGCCCATGGCGCCCGCACCTTCGTGGACCTGCTTCCCGAGGCGCAGCGCTACGCCGACTGGTACCGGGTCGACGGCTTCTACCTCGACCGCTGTCCGGCCGAGCGCGGCGCGCTCCCCGACGTACGGCGCACCGTCACCACGCTCCGCGCGATCCAGCCCGAGGCCCACATCGTCCTCGGCCACGGCACTCACCCCTACGCCGGCTACGCCGAGAACGCCGACCAGCTCGTGACCTTCTCCGGTCCCTGGTCCGAGTACCGCTGGTCGCAGGTCGCCGAGTGGACCGCCGACTACCCGCCCGACCGCTTCTGCCACTTCGTCCACGGCGTACCCCGCGGCCACCTGGAGGAGGCGCTGCGGATCGCCCGCTGGCAGGGCGCGGCGACGATCTACTTCACCGACCGCACCGATCGCGGCGGACGGATGGACCCGTGGGAGACCATGCCCGGCTACTGGGACGAGATCGTCTCGCACATCGGAACGGGTGTCTCGGAATGAAGAAGGCCGTGGCAGTGTTACAGGGAGAACGACTGTAGTGATCGACCGACCATCGGAGTCCCCGTGTCGCTGCCACCCCTGGTCGAGCCAGCTTCTGAGCTCACCGTAGACGAGGTTCGCCGGTACTCCCGCCACCTGATCATCCCCGATGTCGGAATGGACGGGCAGAAGCGGCTGAAGAACGCCAAGGTGCTCTGTGTGGGCGCCGGCGGTCTGGGCTCGCCGGCGTTGATGTACCTGGCCGCGGCGGGCGTCGGCACGCTCGGCATCGTGGAGTTCGACGAGGTCGACGAATCGAACCTGCAGCGCCAGATCATCCACAGCCAGTCCGACATCGGCCGCTCCAAGGCCGAGTCCGCGCGCGACACCGTCAAGGGCATCAACCCGTACGTGGACGTGATCCTTCACGAGGAGCGGCTCGAGGCCGACAACGTGATGGACATCTTCAGCCAGTACGACCTGATCGTCGACGGCACGGACAACTTCGCGACCCGCTACCTGGTCAACGACGCGTGCGTGCTGCTGAACAAGCCGTACGTGTGGGGTTCGATCTACCGCTTCGACGGCCAGGCCTCCGTCTTCTGGTCCGAGTACGGACCCTGCTACCGCTGCCTCTACCCGGAGCCCCCGCCGCCGGGCATGGTCCCCTCCTGCGCCGAGGGCGGCGTCCTGGGCGTGCTGTGCGCGTCCATCGGCTCCATCCAGGTCAACGAGGCCATCAAGCTCCTCGCGGGTATCGGCGATCCGCTGGTCGGCCGACTGATGATCTACGACGCCCTGGAGATGCAGTACCGCCAGGTCAAGGTCCGCAAGGACCCCAACTGCGCGGTCTGCGGCGAGAACGCCACGGTCACCGAGCTCATCGACTACGAGGCCTTCTGCGGCGCCGTCTCGGAGGAGGCCCAGGCGGCCGCCGCCGACTCCACGATCACTCCCAAGCAGCTCAAGGAGTGGATCGACGACGGCGAGAACATCGAGATCATCGATGTCCGCGAGCCGAACGAGTACGAGATCGTCTCCATCCCGGGCGCCAAGCTGATCCCGAAGAACGAGTTCCTCATGGGCAACGCCCTCCAGGACCTCCCGCAGAACAAGAAGATCGTCCTGCACTGCAAGACGGGTGTCCGCAGTGCGGAAGTCCTCGCGGTCCTGAAGTCCGCGGGCTTCGCGGACGCCGTCCACGTCGGCGGCGGTGTGATCGGCTGGGTCAACCAGATCGAACCGCAGAAGCCGGTCTACTGAGCCACGGCTCGCCCTGCTTTCCTGGCGGCGGGGGCCCTGGGCACCACGGGTGCGCGGGGCCCCCGCCGTCGTCATGAGCAGACCTTGCCGTCCTTGGGGACCTTGCCCTTCAGCAGGTAGGCGTTCACCGTCGAGTCGACGCATTCGCTGCCGTTCCCGTACGCGCCGTGGCCCTCGCCCTTCCAGGTCAGTTCCACGCCCACGCCCTTGCCGAGTTCGTCCGCCATCCTGCGGGCGCCCTCGTACGGGGTCGCGGGGTCCCCGGTGTTGCCGACGAGCAGGATCGGTGCCGCGCCCGGCGCGCTGACCTCCGGGGTGTCGTACTGCCCGGCCACCGGCCAGTCGTGGCACCAGCCGGCCGCGTCCCAACCGAGAAAGTCCCCGAAGACCGGCGAGATCCCCTCGAACTCGGGCAGCCGCCGCTTCGTCTCCTCGGGAGTCGGGCGCTGCCGGACATCCAGGCACGATATGACCCGTTGCGCATGGGTCCTCGTGCCGTAGTGCCCCGAGGAGTCACGGTCGTTGTAGCGGTCGGCGAGGGACAGCAACTCTGTGCCGTCGCCCTCCCGCGCCGCCCTCAGAGCACTGGTCAGCGTCGGCCAACTGGACCGGCTGTACAGCGGCAGGACGATGCCGGTGACCGCGAGACCCTGGGTGAGCCTTCGTCCGGAGGAGGTGGGGAGGGTCCTGGCGTCGAGGCGGCGGAGCAGGCCGGCGATCTCCCGTGAGCCCTTCCTCGGGTCCTGGCCCGTGGACTTGAGGTAGTCGTCCAGGGCCCGTTGGAAGCCCCGGGCCTGGTTCTCGGCGTGGCCCCAGGTGTCGGCGGTCGGGTCGACCACCGCGTCGAGGGTCATCCGCCCCACGTTCCGGGGGAACAAGTGGGCGTAGACGCCACCGAGTTCGGTGCCGTAGGAGATGCCGAAGTAGTGCAGATTGCGGTCGCCGAGCACCTGGCGCATCAGGTCCATGTCGCGGGCTGTGTCGGTGGTCGAGACGTGTGCCATGAGTTTTTCGGCGCTCCGTGCGCAGCCCCGGGCGAAGTCGGTGGCGTCCCTCAGGTACGCCTTCTCCTCGGCCGGCGTGTCCGGCGTCGCGTCCACGCGCTCGGCGGCCCGGATGGCCCGGTCGCCGCGACAGCGGACGCCTCCGCTCGCTCCGACTCCGCGCGGATCCCAGCTCACCAGGTCGTAGCGCTCATGCAACGCCGGGACGCTGGTGGCGTAGTACGGCATCGCCGACAGGCCGGAGCCGCCGGGGCCGCCGAAGTTGAACAGCAGCGAGCCGATGCGGTCGTGGCCCGTGGCACGCGACCGGATCAGTGCGAGGCCGATGGTCGTGCCGTCCGGCTTCGCCCAGTCCAGGGGGACCTTGAGCGTCGCGCACCGCCAGGCGTCGCTCGGTGTGGCGGAGTCGGCGGTGGCCTTGCACCGGCCCCACTCCAGCTTCTGCGATGTGAGCGAGGAAGGCAGCGCGGCGGTCGTCGGCGACCCCGATCCGGACCCCGGCCCCGAGGGCGGGCCGGTCGGATTCTTCTCCCCGTCCCCGCCCGACGGTCCCCCGCCGCACCCGGCCACCAGCACCGCCGCGACGAGCGCGGCCGCCCACCGTACGAAACGCATCATGCGCACCCCCCTCACGAGCCCGCCGCGCCTTCGCCGCGGTGAGCAGTCAGGCCATCGTAGGCCGATCGAGCCGAGCCCGCGGCAGCCTGTGGATAACGCTCTGACCTGCTGTTTTCTCGGGAAATCGGCGATGGCTCACGAACAGACCTTCCCGGTCGCCGGCACCTTCCCGTCCAGCAGATAGCCGTCCACGGCCCCCTGCACGCACTTGTTCTTGCTGTCGTACGCCCCGTGCCCCTGCCCCTTGTACGTCAGCTCGACGCCAACCCCCTTGCCGAGCGCCTCCACCATCCTGCGCGCCCCCTCGTACGGGGTCGCCGGGTCGCCGGTGTTGCCCACCACGAGGATCGGCGCCGACCCGGGTGCGCTCACGTCGGGATGGTCGGCGGCCCCGGGCACCGCCCAGTCGGTGCAGCTGACCAGGCCCCAGGCGAGGTAGTCCCCGAACAGCGGGGAGGCGGCGCGGAACTGGGGCAGCTTCTGCTCGACGTCGTTGGTCGTGTACCGGGGCTTCTCGTCCGCGCAGTTGATCGCCACGTTGGCCGCGGTGATGTTGCTGTACTCGCCGTCCTCGTTGCGTCCGTTCATCGAGTCCGACAGCAGCATCAGGATCTTTCCGTTGCCCTCGTAGGCCTCCTGGAGGCCCTCGGTGAGGTACTCCCAGAAGTCCTTGGAGTACAGGGACTGCGCGATGCCGTTCGTTGCGGCGGTCTGGGTCAGCTCGCGCGGGAAGACGCCGGGGATCGGCTTCTTCTCCAGGTCCTTGAGCAGCTTGGCGATGCGGTCCTTGACGTCCTGCGCGGTGTCGCCGATCGGGCAGTCGGTGACCTGGGACGTGCAGTCCTCGGCGAAGTTGTCGAGGGCGAGCTGGAAGCCCCTGGCCTGGCCGAGCGAGCCCTGCTCGGGGTTCTGCGTGGGGTCGACGACCGCGTCGAACACGGCCCGGCCCACGTGCTTGGGGAACAAGTGGGCGTACACGCCGCCCAGTTCGGTGCCGTAGGAGATGCCGAAGTAGTGCAGTTTGCGGTCGCCGAGGACCTGGCGCATCAGGTCCATGTCGCGTGCCGTGTCCGTGGTGCGCACATGCGGCAGTATCTTGGGGGAGTTCTTCTCACAGGCCCCGTTGAACTTCTCGGTGCGGTCGACCAGTTGTCGGACCTCGGTGTTGTCGTCCGGCATCGCGTCCTGCTGGAAGAACTCGTCGAGCTGGGCGTTGTCCTCGCACTCGACGGGCGCACTGCGGCCGACCCCGCGCGGGTCGAAGCTGACCAGGTCGTAGCGGGTGCGCAGTTTCGTGTAGTCCTGGCCGAAGGCGGGCAGTGTGGAGACGCCGCTGCCCCCTGGGCCGCCGAAGTTGAAGATGAGCGAGCCGATCCGCCGATCCGGGTCGCCGCTCGCCTTGGCCCGGATCAGCGCGATCCCGATCGTGGCGCCGTGCGGCTTGCTCCAGTCGAGGGGCGTCTTCATGGTGGCGCACTGCCAGGGGACGCCGCCGGGCAGCGGTGACGGGGACTCGCCGCCGCCCTCCGCCTCGGAAGGGGCCGGGCAGTCCTTCCAGTCCAGTTCCTGGGTCCTGAGATCCCCGTCCTCGGAGCCGTTGCTGCAGCTCACCAGCAGGGAGGGCAGCAGCAGAGCGGCGGTCAGGGCGACACGGATCCGGGAGGGGGTCAGCATGATCCCATCCTGGGTCCGTGTGCCACGGGGCGCTCGGGGCGCGGGCCGTACGAGGTACGGCCAGGAGGTACGACTCCTGCGCGGCCGCCCGCGCGCGGACGGCTGCCCCCGGGCCGATCGCGCCTACAGGGCTCCCTTGCGCGTGAGGTGGTTGAACGCGAGCCAGCCCGGCAGTACCGGCAGCCACAGGGTCAGCAGCCGGTAGAGCAGGACGGCCGGTGCGGCGACCTCCTTGGGGAGGCCGACGGCGATGAGACCGACCGTCAGGGTCGCCTCCACGGCGCCGACGCCGCCCGGCGTGGGCGCCGCCGACCCGAGCGCGTTGCCCGCGAGGAAGACGACCGCCACGCTGGCGATGCTGAGCGACGTCGTCTGGTCGCCGAACGCGCGGATCGAGGCGTCCAGGCACATCACGAAGCAGCCGGTCAGCAACAGCATGCCGCCGATCCCGGTGATCAGCTTCTGCGGCCGCTGGAGCACGTCGAGCATGCGCGGCACGACACCGGCGAACAGCGACCTAACGCGCGTGGAGATGAACTTCCGCAGGAACGGCACCGAGGTCACCACGAGCACGAGCACCGCCACCGTCAGCAGCCCCGCGATGACCGTCCGGGACGGCGACAGCGACGGCGTCTTCTCGGTGCCGGTCAGATAGCCGAAGGCCAGCAGCATCAGGATGTGGCAGCCGAGCCCGAACAACTGCGAGGCGCCGACACTCGCCACGGCGAGGCCGGGGCGCACGCCCGCGCGCTGGAGGAAGCGCGTGTTCAGGGCGACACCGCCGACCGCGGCCGGCGCGACGATCTTCACGAACGACCCGGCGACCTGTGCCGCCACGGTCCGCAGGAACGGAACCCGCTCGGGTACGAAGCCCAGGAGGGCCATCGCCGCGGCCACGTAGCTGAGCGCCGAGAACGCCACCGCCGCGGCGACCCAGCCCCACTGAGCGTTGGCGATCAGGGGGCCGAACCGGATGTGCGTGAGCTGCGTCAGCAGGAAGTACGCGCCGATGGCGCCGGCGATGAAGCTGATCAGCGTGCGCGGCCGCACCCGCTCCAGACGGGCCGGCTCCACGGGCGCCTGCGGCCTGATGCGCAGCACCTGGTGCCGGATCTGCGTGAGGAGATCCTCCTCGCGGGCCTCCTCCAGCGCCTCGTCGATGGCCCGCTTCTCGGCCCGCTGCTCGGCGCGCACCGTCTTCTTGTCGGGATTCTCCAGGGCCGGTCTGGTGTCCTCCGAGGCCTCCGCCAGGCGGGCCTCCTTGGCCTGACGGGACGCCTCGAGCACCGCCTCGCGCTCGCGCTGGGCCCGCTCCCGGGCCAGTTTGCGCAGCGTCGCGCGCGTGGAGCGGGTCAGGGCGATCGGCTGGAGCATCGGCAGGCAGTCGGCCACAGCGTCGGGGCCGAGGACGCCGACGGCCGAGGCCACCGTGCGTTCAGCGCCCACCCTGAGCCCCAGGGTGGTGACCATCTGCGCGATGTCCATGCGCAGCAGCAGGTCACCGGCCGCGATCTCGCCGCCGCGCAGATCGGTGAGGATCACGCTGCCGGAACGATCCACCAGAATCGCGTCACCCGCCAGCCTCCGGTGCGCGATGCGGCGGGCCTGGAGCGCCTGCACCTGATGCCAGGCATTGCGCAGCAGGTCGTCGGTGATCTCCTCGTCGGCCAGCGAGTCGAGCGTGCGCCCGCCGGTGTGCTCGTAGACCAGCATCACCGCGTCCGGGCCCAGCTCGGAGGTGGCGATCAGCTGGGGGGTGTTGGCGCCGGCCGCGGTGGCCGCGTACGCCAGCAGCGCCTCCTGCTCCAGCGCCTGGCGCAGGGACTGGAAGCTGCTGCGGGTGGCGAAGCCGCGCAGGGTCAGGTTGCGCCACACGCGGTAGAAGAAGCCCTGGGCCTGCTGCTCCCGGTCGACGACGGTGACGTCGAGGGGCGGGCCGTCCTCCAGGGTGACGAAGTAGCGCCGGCCGCGGTCGCCGTTCTCGCTGTCCGGGACCTCCTGGCGGGCGGCGGTCACGGGATGGAAGCCGACGTGCCGCAGCCCCGCGAGCAGGGTCTGCCCCGTCGGACGGACGTTGGGCGAGCCGACCGCGTACAGCGTCCCGTAGGCCACGGTCCAGCCGATGAGCACCGTCAGGATGATCGAGAACGGTGTCGTGTAGCCGGTGACCAGCATGGAGAACGCGTCGAGCAGCAGCACGATCCACAACACCGCGCGCCAGCGAGGTCTGCGGGACATGCCGACGGCTGTCATGTATGCGATGACAGGGGCGAGATAGCCGTGCACCGGGTCCGTCAGCGCGTGGACGTCGCCGGGATAGGGCTGGGTGAGCGCCTCCTGGATCGAGTGCGGGGCTGCCCGGGCGACCCATAGGTCGGTGGCCAGCGTCACGCCGTGGGCAAGGACCGCGGCGAGCACACCGTCGGCGATGCGCAGCCCGTCCCGTTTGATCAGCCGCTCGATCGCGAACGCCACGGGCACCAGCAGGATCGCGATGCTCGACGCGAGCCCCGCGATCTTGATGAGCAGGTCGGGCGCCTGACCGGTGCCCTTGTTGATGTCCTGCTCGAGGCCCGAGGTCGTGCCATGGGCGAACGCGGCGATCGCGAGCAGGACGACGATGCCTAGCACGCCCACCACGAACCGCATGAGGTCGGACGGACGGTGCACGCGCGCGGGGAGCAGCGGTTCGTCGCCCTCGACCTCGCCCGTGCGGCCGTCGTCGGGGACGCGCGCCTTCTTGTCGGCGTCGTCGTCGCCCGCGTCGGCCGGATTCCGGCGCGCCGCAGCGTCAGACGTGCCCTCCGCGCCTTCGGGAGGCACGCCCTGCTGCTTCATGGTCTCTTCTTGATCTCGTATCACCAGTCACCGCCCGCACGATGGTGGCATGCCCCGGCGACACACGGGGGCATCAGGGTGCAAATGCGGGGGCGCACAGTCTGCCGCAAACACCGCCGAAGGGCGACGGTGCGAGGGCCCGGGGCCGCCGCACGTTGTCGGTGGGGTCGGGCAGGATGGGAGGAATGAGCGAGCGGAGCTTTCCGGAGGACACCCACGCGGGGCACGGGGACGCGCTGCCCGAGTACGCCGAGCGGGTCCTCGACGTCGCCGAGCGGATTCCGCCGGGACGGGTCATGACGTACGGGGACGTCGCCGAGTGGCTGGAGGAGGGTGGCCCCCGGCAGGTCGGCCGTGTGATGGCCCTCTACGGGAGCGCCGTCCCGTGGTGGCGCGTGGTGCGCGCCGACGGGGTCCTGCTGCCCGGCGAGGAACTGCGGGCCCTCGGCCACTACCGCCAGGAGGGCACCCCGCTGAAGCAGGCGAGCCGGGCCGCCGAGGGCCACATGCCGCGGCTCGACATGAGACGGGCCCGGTGGGACGGCGGCGCGAGTGCGGAGGGTCACACCTGACAGCTTCCGCCATGGGAGGCCTCTTGGGGGAGCCTGTGGCTGTACGAGGGACACCAGGGACGCGTGTGACATGCCGTACGTTGACAAGCGTGGGACACGCGGGACGGGTGTGCTGCGAGGGCCACGAGGGATGAGGCAGAAGCGCCGCTTCCGTCCCCGTCACCGGCGTAGCGTCGTCGGCTGGGCGCGTCCCTCTCATCCCGCGGTCACTGCCCTCCGCGCGCGGCTGCCCGCCCACCAGTACGACCACCAGGACCGGCGAACCACGTGAGCTCCTCTTCTTCCACCAGCCGTCTGCCGCACCCCCCGGTGCGGCAGACGGCTGGTGGTGCCTACCGACTGGTGCGTACCCCTCCGGCGGTGCCGGACCCCCCTCGTCTGGACGCCGCCCAGCGCGCGGTGGTTGACCACCGGACCGGACCGCTGCTCGTCCTCGCCGGCCCCGGTACCGGCAAGACCACCACGCTCGTCGAGTCCGTGGCCGCGCGGATCGCGCGCGGCGCCGATCCCGAGCGGATCCTGGTGCTCACCTTCAGCCGCAAGGCTGCCGTCGACCTCCGTGACCGCATGGCCCGGCGCGTGGGCGCGGCACGCGCGCCCCGGGCGACCACCTTCCACTCGTACTGCTACGCCCTGGTCCGCGCCCACCAGGACAGCGACCGGTTCGCTGACCCGGTGCGCCTGCTCTCCGGTCCGGAGCAGGACGTGGCCGTCCGCGAGCTGCTCGCCGGTCAGCGGGACCTGGAGCAGCTCGGCCTCAAGCACGTGCGCTGGCCGGACGAGCTGCGTGCCTGCCTGACCACCCGCGGCTTCGCCGACGAGGTCCGCGCGGTCCTCGCGCGCAGCCGGGAGCTGGGGCTCGGCCCTGACGCCCTGGACGCGTTCGCGCGCCGCATCGGCCGCCCCGACTGGCGGGCCGCGGCCGCGTTCCTCGCCGAGTACCTCGACGTCCTCGACCTCCAGGGCGTGCTCGACTACGCGGAACTCGTCCACCGCGCGGTGCTGCTGACCCGCGACCCCGAGGCCGCCGACCGGCTCGCCACTCAGTACGACGCCGTGTACGTCGACGAGTACCAGGACACCGATCCCGCCCAGGTACGCCTGCTGTACGCCCTCGCGGGCGGCGGCCGCACCCTGGTCGCCTTCGGTGACCCCGACCAGTCGATCTACGCGTTCCGGGGCGCCGACGTGGGCGGCATCCTGGACTTCCCCGAGGCCTTCCCGCGCGCGGACGGTCGTCCGGCGCCCGTCGAGGTCCTGCGGTCCTCCCGCCGTTCCTCGGCCGGCCTGCTCGCCGCGACCCGGCTGCTGACCACGCGCATGCCGCTCACCCGTCTCCCCGCCGAGAAGGTGCGCGCCCACCGCGACCTCGCTCCCGCGCGCGAGGGCGGCCGCGTCGAGGTCTACACGTATCCGACGCCCGGCACGGAGCTGGACAACATCGCCGACATCCTCCGCAGGGCACATCTGGAGGACGGCGTCCCCTGGGGCGAGATGGCCGTCCTGGTACGCGCCGGCTCCCGCACCATCCCCGCCGTCCGCCGCGCCCTCACGGCGGCGGGCGTCCCGCTGGACATCGACGGCGACGACCTGCCCCTGCGCCACGAGCCGGCGGTGGCCCCGCTGCTGACCGCGCTCAAGGCCGTCGCGACGGCTGAGGCGACGCGGGCTTCCGAAGCGGTCGTACGGAGGGAGGACGAGACGGCCTCCTCTGAGGAGTACGCGGAGACCTCTGAGGAGCACGCGGAAACCTCTGAGGAGGGGGCGGAGGCCTCCGAGGAGGAAGCGGAGACACCTGAGGAGGTCGCGGAGGAGCCCTCCGTCGAGACTTCCTGGCTCGACACCGAGACCGCCCTCACTCTGCTCACCTCCCCGCTCGCCGGCATGGACGCCGCCGATCTGCGCCGGCTCGGCCGGGCCCTGCGCGAGGAGGAGCGGGCGGCCGGCAACCCGCTGCCGCCGCCCTCGGACGAGCTGCTCGCGCGGGCGCTCGCCGAGCCCGAGCGCCTTGTCGCGCACGATCCGGCGTACGCCCGGGGCGCCCAGCGCCTCGGCGCGCTGCTCAGGAAGGCCAGAGAGCGCCTCGCGGGCGGCGGCACGGCCGAGGAGGCGCTCTGGGACCTGTGGGCGGGCACGCCCTGGCCCGGACGCCTGGAGCGGGCCGCCCGGCGCGGCGGCGCGGCCGGCCGCAACGCCGACCGCGACCTGGACGCCATGTGCGCCCTGTTCGCGACGTCCGCGCGCGCGGAGGAGCGCACCGGAGGCCTGGGCGCCCTCAACTTCCTGGAGCAGATCGAGGCCGAGGACATCGCCGCCGACACGCTCACCCGGCGTGCCGTACGGCCCGACGCCGTGCGCCTGATGACCGCGCACCGCTCCAAGGGCCTGGAGTGGCGCGTGGTCGTCGTCGCCGGGGTTCAAGAGGGCCTGTGGCCTGACCTGCGCCGCCGCGGCTCGCTGCTGGAGGCCGACCGCATCGGCCGCGACGGACTCGCCGAACCCCTCACGCCCGGGGCACTGCTCGCCGAGGAGCGCCGCCTGTTCTACGTGGCCGCCACCCGCGCGCGGGAGCGGCTCGTCGTCACCGCGGTGAAGGCACCCTCCGACGACGGGGACCGCCCCTCCCGCTTCCTCACCGAGCTCGGTGTCGAACCCCAGGACGTCACGGGCCGCCCCCGCCGCCCGCTGTCCGTGGCCGCACTGGTCGCCGAACTGCGCGCCACGACGGTCGACCCGCGCGCGTCCGACGCCCTGCGCGAGGCGGCCGGCCGCCGCCTTGCCCGGCTCGCCGCGCTCACCGACGAGGACGGCCGCGCCCTCGTACCGTCCGCGCACCCCGACCGCTGGTGGGGCATGCACGAGCCGACCGAGAGCAAGGTGCCGCTGCGCAACCGCGACCAGCCCGTCGTGCTTTCCGGCAGCGCCCTCGACCAGCTCGCCAACACCTGCGCCCTGCAGTGGTTCCTCGGCCGCGAGGTGAAGGCCGACGCCCCCGCCACCGCCGCCCAGGGCTTCGGCAACGTCGTGCACGTCCTCGCCGACGAGGTCGCCTCCGGGCGTACGCCCGCCGATCTCGACGTCCTCATGGAGCGCCTGGACTCGGTGTGGAACGCGCTCGCCTTCGACGCGCCCTGGAAGTCGGCGCAGGAGAAGGAGCACGCGCGCGTGGCGCTCGAACGCTTCCTGACGTGGCACGTCGACTCAGGCGGCGCGCGGACGGGGCGTACGCCGGTGGCGAGCGAGCACGACTTCGACGTCACACTCGGAGCCGGTGACTTCGAGGTGCGCATCCGCGGCCAGATGGACCGCGTGGAGGCGGACGGCGAGGGCCGCGCGTACGTCGTCGACTTCAAGACCGGCAAGCACGCGCCCACCGCGCGCGAGGTGGAGCGGCACCCGCAGCTCGCCGTCTACCAGCTCGCCGTCCGCGAGGGTGCCGTCGACGACGCCTTCGACGGCACCCGTCCCGAGCCGGGCGGCGCCGAACTGGTCCATCTCCGGCAGGGGGCCGCCAAGCGGGACGGCGGCGAGAGCCGGCCCAAGGTGCAGGCACAGGAGCCGCTGGAGGGCGAGTGGGTCGGCGAGCTGCTGGCCACCGCCGCGGGCAAGGTCCTCGACGAGCGGTTCGCGCCGCAGACCGGCCAGCACTGCACGCACTGCGCGTTCCGCGCGTCGTGCAGCGCCCGGTCCGAGGGGCGGCACGTGGTCGAGTGACCCGCGTGAGCGCCCGGCCCCGAGACCGGCGTGACGCATGACACCACCCGCGCTGAGCTGCGCCGATCGCTGGTACGACGGTCGCCGCGACGCCCGCTGTCAGTGCCCGCCGCTAGCCTCTCCGACATGCCCGCCCGTATCACCGACCCCGAGCAGCTCAAAGAGCTCCTCGGTATCCCGTTCACCCCGGAGCAGACGGCCTGCATCACCGCGCCGCCCGCCCCGCAGGTGATCGTGGCCGGAGCCGGGTCGGGCAAGACCACGGTGATGGCGGCCCGCGTGGTGTGGCTGGTCGGCACCGGACAGGTGGCCCCCGAGCAGGTCCTCGGCCTGACCTTCACCAACAAGGCCGCCGGTGAACTCGCCGAACGCGTCCGCAAGGCACTCGTCAAGGCCGGCGTCACGGATCCCGACATCATCCACCCGGACAACCCGCCGGGCGAGCCGGTGATCTCCACGTACCACGCCTTCGCGGGCCGCCTCCTGACCGACCACGGCCTGCGCCTCGGGCTGGAGCCGACCTCCCGGCTGCTCGCCGACGCCACCCGCTACCAGCTCGCCGCGCGCGTGCTGCGCGAGGCACCCGGCCCCTACCCGGCGCTCACCCGCTCTTTCGCCGACCTCGTCAGCGACCTCCTGGCCCTCGACTCCGAGCTGGCCGAACACCTCGTACGCCCCGAGGACCTGCGCGCGTGGGACGCGGATCTGCTGCGCACCCTGGAGGGCGCCAAGCTCTCCAACGCCGACCTGCGAAAGATCCCCGAGACCGCGGCCGCGCGCCGGGAACTCGCCGGGCTGGTGCTGCGCTACCGGGCCGCCAAACGCGAACGCGACCTGCTCGACTTCGGCGACCAGATCGCCCTGTCCGCGGCGCTCGCCGACATCCCCGAGGTGGGCCGGGTGCTGCGCGACGAGTTCCGCGTGGTGCTCCTCGACGAGTACCAGGACACCTCGGTGGCCCAGCGCGTCCTGCTGTCGGGCCTGTTCGGCGGTGGCACCGGCCACCCGGTGACCGCCGTGGGCGACCCCTGCCAGGCCATCTACGGATGGCGCGGCGCCTCCGTCGCCAACCTCGACGACTTCCCCGAGCACTTCGCCCGCGCCGACGGACGGTCCGCCACCCGCCAGGCGCTCAGCGAGAACCGCCGCAGCGGCGGCCGTCTCCTCGACCTCGCCAACGGCCTCGCCGAGCCCCTGCGCGCCATGCACGCGGGCGTGGAGGCACTCCGTCCGGCCCCCGGCGCCGAACGCGACGGGACGGTCCGCTGCGCCCTCCTGCGCACCCATGCCGAGGAGATCGCGTGGATCGCCGACTCGATCGCCCACCTCGTCCGCACCGGCACGCCGCCCGGCGAGATCGCCGTGCTGTGCCGTACGGCGACCGACTTCGCGGAGATCCAGGGCGCGCTCGTCGCCCGGGACGTCGCCGTCGAGGTGGTCGGCCTGTCCGGGCTGCTGCACCTGCCCGAGGTCGCCGACCTCGTCGCCGTCTGCGAGGTCCTCCAGGATCCGGGGGCCAACGCCTCCCTGGTCCGCCTGCTGACCGGACCGCGCTGGCGCATCGGCCCCCGCGATCTCGCCCTGCTGGGACGGCGCGCCCGCCGACTCGTGGCCCACGCGCGCGTGGACGCCGACGACGACCCCGGCCGCCGGCTCGCCGAGGCCGTCGAGGGGACCGACCCCTCCGAGGTGATCTCGCTCGCCGACGCCCTCGACACGTTCCTGGAGTCGCCGATGGACGGCGAGGGGGACGACGACGGGCTGCCCTTCTCCCCGGACGCGCGCGTGCGCTTCGCGCGCCTGGCGACCGAACTGCGCGAGCTGCGCCGCTCCCTGTCCGACCCGCTGATGGACGTCCTGCACCGCGTCCTCGCCGTCACCGGCCTGGAGGTGGAGCTGTCGGCGTCCCCGCACGCGCTCGCCGCCCGCCGCCGCGAGACCCTGTCCAACTTCCTTGACGTCGCCGCCTCCTTCGCCGCGAGCGACAACGAGGCCACCCTGCTGGCCTTCCTCGGGTTCCTGCGCACCGCCGCCCAGTACGAGAAGGGCCTCGACAACGCGCTCCCGGGCGGCGAGAACACCGTCAAGGTGCTCACCGCCCACAAGTCCAAGGGTCTGGAATGGGACGTCGTCGTCGTCCCCGGTCTGGTCAACGGCACCTTCCCCAGCGCCCAGGGCCGCGAGAAGTGGACCGCCCAGGCCAAGGTGCTGCCGCACGTCCTGCGGGGCGATGCCGACACCCTCCCCGACATCGAGGGCTGGGACTCCCGGGGCATGAAGGCCTTCCACGAGGCCATGAAGGAGCACCAGCACACCGAGGAACTCCGCCTCGGCTACGTCACCTTCACCCGCCCCCGCTCCCTGCTCCTCGGCTCCGGTCACTGGTGGGGCCCCGCCCAGAAGAAGCCGCGCGGACCGTCCGACTTCCTCCAGGCCCTGCACGACCACTGCGCCGCCGGGTACGGCGAGATCGAGGCCTGGGCGGACGAGCCGGAGGAGGGCGAGGAGAACCCCGCCCTGCACGAGGCGACCGCCGACCAGGCATGGCCGCTGCCCCTGGACGCGACCGCCCTGGCCCGCCGCCACGCGGCCGCCGCCACGGTCCTCGCCCACCTGGAGAACCTCGCCTCCGAGGCCTACGGCCACCCCGCGCCCACCCGCGCCCCGGCGGCCTACGACGACCCGGACTGGCCGCCGCCCCCGGAGGAAGAGCCGCTCCACGACGAGCCCCCCTACGACGAGCTCCCGTACGACGAAGAGGGCGCGTACGGCGACGAGTTCCCGGGCGCCGAGGACCACGACGACCCGGCCCACTGGGACGCCTGGAGCACCGCCCGCCCGACCGTCCCGCACCAGTCGACCGCCCCCACCGTCGAGGGGGACACCCGGCCCCGCGCCACCGAGCCCGAGCCCCTCACGCCCGAGGAGGCCCGCGCCATCGCGTCCTGGGACCGCGACCTCGACGCGCTCACCGGCGAACTCCTGCGCGCCCGCCGGAGCGTCACGGACGTACCCCTGCCCGCCACGCTCACCGCGACCCAGCTGCTGCTCCTGGCCGAGGACCCGGACGGACTCGCGCAGGAGCTCGCGCGCCCCATGCCGCGCCCCCCGCAACCGGCCGCGCGCCGGGGCACCCGCTTCCACGCCTGGGTGGAGGCCCGATTCGAGGAGCTGACGCTGCCCATGCTGGAGCCGGACGAGCTCCCCGGCGGCGACGCCGAGATCGCCGACGAACGCGACCTCGAAGCCCTCAAGGAGGCGTTCGAGCGCACCGAGTACGCGCAGCGCACGCCCTACCGCGTCGAGGCCCCGTTCCAGTTCACGCTCGCCGGCCGCGTCGTCCGGGGCCGCATCGACGCCGTGTACAAGGTGGGCGACGGCGACGAGGCGACGTACGAGATCGTCGACTGGAAGACCAGCCGCACGCGCAGCGCCGACCCGCTCCAGCTCGCGGTGTACCGGCTGGCCTGGGCCGAGCAGCAGGGCGTGCCACCCGAGTCCGTCACGGCCGCCTTCCTGTACGTGCGCACCGGCGAGGTCGTACGGCCCGAGGGCCTGCCGGACCGGGCCACGATCGAGCGGCTGCTCACCGGGGAACCGGGATGTGACGTACCGCCCAATCAGGATGTCGCCGCGGGCCGATAGGCTCGTGACCATGAGCCAGACCCCGGACAGCGCCGTCCGCGCGTACATCGAGCAGCACCGCGCCCCCTTCCTCGACGACCTCGCCGAGTGGCTGCGCATCCCCTCCGTGTCGGCTCAGCCCGACCACGCACCCGATGTACGGCGCAGCGCCGAGTGGCTGGCAGCCAAGCTGAAGGAGACCGGTTTCCCGGTCGTCGAGGTCCTTCAGACCCCGGGCGCCCCTGCCGTCTTCGCCGAGTGGCCCACGGACGACCCCGAGGCGCCCACGGTCCTCGTCTACGGCCACCACGACGTCCAGCCCGCCGCCCGTGAGGACGGCTGGGACAGCGAGCCCTTCGAGCCCGTCGTCCGCGAGAACCGCCTCTACGCGCGCGGGGCCGCCGATGACAAGGGCCAGGTGTTCTTCCACACGCTCGGTGTCCGCGCCCACCTCGCAGCCACCGGCCGCACCGCCCCCGCCGTCTACCTCAAGCTGCTGATCGAGGGCGAGGAGGAGTCCGGCTCCCCGAACTTCCGCGCCCTGGTGGAGAAGCACGCCGAGCTGCTCGCCGCCGACGCCGTGATCGTCTCCGACACCGGCATGTGGTCCGAGGACACCCCGACCGTGTGCACCGGCATGCGCGGCCTCGCCGAGTGCGAGATCCGGCTGTACGGCCCCGACCAGGACATCCACTCCGGCTCCTTCGGCGGCGCCGTGCCCAACCCGGCGACCGCCGCCGCCCGCCTCGTGGCCGCCCTGCACGACGAGCACGCGCGCGTGGCGATCCCCGGCTTCTACGACGGCATCGTCGAGCTCACCGACCGCGAGCGCGAACTCTTCGCCGAGCTGCCCTTCGACGAGCGGCAGTGGCTGCGCACGGCGAAGTCGTATGCCACCCAGGGCGAGGCCGGGCACACCACGCTGGAGCGTATCTGGGCCCGGCCCACCGCCGAGGTCAACGGCATCGGCGGCGGTTACCAGGGCCCCGGCAGCAAGACGATCATCCCGTCCTCGGCCACCGTGAAGCTCTCGTTCCGGATGGTCGCGGGCCAGGAGCCCGAGCACATCGAGAAGGCCGTCCGCGCCTGGGCCTCCGCGCAGGTGCCCGACGGGATCCGGCAGGAGATCACGTTCGGCGCGGCCACGCGTCCGTGCCTCACCCCGCTCGACCACCCGGCCCTGCAGTCCGTGGTCCGCGCCATGGGCCGCGCGTTCGGCACCACGGTCCGCTTCACCCGCGAGGGTGGTTCCGGACCGGCCGCCGACCTCCAGGAGGTCCTCGGCGCCCCCGTCCTGTTCCTGGGCATCTCCGTCCCCTCGGACGGCTGGCACGCCCCGAACGAGAAGGTCGAGCTCGACCTCCTCCTCAAGGGCGTCGAGACGGCCGCCTACCTGTGGGGCGACCTCGCGGAGAACTGGCGACGTGCGTCCTGATCCGGCGCGGCCCGGACCGGCACCGCGGGCGGGGCACACTGGAAGAACCGCCCCGTATGCCCGGACCGGGCCCGACTCGGTCCCCTCCCGCTCTACGAGCCGCTGAACCATCCGCCGACACGAACCGTTCCACTGGGGGAGTTGGAAGCACCCGTGACCACCTGGACCGACCACACCGCCGACCGACCCATCTCGCTCACCGCCCCGAGCGGCATCGACCGAGCCGCCCACCACCGGCTCGACGAGGCCTGGCTCGCGGCGGCGTGGAGCCACCCCACGACCCGCTGCTTCGTGGTCTCCGGCGGACAGGTCCTCATCGACGAGACGCCGGACGGCCGGACCGAACTCGTCATGACCCCCTCCTTCGAGGCCCCTCTCACCGAGGCGCACCGCTACTTCCTCGGCACCGACGAGGACGGCGTCAGCTACTTCGCACTCCAGAAGGACGCGCTGCCCGGCCGCATGGACCAGTCCGCGCGCCCGGCGGGCCTGCGCGAGGCCGGGCTGCTGCTGTCCCCGAGGGACGCGGGCCTGATGGTGCACGCGGTCGGCCTGGAGAACTGGCAGCGCACCCACCGCTTCTGCTCCCGCTGCGGCGAGCGCACCGTGATCGCGGCGGCCGGCCACATCCGCCGCTGTCCCGCCTGCGGCGCCGAGCACTACCCGCGCACCGACCCGGCCGTGATCATGGCAGTCACGGACGAGGACGACCGCATCCTTCTCGGCCGCCAGGTGCACTGGCCGGAGGGCCGCTTCTCGACGCTCGCGGGTTTCGTCGAGCCGGGCGAGTCCATCGAGCAGTCGGTGCGCCGCGAGGTCTACGAGGAGGCCGGCATCGTCGTCGGCCCGGTCGAGTACGTCGCCAGCCAGCCCTGGCCGTTCCCGTCCAGCCTCATGCTGGGCTTCCTGGCCCGTGCGACCTCGACCGAGATCGAGGTCGACGGCGACGAGATCCACGAGGCCCGCTGGTTCTCCCGGGAGGAGCTGTGCGCCGCCTTCGAGTCCGGCGAGGTGCTGCCCCCGTACGGCATCTCCATCGCGGCCCGCCTGATCGAGCTCTGGTACGGCAAGCCGCTGCCGACGCGCAGCTCTTTCTGAGACGGCCGGACGCCGACCGGCGCCGCACACGGCAAAGAGGCCCCCGCCCGGGGTGGGCGGGGGCCTCGTGCGTGGCGGGGGAGCGTCAGGCTCCGAGCGCCTGCTTCACCTGGGCCAGGCTCGGGTTCGTCATCACGACCTCGCCGCCACCGTCGGAGGGGTGCACGAGGACGGTCGGAACCGTCTGGTTTCCGCCATTGGCCTTCTCCACGAACGCGGCCGACGCGGGGTCCTGCTCGATGTTGATCTCGGTGTACGCGATGCCCTCGCGGTCCAGCTGGCTCTTCAGCCGACGGCAGTAGCCGCACCACGTCGTGCTGTACATCGTCACAGTGCCCTGCATGTCTCTCGCGCTCCTTAGAAGGCCGAGGATCGGTGGTTCCAGGGGGAGGAACGTACGCGACCGGGTCACCATTCCCGCCGAGGTCCGCGGGCGCAGGCGCCCCCTACCGCTCGCCGCCGCCCGACGTGACGCCTTCCGCATTAGTACGACTGCAAGGGCCTGCCTGTGGACAACCAGCGCAGCAGTCCCTCGCGACCTGGCAGCATGGCCATGTGACAGCAGCAACGCACTCCTCCCTCTTCCCGCAGGTACCGGACTCGGCCGACGCGGTGCTCGAAGGGCTCGACCCCGAGCAGCGCGAGGTGGCGACCGCCCTGCAGGGTCCGGTGTGCGTGCTGGCCGGCGCCGGTACGGGCAAGACGCGGGCGATCACCCACCGCATCGCCTACGGCGTACGAGCCGGGTTCTTCCCGCCGTCCAGCGTGCTCGCCGTCACCTTCACCAACCGCGCCGCCGGCGAGATGCGCGGCCGGCTGCGCCAGCTCGGCGCCCAGGGAGTCCAGGCCCGCACCTTCCACTCCGCCGCGCTGCGCCAGCTCCAGTACTTCTGGCCGAAAGCGATCGGTGGCTCCCTGCCCCGCCTCCTCGACCGCAAGATCCAGCTCGTCGCGGACGCGGCCGCCGCCTGCCGCCTCCGCCTCGACCGGGGCGAGCTGCGCGACGCCGCTGCCGAGATCGAGTGGTCCAAGGTCACCCAGACCGTCCCGGCCGACTACGCGCTCGCGGCAGCGAAGGCCGGCCGCGAGACGCCCCGCGATCCGGCCGAGATCGCCCAGCTCTACGCCGCCTACGAGAACCTCAAGCGGGACCGCGCGGTGATCGACTTCGAGGACGTCCTGCTGCTGACCGTCGCGGTTCTCCAGGACCGGCACGACATCGCCGAACAGGTCCGCTCCCAGTACCAGCACTTCGTCGTCGACGAGTACCAGGACGTCAGCCCCCTCCAGCAGCGCCTGCTGGAACTGTGGCTCGGCGACCGGGACAGCCTGTGCGTCGTCGGCGACGCCAGCCAGACGATCTACTCGTTCACGGGAGCGACCCCCGACCATCTCCTCGACTTCCGCGGCCGCCATCCCGGCGCCACCGTCGTCAAGCTGGTCCGCGACTACCGCTCCACGCCCCAGGTGGTGCGCCTCGCCAACGGCCTGCTCTCCCAGGCGCACGGCCGCGCCGCCGACCACCGGCTGGAGCTGGTCTCCCAGCGCGCCCCGGGCCCCGAACCCGTCTACACCGAGTACACCGACGAACCCGCCGAGGCCGAGGGTGCCGCCCGCCGCATCCGAGAGCTCATCGACGCCGGTGTCCCGCCGGGCGAGATCGCCATCCTGTTCCGCACCAACTCCCAGTCGGAGACCTACGAGCAGGCGCTCGCCGACGCCGGGGTCCCCTACCAACTGCGCGGTGCCGAGCGGTTCTTCGACCGTCCCGAGATCCGCAAGGCGGGCATCGCCCTGCGCGGCGCGGCCCGCTTCGGTGGCAACGACGCGCTCCTGGACGACGTCGTGGACCTGCCGTCACAGGTGCGCGCGGTCCTGTCGGGGGAGGGGTGGACCACCGAGCCGCCCGCCGGCTCGGGCGCCGTCAGAGAGCGGTGGGAGTCCCTGGCCGCACTCGTCAGCCTCGCCCACGACCTCGCCGCGGCGAGACCCGCGGCCACTCTGAGCGACTTCGTGACCGAGCTCGACGAGCGGGCGGGCGCCCAGCACGCCCCCACCGTCCAGGGCGTCACCCTCGCCTCGCTGCACTCGGCCAAGGGCCTGGAGTGGGACGTCGTCTTCCTCGTCGGCGTCGCCGAGGGCATGATGCCGATCACCTACGCGAAGACCGACGAACAGATCGAGGAGGAACGGCGCCTGCTCTATGTGGGCGTGACCCGCGCGCGTGAGCGGCTGCACCTGTCCTGGTCGCTCTCCCGGTCCCCCGGCGGCCGGGCCAACCGCCGCCCCAGCCGCTTCCTCGACGGACTGCGCCCCGGCTCCCCGACCACCGTCGGCCGCTCCGCCGCCGGTGCGACCGGCGGAATCGAGCGCGGCTACACGAGCGCGGCCGCGACCGCCGTGCCCCGGCGGGCGCAGCGCAGCCCGGCCCGCTGCCGGGTCTGCGGCCGCACGCTCACCGACGCGGGCGAGATGAAGCTGATGCGCTGTGAGGACTGCCCCTCCGACATGGACGAGGGCCTCTACGAGCGGCTGCGGGAGTGGCGGGCGGAGCAGGCACACCGCATCGGCCAGCCGGCGTTCTGCGTCTTCACGGACAAGACGCTGATGGCCATCGCCGAGGCGGCTCCCGACGACGACGGTGAGCTGGCCCGCATCCCGGGCGTCGGAGTACGCAAACTCAACCGTTACGGAACGGAAGTTCTGGCCATCTGCGCAGGCCGGGAAGGTGCGGGAGCGGGCGACGAAGTCTGATGCCAACTCGTCGAAAAAATAGTTTGCGCATGCCCTGGCAATCCCCATAGGTTCTAGACACGGAACAGCGGCCTTCTCGAAGGCCCTGATTCCGTGCTGTACTTCCATATCCGAGCGGGCTGGTTCCCCAGTCCCCCGAAGCGCCGAGAGGAGGCGAGCCCAGTGATCAGCATCAACGCCATCAGCACCGCCAAACTGACCGATTGCTCGGCCGTCTTCCTGTCCATGCTCGGCGCCTCGAACCCGGGCACCGGTCTGTCCGGCATCCGTGCCGTGCGTCCGGCCTCCCCCGATTCCCTTGCGGGTCTTCCCATCCGTGAGCGCAATGAGCGACCGACGAAGGCACTGGAAGCAGTAGCGGCACAGGCGCACGCCTATGCCTTTACGGCGGCCGGTGCCGGATTCCGGAAGCAGACGACGCAGCAGCAGCACCACCTGATGTGGGCCTTCCGTGGGCCAGAACCCTGGAGTGATCCAGCCTGATCGCCGATCAGGCCGGCGCCTTCAGGGCCGCGGAACCCCATCCGGGATCCGCGGCCCTTCTGTTTGCCCCGAACGGGGACGACGGAGCGAAGGGGCCTCGGGACAAGAAAAGAACCCGGTACCACGCCGACAACCGGCCCACCGGCCGGACCGACCAGACGAGGAAGACGACCCGTGCAACTCGAAGCGCACGCCCCGTCCGTACCGCCTTCCGAAACGATCCCCCCGCCCGGCCTCACGGAGGACTCCACCTTGACCCCGCTCACAGCGCTCACCGCGCTCGACGACGCCATCGAGAACCTCGGCGTACCCGTCCCCTGCCGCTCCTACGACCCGGAGGTCTTCTTCGCCGAGTCGCCCGCGGACGTGGAGTACGCCAAGTCCCTCTGCCGTACCTGCCCGCTGATGGAGGCCTGCCTCGCCGGCGCCAAGGAACGGCGTGAGCCCTGGGGCGTCTGGGGTGGCGAGCTGTTCATCCAGGGCGTCGTCGTCGCCCGGAAGCGGCCGCGTGGCCGCCCGCGCAAGAACCCGGTCATGGCATGAACACCATCACCGCAGGAACGATCGACCGTCCCCTCACGCACGACCCCAAGAAGCAGGCCCCGATGAAGCCGTCCACCAGCGAGCCCGCAGGCTCCGCAACCCCGGAATTCACCACCACCGGCGCGACCGACACGCGTCAGAACAGGACCCGAGAGATGCAACTCATCCCAGAAGCCCTGGCTCGTGCGCATATGGCCGACCGGCTGCACGACGCCGAGCGGGAGCGCCGGGCCGTGAGCCTGGCGGCCGCCCGCCGGATGCAGCGCCGGGCCGAGCGCGCCTCGCTGCGCGCCCGCCGGGCGCTCGCCATGGCGGTCATGCAGTAGGTCACGCCGTAGCCGACCACGGCCGATGTGACGGCCTCCCGGCACCGGGAGGCAGCCGCTCCCCGCGGGGGCCGGTCCGAGCGAACGGACCGGCCCCCGCGGTGCGTTGTGACCGGGGAACCACGGGCGCCGGAGCTATCGTCGGCGGGTGACGAGCCTTCCCGGAGACAGTGACCACGACAGCCGCACCACGGAGAGCGACCCCGTCGTCTGCGCGCGCTGCGGTGCTCAGGCACAGGGCCCCCAGCCCACCTGGAGCTGCTCCGTAGAGAACGAAAGACGTCGCTACTTCTGCGACACCTGCGCCCGGGAGAACCTCAGGGCCATCGAAGGGCGGCTGGATTCGACCTGGTGGTGACGCGGGCCGCCGCGCCGCACGTCGGCCCGCGGCCGCCCCGCAGCGGGGTCACGCCTTCGCCAGTGGCTCCTCCACGTCGAGTTCGCTCTCGTCGAGTTCCTCCTCCGGGACGAACCCCGGCAGCCACTCCTCCAGTTCCTCGCGCAGCCGTACCGTCGCGCCCAACTGGCACAGGACGCCGATCGTGCTCAGAGTCACCCGGTGTATCAGGAGGTACGCCGGGGGCAGGTTGAGCTGCTTGCCCAGCTGGTATGCGGGGGAGCGGGGGTCGGCGATGCGGGCGGCCTGGCTGCGCATCCAGGTGCGGGTGAACGTGAACGCGTCCACCTGGGCCGGTTCGATGATCGGCAGGAGGTAGTCCAGGACCGCGTCCGGCTCCAGTTCCATGGACTCCTTGATGAAGCCCTCCGCGCACAGCAGTTCATGGACCGCGTCGGCCTCGCCGTCGAGGGCCAAGTGCAGGGAGCACCCGATCGGCGTCGGCAGACCTCCGGGGAGGCGGTCGACGGTGCCGAAGTCCAGGACGCCCAGCCGCCAGGAGTCCTCGTCGTCCGAGTCATCCGAAGTCCCGCGAAGCAGACGGAAGTTGCCCGGATGTGGGTCGGCGTGCAGGAGGCCGGTGCGGGCCGGGCCGGAGAACAGGAAGCGGGCCAGCAGTTGGCCGGCGCGGTCGCGCTGCTCCTCCGTGCCCTCCGTGATGATCTCCGAGAGCGGGATCCCGTCGATCCACTCCGTGATCAGTACCTGGTCGCTCTGGTGCACCACCGCGGGGACCAGTATGTCGGGGTCGTCCGCGAACTCCTCCGCGTGCACCCGCTGGGCCTGTGCCTCCAGCTCGTAGTCCAGCTCCTCGGAGACGCGGTCCCGCAGTTCGGCGATGAGGGGCTTGATGTCCATGCCGGGGATGAGCGGCCCCAACAGACGTGCGAAGCGGCCGAGTTGGTTGAGGTCGGACAGCAGGGCCTCGCCCGCCCCGGGGTACTGCACCTTGACCGCCACCTCGCGGCCGTCGTGCCACACCGCCCGATGCACCTGTCCGATCGACGCCGCCGCCGCGGGCTTGTCCTCGAACTCCAGGAACCTCTCCCGCCAGTCCGCGCCCAGCCGCTCTTCGAGCACGGAGTGCACGGTGCGGGTCGGCATCGGCGGGGCCGCGTCCTGGAGCTTGGTCAGGGCGGCGCGGTAGGGGCCGGCGATCTCCTCGGGAAGCGCCGACTCGAAAACGGACAGGGCCTGCCCGAACTTCATCGCACCCCCCTTGAGCTCGCCCAGGACCTTGAACAGCTGCTCCGCCGTGCGCTGTTGCAGCTCGCGGCCGACGATCTCCGCGGACTCGCCGACGATCCGCTTGCCCAGGCCCCAGGTCGCGCGCCCGGCGAAGCCGAGCGGCAGTGCGGCGAGCTTGGCGGTACGGGTGACCGCCTTCCGGGGAAGATCAGACATGCGCCCTCCAGGTCCCAGTCGGCCGCGCCGCGTCTGACATGCTTCGTCGCTCCGCCGACGGCCGTTGCTGCGTCATTGTCTCCTGCCGCTCCCCGTTCGTTGAGGAGTGTTCCCCCTTACCTCTCTCCGTGGCTCCGCAGGGGCATGCGGGATGCGGGCGGACCGGCCGCGTGCGCCAGTGCAGTGCGGGCACGGACACCTCCCAGCGCACGCCCGCGCTCGACGGCGGCTCCCCGTCGAGGAAGGCCAGCGCATGCGCCGCGGCCAGCCCCGCGACGGTCGTCGCCAGCGCCACGTCACAGGGGACCGGCGGGCCTGCTCGCCGGGAGCGCCATTGCGCGACCAGGCGGGGCCAGGTCGGGTCCCGGTCCGTGCGGTCCTGGTGCAGACAGCCCGCGCAACTCGTCTCGCCCGGCAGCACGAGCGGCCCGACGACACCCGTTCCCTCCACGACACCCGTGTACAGATGCGGCGTTCCGGATGCCAGGAGCTCTTCCGCCGCGGCCGGATCGGGGGCCTGCACCAAGACGTCGTCCCGCGGGGCGAGGATCACCAGCGAGAAACCGGGCTCCTCGGCATCGCACGGGTGACCGCGGCGCGGCGGGCGGTCCGGTGCCGCCCGGCGGACGGACTGCCGTGCCGCCTCGCCCCTGCGTTCGCCTACGGACTCCGCAGGCAGCCCGCCCGGGGTCACGTCCCACGGCTCCACGCAGCCCCCGTCGCGCGCATCCACCTCGCCGATTCCGGCGGCCGCCAGCAGCGAGGCCAGCACGCTGCCGACCCGGCCCGCGCCCCGCACCTGCACCCGCAGGGAACGCCGGGCAGCGAGGCGGCCGATGGCGCCGCCCGGTTCGGACGTGATCAGGGAGAGCGAGGCCAGATCGGGGCGCAGCCGGTCCAGGACCGCCTTCTTCCCGCGCAGCGCCTCGGCCGCCGGGCCGCCTCCGCGCGCGTCGTCGACCAATCCCGCTCGCGCCAACCTCCGCACCAGCGTGTCGACATGACCGTCGGGCAGCTGCATGCGCCGGCCTTCCTCCCGCAAGAGCGGGATCCCCCGTGTGCCGTTGAGCAGGTCCAGGAAACTGCCCGTCGCCATGTCCATCGGGCCGAGTGTCATCGCGTGCGCCGGAGTCATTCCGAACTGCACGGTGTTGAGGTCACGCCAGCCGCGCCTGAGCGCGGGTTTCACCATCGGATGCATGACAGGCCCCCGTCGATTCGTCCAACTCCGGGAAGATCGTGGTCGGTCGGAGGAACCGGTCCCGTCCCTGCCGACTCGTGCCAGCATGCACGGTGCCGCGAACGGCTGCCGAAAGTTGTCCACAGGCCGCGGGAATCGTCGTACAAATCAGACGCGTGGTGGCGGGACCCGCATCGATCCGTCCCGGAGCCGGGACTTCCACCCTGCCCAGCGGGTAACGTCGGGGCGTGTCCGCCGACCCACCGCACCGTGCCGGAATGCCCTCACGCAGCACGACGAGCCTGCCGCCGAGCGGCTCGGTGGCGAGCGCGATCGAGGTCCGCAGGAGCGCCCGCCGGCGTCGGACGGTCTCCGCCTACCGCGAGGGCGACCGCACCGTCGTCCTGATCCCGGCCCGCATGTCCGAGGCGGAGGAGCAGCGCTGGGTCACCGTCATGCTCGACAAACTGGCCGCCCAGGAGAGCAAGCGGGTGCTGGGCGATGCCGAGCTGGCCGAGCGGGCCGAGCGGCTGTCGGAGCAGTACTTCGGTGGACGGGCCCGGCCCGCGTCCGTGCGCTGGGTCACCAACCAGAACACGCGCTGGGGTTCGTGCACCCCGGCCGAGGGCAGCATCCGCCTCTCCCACCGGCTCCAGGGCATGCCCGAGTACGTCGTCGACTACGTCCTCTGCCACGAGCTCGCCCATCTGCTGGTGCCCGGTCACGGGCCCCGTTTCTGGCGGCTGCTGGACGCGTACCCGCGCACCGAGCGCGCCCGCGGCTATCTCGAGGGCGTGGTCGCCGCCGGCCGGCTGCCCCAGGTGCCGGGGGCGCGCGGCGAATGACGAAGGGGCGCCCGCTGTCGCAGGGCGCCCCTTTCACGTAGAGCGCGGCACTCCGCGCGCGATCAGAGGCGCGCGAGCGTCGCTTCCAGCAGGCGTACGACCGACTCGTCGGCCACGCCCGGAACCTCGTCGTAGGCGAACCAGCGCAGATCGAGCGACTCGTCGCTGATGGCGTGGGCGGTGTCGCGCGGGGCCAGGGCCGCGTACTGGACGTCGAGGTGCCAGTGGCAGGGCGCCGGGATCGGATGCCGGTCCAGGCGCACCGGGCCGCCGGGCAGCAGGGTCAGACCCGCGATGCCGGACTCCTCCGTGGCCTCGCGCAGGGCGGCCGCCTCGACCGAGGCGTCCCCGGGCTCGCAGTGTCCGCCCATCTGGAGCCACATCTGCAGCTTCTTGTGGAGGGTCAGCAGGACCCGGCCGCGCTCGGGGTCGATCACCAGGGCACTGGCGGTGAGGTGACCCGCGTGGCAGGCCTTCCACATGCCGTCCGGGTGGGCCGCCAGGTGATCGAGGTAGTCCTGGCGCAGCTCGGGCTGGTCCTCGTACCTCTTCAGGACGAGGACGGCGTCGTCGTGGAGGCTCACTCGCTGTCGTCGCTGTTCTTGTCGTCGTTCTTCGGCTCGTCCTTGCGCAGGTCGGGCTTCTCGCCGGAGCCGCCGGCCGCCGCCTCGCCGAGCATCTTGTCCCACTCGGAGAAGTCCATCTGCTCGCGGTGCACGAAGCCGTCCGGGTCGTCCAGGTCCGTGGCCGTCGGCAGCATGTCCGGGTGGTGCCACAGGTCGTCGCGGCCGTCGACACCGCGCGCGTCCGTGAGCGAGGCCCACAGGCGGGAGGCGTCGCGCAGACGGCGTGGGCGCAGCTCCAGGCCGATCAGCGTGGCGAACGTCTGCTCCGCCGGACCGCCCGAGGCGCGGCGCCGGCGCAGGGTCTCGCGCAGGGCGTCGGCCGACGACAGACGCGGCTTCGCGGCGGCGTGGACCACCGCGTCGACCCAGCCCTCGACCAGCGCCAGAGCCGTCTCCAGACGGGCCAGGGCGGCCTTCTGCTCCGGCGTGTCCTCCGGCTGGAACATCCCCTGCTGGAGCGCGTCCTGGAGCTGCTCGGGGTTCTGCGGGTCGAACTGGCCAACCACGTCCTCCAGCTTGGCCGTGTCGACCTTGATCCCGCGCGCGTAGCCGTCGACGGCGCCGAACAGATGCGAGCGCAGCCACGGCACGTGCGCGAACAGGCGCTGGTGGGCGGCCTCGCGCAGGGCCAGGTAGAGCCTGACCTCCTCCTTCGGTACACCGAGGTCCTTGCCGAACGCCTCGATGTTCGCCGGCAGCAGCGCGGCCTTGCCGGCCGGGCCGAGCGGCAGGCCGATGTCGGTCGAGCCGACGACCTCGCCCGCGAGCACGCCGACGGCCTGCCCGATCTGCGTACCGAACATCGCGCCGCCCATGGAACGCATCATGCCGATCAGCGGGCCCGCCATGGCCTGCATCTCCTCCGGCAGGACGTCGCCCATGGCCGTGCCGACGCGCTCGGCGACCGGGTCGACGAGCTCCTTCCACGCCGGCAGGGTGGCCTCGACCCACTCCGCGCGGGACCACGCCACGGCGGAGCCCGAGCCGGACGGCAGCGACGTGGCGTCGTCCAGCCACAGGTCGGCCAGGCGCACGGCCTCCTCGACCGCGCTGCGTTCGGCGGCGCCGACGCTCGCGTCCTTGACGCCGTCCGCGGTGCCCTGGGAGACCGTCTGCCGCGCGATCTGCTTGGCCATGTCCCAGTTCACCGGGCCGCCCTCGAAGGAGAGCATCTGACCCAGCTGCTGGAAGGCGGCTCCAAGATCGCTGGGGTTCAGCGAGCCGAACATGGCAGCGAGCGGATTGTCGGCGCCGGGGCCGCCAGGGCCGCCGAATCCGGGCAACCCGATCCCGAACGGGTTGGCCGGGTCCTGACCACCGCCGCTCTGCTGGTCCTTCTTCTTGCCCTCGTCGCCGTTCTCCGGCTCCTCCGGCGGAAGGCCGAATCCGAATGGGGTGTCACTCACGGGGTTCCTCGGCTGGTTAGGCCGCCGGTCTTCTCCGGCGGCGCGGCTGCCCGACAACACCACCCAGCGTAGACACCTGGAACCGATCGGGCCTCGGTGCTTCGCCGGCTCTGGGCCTGCGGCAGGATGGATGCCACCTGGTACAGGCGCGTCACGCGCACCCGTACTGAAGACAACCTCTGGAGACGCCCGGTGAGTTCCCCAGATCCGCAGGTTCGCGCAGCGCGAAACCCGTCAACGCGAAATACGTCGGTCCCACCCCCGGTGCGCGGACCCGTCGTCGCGGTCACCGGGGCCGCCACCGGGATCGGCGCGCTGCTGACCGAGCGGCTCGCCGCGTCCGAGGAGATCAAGCAGGTCATCGCCATCGACGAGCGGCGCGGGGAGTGCGCCGAGGCGCAGTGGCACATCCTCGACGTGCGGGACCCGGCGATCGCGGACAAGCTGCGCGGCGCGGACGCCGTCGTGCACCTGGCGCTCGACCTGGACCTGGAGACCGACGCGGCGGCCCGCACCGCGTACAACGTGCGGGGGACGCAGACCGTGCTCACCGCCGCCGCGGCCGCCGGCGTGCACCGGGTCGTGCTGTGCACCTCCTCGATGGTCTACGGGGCGCTGCCGGACAACGAGCTGCCTCTGTCGGAGGACGCCGAGCTGCGCGCCACGGCCGAGGCCACGGGCGTCGGGGACCTGCTGGAGATCGAGCGGCTGGCGCGCCGCGCGCCCCGGGCGCACCCCGGTCTGAACGTCACCGTGGTCCGCCCCGCCGTGCTCGTCGGAGGCACCGACACCGCGCTGACCAGGTACTTCGAGTCGCCTCGGCTGCTCGTCGTGGCCGGATCGCGGCCCGCGTGGCAGTTCTGTCACGTCGAGGACCTGTGTGGTGCGCTGGAGTACGCCGTGCTGGAGAAGGTCGAGGGGGAGCTGGTCGTCGGCTGTGACGGATGGCTCGAACAGGAGGAGGTCGAGGAGCTCAGCGGCATCCGCCGGATGGAGCTTCCGTCGGCAGTCGCCCTGGGGGCGGCGGCCCGTCTGCACCGCATCGGGCTCACCCCGTCGCCCGCCGGGGACCTCGCGTACACGATGTACCCCTGGGTCGTCAGCGGGAGCCGGCTGCACGACGCCGGATGGCGGCCGCGGTGGACCAACGAGGCGGTGCTCGCGGAGCTCCTCGAGGAGGTCTCCGGGCGGCACACGGTGGCCGGCCGGCGGCTAGGCCGCAAGGACGCCACGGCTGCGGGGGCCGCGGGCGCGACGGTCGCGCTGCTCGGCGCGGCGGCGGTGGTCCGCCGGGCCAGGAAGGCGCGGCGGCGGATCTGAGCCGGGTACGAGGGATCCCGCGCGCGGGGGTCACGTGACGGCCCGCGCGCGTGCGCGCACATTGGGGCCCGCGCAGTACTCCGAACGGTGAAGCGCGCGCGTGCCCGGTGACGCGAGGTTTCCGCGTTGTCCGAGGGGTGCGGCACGATGGACGTATGGCACACACGAACGATCACCCCGGTGAGCAGGCGGCGCAGGATCCCATCAAGCTGATCGGCGTCCGCGAGACCCCGCTCTCCGTGGACGAGGTGTACCGGGCGGTCGGGGACGAGGCGGCCGGGGGTATCGCGCTCTTCGTGGGGACCGTGCGCAACCACGACGGGGGCGCCGACGTCGACGAACTCGGGTACTCGTGCCACCCCAGCTCCGAGGCGGAGATGCGGCGGGTCGCCGAGAAGGTCGTCGCCGAGTACCCGGTGCGGGCCCTCGCCGCGGTCCACCGGGTGGGGGACCTCAAGGTCGGGGATCTCGCCGTCGTCGTCGCGGTCGCCTGCCCGCACCGGGGCGAGGCCTTCGACGCCTGCCGGAAGCTGATCGACGACATCAAGCACGAGGTGCCGATCTGGAAGCACCAGCGGTTCTCCGACGGGACCGAGGAGTGGGTCGGCGCCTGCTGAGCCCCCGTCCGGAGCACCCGCGCACCTCGCCAAACGGCCTACCGGATCCTTCCGGTTACAGCGCCGGGTGCTCCGGTTGCGTAACCGTACCCCTGCCGTGAGCGTTGTTCCTGCGG
This sequence comes from Streptomyces sp. V3I7, assembly GCF_030817495.1. NCBI lineage: Bacteria > Bacillati > Actinomycetota > Actinomycetes > Kitasatosporales > Streptomycetaceae > Streptomyces > Streptomyces sp. V3I7. Next base: position 4,481,053 of record NZ_JAUSZK010000001.1, read on the forward strand.
ATGGTTAATCTGCTGATCAGTCAGTCGCAGACGCTCGTTTTGGGGTTGGGAGGCCGGCATGGCGGCGCTCGCCTGGTTGTTGATTCCGTTTGTGGCTGCGATAGCCGCGGGCCTGTGGGGAAGCTGGGCCAACCGGACCCGCAGGACGCGCAGCGACGGCCCGGAACTCGACGGGTACGCCCGGTTCCGCGCGGCCATGGAGAAGTCCCACACCGGCTCCTGAGGCGACTGTGACGAGGGTGCCCTGACGGTGTGCTGACAGGCGCGTCCCGTACTGTCGAGACATGCCACGCCGCACTGCGACGATGCTCGCCTCCACCCTGATGCTGATCGCGCTCCTGTGTGCGGGAGTGCTCACCCCCGTCCCCTACGCGGCGATGTCGCCGGGGCCGACGGTGAACACGCTCGGGGACCACGCGGGCGAGCCGGTACTGCAGATCTCCGGACACCGGACGTACGCGACCTCCGGACACCTGAACATGACCACGGTGCGGGTCACCAGTGCCGACTACCGCATGAACCTGGTCGAGGCCGTCTACGGCTGGCTGGCGCACGACGACAAGATCGTGCCGCACGACACGCTCTACCCGGACGGCAAGACCGAGGAGCAGTCCACCCAGGAGAACGCCGAGGAGTTCAGTCAGTCCCAGGAGAGCGCCAAGGTCGCCGCCCTGAAGAAGCTGGACGTCCCGGTGAAGTCCTGGGTGATCGTCTCCACCGTCATCAAGGGCTCCCCGGCCGAGGGCCGGCTGCACGCCGGTGACGTGATCAAGTCCGTCGACGGCACGACGGTCAGGCAGCCCTCCGACGTCGCCAAGCTGGTGACCAAGCACAAGCCCGGCCAGGACGTCGTCTTCACCGTCGTCCCCGCCAAGGAACAGGCCGCCGCGGAGAAGCAGCACACCACCGCGACGAAGACCGAGAACGTCACCATCCGGACCACGACGTCCAAGGACACCGGCGCCCGGCGCGCCATCGTCGGCATCTCCGCCGGGACCGACCACACCTTCCCGTTCAGCATCGACATCAAGCTCGCCGACGTCGGCGGGCCGAGCGCGGGCCTGATGTTCGCCCTCGGCATCTACGACAAGCTCACCCCGGGCAGCCTCACCGGCGGCACGTTCGTCGCCGGCACCGGCACGATCGACGACGACGGCACCGTGGGCCCGATCGGCGGCATCGAGATGAAGACCGTCGGCGCGCGCGAGAAGGGCGCCCAGTACTTCCTGACCCCCGCCGACAACTGCGCGGCCGCGGCCAAGGACACCCCGAGCGGGCTCACACTGGTCAAGGTCAAGACGATCGGCGACGCGCTCGGCGCCCTCAAGGACATCCGCGACGGCCACACCGCCGACCTGCCGAAGTGCACCGTCAAGGGCTGACGTATCAGGCCTGGCGGGCCTAGCGGGCCTCGCTGTTACGCGGCTGGGGGCGCCCCTCGTCATGAGGGGCGCCCCCAGCGTCGTACCAGGGCCGGGCGGGCGCCGTGACCGCGAGGCGGCCGACGGGCGCCCGCGGCTCAGTCCTCGAAGGTCGCCATCAGCGCCTCGGCGAGGCCGGGCACCAGGTCGGGGCCGGTGAGGACCTCCGTCGGGGAGTCCTTCTCGCGCAGCCGCAGGGCGGACTCGCGGGCGCCGTCGCGCAGGACGCCGACCGTCATACGGACCTCCTGGCGCTCGGGGTGGGAGGCCACCCACTTCGTCAGCTTCGCCTCGTCCAGGCCCTGTGGGACCTGGGCCTCGGCGGACGGCGGCAGCATCAGGCGCTCCACGGTGAGGGCGCAGCCCACCACCGGGTCGGGCCAGGCGATGGTGCCGAGGAACTCGTCCAGCGGCTTGTCCGCCGGGATCTCGTCCTGCTCGATCGGGGTGAGTCCGGCGGACTCCGTCTCGTCGGCCAGACCGAGCTGGTCCGCGAGGGCGGGCTCCTGCGAGCGCAGGCGTGCGGTGTCTACGAGGGCGAAGAGGCGAGCGGGGCGGCCCCAGCCGAGGCCGGAGGCGTACTCGTCGATCTCGAGTACGGCCCGCGTGAGCGGGTTCGCTGCCATGGGTGTGTTGGACATGGTCACAATCCTGCCTCGTTCCTCACCGGAATCGGGAACCGAGTGAACGCTGAGTAAGTTGCATAGGTGTGGGCCCGCGACCGGGGGGCGCACCGGACGGCCCGCGGACAGCGGGACCTGACGCAACGACAGCGAACCAACACCGAACTTCGAGGTGCGCACCTTGGCTTTCCAGATGCCGGACCGCGGCGGGGGCCCCACGGGTCCGCGGATCAGAGTGGGCCGCCCGTCCCGGCGCGCCCGGACCCTGCTCATGACCCTGGGCGTGCTGGCCGCGCTCGGCATGGCGTTCACGATGTTCGCGGGCTTCTGGACGGACTGGCTGTGGTACCGCTCGGTGCACTACTCGTCCGTGTTCACCACCACCCTGTGGACCAAGATCGGGCTGTTCTTCGTCTTCGGTCTGCTGATGGCGGTCGCGGTCGGCTTCAACATCTGGCTCGCGCACCGGATGCGGCCGCCGCTGAGCGCCATGTCCACCGAGCAGCAGAGCCTCGACCGCTACCGGATGAGTGTCGCGCCGTACAAGACGTGGCTGCTGCTCGGCATCACCGCCCTGGTGGGCCTGATCGCAGGCGCCTCCGCGGCGAGCCAGTGGCGGACCTGGCTGATGTGGGTCAACAGCGTGCCCTTCCACCAGAAGGACCCGCAGTTCCACCTGGACGTCTCCTTCTACGCCTTCGACCTGCCCTGGTACCGCTTCCTGCTGGGCTTCGGCTTCGCCACCGTGATCCTGTGCGTGATCGCCGCCGCGCTGACGCACTATCTGTACGGCGGACTGCGCGTCACCAGCCCGGGAGCGCGCGCCACGGCCGTGGCGACCGGCCATCTGTCGGTGCTCATCGGCGTCTTCGTGGCCCTGAAGGCGGTCGCCTACTGGCTCGACCGGTACGGACTGGCCGTCAAGTCCAGTGACTTCAAGGCGACGGGCAACTGGACGGGCCTGAGGTACGTCGACGCCAACGCCTATCTGCCCGCCAAGACCATCCTGTTCTGCATCGCCGTCATCTGCGCGCTGCTGTTCTTCGCCACCCTGTGGCGGCGGACGTGGCAGTTGCCGGTCATCGGCTTCGGACTGATGGTCCTCTCGGCGATCCTCATCGGCGGCCTGTACCCGGCCATCGTCCAGAAGTTCCAGGTCCAGCCCAACGAGCAGACCAAGGAAGCCCCGTACGTCCAGAAGAACCTGGAGGCGACCCGCAAGGCGTACGGCATCGACGACACCGAGGTCACCGAGTACAACGGGACCAGCACCACCGAGGACAAGACCAAGCTGCGCGACGACGTCGGCAGCACGGCGAGCATCCGGATCATGGATCCGAACATCGTCTCGCCGACGTTCCAGCAGCTCCAGCAGATGCGGAACTACTACGCCTTCCCGACCAACCTCGACGTCGACCGCTACAGCACCAAGAGCGGCAAGGACCAGGACACGGTCATCGGGCTGCGCGAGCTGAACCTGGCCGGCATCCCGAAGAACAACTGGATCAACGACCACTTCCGCTACACCCATGGATTCGGCGCGGTCGCGGCCAAGGGCACCGAGGCCGACTCCGCGGGGCGCCCCGTCTTCACCGAGTACAACCTGCCGTCCAAGGGCGACCTGGGCTCGTACCAGCAGCGGATCTATTACGGCGAGAAGACCAACACCTACTCCATCGTCGGCGGTCCCCAGAAGGAGATCGACTACTCCGACGACGACGAGAAGACCAGGACCACCAGCTACCGGGGCAACAGCGGCGTCAACCTCGCCAGCCCGGTCAACCGGGCCGCGTACGCGATGGCGTTCAACGAGCCGCAGATCCTCTACTCCGGTGCGATCGGCAAGGGTTCGCGGATCCTGTACAACCGCACGCCCAAGGAGCGCGTCGAGGCGGTCGCGCCCTGGCTGACCATCGACGGCGACGCCTATCCGGCGGTCGTGGGGCACCGCATCCAGTGGATCGTCGACGCCTACACGACCACGAACGGATACCCGTACGCCTCCCGGACGACCCTCGGTGACACGACGGCCGACTCGCTGACCGCGACGAACAACTCGCGCGCGGTGGTGGCACAGCAGAACCAGGTCAACTACATCCGCAACTCGGTGAAGGCGACCGTCGACGCGTACACCGGCGAGGTCAAGCTCTACCAGTGGGACACCAAGGACCCCGTCCTGAAGACCTGGATGAAGACCTTCCCCGGCACGGTGAAGGCCAAGGCGGACATCTCCAGCGGCCTGATGCAGCATCTGCGGTACCCGCAGGACCTGTTCAAGGTCCAGCGCGAGCTGCTCACGCGCTACCACGTGACGGACGCGCAGACCTTCCTCACGGGCAGCGAGGTGTGGCAGGTGCCGGCCGACCCGACGCCCAACAAGTCGAACAGCGCGGTGCCTCCGTACTACCTGAGCATGAAGATGCCCGGGCAGAAGTCGCAGGCGTTCTCGCTGTCGACGACGTTCACGCCCAACGGCCGCTACAACCTGAGCGCGTTCATGTCGGTCGACGCCGAGGCGGGCACCGGTGACTACGGCAAGATCAGAATCCTGAAGCTGCCGACGAGCACCAACGTCGACGGACCCCGGCAGATCCAGAGCCAGTTCAACTCCGAGCAGTACATCGCCGAGGCCATCAGGCTGCTCAAGGGCGGCGACTCCGAGGTCGAGTACGGCAATCTGCTGACCGTTCCGCTCGACGGCGGGCTGCTGTACGTGGAGCCGGTCTATGTGCGCGGCGGCGGGCTCAAGTACCCGCTGCTGCGCAAGGTCCTGGTGACGTACGAGGGCAGGACCGCCTTCGAGGACACGCTCGACGAGGCGCTCGACAAGGTCTTCGGGGCCAAGGGGGCGACCACCCCGCCGCCGGACACCGGCACCGGGAACCCGCCGCCGGGCAGCCCGACGGTCCGGCAGGCGCTGGACGACGCGCAGAAGGCGTTCGACGCGGGGCAGGAGGCCCTGCGGAAGAACGACTTCGCGGCGTACGGCAAGGCGCAGAAGGATCTGGAGGACGCGCTGAAGCTGGCCGCGGAGGCGCAGTCCAAGGCCGATAAGGCCGCCGGCGGCAGCTCCGGCAAGGCAGGCGGGGGCGATTCCGGCAAGGGTGGTGACGGGGGCGCTTCGAGCGGCTGACCAGCACCCCTCCGTTCCGTGGTACGGTTGTCAAACAACGGCGCGGGGTGGAGCAGCTCGGTAGCTCGCTGGGCTCATAACCCAGAGGTCGCAGGTTCAAATCCTGTCCCCGCTACTGATAATCGAAGGCCCGGATCCTCCAGGGATCCGGGCCTTCGTGTGTGTGTACACCGGCGGCGAACTCATGTGCCGATGAGCTCGAACGCCGTGCCGCCGCCGGGAGTTGGGACTTTTGTGTTTGACTTGTCTCTCTGTGGGCATGTCGACAAAACGCTGAAGTGACCTCACGGGCTGCGCTATACCGGGTGTACGCAGGTTGCAGGTGGTGCGACGATGGACGTTATGGGGGACAAGGCAACTCTGTTGGAGACAGGGCGTTTTGTGCACGCCGCTGAACTCGTACAGCCTCCTGGCCCGGACGAGTCCGGCGAGGCTGCCGAGGCGGCGATCGAAGAGGTACGTCAGCGACTCGCGGCGGAGGCCGGCGACGTCGAGGCGATGAGTGTCCTCGGGGCCATGCTGCTGCGGCGGGGCGATCTCGACGGCGCCGAGCCTCATCTGCGGGCGGCCACCGCGGCCGGAGACCGTGCCGCGGCCAACAATCTCGGTGTTCTGCTACACCAGCGCGGGTACGGCGACGAGGCAGCCGGATGGTGGCGGATCGCCGCTGTCGCCGGCTCCGTCGCCGCCGCGCACGCGCTGGGCCGCCACCACCGGGAGCGCGGGGACGAGCCCGCCGCCGAGTACTGGCTGCGCCAGGCCGCCGAGCAGGGACATGTGCTCGGCGCGTACGCGCTCGCCGACCTGCTCGAACACCGCGGGGACTCCGGCGCCGAGCGCTGGATGCGGGTCGCCGCGGAGCGGGGGCACCGGGAGGCGGCGTACCGGCTGGCGCGCACGCTCGACCGCGGTGCCGGGGCCGACCGGGACGCCTGGGCCGAGGGCACGGCCGACGAGGCCGCCGTGGAGGAGGCCGAGCAGTGGTACCGGCAGGCCGCCGCGCGCGGACACCGGCGGGCCGCGCTGCACCTCGGGGTGATCCTGGAGAAGCGGGGCGAGCTGAAGGAGGCCGGGCGCTGGTACCTGACCTCCGCCAAGGACGGGGAGGCTCGGGCCGCCTGCGCGCTCGGCTTCCTGCTGCGCGACGCCGGGGACACCGAGAGCGCGGCCGTGTGGTGGCTGCGGGCCGCGCAGGACGGCGACGGCAACGCGGCGAACGCGCTGGGCGCGCTGCACGCCGAGCGCGGGGAGACGCAGACCGCCGAGCGGTGGTACCGGGCGGCGATGGACGCCGGGGACGACAACGGGGCGTACAACCTCGCGCTGCTCTGCGCCGAGCAGGGGCGTACCGCGCAGGCCGAGCAGTGGTACCGGCGCGCGGCCTACGCCGGGCACCGGGAGGCGGCGAACGCGCTCGCGATCCTGCTGCTCCAGGCCGGCGACGCGGCGGGGGCGGAGCCGTGGTTCTCCAAGGCGGCCGAGGCGGGGAGCGTGGACGCCGCGTTCAACCTCGGGATCCTCTACGCCGGGCGGGGCCGGCACACGCTCGCGCTGCGCTGCTACGAGCGGGCTGCGGCGTCCGGGCACACCGAGGCGGCGCTCCAGGTCGGGATCGCGCGGTTGCGTGAGGGGGAGCACCAGGAGGCGGAGCGGTATCTGCGGTGCGCGGCGGGCGCGGGGAGCGCCGAGGCGGCGTACCGGCTGGCCGCGCTGCTGGACGCGCGGCGGCCCTCGGAGTCCGAGCACGAGCTAGGGGAGTCGCTGCACGAGAAGACCGAGTGCGAGGAGTGGTACGAGGCGGGCCGCCTCGCAGGGGCACCGGCGGGCACAGGTGCGGGTCGGCATGCTCGCGGCGGCGCGGGGTGACGTGATCGGGGCCGCGCGGTGGTACCGGGAGGCGGCCGAGGCCGGATCGCGGAACGGGGCGTTCAATCTTGGGCTGCTGCTGGCCCGGGAGGGGAGCGAGCCGGAGGCCGCGGTGTGGTGGACGCGGGCGGCTGACGCCGGGCACGGGCGGGCGGCGTTGCGGCTGGCCCTGGTCTACGCGCGTCGCGGCGAGCTGGCCGAGGGACAGCAGTGGGCGGACCGGGCGGTGTCGCTGGGGCCGGCGGAGGTCGCGGAGCGGGCGGGGCGGTTGCGGGACGCGTTGCTGGAGGAACTCTCAGCGTGAGCGCTGCGCTGGGCTTGGGTGGGGGTTTGCCCACCCACCCGCCCGACTCGGTTGGATAAAGGGTCACCCACCCGGGGCTCCGCCCCGGACCCCGCCGGGGGCTCTGCCCCCTGGGCCCTCTGGGCCCTCTGGGCTCCCTGGCCCCTGGGCTCCCTGGGCTCCCTGGGCCCCCTGGCCCCCTGGCCCCTGGGCCCCCTGGCCCCCTGGGCCCCTGGCCCCCCCGGGCTCCCGGCGCCCCCCGGGGCGGTTTCGACGCCGGGCCGCCCGGGCGGGCTGCCGTGTTGCGGGCTCTGTCGGGGGCCCCTGGCCCCCGGATTCGGCGTCCAGTGTCGGGTGGGGGCGGCCACTCTTCTGGGTGGCTGCGTTGCCACTTCGGCGTGCTCCCGTCCCGTTCCCCCCTGCATCCGCCCCCTCTCTTGTCCCTTGCTCCCCATCACCCTCAGGAGCGGATTTGCGTTTCTGTTCGGCGTTCGCGTAATGTCTCATTCATCGACGCGGGGTGGAGCAGCTCGGTAGCTCGCTGGGCTCATAACCCAGAGGTCGCAGGTTCAAATCCTGTCCCCGCTACTGAAGGCCTAGGGCCGGAATCCAGAGATGGGTTCCGGCCCTAGGTGTTTTGCGTGTGCTGCATGGCATGCGTTCAGGCCCCCGGCGCGTATGTGCGTGCGCCGGGGGCCTGAAAGATTTCGGGTCAGGCTGACGTGCAGTTCGGGCACAGGCCTCGGTAGGTGACTTCCACGTCCGAGACCTTGAAGCCGAAGCGTTCCGAGGTCGGGAGGTCGGCCAGGGGGTTGCCCGTGGGGTGGACGTCGCGGATCGTGCCGCACTGGGCGCAGATCAGGTGGTGGTGGGGGCGGTGCGCGTTGGGGTCGTAGCGCTTGGCCCGGTTGTCCGTGGTGACTTCCAGGACCTCGCCCAGGGAGACCAGCTCACCCAGCGTGTTGTAGACGGTGGCCCGGGAGATCTCGGGCAGCTTGACGGCGGCCCGTGCGTGGACCTCGTCGGCCGTCAGATGGACGTGCTCGCCGTCGAGGACCTCGGCCACGACGCGCCGCTGCGCGGTCATCCGCCATCCGCGGCCGCGCAGCCGTTCCAGAAGGTCACTCATGGGCGTCAGCCTAACAGGAGAGGGGCCGTGTTCCGAATAGGTGTGATTTTGGAGCGCTGCTTGACTTAGACATTGTCCATTGTAGGATCGTGCTCGACTTTGGCCAAGGGCTAGAAGTGACAGCAGTCAGCAGTCAGCAGTCAGCAGTGCTCAGCAAGACGCAGGAGGCGCACGTGACGCAGGGACCGCTCACGACGGAGGCCGGTGCACCGGTGGCCGACAACCAGAACAGTGAGACCGCGGGTGTCGGCGGGCCCGTCCTCGTTCAGGACCAGGTGCTGCTGGAGAAGCTTGCGCACTTCAACCGCGAGCGGATCCCGGAGCGGGTCGTGCACGCTCGTGGCGCCGGCGCCTATGGCACCTTCACGGTGACCGCGGATGTCACGAAGTACACCCGCGCCGCGTTCCTCTCCGAGGTCGGCAAGCGGACGGAGACGTTCCTGCGCTTCTCGACCGTGGCCGGCGACCTGGGCTCCGCGGACGCCGTGCGCGACCCGCGCGGCTGGGCGCTGAAGTTCTACACCGAGGAGGGCAACTACGACCTCGTCGGCAACAACACCCCGGTCTTCTTCATCCGGGACGCGATCAAGTTCCCCGACTTCATCCACACGCAGAAGCGCGACCCGTACACCGGCAGCCAGGAGGCCGACAGCGTGTGGGACTTCTGGGGGCTGTCCCCGGAGTCCACGCACCAGGTGACCTGGCTCTTCGGTGACCGGGGGATTCCTGCCTCGTACCGGCACATGAACGGGTACGGCTCGCACACCTACCAGTGGAGCAACGAGGCCGGCGAGGTCTTCTGGGTCAAGTACCACTTCAAGACCGACCAGGGCATCAGGAACCTCACCCAGGCCGAGGCCGACAGGCTCGCCGGTGAGGACCCCGACTCCCACCAGCGCGACCTGCGCGAGTCCATCGAGCGCGGTGACCTCCCGTCCTGGACCGTGCAGGTGCAGATCATGCCGGCGGCCGACGCCGCGACGTACCGGTTCAACCCGTTCGACCTCACCAAGGTGTGGCCGCACGAGGACTACCCGCCGATCGAGATCGGCCGGCTGGAGCTCAACCGCAACCCGGAGAACATCTTCGCCGAGGTCGAGCAGTCCGTCTTCAGCCCCGCGCACTTCGTGCCGGGCATCGGGCCCTCGCCGGACAAGATGCTCCAGGGCCGCCTCTTCGCGTACGGCGACGCGCACCGCTACCGCGTCGGCATCAACGCCGACCAGCTGCAGGTGAACCGGCCGCACGCGACCGAGGCGCGCACCAACTCGCGGGACGGCTTCCTGTACGACGGACGCCACAAGGGCGCGAAGAACTACGAGCCCAACAGCTTCGGCGGGCCCGCGCAGACCGGGCGCCCGCTCTGGGAGCCGTACGACGGCTTCACCGGCGGCACCGGCAGCCACCCGACCCCGGTGCACTCCGAGGACGATGACTTTGTGCAGGCGGGCAACCTGTACCGCCTGATGTCCGAGGACGAGAAGGGGCGCCTCGTCGACAACCTGGCCGGCGCCATGGCCCCGGTCTCGCGCGACGACATCGTCGAGCGGGCCATCGCCAACTTCCGTGCGGCGGACGCTGACTTCGGCAAGCGGCTGGAGGCCGCGGTCCAGGCCCTGCGCGGCTGACACACCAGCACGTACGGGGCGTCGGGACGTCGTACCCGTATGGGGCCGCTTGTCGTGGTGGCGGTGGGCCGGTTCCCCTCGGGGGCCGGCCCACCGGTGCGTTCAGGCGGGGATCTGCTGCCGGGCCGGGGCCCAGCACCGGATGATGTCGCGGACCGAGACGATGCCCGCGGGCTCACCGCGCTCCAGGACGATCAGATGACGGAAGCCGCCGTGCGCCATCGCGCCGGCCGCCGCCTCCAGGGTCCAGGTCGGAGCGGCGAACACGACCTCGTTGGTGGTGTGGGCGTGGGTGCGCTCCGTGTCCGGATTCTGGCCGAGGGCCACGGAGTTGAGGATGTCGCGTTCGGTGAGGATGCCGATGCCGCCGACGTCCGGGTCGAGGACGACGGCGGCGCCGACGTGCCGGGCCGACATCAGGGCGGCGGCCTGCCGGAGAGTGTGTGCGGGGCCGATGGTGAGGACCACTGTGCTCATGGCGTCGCGAACGAGCATGGAATGGAGCCACCTCCTACGAATCCATGAGTGCGTTCATGGATTCACAAGTTCACATGTGGGGGTGGTCTCAGGGTGGCAGGTAAAGCGGAGGTCAACAAGAGGGCGTGCGCGGCCTATTGAGGGCGCACGCGCGCCATCTGTGGGTCGCGGCAGCGCTGTTGAGAGCCTCCGGCTCGCCGTCAGCGCTGGTTGAGGTAGCCCAGCAACTCGTCGTGGAGCGTGCCGTTCGAGGCGGCCGCGTTGCCGCTGTGCGGGCCCGGGCGGCCGTCGAGGCCGGTGAAGGTGCCGCCCGCCTCGGTGACGATGATCGCGTTCGCGGCCATGTCCCACAGGGACAGCTCGGGCTCCGCGCACATGTCGACCGACCCCTCGGCGACCATCATGTACGGCCAGAAGTCGCCGTATGCGCGCGTGCGCCAGACCTCGCGGGTGAGGTCGAGGAAGCCGTCCAGACGGCCCTGGTCCTCCCAGCCGGTCAGCGAGGAGTACGCGAAGGACGCGTCCGTCAGCCGCGTGACGCCGGAGACGTGGAGACGGCTCGCGGAGGACAGGCTGCGGCCCGTGAAGGCGCCGTGGCCCTTCGCGGCCCACCAGCGGCGGCCGAGCGCGGGGGCGGAGACGAGGCCGACGACGGGCTGGTAGCCGCCCTCGCCCGCCTCCATGAGGGAGATGAGCGTGGCCCAGACCGGTACGCCGCGTACGTAGTTCTTGGTGCCGTCGATCGGGTCGATCACCCAGCGGCGGGGGCCGGTGCCCTCGATGCCGTACTCCTCGCCGAGCACCGCGTCCCGGGGGCGGGCGCGCTGGAGCTGGCCGCGGATGAGCTCCTCGGCGGCCTTGTCGGCCTCGCTCACCGGCGTCATGTCCGGTTTGGTCTCGACCTTGAGGTCGAGGGCCTTGAAGCGGGACATGGTCGCGGCGTCGGCCGCGTCGGCGAGGACGTGGGCCAGACGCAGGTCATCGAGGTAGTCGGGCATGTAGGGAACCGTATCCGGGCGGGACACGACGCGGCTACACGGGGATGGGTGCGGTCTGGGTGTGGGGTGGGGATACGACTGCTCCAGGTGTTGGGCGAGTGAAGCGTGGGGCGGGGCGGTGGCTGACGCCCCTTGCGCGGCGACGGACGTACCCGCCGCGGGACGCAGACGCCGGAACGCGGTGCCGGAACCCTTCCGCGCCGTACCTCGTAACCCGGCAACCCTCGCGGCTCACCGCGGCTCACCGCGGCCGAAAGGCGCCCCCCGGTGCCTTTGCGAACCCTTGACAGTGGTGTGGTCCGCGTCAAACCTGGGCGCAGTGCCGATCGCCCCAGGGAGGCGATGATGCCTGCTGTCCGGGAGTCCCTCTTGGACGCCGCCTTCGCGGCGCTCGCGCGCCGGCCGTGGCCGACCGTGCGGATGGTGGACGTGGCCGCGGCGGCCGGGGTGTCCCGGCAGACCCTCTACAACGAGTTCGGGAGCAAGGAAGGGCTCGCACGGGCGCTCGTGCGCAGAGAGGCCGACGGGTATCTCGCGGGCGTGGAGCGGGCGCTGGCCGGTACCGCCGGCACCTCCGGTACTGCCGGCACCTCCGGTACTGCCGGCACCTCCGGTACTGCCGGCACCTCCGGTACCTCCGGTACCGCCGACACCTCCGATCCGCGGGAGCGGCTCACGGCCGCCGCCGAGTGGACTGCCTCCGCCGCCCGGGACAACGCGCTCGTCCGGGCCATGCTCACCGGCTGCTGGAGCGAGCGGTTGCCCGCGCCGACGCTGTCCTCGGTGCCGTCCTCCTCCGTCGTACCGGCGCAGCGCAGGGCGGACGGCGCGTTGCCATCGCCGGGCGACTTCGTGCAGATCGTGCGGGACCGGGCCGTGGCGGTCCTCGCCGAGGCGGCCGCCGCCGACCGCGGCGAACTCGGCCGTTCCTGCGAGCTGGCCGTGCGGCTCGCGCTGTCCTGCGTGGCCGCGCCGCCCGGGGACGGCGGGGTCGCCGAGCTGATCCGCGGTGCTCTCCGTCGACAGCCCGTATGAGCCCGGGGCCGGGACGGGACAGGGAAACCGGGACCTACTGCCCCGACCCCGCCAGCTGGAGTCCGATCACGCCCGCGATGACCAGGCTGATCGAGATGATCTTCAGCATGGAGACCAGGTCGCCGAGGAAGATCATGCCGTAGATCGCGGTGCCCGCCGCGCCGATGCCGGTCCACACCGCGTAGGCCGGGCCGACGTCCAGCCGTTTCAGGGCGAGCGTCAACAGGCCGAAGCTGCCGAGGGCGAAGACGCAGAAGGCGAGGGTCGGCCACAGCCGCGTGAAGCCGTGGGAGAGCTTGAGGCACACCGCGAAGCCGGTTTCGAGCAACCCGGCCACGATGACCAGCAGCCACGCCATGCGGTGTCCCTCCGTAGTCCGGCTCGGTGCGATTATGCACTTGCCGGGCTCGCGTCAACCCAAACACGAGCAGCCCGGCGCAAGAAGGTCAGTCGCCCTCCGTGCGCTCCCGGGTGGCGAGCAGGCGGCGCAGGGAGTAGAGCCGCGCCGGGTCCGCGTGGCCCTCGGCCACCCAGGCGTCCAGCGCGCAGTCCTGCTCGTCGTGACTGCACGCGCGCGGGCAGCCCTCCGTGCCCGGCACCAGCTCGGGGAAGGCGTGGATGACGCGGGACGGGTCGATGTGCGCGAGGCCGAAGGACCGTACACCGGGGGTGTCGATGACCCAGCCCTCCTCGTCCCCCAGCGGCAGCGCCAGCGCGGAGGTCGTCGTGTGGCGGCCGCGGCCCGTCACCGCGTTGACGTGTCCGGTCGTACGGCGGCGGTCCTCGGGGACCAGCGCGTTGACGAGGGTCGTCTTGCCGACGCCGGAGTGGCCGACGAAGGCGGTGACCCGGCCGTCCAGATGCTCGCGCACCCGGTCCGCGGCGTCGCCGTTCTCCAGCTCCTCGCGGCTGGTGACGACGTAGGGGATGTCCAGATCGCCGTACAGCTCCAGGATCTTGTCCGCGGAGGCCAGGTCCGACTTGGTCAGGACCAGGAGCGGCTCCAGGCCGGCGTCGTACGCGGCGACCAGGCAGCGGTCGATCAGCCGGGGGCGCGGTTCGGGGTCGGCGAGGGCGGTGACGATGGCGAGCTGGTCGGCGTTGGCGACGACCACGCGCTCGTACGGATCGTCGTCGTCCGCCGTGCGGCGCAGGACCGACGAGCGCTCCTCGATGCGGACGATCCGCGCGAGGGAGTCCTTCTGGCCGGACAGGTCACCGACCAGGGCGACCCGGTCGCCCACGATCGCCGCCTTGCGGCCCAGTTCGCGGGCCTTCATCGCCATGACGATCCGGCCGTCGACGAGGCACGTCAGACGGCCCCGGTCGACGGTGAGGACCATGCCCTCGGCGGCGTCCTCGTGCTTGGGCCGGATGTTCGTCCGCGGCCGGTTGCCCTTGCGGTTCGGGCGCGAGCGGATGTCGTCCTCGTCGGTGTGCTTGCCGTAGCGGCGCATGACTGGTTCCCGCGTCCCTATGCCCCGAGCATCCCGGTCCACAGATCCGGGAAGTCCGGCAGGGTCTTCGCCGTCGTCGCCACGTTCTCGATCTGCACCCCCTCGACGACCAGGCCGATGATCGCTCCGGCCGTCGCCATGCGGTGGTCCTCGTACGTGTGGAAGATGCCGCCGTGCAGCTTGCGCGGGCGGATGTGCAGGCCGTCGGCGGTCTCGGTGACGTCGCCGCCGAGCTCGTTGATCTCCTTGGTGAGCGCGGCCAGCCGGTCCGTCTCGTGCAGCCGCAGATGCGCCACGCCCCGCAGGGTCGAGGGGGAGTCCGCGAGGGCGGCGACCGCCGCGATGCCCGGGGTCAGCTCACCGACGTCGCTCAGGTCCACGTCGATGCCGTGGACCGAGCCGGAGCCGGTGAACTCCAGGCCGTACTCGGTGAGCGTGCAGGAACCGCCCATCTCGGTGAAGATCTCGCGCAGCCTGTCACCCGGCTGGGTGGTCCGCGACGGCCAGTCCGGGATGACGACCTTGCCGCCGGTGACCAGGGCCGCGGCCAGGAACGGCTGGGCGTTCGACAGGTCCGGCTCGATGGTCAGGTCGCGGCCGAGCAGGGCGCCCGGCGTGACCCGCCAGACGTTCGGCTCGCCGCCCGACTCCGGGGTGTCCACCTGGGCGCCGACCGCGCGCAGCATGTCGACGGTCATGCGGATGTGCGGCATGGACGGCAGCGAGGCGCCGGTGTGGCGGACCTCGACGCCCTGGTTGAAGCGCGGGCCGGACAGCAGCAGCGCCGACACGAACTGGGACGACGAGGAGGCGTCGATCGACACCGGGCCGCCCTCCAGCGCACCGCTGCCGTGCACCGTCATCGGCAGCGCGCCCCGGCCGTCGTCGTCGATCCGGGCGCCGAGGGCGCGCAGCGCGTCGATCACGCCGTTCAGGGGGCGCTCGTACGACCGCGGGTCGCCGTCGAAGCGGACGGAGCCGTCGGCCAGCGCGGCGACCGGCGGCAGGAAGCGCATCACGGTGCCCGCGTTGCCGACGTCGACCGTGGCCGGGCCGCGTACCCCGGCGGGCAGCACACGCCAGGCCTCGCCGGTGCCGTCGGGGCCCCCCGCGACGGAGGAGCTGGACGACACCGTCTCCTCGATGCCGACGCCCAGGGCGCGCAGGGCACCGGCCATCAGCAGGGTGTCGCGGGAGCGCAGCGGCCGGCGCAGCCAGCCGGGCTCGGAGGCGAGGGCGGCGAGCACGAGGGCGCGGTTGGTGACCGACTTGGACCCGGGCACGTGGACCGTCGCGTCGACGGCTCCGCTCGCGTGCGGGGCGGTCCAGAGGGCGGTGTGTGCGGGGTTAACGGTCATGCGCCCCACTTTAGTGGTTGGGGATGAGCGGAGATCTTGATCAAAAGTGGCGAAACCCGAACGAAATCTGGGCAGGGGAACATGCCACGCACCTATGCGTTCGCTCGGGGTCGCCGGGCCGGCCGCTCAGCCCTCGATCAGCCAGCGGCCGCCGCCTATGAGGCAGCACAGCGACACCGCGTGGAAGAGGAACAGCCACAGGCCCGCCGGAACGTGCGTGAGCCGGGACAGCTGGTCCGCGTCCGAGTCCCCGGCCCCTCCCCGCATCCGCTTGGCCTGGAGCTCGAAGGCCGGGCGCACCCCGCCGACCAGCAGGAACCACACCGCCACGCACGCGAACACCGCCTGCACCTGCGGCACCGCCAGCCAGGACACCAGCAGGAACGTCCCGCCCGCGACGATCACGGTCAGCGCGCCGTACGCGTTGCGGATCATCACCAGCATCGCCAGCAGCAGGGCGGTGGCCAGCCACAGCAGCAGCGTGACGTGCCCGGCGGTCAGCAGCGCGGCGCCGCCGAGGCCGAGCAGCGGGGGAGCGGTGTAGCCGGCGGCGGCGGTGAGGATCATGCCGATGCCGTGCGGCTTGCCGCGGCTCACGGTCAGGCCGCTGGTGTCGGAGTGCAGCCGGATGCCGGTGAGGGTGCGGCCGGTGAGCAGGGCGACCAGGCCGTGGCCGCCCTCGTGGGCGATGGTCACGGCGTTGCGCGAGACGCGCCAGAGTCCCGGCGGGACGACCGCGGCGAGCGCGAGCGCCAGGGTGCCGAACACCACCCACGGGTCCGGGTCGGGCTGGCTCCCCACGAGGCGGTCCCAGAGGTCGGGCAGCGCGGTGGCGGCGGTGCTGTCCATGGTCTTGTGGTGACTCCCTCGGGGTCCTCGGGTGGCTTCGAATCTGGCAGTGTGGCACGTATGTGCGGACGGTATGCAGCGAGCCGGAGGCCCGAGGACCTTGCCGGGACCTTCGGGGTGGAGAAGTGGGAGCCGGAGGAGACCCTGGCGCCCGACTACAACGTGGCTCCGACCAAGGAGGTCTACGCCGTCCTCGACCGTCCCTTGAAAGACGCCGCCGACCCGGATCCGGTTCGCCAGCTGCGCAAGCTCAAGTGGGGTCTCGTCCCGTCCTGGGCCAAGTCCCCCGAGGGCGGCGCCCGGATGATCAACGCGCGCGCTGAGACGGTGCACGAGAAGCCGTCGTACCGCCGCGCCTTCGCCGCCCGCCGCTGCATCATCCCCGCCGACGGGTACTACGAATGGGTCACCGGCCGGCAGGAGCGCGACCTGGAGGTCGAGGGCAGGACGAAGCGGCCGCGCAAACAGCCGTACTTCGTGCTGCCCGCCGACGGATCGGTGTTCGCGATGGCCGGACTGTACGAGTTCTGGCGGGACCGGACGCTTCCCGACGACCATCCGCAGGCCTGGTGGGTGACCTGCTCGGTGATCACCACCGAGGCGGAGACCGACCCGCTGGCGGTGGCCCCGGCCGATGGCCCCCACTCCCTCGCCGAGATCCACCCCCGGATGCCGCTGATGCTCACCCCCGACCGCTGGGACGCCTGGCTGGACCCGACCCGGACGGACGTCGCCGACCTGCGCTCCCTGCTGGCGCCGCCCGCCCCCGGGCTGATGCGTGCCTACCCGGTCTCCACGGCCGTCAGCAACGTCCGCAACAACGGCCCGGAGCTGCTCAAGGAGCTGGACGGTCCGGAAGAGGGCACACTCTTCTAGCGTGATCGAGATTGTCGAGACCGACGCGGGAACCGCACGCATCACCTGGCACCGGGCGCCCGACGCGCGGCTGGTGCTGGCCCTCGGCCACGGGGCCGGCGGCGGCATCGAGGCACGGGACCTCCAGGCGCTCGCCCGGGTGCTCCCGGAGCACGGTGTCACCGTGGCCCTCGTCGAGCAGCCCTGGCGGGTCGCGGGCAAGAAGGTCGCCCCGGCGCCGAAGACCCTGGACGCCGGCTGGCGCGGCCTCTGGCCCGCGCTGACTGGGATGGAACTGCCGGTGATCTCCGGCGGCCGGAGCGCGGGCGCGCGCGTGGCCTGCCGTACCGCCGCCGAGCTCGGGGCGCGCGCCGTCCTCGCGCTCAGCTTCCCGCTGCATCCGCCGGGCAAGCCCGAGAAGTCCCGCGCCGACGAGCTGCTGGCGGCCGGGGTGCCCACGCTCGTCGTCCAGGGCGCGGGCGACCCCTTCGGGCGGCCCGAGGAGTTCCCCGACGGCGACTACGCGATGGTCGAGGTGCCGCACGGCGACCACGGCTTCGCCGTGCCGAAACGGGCGGAGACCACCCAGGACGAGGCCCTGCGGATCATCACCGACGGGGTCGCGGAATGGACCGCTTCACTCCGCTGACGACCCCGGGAATGCCGTGCACCGGACTTCTGTTGTCCCGGACGTCGGTGTTGAGTACCGGCGCCGATGACGTCATAGGAGAGGAAGTCCGCCGCATGGGTTCGACCGTCTGCCCGAGCCGCTGCAGCCGCCCCGACCTGGACTGGACGGTGCTGCACGCGGCGAAGACCGCTCCTATTCGAGGGGCGGCGGGTACGGGTCGTGTTCTATCCTCCGATTCGAGTGGGATCGGCATCGGTCCTGCCCGGGAACTTGAGGAGGTGGGTCCGGTCACCGGTACCGACGCAGGGACCGACAACGGCCAGGCGGAGCAGCCCGAGGGCCGGGGCACGAGCATGGAATCGTCCGCCGAGCGCAGCGCGCGCTTCGAGCGGGACGCGCTCGAGTTCCTCGACCAGATGTACTCGGCCGCCCTGCGCATGACGCGCAACCCGGCCGACGCGGAGGACCTGGTGCAGGAGACCTACGCCAAGGCGTACGCGTCCTTCCACCAGTTCCGCGAGGGCACGAACCTCAAGGCGTGGCTGTACCGGATCCTGACCAACACCTTCATCAACTCGTACCGCAAGAAGCAGCGCGAACCCCAGCGCAGCGCGGCCGAGGAGATCGAGGACTGGCAGCTGGCGCGCGCCGAGTCGCACATGTCGACCGGTCTGCGCTCGGCCGAGTCGCAGGCGCTCGACCACCTGCCGGACTCGGACGTCAAGGAAGCGCTGCAGGCGATCCCCGAGGAATTCCGCATCGCCGTGTATCTCGCCGATGTAGAGGGCTTTGCCTACAAGGAGATCGCGGACATCATGGGGACCCCCATCGGTACGGTGATGTCCCGGCTGCACCGGGGCCGCCGTCAGCTGCGCGGCATGCTGGAGGACTACGCCCGTGACCGTGGTCTGGTCCCGGCCGGCGCCGGAGAGTCGAACGAAGCGAAAGGCTCGGGCTCATGAGCTGCGGAGAGCCGCACGAGACGGACTGCAGTGAGGTCCTGGACCACCTGTACGAGTTCCTCGACAGCGAGATGCCGGACGTCGACCGCGACAAGTTCCAGCACCACTTCGAGGAATGCTCCCCGTGCCTGGAGAAGTACGGCCTGGAGCAGGCCGTGAAGAAGCTGGTCAAGCGGTGCTGCGGGCACGACGACGTGCCGAGCGACCTGCGGGCGAAGGTGATGGGCCGGATCGACCTGATCCGCTCCGGCCAGGCCGTGCCCGAGCACGACGTGACGGCCACGGCACATGAGTCCTGAGTCCTGAGTCCTGACCCGCGCCGCGGGCTCTGATCCCCCGGCGCCCCGTCACCGCACGCCCATGATCTGACCGCGGGGTCATCACTCGAACGTGCTAATCCCCGGCCATGGGCCCACGCATTCCCGATCTCCGTCCTAGGCTCCGGAGCCTGGACAGGCATGGTCGGGGGTGGGTGGTCATGAAGTCGGTTCCCGCGCGGGCCCGCGTGTACGTGGCCTGTGTCGCCCTCGCCGCCCTGCTCTGTCTGCTGCCGCTGCCGGAGGTCCGCGCCCCCTGGGGGGCCCTCGCGCTGCTCGCCGCGCTGTACGCCGCCTTCGAGCACGTCGTCCGCCGCCGCTTCTCCGGCGCCTTCCATCCCGTCCTGCTCGCCGGGGCGTTCCTGCTGCCCGCGCCCGCCGCCGCGCTCGTACCGCTGCCCGGCGCCCTGCTCGCCGGCCCCGGCCGGCCGGGCCCGCTGCGGCGGATCTGGCGGGCCGCCCAGTCGGCGCTCGCCGTGTGGTGCGCGGCCCGGGTGCACGGGGCGCTGGGCGGCCGGGACGCGGTCGCCGGCTCCGACTTCCCGTACGCGCTCGTGCCCGCCGGGGCCGCCGTGCTGGTGTTCTGCCTGGTGCTGGCCGTGCTCGACGGCGGCCTCCTCGCGTTCGGCGCGGGCATGGCGCCCGCGCCCCTGCGACAGCGCGGAAGCGTGCCGGTGGGCCGGGCCTGGCGCGGGCTGCTGTCCCGTTCGCTCGCGCCCACCGCGGTGCACGGGCTGGCCGGGCTGATGATGGCCGTGCTGTGGCGCAGCCCGTACGGGCCGGTCGCCGCGCTGCTCGTGCTGCTGCCGATGTGCGTGTCCTGGTGGGTGTTCGCCCAGTACCACCGGGAGCGCGCCGCCCATCAGGCGACGATCCGCGCGCTGGTGCAGGCCGTCGACATCAAGGACGGCTACACGCGCGGGCACAGCGAACGCGTCGGACAGGCCTCCGTGATGATCGCCCGCGAGCTGGGCATGGACGACGAACGCGTCGAGACGCTGCGGTTCGCCGGGATCCTGCACGACGTGGGCAAGCTGGGCGTGCCCACGCGGCTGCTGCGCAAGGACGGTCCGCTGACCCCTGAGGAGCGGCGCGTGATCGAACTCCACCCGGAGTACGGCCACGAGATGGTGCGCGGGATCTCCTTCCTCGGCGAGGCCCGCGCCGCGATCCTGCACCACCACGAGCGGCTGGACGGGAGCGGGTACCCGTACGGGCTGGTGGGCGGTCAGATCCCCGAGTGCGCGCGGGTGGTGGCCGTCGCCGACGCCTTCGACGCGATGACGTCCACCCGCTCCTACCGCAGGGCACGGCCCGTCGCGGTGGCGCTGGAGGAGCTGGAGCGGTGCGCGGGCGCGCAGTTCGACCCCCTGATGGTCGGCGCGCTGGTCCGGGCGCTGGGTCGGCGGGGCGCCGCGGCGGGCGACGGCTGGCATCCCGCCGTGACCGCGGACGAGACGCCCGCGCCGGTGCCGGCGGCCGTACCGCCCGAGCCCGTCGCCGACGCAGACGGAGCGGGAAACAGGGCGAGACCGGGCGCGAGACCCGGAGCGCACCGATGACCGCGCTCCGCCTCGTCCACGTCAGCGCCGCGTTCGTCGCCGCCGTCTGCGTCACCGTCACCCTCGCGGCCGGCCTCGTCGAACCCGGCGTCGCCCTCGCCTTCGCCGCGCTCACCGCCGTCGGCGAACTGGCCCTGCCCCGGGCCCCGGAAGCGGCCCGCGCCACGGGCACCGGCGCCCCCGTCGGCCAGCCCGCGCCGCTCGGCGCCGCGGGCGCGCTGGCGTACGCCCTGCTCGGCGAGGTCGCCGGACGCCCGGCCGTCCACGGCGCCGCCCAGGTCGTCACCGTGGTCCTCGCCGCCTGCCTGCTCGGCAGCGTCCCGCACATCTGGAGCGGGCGCACGACCACGGCCGACCACCTGGCGCGCCGGGTCCTCACCGTCGCCTTCGCCGCCGTCTGCTTCCAACCCCTGTACGGCAACGGCCTGTTCGAGGCCTGGAGCGGGCCCGCCTACGTCCTGCTGCTCGTCGCCCTCCTCGTCCTGACCGCCCTGTGCGACACCGTCCTGGCCGCCGCGCTGGCGCACTCCCGCACCCGTTGGCCGTTCGGCCCGCTGCTGCGGGACGAGCTGCGCGGGCTGCTCGGGATCGGGTCGGCGGTGTGCGCGACGGGGGCGGTGATGGCGCTGGCGGTCGCCGTCGTCGGGCTGTGGGCGCTGCCCGTGTTCAGCCTGCCGCTTCTGCTCACCCAGCTGGCGCTGCGCCGGTACGCGGCCGTGCGGGCGACCTACCGGCAGACCATCGCCTCCCTCGCGCGGGCCACCGAGATAGCGGGGTGCACCCCGGTGGGGCACGCCCGCCGCGTCGCCGCGCTCAGCGAGGCCGTCGGCCGGGACCTGGGGCTGTCCGGGAGCGAGCTGACCGTCCTGGAGTACGCCGCCCTGATGCACGACATCGGCCAGTTGAGCCTGGTCGACCCGGTCCCGGCCGGGGCCACCGGCACGCTCCCGCTACAGGAGCAGCGGCGCATCGCGCTGCTGGGCGGGGCGGTCGTACGGCAGACGGGGGTCGACGCGGCGGTCGCCGTGGTCGTGGAGCGGCAGGCCGACCCCTACCGGGAGCAGCCGCTCGCCGCCCGGATCGTGCGGGCGGTGAACGCGTACGAGGAGAAGGCGCACGAGCCGGGCGCGGGCGGTGCGCTGCGGGCGCTGGAGGAACTGCGCCTGGGGACCGCGGGGGAATATGCGCCGGAGGTCGTGGAGTCGCTGGCCCGGGTGCTGTCCCGGGACTGTCTGACACTGCCTGTGGCTGGGTAACCCATGGGTAATGAGCGGCCCTCCCGCCGTACGTGGTTGGATGCGAGGGAGAGGGTGTCCGGGGGCAGCGGCCAGCCCACTGCGCGGAAATGGAACTGGCAGGCGGGAATCGTGAGGATCTTCGGCAAGGGACGGCACCGGCCCTCCGCCTCCTGGCGGCAGGCCACCGACAGGGCGTTCACGCTCATCGGCGACGGCCGGTACGAGGACGCGGGCGAGTTGCTGACACGTGCCGCCGACCTGGAGCCCTGGCTGTCGGAGTCCTGGTTCAACCTCGCCCTGCTGCACAAGTTCCGGCACGACTGGGAGCAGGCCCGCGCGGCCGGGCTGCGCGCCGTCGCCCTGCTCGACCGGGAGGCCGGGGCGCCCGACTGGTGGAACGTCGGTATCGCCGCCACCGCCCTGCAGGACTGGTCGCTGGCCCGGCGCGCCTGGCAGGCGTACGGGCTGCGGGTGCCCGGCGGGGCCGCGATGACCGGAGAGCCGCTCGGCATGGAGCTCGGAAGCGCGGCGGTGAGGCTGTCCCCGGAGGGGGAGGCCGAGGTCGTGTGGGGCAGGAGGCTGGACCCGGCGCGGATCGAGGTGCTGTCGATCCCACTGCCCTCGTCCGGCCGGCGCTGGGGCGAGGTCGTCCTGCACGACGGGGTGCCGCACGGCGAGCGCACCACGGCCGCCGGGCACTCCTACCCCGTCTTCGACGAGATCGAGCTGTGGGCCCCCTCGCCCGTGCCCACCTGGGTGGTCCTCCTGGAGGCCGCCACCGAGGCCGACCGGGACGCCCTGGAGCAGCTCGCCGCGGACGCCGGTTTCGCGGCGGAGGACTGGTCGTCGTCCGTACGGCTGCTGTGCCGGATGTGCTCGGAGTCACGGATGCCGTCCGACGAGGGGGACGGATTCCATCCCGACCCGCACGACCACAGCGAGCCAGGCCACCCGGGCCCCCTCGGCCACCGCACCGACGGGCAGCTGTGGGTGCCGGAGCGCGAGTGCGGGGTGGCTGCGCCGGCTTCGCTGGTGAGGGGGTTGCTGGATGGGTGGGTTGCGGACAGCCCTGACTCTCGGGACTGGCGGGATCTCGAAGAGGTCTGTTGAGCGCCGTGGCCGACCGCGGGTGCGTCGTGGCTGGTCGCGCAGTTCCCCGGGCCCCTAAAGGGCGCGATCCCCGTACCCTGTATCAGCATCTCCCCCCGTACATGTGTAGGAAGGCATCGTCGGTCATGGCGCAGCAGGACACCGATCAGCAGCACGCGGGCGTGCTCCCCGTGGACGACGAGGGCTTCCTCATCGACACCGAGGAGACCGAGGAGCGCGAGACCGCCTGGCGGGAGCGCGGGACCTCGCGCCCGATCACGGTCGTCGGCAACCCGGTGCTCCACAAGGAGTGCAAGGACGTCACCGAGTTCGGCGAGGAGCTCCAGCAGCTCGTCGCCGACATGTTCGCCAGCCAGCGCACCGCCGAGGGCGTGGGTCTGGCCGCCAACCAGATCGGCGTCGACCTCAAGGTCTTCGTGTACGACTGCCCGGACGACGAGGGCGTGCGCCACGTCGGCGTGGTGTGCAACCCGAAGCTGGTCGATCTGCCCGCGGAGCGGCGCAGCCTGGACGACAGCAACGAGGGCTGCCTGTCCGTGCCGACCGCCTACGCGCCGCTCGCCCGCCCGGACTACGCCGAGGTGACCGGGCAGGACGAGAAGGGCAACCCCGTCAAGGTGCGTGGCACGGGCTACTTCGCCCGCTGCCTCCAGCACGAGACCGACCACCTGTACGGCTACCTGTACATCGACCGCCTCTCCAAGCGGGAACGCAAGGACGCGCTGCGGCAGATGGCCGAGAACGAGCCGCGCTACCCCGTGGTCGCCAACGACTGATGGCTGACGTCTGATGGCTGACGTCTGACGCCTGCCACGACGCCCGGTCGGGATCGATCCCGACCGGGCGTCGTCGTTTTCGCTCATCAGTCCGTCGCACATTCGATCCTTTGTGCGGCTCTACTGATCCCTCATCAGTCACGCAAGGGTAGATTCTCGGCACACTGGGGTAGTGAGTGGAGCAAATCCGTTCCCAGATCGGTCAGTTGTGGTGCTGAATGGGAAGTGCGGGGATACGCAACGGCGCACGCCCGGCACAACCGGAGGGGTGTGCGCTCCTGGCGGCTGAGAGGGGTCAGTTCGTGCACGCTTTCTCACACGGCACCACATCGACGCCCACGGCGGTGGCGGTACCGCCGTCGCTCGCACTTGAGGAGATCGAGGCGGCGTTTCCCCGGCAGCTGCATCCGTATTGGCCGCAGCTCCAGGAGAAGACGCGCCTCTGGCTGCTCGAAAAACGGCTCATGCCCGCGGACAAGGTGGCGGAACATGCCGACGGCCTGCGCTACACGGACCTGATGGCCGGGTACTACCTCGGCGCCCCCGACGAGGTGATGCAGGCGATCGGCGACTACAGCGCCTGGTTCTTCGTCTGGGACGACCGGCACGACCGCGACGTCGTGCACGGCCGCACCGCCGACTGGCAGCGGCTCAGGGCCCGGCTGCACACGGCACTTGACGCCCCCGGGCACCATCTGCACCACGCGGATCCCGTGGTGGCCGGTTTCGCGGACAGTGTGCTGCGGCTGTACTCCTTCCTGCCGCACACCTGGAACGCCCGCTTCGCCCGCCACTTCCACGCGGTGATCGACGCCTACGACCGCGAGTTCCGCAACCGCACCGAGGGACGCGTGCCCGGGGTCGAGGAGTATCTCGCCCTGCGGCGGCTCACCTTCGCGCACTGGATATGGACGGATCTGCTGGAACCGAGCGCCGGCGTCGAACTGCCCGACCAGGTGCGAAAACACCCGGCATTCCGGCGGGCGGCGTTACTGAGCCAGGAGTTCGCCGCCTGGTACAACGACCTGTGCTCACTTCCCAAGGAAATAGCGGGAGATGAGGTCCACAACCTCGGAATCAGCCTCATCACCCATGAGGAAATGAATCTGGAAGAGGCGGTGGCGGACCTCCGGCGGCGCGTCGATTCCTGCGTCACGGAATTCCTCGAAGTGGAAGGCGCGGTCCTGGAGTTCGCCGACCAGCTCGCCGACGGAACGACCCGCGGAAAGGAACTCGACGCCGCCGTCCGGACCTGCGTCGGCAATATGCGGAACTGGTTCAGTTCCGTCTACTGGTTCCACCACGAATCAGGCCGGTACCGGGTCGACAGCTGGGACGACCGGTCCACGCCCCCGTACGTCAACAACCAAGCGGCAGGTGAGAAATGACCGTCGAGTCCGTGAATCCCGAAACCGAGGCCCGCTCGGCGACGGAACTGTGTGAGCCGCCCCTCGCGGGCGGCGGGGTCCCGGTCCTCGGCCACGGCTGGAAGCTGGCCCGCGATCCGCTGGCCTTCCTGTGCCGACTGCGCGACCACGGCGACCTCGTACGCCTGAAACTCGGCCCGAAGACGGTGTACGCCGTCACCGCGCCCGCCCTCACCGGGGCTCTGGCGCTCAGCCCCGACTACATCGTCGCCGGCCCGCTCTGGGAGTCCCTGGAGAGCCTGCTCGGCAAGGAGGGCGTGGCCACCGCCAACGGCCCCCTGCACCGGCGCCAGCGGCGCACCATCCAGCCCGCCTTCCGGCTCGACGCGATCCCCGGGTACGGGCCGATCATGACCGAGGAGGCGCATGCGGTGGTGGAGCGCTGGCGCTCCGGCGAGGTGCTCGACGTGACCGCGGAGTCGTTCCGCGTGGCCGTCCGCGCCGCCGCCCGCTGCCTGATGCGCGGCAGCTACATGGACGCCCGCGCCGACCGTATCTGCGCCGCGCTCGCCACCCTGTTCAGTGGCATGTACCAGCGCATGGTCGTCCCGCTCGGACCGCTTTACCGCATACCGGTGGCGAGCAATCGCGAATTCAACCGGGCCCTGGCCGATTTGCACCTGCTGGTCGACGAGATCGTCGCCGAGCGCCGGGCGAGCGGTCAAAAACCGGACGATTTGCTGACGGCCTTGCTGGAAGCGAAGGACGAGAATGGCGAGCCCATCGGGGAACAGGAGATCCACGACCAGGTCATCGCCATCCTCACCCCGGGAAGCGAAACCGTCGGCTCCATGGTCATGTCGCTGCTCCTCGTTCTCACCGAGCATCCGGATGTCGGTGACAAGATCCGCGACGAGGTGAAATCCGTCGTGGGTGACCGGCCGGTCGCATTCGAGGACGTCCGCAAGCTGAGGTACACCGCGAATGTCGTCGTCGAGACCATGCGGCTGTATCCCGCCGTCTGGATATTGACCCGCCGGACGGTGGCCGACACCGAGCTCGGCGGCTATCGCATCCCGGCGGGCGCGGACGTCATCTACAGCCCCTATGCCCTCCAGCGCGACCCGCGTTCCTACGACCGGCACGAGGAGTTCGACCCGGAGCGCTGGCTCCCCGGGGGGTCCAAGGAGGTCCCGAAGCACGCGATGGCCCCGTTCGGCGTGGGCAACCGCAAGTGCCCGAGCGACCACTTCTCGATGGCCGAACTCACGCTGTTCACCGCGGCGATCGCCGCCGCCTACCGCTTCGAGCAGGCCCCCGGCTCCGACCCCAGGCCGCGCATCGGCATCACGCTGCGCCCGCGCCGCCTGATGGTGCGGGCCCTGCCCCGCTGACCGGTGCGCGAGAGCGCGCGTTCAGGCGGCCTCCGGGCCCCTGAACGCGCGCCGGTACGCGTGCGGGGTCGTGCCCAGCGCCCGGACGAACTGGTGGCGCAGCGCCGCCGCCGTACCGAAGCCGGTGCGGCCGGCGATCGCGTCCATGGTCTCGTCCGTGCCCTCCAGCAACTCCTGGGCGGCGAGCACGCGTTGGCGCAGGATCCAGCGGTAGGGAGTGGTGCCCGTCTCCTGCTGGAAGCGGCGCGCGAAGGTGCGCGGGGCCATGTGGGCGCGGGCGGCGAGCTGCTCGACGGTGACCTCCTGGTCGAGATTGCGCTCCATCCAGGCCAGCACCTCCCCGACGGTGTCGCACGCGCCCTTCGGCAGCGGCCGCTCGACGTACTGCGCCTGCCCGCCGTCCCGGTGCGGCGGCACCACCATCCGCCGGGCGATCTTCTTGGCGACCTCGGGGCCCTGCTCCTTGCGCACGATGTGCAGACAGGCGTCGATGCCCGCCGCGGTCCCGGCGGAGGTGATCACCGGGTCCTCGTCGACGTAGAGCACGTCCGGCTCGATGATCGCCCGCGGATTGCGCAGGGCCAGCTCCGTGGCCTGCCGCCAGTGCACACTGCACCGCCGGCCGTCCAGCAGCCCGGCCGCGCCGAGCACGAAGACGCCGGAGCAGACGCTCAGCACCCGGGTCCCGCGCGCCACGGCCCGGCGCAGGGCGTCGAGCAGCTCCGGCGGGTAGTCGCGCGTGACGTAGCCGGTGCCGGCCGGCACGGCGATCAGGTCCGCCTCGTCCAGCCGGTCGAGTCCGTACGGCGTCGAGACGGTCAGGCCGCCGACATGGGTGTCCAGCGTCGGACCCTCCGCCGAGACCACGGCGAAGTCGTACACCGGCAGGCCCTCGTCGCTGCGGTCGATGCCGAACACCTCGCACACGACACCGAGCTCGAAGGGATGCACGCCGTCGAGGAGGACGGCGGCCACGTTCTTCAGCATGTCGTCAGTGCGCCTCGGATATGGCAGGAAATCGAGGGAGTGCGGCAGTCCTGCCACTGACGGTAAGGAGTATCCGGCGCGACAGTGGTGTCCATGAACGGAAACCAGATCGAAGGCCTCGTCGGAATGCTCTCCGTCCTCGCGATCCTCGTCCTCCTGGTCCTCCCGTCAGTGCTCGGCATCGTGCGCGAGCGGCGCATCGACCGGCAGCTGCGGGAGTCCCAGGAGGGACGCGGGAGCGAAAGGGATCAGAAGTCCTCGTCCAGGTCGACGGTGCCCTCCACCGCCACCTGGTACGCCGAGGCGCGGCGCTCGAAGAAGTTCGTCAGCTCCTGAACACCCTGGAGTTCCATGAAGGAGAACGGGTTCTCCGAGCCGTACACCGGGGCGAAGCCGAGCCGCGTCAGACGCTGGTCGGCGACGCACTCGAGGTACTGGCGCATCGACTCGGTGTTCATGCCCGGGAGACCGTCACCGCACAGGTCGCGCGCGAACTGCAGCTCGGCCTCGACGGCCTCCCGCAGCATGTCGGTGACCTGCTGCCGGAGCTCGTCGTCGAACAGCTCCGGCTCCTCCTTGCGGACGGTGTCGACCACCTCGAAGGCGAAGGACATGTGCATCGTCTCGTCGCGGAACACCCAGTTGGTGCCGGTCGCGAGACCGTGCAGCAGACCCCGGCTGCGGAACCAGTAGACATACGCGAAGGCGCCGTAGAAGAACAGGCCCTCGATGCACGCCGCGAAGCAGATCAGGTTCAGCAGGAAACGGCGGCGGTCCGCCTTGGTCTCCAGCCGCTCCAGCTTCTCGACCTCGTTGATCCACTTGAAGCAGAACCCGGCCTTCTCGCGGATGGAGGGGATGTTCTCCACCGCGTCGAACGCGGCCGCGCGGTCCTCCGGATCGGGCAGGTAGGTGTCCAGCAGCGTCAGATAGAACTGGACGTGCACGGCCTCCTCGAAGAGCTGACGGCTCAGGTAGAGCCGCGCCTCGGGGGAGTTGATGTGCTTGTACAGCGTCAGCACCAGGTTGTTCGCCACGATCGAGTCACCCGTGGCGAAGAACGCCACCAGACGGCCGATCAGGTGCTGCTCCATGGGGGACAGCTTCGCGAGGTCGGCGACGTCCGAGTGGAGGTCGACCTCCTCCACGGTCCAGGTGTTCTTGATCGCGTCCCGGTAGCGCTCGTAGAAGTCCGGGTAGCGCATGGGGCGGAGCGTCAGCTCGAAGCCCGGGTCCAGGAGGTTGGCGTTTCGGTTGGACATTACTGGCAGGCCTCGCAGGACTCGGGGTTCTCAAGGGAGCAGGCGACGGCGTCGGCCTCGGCCACCTGCTGGACGGGGATGGTGGGCTGCGCCTTGCCGGCGGCGCGGGCGATGCGGGTCGCCGGGCGCGAGCGCAGGTAGTACGTCGTCTTCAGGCCCTGCTTCCAGGCGTACGCGTACATCGAGGAGAGCTTGCCGATGGTCGGCGTCTCCATGAACAGGTTCAGCGACTGCGCCTGGTCCAGGTACGGGGTGCGGGCCGCGGCCATGTCGATCAGACCGCGCTGCGGGATCTCCCACGCCGTGCGGTACAGCGCCCGTACGTCCGCCGGGATCCACGCGAAGTCCTGCACCGAGCCGCTCGATTCGCGCAGCGCCTCGCGGGTGCGGGCGTCCCAGACGCCGAGCTTCTTGAGTTCCTCGACCAGGTAGGAGTTGACCTGGAGGAACTCGCCGGAGAGCGTCTCGCGCTTGAAGAGGTTCGAGACCTGCGGCTCGATGCACTCGTAGACGCCCGCGATCGAGGCGATCGTGGCCGTCGGCGCGATGGCCAGCAGCAGCGAGTTGCGCATGCCGGTCGCGGCGATCCGCTCGCGCAGCGCCGCCCAGCGCTCCGGCCAGGTGAGCTCGACGTCGAAGTGGTCGGGGTGCAGCACGCCCCGGGCGGTACGGGTCTTCTCCCAGGCCGGGAGCGGCCCGTGGCGCTCGGCGAGGCCCGCGGAGGCCTCGTACGCGGCGAGCATGATGCGTTCGGCGATCCGCGTGGACAGGGCGCGCGCCTCGGCGGAGTCGAAGGGCAGGCGCAGCTTGAAGAAGACGTCCTGCAGACCCATGGCGCCGAGACCGACCGGACGCCACTGGGCGTTGGAGCGGCCCGCCTGCTCGGTCGGGTAGAAGTTGATGTCCACGACGCGGTCGAGGAAGGTCACGGCCGTGCGGACCGTCTCGTCCAGCCGCTCCCAGTCGATGTCCCCGGTCGCTGTGTCGACGAAGGCGCCCAGGTTCACCGAACCGAGGTTGCAGACCGCCGTCTCGCCGTCGTCCGTGACCTCCAGGATCTCCGTGCAGAGGTTGGAGGAGTGCACGACGTGGCCCGGCAGCGCCGTCTGGTTGGCGGTGCGGTTGGCGGCGTCCTTGAACGTCATCCAGCCGTTGCCGGTCTGCGCGAGGGTGCGCATCATGCGGCCGTACAGGTCGCGGGCCGGCATGGTCTTCTTCGCGAGACCCGCGGCCTCCGCCTTGCGGTACGCGGCGTCGAACTCCTCGCCCCACAGGTCGACCAGCTCGGGCACGTCCGCCGGGGAGAACAGCGACCACTCGGCGTCGGCGTTGACCCGGCGCATGAACTCGTCCGGGATCCAGTGCGCGAGGTTGAGGTTGTGCGTACGGCGCGCGTCCTCACCGGTGTTGTCGCGCAGCTCCAGGAACTCCTCGATGTCGGAGTGCCAGGTCTCCAGGTAGACGGCCGCGGCGCCCTTGCGCCGGCCGCCCTGGTTGACCGCGGCGACCGAGGCGTCGAGGGTCTTCAGGAACGGGACGATGCCGTTGGAGTGCCCGTTGGTGCCGCGGATCAGCGAACCACGGCTGCGGATACGGGAGTATGAGAGCCCGATGCCGCCCGCGTGCTTGGAGAGCCGGGCCACCTGGTGGTAGCGGTCGTAGATGGAGTCCAGCTCGTCCAGCGGGGAGTCGAGGAGGTAGCAGGACGACATCTGGGGGTGCCGCGTACCGGAGTTGAACAGCGTGGGGGAGGACGGGAGGTAGTCGAGGCGGCTCATGAGCCCGTAGAGCGCGGCGACTTCGTCGACGGAGCGGGTGCTGTCGTCCTCGGCGAGACCGGCGGCGACGCGCAGCATGAAGTGCTGGGGCGTCTCGACGACCTTACGGGTGATCGGGTGCCGCAGCAGGTAGCGGCTGTACAGCGTGCGCAGGCCGAAGTAGCCGAAGCGGTCGTCGGCGGCCGGGTCGACCAGCGCGTCGAGCCGCTCGGCGTGCAGCCGGACGAACTCGGCGGTGCGGTCGGCGATGAGACCTTCCCGGTGTCCCACGGCGACGGACTCGGTGAAGGTCGTGGAGCCCTGCGAGGCGGCCTCGGTGCGGATGCCGATGGCCAGCAGCCGGGCGGCCAGCCGGGAGTAGGCGGGGTCCTCGGAGATGAGACCCGCGGCCGCCTCCGTGGCCAGCTCGCGCAACTCCCGCTCGTCCGCCCGCGCGGACCGGCCGCGCAACGCGGCGGCTGCGACCCGGCCGGGGTCGGCGTCGGGGAGGTCGGCGGTCAGCTCGGTGAGCGTCCGCAGCAGCGCGGCACCGGGACCGTCGGTCTCGGTACCTGCGTCAAGAACGCCTGCTGCTGAAGCCGGGTCTGCTGGCGCGATGGTCACGTGGGGGCTCTCCCTCGCTCGGCACGGGGCCTTGCGGAGGGCGGCAGGGCAGCACACGAGCGCACGCGGCGTCGCGTCCACCGGCCCATTCCGCGAGGCCCGGACGTCGAAACACCCGGACCGGACGGCCGGGCGCACTGTCGACAGGTCCTCGGACTGACGCTCGTACGGCCCCGCTCGGCCCCGCTCAACCGGGGGGACGGACGCGTACAAGTACACCGTTGCGGGACAGTTCCGGATTCGCACCGGATTCCCCTGCGACGACAGCGAGCATGAGCATACATCTTGTGCCGGGTGGTGAGCGCGCCCCCATATGTTGTGTCGCGGTAACTCCGGAACGTGTCAGAGTGTCAACTCATAGGTGATCAGCACGAGGTCCTCCAGGTCCGGGAGTGGCTGCCAGTCCCGCTCGGGTGTGCGGACGAAGCCCAGCCGTTCGTAGATGCGGTGGGCGGCGTGCATGATCCCCAGGCTCGACAGCACGACGCGCGTGCAGCCGTCCGTGGCCCGAGCCCGCTCGACGCACGCCCGGACGAGCGCCTCGCCGATGCCCCGGCCGCGGGCGTCGTGGCCGACCGCGAGCATCCGTATCTCGGCCTCCCCGGGTCCGGCGATGTCCGCCATGGGGCCGGGGGACGGCACGAAGGTGACGCCGCCGAGGACGCGGTCGTCGTCGGCCGCCACCAGGACCTCGGCGGCGGCCGCCCGCCCGGCGACGTCCTTCAGCACCGCGAGGTAGGTGTCGTCCTCGCCGAAGGTGAGCAGCCCGTCCCGCAGATAGGCCTGGCCGGTGATCTCACCGAGGGTCTCGTACTCGCCGGGCTCCGCGCTCCTGATCACGATGTCCATGGAGCCGAGTGTGCCCGACGGGTACGACAACGGGCCGCCGGTTTTCTCCGGCGGCCCGTCGGTGACGTACGACGTGCTCGGTTCTAGTGCGAGGCGCCCGCCGTCGCCGGCGGCAGCTCCGTCTGGACGCCCGGGTCGCCCGCGTCCGCCGTGTAGTCCTCGGGACGCGTCTCGTCGACGCCGTCCGGGGCCTTGACGGCCTTCAGGACGAAGGTGAGGACGACGGTGACGGCCACGTTCAGGACGAACGCCGTGAGGCCGATGTAGCCGATCTGGCCGATGCCGGGGATCTCGGCCGCCGAGCCGCCGAAGTGCTTCTGCGTCGGGGAGGCGACCCCGTACGCGGCGAGGGTGCCGTAGATCATGCCGACGGCCCAGCCGGCGAGCAGGGCCCATCGGTGGAACCAGCGCGTGAACAGGCCGCCGACCAGCGACGGGAAGGTCTGGAGGATCCAGATGCCGCCCAGGAGCTGGAAGTTGATGGCCACGGTCTTGTCCATGGTCAGGACGAAGACCAGCGCGCCGACCTTCACCAGCAGCGAGACCAGCTTGGAGACCTTGGTCTCCTGCGCGGCGGTCGCGTCGGGCTTGATGAAGTCCTTGTAGATGTTGCGGGTGAACAGGTTGGCCGCCGCGATCGACATGATGGCCGCCGGGACCAGCGCGCCGATGCCGATGGCCGCGAAGGCGACGCCCGCGAACCAGGACGGGAACATGTCCTCGAACAGCTGCGGGATGGCCAGCTGCCCGTTGGTGACCTTGATCCCGGCCGCGATCGCCATGAAGCCCAGCAGCGCGAGCAGGCCCAGCATCAGGGAGTACAGCGGCAGGATCGTGGTGTTGCGCCGGATCACGTCACGGCTCCGGGAGGACAGCGTCGCGGTGATCGAGTGCGGGTACATGAACAGCGCGAGCGCGGAGCCCAGCGCCAGCGTGGCGTACGTCCACTGGCCCGCCTCCGGCGGGAAGACGGCGCCGCGCGGCTTGCCCGTGGCCGGGTTGGTCTGCGCGAAGGCCTCGCCGGCCTTGGCGAAGATGTGGTCGAAGCCGCCGAGCTTGATCGGGATGTAGATGATCGCCACCGCGATGACGATGTAGATCAGCGTGTCCTTGACGAACGCGATCAGCGCGGGGGCCCGCAGACCCGACGAGTACGTGTACGCGGCAAGCACACCGAAGGCGATCAGCAGCGGCAGGTCCTTGACGAACCAGTTCGTGCTCTCGCCACCGCCGACGCCCATCACGTCCAGTACGGCCTGGATGCCGACCAGCTGGAGCGCGATGTACGGCATGGTCGCGAGGATGCCGGTGAGCGCCACCGCCAGCGACAGCCCCTTCGAGCCGAAGCGGCCGCGCACGAAGTCCGAGGTCGTCACGTAGCCGTGCTTGTGCGAGACCGACCACAGGCGGGGCAGGAACGTGAAGATCAGCGGGTACACGAGGATCGTGTACGGCACCGCGAAGAAGCCCGCCGCGCCCGCCGCGTAGATCGCCGCCGGGACCGCCACGAACGTGTAGGCCGTGTACAGGTCGCCGCCGAGCAGGAACCAGGTGATCCAGGTACCGAACGACCGCCCGCCCAGGCCCCATTCGTCCAGGCTGTGCTCGTTCTCGGCCTTGCGCCACCGCGCGGCCAGGAAGCCCACGACCGTGACGGCCAGGAAGAAGAAGACAAAGACGCCGAGAGCGACGCCGTTCACGCCGTCCTTCACTTCGCCGCACCCCCCTTCGCGGCCTTGCGGCTCCGCTGGTCACGCTGCCACAGCTGGTACGCGAGCATGGTGAGCGCGGTCGAGATGAGCACCCACAGCATCTGGTACCAGTAGAAGAACGGGATCCCGATGAACGCGGGGTCCGTCTTGGCGTACGAGCCGACCCACAGGGTCGCCACGAACGGCGCGACGAGACACAGGGCGATGACGACGCGCACCGGTGTGACCACCGGTGGTCTTGCTTCTTCGGGTGTAGCGGGCATGCGGCGGCTCCGTCCCCTCGCTGATCAGCGGCGTAATGAGCAGGCAATGTAGGTGACGGTGCCACGCAGTGGAACCCCTCGTCCGCATATCGGTCCCGAACAGAAACCTGCGGGTGGCGGAGGGGTTGGAGCTGACGGGGCGTCGGTCAGTCCTGAGGCCTCTTGAGGCGCGCGACGAACTTGTAGCGGTCGCCGCGGTAGACCGAGCGCACCCATTCCACCGGCTGGCCGTCCCGGTCCAGCGAGTGCCGGGAGAGCATCAGCATCGGCAGGCCGACGTCGGTGCCGAGCAGGCCCGCCTCGCGCGGCGTCGCCAGCGACGTCTCGATGGTCTCCTCGGCCTCCGCGAGGTGGACGCCGTACACCTCGGCGAGCGCGGTGTAGAGCGACGTGTACTTCACCAGGCTGCGGCGCAGCGCCGGGAAGCGCTTCGCGGACAGATGAGTGATCTCGATGGCCATGGGCTCGCCGTTGGCCATGCGCAGCCGCTCGATGCGCAGCACCCGGCCGCCGGAGGCGATGTCGAGCAGTTCGGCGAGCCGGTCGTCGGCGGTGACATAGCCGACGTCGAGGAGCTGCGAGGTCGGCTCCAGTCCCTGGGCGCGCATGTCCTCGGTGTAGGAGGTGAGTTGCAGCGCCTGGGAGACCTTCGGCTTGGCGACGAAGGTGCCCTTGCCCTGGATGCGTTCGAGCCGCCCCTCGACGACGAGCTCCTGGAGGGCCTGGCGGACGGTGGTGCGGGAGGTGTCGAACTCGGCGGCGAGCGTGCGCTCGGGCGGGACCGGGGTGCCGGGCGCCTGGGTCTCCGTCATCTCGAGCAGATGCTTCTTCAGGCGGTAGTACTTGGGCACCCGCGCGGTACGGACGGTGGCCCCACCCTCGTTCTCCGCACTGCTGACGTCGGTGGTCATGCTCCGCCTTCCCGGCTCCGGCTGCCGAAGCGACCGACGTCCCGTCGGCCGCGGCTCACATCGTGGCACGGCCGCCTGCGGCACGAGCGGCGCCCGGCGCCCGCATGCTCCGTGATCTCTCTGTATACCTTCGCGTCCCTTGCTGGTCTAGTCCACCAACGCGGCCTCGGCGGCACCGGACGCGGGGCGCCACGCGGGAACACCCTTGACAGGCCTATTGGTCTGGGCCAGGCTCCGGTGTTGGTCTACACCATTGGCCCGGTTCGTGAAGGGATGTCACCCCATGACGACACTCGCCGGCGGCACCGACACCCTGACCCCGGACGCCCTGACGGTGCTCCAGCCCGGGTTCACCGGCACCACCGCCCCCGACTGGCTGTTGCGTCGGCTCGGCGAAGGACTGTCGGCCGTGGGTCTGTTCGGTCGCAACATCACCTCGCCCGAGCAACTGGCCGCCCTCACCGCCCAGTTGCGCGCCGAGCGCGAGGACGTCCTGGTGGCGATCGACGAGGAGGGCGGCGACGTCACGCGGCTGGAGGCGCGCACCGGATCGAGCTTCCCCGGCAACCACGCGCTCGGCACCGTCGACGACGAGGACCTCACCCGCGAGGTGGCCCGCGAGATCGGCCGCCGCCTCGCCGCCTGTGGCGTGAACCTCGACTGGGCGCCGTCGGTCGACGTCAACTCCAACCCCGCCAACCCGGTCATCGGCGTCCGCTCCTTCGGCGCCGGCACCGACCTGGTCGCCCGGCACACCGCGGCCTTCGTCACCGGCCTGCAGTCGGCCGGGGTCGCCGCCTGCGCCAAGCACTTCCCCGGCCACGGCGATACCTCCGTCGACTCCCACCTCGCGCTGCCCCGCATCGACGCGAGCACCGACGTGCTGAACTCCCGCGAACTCGTGCCCTTCCGTGCCGCGATCGCCGCCGGCGCCCAGGCCGTGATGAGCGCCCACATCCTGGTCCCGTCCCTGGACCCGGACCGCCCGGCCACCCTCTCCCACCGCATCCTCACGCGCCTTCTGCGCGGCGAACTCGGCTACGAGGGCCTGATCATCACCGACGGCATGGAGATGCGCGCCATCACCACCACCTTCGGCCTCGAACGCGGCACCGTCCTCGCCCTCGCCGCCGGCGCCGACACCATCTGCGTGGGCGGCGGCCTCGCCGACGACGAGACGGTCCGCCACCTGCGGGACACCCTGGTCGACGCGGTCAGAACGGGCGAACTCGCCGAGGAACGCCTCGCGGACGCGGCGGCGCGGGTACGGCGGCTGGCCCGGCGGCCGGCGGAGGCGGCGCCCGCCTCCGCCCCCGAGCCGCGGGAGGACATCGGCCTGGCCGCCGCCCGGCGCGCGCTCGCGGTGACGTCCCCGGAGCCGTTCGAACCGCTGACCTCGCCGCCGTACGTCGTCGCCCTCAGCTCCGCCGCGAACATCGCCGTCGGGGAACAGACCCCGTGGGGCGTCGCCACCGAGCTGGACCTGCTGCTGCCCGGCACGAAGGCGGGCACCTTCGCGGGCGAGCCGGGGGAGTCGGCGGGACGGGCCGCCCTGGCCGCGGCGGGGGAGCGCCGGATCGTCGCCGTGGTGCGCAGCGAGCACCGGCACCCCTGGATGGCCGCCGCCCTCGACACCCTCCTGACGGCCCGCCCGGACACGATCGTCGTCGAGATGGGCGTCCCCCAGGCCACCCCGCGGGGCGCCCTCCACCTCGCCACCCACGGCGCGGCCCGCGTCTGCGGCCGTGCTGCGGCAGAGGTGATCGCGGGACGGGTGGCGCCGTAGGGAGGGTGTCGACGGTGGCAGGGTCAAA
Source organism: Streptomyces sp. V3I7 (assembly GCF_030817495.1). Lineage (NCBI taxonomy): Bacteria > Bacillati > Actinomycetota > Actinomycetes > Kitasatosporales > Streptomycetaceae > Streptomyces > Streptomyces sp. V3I7. The sequence continues at coordinate 4,517,701 of NZ_JAUSZK010000001.1, forward strand.
TGCCCTGCCACCCCGGCTTGTTGGCGTACGAGTGCCGGAAGTAGGGCGCCAGCTTCAGTTTCGACGCGGCCGCCTCGTCGGTCACCACCGTGGCGTGTGGGTGGAGTTGGAGTGCTGAGGCGGGGCAGATCGCCGCGACCGGGCCCTCGACGGTCGCGGCGACCGCGTCCGCCTTGCCCTCGCCGGTGGCGAGCAGGACCAGGTGCCGCGCCTCCAGGATCGTGCCGATGCCCTGGGTGACGACATGCTGCGGTACCTGTGCGACGTCGCCGCCGAAGAAGCGCGCGTTGTCGCTCCGGGTCTGTTCCGTCAGCGTCTTGATCCGGGTGCGCGAAGTGAGCGACGAACAGGGCTCGTTGAAGCCGATGTGCCCGTCCGTGCCGATTCCGAGCAGCTGGAGGTCCACACCGCCGGCCGCCGCGAGCGCCCGCTCGTACGCCGCGCACGCGCCCGGCACGTCCTCGGCCGTGCCGTCCGGCCCCAGGAACGCGCTCATGGGGATGGCGAGCGGCTCCAGCACCTCCCGGCGCAGCACCGAACGGTACGACTCCGGGTGGTCCGCGGGCAGTCCGACGTACTCGTCGAGCTGGGCGATCCGCGCGCGCGAGGTGTCGACCTCGCCGGAGCGGACCCGGGCCGCCAGCGCCCGGTAGACGGGAAGCGGGGTGGAGCCCGTGGCCACCCCGAGCACGGCGTCGGGCTTGTGCCGCAGCAGCCGGGCGACGGCCTCCGCGATCAGTTCACCGCCGCCGGCGGCGTCCGGAACGATGACGACTTCCACGCTGGGCCCGCCGTTTCGAAGAGGACGAAGAAAGAAGTGGTTTAGACCAATCTAGCAGCGACGGAGTCCCCGAGTGCACCCCCGATGTGGCGGAAATCGCCGTCGCCATCCGATCCCCTACCCCGCTCCTGCGGGCTAGGCTGCGGGGTGCCGTCTGTGAACATCCTCCAACGCATGGACACGCATCGTGGTCTAGTCCACAATGCGTAAGTGGATTTCGTGCGCTAAGCGCGCGACGCAGCCGCGTTCTTCCGCCTTCCCCGCACAGGAGGGCGGACCGAGGATCCGGAGCTCTCTGCCCTGACTGCCCCGGTTCCTCACCTTCGGCCGACCGGGACCGCACACCCCACGGCCGATGCTGCTCCGGGCTGCGGTGCCGGGAGGGTTGAGGGTCCCTCCCAGGCGCCGCGGCCCGCGGGTGTCTCCGGGCCCGTACGACCCCCCGGGTACGCTCGCACTGTGCCCTCCATGAACGAACTCGTACGCCAGCACACAGCCCTCGACGACTCCGATCTCGAGTGGCTCCACCTGCTGGTCTCGGAGTGGCAACTGCTCTCCGACCTCTCCTTCGCCGACCTGGTCCTGTGGATCCCCACGCGCGACGGCACCCGGTACGTCTCGGTCGCCCAGATGCGGCCCAACACGGGCCCGACCTCGTACCAGGACGACATGGTCGGCCACCTCGTCCCGCGCGGCCGGCGCCCCATGCTGGACGCGGCCCTCGACGAGGGCCGGATCGTGCGCGAGGGCGACCCCGAGTGGCGCGAGGAGGTCCCGGTCCGGGTCGAGTCGATCCCCGTCCGGCGCGAGGGCCGCGTCCTCGGCGTCATCGCCCGCAACACCAACCTGCTCACCGTGCGCACCCCGAGCCGGCTGGAGCTCACCTATCTCCAGAGCGCCTCGGACCTCGCGCAGATGATCGCGGCCGGCTCCTTCCCGTTCCCCGACCAGCAGGTCGACATGGACGCCTCGCCCCGCGCCGGCGACGGCCTGATCCGGCTCGACGCGGACGGCATAGTCCAGTACGCCTCCCCGAACGCGCTCTCCGCCTACCACCGCCTCGGCCTCGCCGCCGACCTCGTCGGCCACCACCTCGGCCAGATCACCGCCGAACTCGCACCGACCCGGGGGCCGGTGGACGAGGCACTCGCCAAGGTGGCCAGCGGCTGGGCGCCGCGCGAGTTCGAGATCGAGGCCAACGACGGTGTGATCCAGTTCCGGACCATCCCGCTCAAGCCCAAGGGCACCCGCATCGGTTCGCTGGTGCTGTGCCGGGACGTCACCGAACTGCGCCGCCGCGAACGCGAGTTGATCACCAAGGACGCGACCATCCGGGAGATCCACCACCGGGTGAAGAACAACCTCCAGACGGTGGCCGCCCTGCTCCGCCTCCAGGCCCGCCGTATCGACTCCGCCAGCGGCCGGGAGGCGCTGGAGGAGGCCGTGCGCCGCGTGGGCTCGATCGCGATCGTGCACGAGACGCTCTCCCAGAACCTGGACGAGCGCGTGGAGTTCGACGAGATCGCCGACCGCGTGCTCGCCATGGTCGCCGAGATCTCGCCCGGCCGCGTCACCGGCCGGCGCAGCGGACGCTTCGGCGTGCTCGACGCCGAGGTCGCCACCCCGCTGTCGATGGTCCTGACCGAGATCCTCCAGAACGCCTTGGAACACGGCTTCCGCGAGGGCGACACCGGCACGGTCGAGGTCTCCGCGGTGCGCGGCGGCACCACCAAGGAGGCCCGCCTCCTCGTCACCGTCCAGGACGACGGCATCGGCCTGCCCGAGGACTTCGACCCGCACCGCTCGGGAAACCTGGGCCTGCAGATCGTACGAACCCTGGTCGAGGGCGAGTTGGGCGGCACGTTCGACATGTCGCCGGCGCCCGAGGGCGGTACGCGGGTCCTGCTGGACATTCCGGTGCGAACGCAGAAGTAGCCCGGAAATCGGGGAAGTTTCCCGGAAAGCTCAGGGAGGTCCCCCGAAACGCAATGGAGCCCCGGACCAGTGGTCCGGGGCTCTTTGTCTATTGCTGCGCGCTGCGGCTCGGGGGCGGGAGAAGCGCACGCGCTGTACGCGCCGCCAAGCTCAGGCTGTCAGATCGTGGGGGGTGTGTCAGGCGGAGGCCTGACGGGCCCGGTTGCGGGCGGCGCGGCGCTTCATGGCGCGGCGCTCGTCCTCGCTGAGACCACCCCAGACGCCGGAGTCCTGGCCGGACTCGAGCGCCCACTGCAGACACTGCTCGATGACGGGGCAGCGCCGGCAGACGGCCTTGGCTTCCTCGATCTGCAGCAGCGCAGGACCGGTGTTGCCGATGGGGAAGAAGAGCTCGGGGTCTTCCTCGCGGCAAACGGCGTTGTGACGCCAGTCCATGGCTGCTACCTCTCCTTGGATGTTACGTGCAGGTTGCTTGTGAATGTGAACGCTTTCACGAATCCCTCAACAGATGAAGGGCCGCACGACAGGATCGTCCCTGGCGTGCTCCTGGGTTTGAAGAGGGGTTCTGGTGATCAGCGGATGCCAATGTTACGGGCCGTCCCGATCGCCACGTAGAGACTCGCAAACCTCAGCGGCGGATACAACCCCTTCCGGAAAGTTTTTTTTGATTCCTCGGTGTCGACTAGGTCACAGCCGTACTTCCATGGGGTGGATCCTGGCCTAAACGTTCGAGTGAAAGGAGTTTGCCTCGATCCACTCACACAATCACACGCAGTGCTCGGCGAACGCCTGTGAACGTCACGCTTGTACGCAGTCCGAGGTGGTCGCCGTCCATCTGGAGGGGCAATGGCACCTTGGAATGCAAGGTGAACCGGTCCAGATCGTGCAGCGACAAGGCATGTCTGCTATGCGGTCCCCGCTCGGGGGACGAAGTGAGCAACTGGGTTCCATACCGGGCAACCGCGGCCGTCGACAGGCGGCTGAGACCGAGTACGTCGAGGCCTTTATCGAACGAGGCCTTAGGCGACGTGTACATCGGGCGATTGCCGAGATACGTCCACGGGGATGTGTTCGAGACTATGGCGACCACCAGATCGGTGACCGGATCCGCGTCCGCCCGCTCCAGCGTGACCGTGCCGTGCCGGCGGTGCGGTTCGCCGAGGAACTGCCGGACGACCTGACGGACGTACAGCGCGTGCGTCGACTTCTTGCCGCGCTCGCGCTGCTGCTCGACCCGGCCGACCACGCCCGCGTCGAAGCCGAGCCCCGCGTTGAAGGTGAACCAGCGGGCCGGAACCGTCTCGTCCGCGGTGCCGGGCGTGCCCGAGGTCAGCCCGAGACCGATGATCCGCTCCCGCTTCTCGCGGAGGGCGTCCAGGAGGGCGCCGGTCGCCTCGACCGGGTCGTTGGGCAGGCCGAGGGCGCGGGCGAAGACGTTGGTGGAGCCGCCGGGAACCACGGCGAGGCCGGGCAGGCGCTCGGGGTCGGGGCCGGCGTGCAGCAGACCGTTGACCACCTCGTTGACGGTGCCGTCACCGCCGAGGGCCACCACCAGGTCGACGTCCTGGCCCGCCGCCGCCTGCCGGCCGAGGTCGCGCGCGTGCCCGCGGTACTCGGTCATGACCACGTCGAGCTTCATCTCGCTCGCCAGTGCGTGGATCAGTACGTCGCGCGTACGTGCGCTTGTGGTGGTTGCCGCCGGATTGACCACGAGAAGTGCACGCATGACTGGCAGCGTACCTACTGGGGGGTACCGAGCCCAGAGCCGGTTGGGAATCCGGTAAGAAGAAGGGGCGTGAGCCTGGCCACCGGGCGGCCCGGGGCGCGAGGAGCCAGGGCTACTCTTCTGATGTGAGCAGTGAGCAGAGCCCCGCCCCCACGCCCGAGGCCGCCGAAGGCCCCCGCCCGCGCCGGCTGACGTACGCGGCGGCGCTGGCCGCACTCGAAGGAGCGGCCCTGCTGGCCGCGGGTGTGCTGATGCTCGTCCTCGGAGTGACGGGCGACCCGGACGGACGGCGCCAGGCCGTCACCGGGGGAGTCACGGTGCTCGTGCTCGCCCTGCTGCCGCTGTTCGCCGCGCGCGGGCTGCTCCTGCGCCGCAGCTGGAGCCGCGGCCCCGCCGTGATCACGCAGATCATGGCGCTGCCGGTGGCCTATAGCCTGCTCCAGGCCGACAGCGTCGCCATCCCCGCCGGCATCGCGCTCGCCGCGGTCGCGGTGACCTCGCTGGTCCTGCTGGTCAACCCGGCGACGACCCGGGCCCTCGGCGTGAAGGGACCGGGCCGCACCGACTAGGGCCTGTCGTTTGGATAATCCCGGCATCGCGGGGCCTGGCACGCACATCTGCCGCGTTGTCGTCGGTTGCCAACTCCCCCACGCTCGGCTCCGCTCGCGCGGGGGGACCCCCATCGCGTTGACGCCCTCCTCCGCCTTGCAGCTGCACGCACCAGACCCCGCTCGGGTCGGTCGAGAAGTACCGCACCTCACAGCCGGCCTGATCCAAACGACAGACCCTAGCCGTACCGCGTGTTCCTCTGTTCCTCGTACGAGGACTACTCCTCCACCAGGAGCTTCTCCCGCAGCTGCGCCAGCGTGCGCGCCAGCAGCCGCGAGACGTGCATCTGCGAGATGCCGACCTCTTGCGCGATCTGCGACTGCGTCATGTTGCCGAAGAAACGCAGCAACAGGATCCGCTTCTCGCGCGGCGGCAGATCCTCCAGCAGCGGCTTGAGCGACTCGCGGTACTCGACGCCTTCGAGAGCCTCGTCCTCGGCGCCGAGGGTGTCGGCGACCGCGGGAGACTCGTCGTCGGTGTCGGGGACGTCCAGCGACAGGGTGGAGTAGGCGTTCGCCGACTCCAGGCCCTCCAGGACCTCCTCCTCCGAGATGGCGAGCTTCTCGGCCAGCTCGTGGACCGTGGGGGAGCGGCCGTGCTGCTGGGACAGCTCGGCCGTGGCCGTGGTGAGCGCCAGCCGCAGCTCCTGCAGGCGGCGCGGGACGCGCACGGCCCAGCCCTTGTCGCGGAAGTGCCGCTTGATCTCGCCGACGACCGTCGGAGTGGCGTACGTCGAGAACTCCACGCCGCGGTCGGGGTCGAAGCGGTCCACGGACTTGATCAGGCCGATGGTGGCGACCTGCGTGAGGTCGTCCAGCGGCTCACCGCGGTTGCGGAACCGGCGCGCCAGGTGCTCGACGAGCGGCAGGTGCATGCGGACCAGCCTGTTGCGCAGTTCCGCGTACTCGGCGCTGCCGTCCTTCAGCGCGCGCAGCTCGACGAACAGCGCGCGCGCCCCGCTCCGGTCCTGGGGGGCGTGCTGCGTGCCCTGTGCGTTCTGGGCGCCCAGCGCTTCGTCCTCGGAGTTTCGCTCGTGCTCGCTCATCGTCCCCGTTGCCCTTCCCCGAGCTCCCGCCTCCTCCCTCACGGCCGGCTTCGCTCGGGCGGGGGTGCCTCCCTGGTCGGTGGGCACGGCCCCGGTCCGTCCCTCCGGCGCCGCGCCGCGCGTGGCATCGGCCACGTCCCGCCGCGCGCCGTCCGGGGTGCCCGGCCGCACGGATTCGTCCTCCGGGTGCGGCCTGGCCTGCTCGGGAATGCCGTCGACGCCCTCGGCGCCGTCCGCCAGGAACCGGGAGGATTCCCCAGGGCCCTCGCTCCGGCTCTGTCCCTCGCTGTCGGCGCCGCCCGGGCGCGCGGAGCCCCACGAGCCGGGGGCAGTGCCCGCGTTCTCGCCCGGCAGCTCCCGTGTGCCGCGCTCTTCGTCCCGCACCGGCCCGTCCCCGTTCCTCACGCCGGCCCGGGACCCGCGCCGCGCTGTTTGTAGAGGCTGATCGACACGGTCTTGTCCTCGTCGACGGCCGACGAGACCTTGCCCGCCAGGGCCGACAGCACGGTCCAGGCGAAGGTGTCCCGCGAGGGCGCGTTGCCGTCGGTCGTCGGTGCGGACACCGTGACCTCGAGCGAGTCGTCGACGAGCCGGAAGACGCAGCTGAGCACCGAGCCGGGCACGGCCTGCTGGAGCAGGATGGCGCAGGCCTCGTCGACCGCGATGCGCAGGTCCTCGATCTCGTCCAGGGTGAAGTCCAAGCGGGCCGCGAGTCCGGCCGTGGCCGTCCGCAGCACCGACAGGTAGGCACCCGCTGCCGGCAGCCGGACTTCCACGAAGTCCTGGGCCGCGGGCTCGCCTGCGATCTGGGACACCCTCACCTCCAAGGTGGTACAAGCTTCTCGGGGCCGAGGGTCGCCCCTCGGGGTAACGCGATTGCTGGTTCAGCGGTGACGCTATCGCGCTCCGAACGTTCGTGTCCCCGGGACCCCGTCCCCCTGGTGTCACTCACAGTAAACCTGTGGATACGCTCCGTGTCTAGGGGTCTGCGGGCCCAATTGGGAAGAGCGCGCGCCGGATTGACGTACCCAGACGTCAGACGCGCGAACCGTTCGAACCGGCGGTCGTCATGCAGTGTCACACGACTTCGTGGCCGACGTCACACGAGTACATGATCGACGTAGCACCAGCGCCAGTCCTCGCCCTGCTCGAAGGTCCGCATGACCGGGTGACCGGACGTCTCGTGGTGCTTCGTCGCGTGCCGGTACGGCGAGGAGTCGCAGCAGGCGACGTGGCCGCACGTCAGGCACATCCGCAGCTGGACCGGGTTCGTGCCGAGCGCGAGACACTCCGGGCAGGTCCCGTCCTGCGGCTCGGGCTCCGGGTGCGGCAGCGCGCCGGCGTGCGTGCACTGTTTCATGATTGCCAGATTACGACGGGCCGGCCGGGAGCCGCGCGGACAATCGAGGGCGGGCGAGGACATGGACGTGATGCCGCTGCTGTTGCTGGTGGCGGGCAGTACGGTGGTCGCCGCGGCCGCCCGGCGCACGCCCGTCCCGGCGCCCCTGCTCCTGGTCGCGGTCGGGCTGGCCGTCTCGTACATCCCCGGCATGCCGGACTACACCCTCGACCCCGAGGTCGTCCTCCCGCTGCTGCTGCCCCCGCTGCTGTACACCTCGGCCTCCGACAGCTCCTACCTCGACCTGCGGGCCCAGCTGCGGCCCGTCGCGCTGCTGTCGGTCGGCTACGTGCTCTTCGCGACCTTCGTCGTCGGCGGGGCGGCCTACGCGCTCGTGCCCGGGCTGCCGCTGCCCGCCGCGCTGGTGCTGGGCGCGGTGGTGGCGCCCCCGGACGCGGTCGCGGCGACGGCGGTGGCCCGCCGGCTCGGACTGCCGTCCCGGATCACGACCATCCTCCAGGGCGAGTCCCTGCTGAACGACGCCACCGCGATCACCGCCTACAAGGTGGCCGTCGCGGCGGCGGTCGGCGAGGCCGCCACCTGGTCCGGCGCGGGGGTCGAGTTCCTGGTCGCGGCGGTCGGTGGCGTCGCCGTCGGCCTGGTGCTGATGGTCCCACTGCACTGGCTGCGCACCCACCTGAAGGAACCGCTCCTGCAGAACACGCTCTCGCTGCTCGTCCCGTTCGTGGCGTACGGCGTCGCCGAGCAGCTGCACGCCTCCGGCGTCCTCGCGGTCGTGGTCGTCGCCCTGTATCTGGGGCACCGCGCGTGGGAGGTCGATTTCGCCACCCGGCTCCAGGAGGACGCCGTGTGGAAGATGGTCGCCTTCATCCTGGAGTCCGCCGTCTTCGCCCTCATCGGACTGCAACTGCCCATCGTCCTCAGGGGCCTGGAGGCGTACGACGCCGCCGACGCCGCCTGGTACGCGGTGGCCGTCTTCCTGGTGGTCGTCGCCACCCGGTTCGTCTGGATCTATCCGGCGGCCTTCCTGCCGCGGCTGCTGTCGGCGCGGATCAGGGAACGCGAGGCCAACCCCACCTGGCGGAGCCCGGTGGTCACCTCCTGGGCCGGGATGCGCGGGGTGGTGTCCCTGGCCATCGCGTTCTCCATCCCGCTGACCGTGCACGGCGGCGCCCCGTTCCCACAGCGCAACCTGATCCTGTTCCTGACGTTCACGACGGTCATCGGCACGCTGGTGGTCCAGGGGCTGACGCTGCCCCCGCTGATCCGCCGGCTGCGGTTCCCCGCCCCGGACCCGCAGGCCCAGACCCTCGCCGAGGCCAACGCCCAGGCCCAGGCCTCCCGCGCCGCCGAGACCCACCTCGAAGAACTCCTCGCCGACGAACGCAACGCCCTGCCCCCGCCCCTCGCCGACCGCCTCATCGGCGTCCTGGAACGCCGCCGCAACGCCGTCTGGGAGCGCCTCGGCGCCCCGAACCCGGTGACCGGTGAATCGGTCGACGACACCTACCGCCGCCTCTCCCGCGAAGTGATCGGCACCGAACGCGCGGTCTTCGTCAAACTCCGCGACCTGCGCTACATCGACGACGAAATGCTCCGCACCCTGCTGCGCCGACTGGACCTGGAGGAGGCGGCGGCTTATCGGGAGGCGGCGTAGCGGGGGGCCGGTGGGCTGCGGGGCGCCCTGCTTGGCGGCGAGCGGTCGGGCGGGGACGGTGGCGGTCGGGCGGTGGATGGGTGCCGCGCGGGCGTGTTTCGGCGTAGCCGTTGAGGCGTGCGCGCGTCGAGCGGTCATACGGTGCGGGCGGGGGCGCGTGCGCAGCGGCGGCCTATCGCAGCGGCGGCCTGCGGGGTGCTCCCGGTCTACCCGTCGGGGAACGGTCTGCCCGTGATCACCGCGGCGACCGTCGTGCCGCGCGGGAAGGAGCCCTCGGCGGTCAGGGTGGTCAGGCCGTAGAGCAGCTTGGCGACATAGTGGCGTTCCACGGGGAGGCCGTGGCGCTGTTCGAAGTCGTCGGCGAAGCCTTCGAGTTCGGGGGTGGTGTGGGCGTAGCCGCCGAAGTGGAAGCGTTCGTCGAGCGACCAGGTGCCGCGTCGGGCGCCGAAGGCGTGCTCCTGGAGGGTCTGGGTGTCGGCGGCCAGGAAGCCGCCCTTGAGGACCGGTATGCCGAGGGCCCGCTGCTCGGGAGCGAGTCCGGCGGCCAGTCCGGCCAGCGTGCCTCCCGTGCCGCAGGCGACCGCGACGACGTCGGCCCGTCCCCGCAGTTCCTCACCGAGCGCCCGGCAGCCGCGTACCGCCGCCGCGTTGCTGCCGCCCTCGGGGACGACGTGGGCGCTCTCGGCGTCGGCCGCTCGCAGGAGGGCGGCCAGGGTGTCCGGGTCGGTCTTGTGGCGATACGTCGATCTGTCGACGAAGTGCAGGCGCATGCCGTTCGCCGCGCAGCGGGCGAGGGAGGGGTTGAGGGGGCGGCCGGCCAGTTCGTGGCCGCGGACCACACCGATCGTCGTGAGGCCCAGGAGCCGGCCCGCGGCGGCGGTGGCACGGAGGTGGTTGGAGTACGCGCCGCCGAACGTGACCAGCGGACGTCCCGCCGCGGCCTCGATGTTGGGTAGCAGCTTGCGCCACTTGTTGCCGATGAGTTCCGGGTGGATCAGGTCGTCGCGCTTGAGCAGGAGACGGACGCCGTGCCGGGCGAACCGGTCGTCGGCCACGTCCTCCAGGGGCGAGGGGAGCCGGGGGGCGAGCGCGGCGTAGCTGGTCACGGCTTCATTGTCGCCCCCGCGGTCGATCCGGGCCGTCAGTCCTTCAGGCGGTCCCTGATCCGCTCGCGCATCCCGGCCATCGTGAAGCCGCGCGGATCCACCTTCCCCGGCTGCCACTCCAGGTGCCCGATGACCGAACGCTCCGTCCACCCGTGATGGCGGCAGAGCGCGGCCGCGGCCTTCTCGATCGCCTCCAGCTGGACCTCGGGCCACGGGTCGTCGCCGTCGCCCAGGTTCTCGCACTCGAACCCGTAGAAGTACCGGTTCCCGTCGGTGTCGGCCGTGTTGTCCGGCGGCAGCCGCTTCTCGGCGATCACCGCGCGGAGCACGTCGGGGTCGCCGAGCCCGGCATGGTTGGCGCGGCCGTGGCCGACGAGGTGGACCCGGCCGTCCTTGGTGATCACGCCGTGGCAGAGCGGGCCCGGCAGCTCCGGGGGGCCGCTGCGGCACAGGTCCACCGTCCGCCGGCTGCCCTGGGTGACCGTGTGGTGGATCATCACGCCGTGCACGGGCCCCCACGGACCCTTGTGGTTGCGGTTGTGGCGCTCCCAGTCGCCGACCTCGACGACGGTGAGCCCCTCTTCCCTCAAGGCGTCCAGAAAAGCCCTCGCGGACATGGGTGAGGCCATGGGTGCCTCCTTCGCTCCGTGTCCGGCGGCCACCGGGCGTGGCCGCCTCGTATCGCTGCTTCTCCGAAAACGGACGTCCCGGACCACGCGTTCGTACAGCGTGCGAGCCGATCCGGACAACTTCCGGAGGTGGGATCCCCCGTCAAATCGCCGTCTTTTCCCACTAGTTCGATGATCCATTCCCGCTCGATCGGGTAATGGCAGCGACACGGTCCGTGATGGAAGCTGGTTGTGCGATTGATGCACCGGCGCAGTTCGGCTCCGGTGCACGACTGGGCATGACTGGGAGGGCAGTTCTCTATGTCGGTAGGCGAAGAGGTCCGCACGGATCAGAGCAAGCCGCAGCAGTCTCTCGGTACGGCGGCAGCGCGGAACCTGGCCACCACCACCAAGTCCGTGCCTCAGATGCAGGAGATCAGCTCCCGCTGGCTGCTGCGCACGCTGCCATGGGTGAACGTCCAGGGCGGCACGTACCGGGTGAACCGGCGGCTGACCTACGCGGTCGGCGACGGCCGCATCACCTTCGTGAAGACCGGCGACCGCGTCGAGGTCATCCCGGCGGAACTGGGCGAGCTGCCGGCCCTGCGCTCGTACGAGGACGAGGAGGTCCTCTCGGAGCTGGCCCAGCGCTGCCGCCAGCGCAACGTCGCCCCGGGCGAGGTGATCGCCTCGTTCGGCAGCCAGACCGACGATGTGTACCTGCTCGCGCACGGCAGGGTCGAGAAGATCGGCACCGGCCCGTACGGTGACGACGCGGTCCTCGGAGTCCTCGCCGACGGCGCGTACTTCGGCGAGCAGGCGCTCCTCGACCCGGACGCCATCTGGGAGTACACGGCCCGCGCCGACACGGCCTGCACGATGCTGATCCTCTCCCGCCGGGACTTCGAGCAGGTCGCGGAGCGCGCCGACTCCCTGCGCGAGCACCTCCAGGAACTGCGCGCGCTCCCGGCGCAGCGCACCAACAAGTACGGCGAGAAGGAGGTCGACCTCGCCGCCGGCCACACCGGCGAGCCGGACATCCCGCACACCTTCGTCGACTACGAGGCGAGGCCCCGCGAGTACCAGCTGAGCATCGCCCAGACCGTGCTGCGCATCCACTCGCGCGTGGCCGACCTCTACAACCAGCCCATGAACCAGACCGAGCAGCAGCTGCGGCTCACCGTCGAGGCGTTGAAGGAACGCCAGGAGCACGAGCTCATCAACAACCGCGAGTTCGGGCTGCTGCACAACTGCGAGTACGACCAGCGGATCCAGCCCCACGACGGCGTGCCCAGCCCGGACGACATGGACGAGCTGCTCTGCCGACGGCGCGGCACCAAGCTGTTCCTCGCCCACCCGAAGGCGATCGCCGCGTTCGGCCGCGAGCTCAACAGCCGCGGACTCGTGCCGGAGACCGTCGACATCGGCGGCAATCGCATCCCCACCTGGCGCGGGGTGCCGATCTACCCGTGCAACAAGATCCCCGTCACCGAGGCGCGGACCACCTCGATCATCGCCATGCGTACCGGCGAGGAGGACCAGGGCGTCGTCGGGCTGCGGCAGTCCGGCATCCCGGACGAGATCGAACCGAGCCTTTCCGTGCGCTTCATGGGCATCAACGAGCAGGCCATCATCAAGTATCTCGTGACGGCCTACTATTCGGCGGCGGTCCTGGTGCCGGACGCGCTCGGCGTCCTGGAGAACGTCGAGATCGGCCGCTGGAGGTGACGTTTCCGCACGTCGCGGCCGTGTCCGCGCCCGTGGGCGTGGGTAAGCCCTCGTGGTACAAGCCCAGTTGGGCCGGACGCGCCATCGTCCGCGGCCTCCGCGAGGGAGAAGCATGGCCGAGTTCATGACGGAGACGAAGCAGCGTCCCACCGGGTCGCTGGAGACACGTGAGCGACGAAGGCCCGCACCCGCCGCCGACGGGGCGGGCCCCCTCGAGGGCCCCCGCGACGGCTATCTCGACGGGTGCTTCGACGGGCAACCGGACCGGCAGCCCGAGGGGACCGGGGACGGGCAGGCCGACGGCCACGAGGCCGCGGTGATCCTGGAGCACGCGCGCACCCTGGTCGACCCGGGGCTGCGCGCCGCCCTGGAGTCGCTCCCTGATTCGATGCGCCGGGTCGGGCTCTACCACTTCGGGTGGGAGCACGCCGACGGCACACCGGCCGCGGGCAACGCGGGCAAGGCGATACGCCCGGCCCTGGCCCTCACGGCGGCCGCCGCGCTCGGCGGACCGACGGCCCGTACAGGGGCCGTACGGGCGGCGGCGGCCGTGGAGCTGGTGCACAACTTCACGCTGCTGCACGACGACGTGATGGACCGGGACACCTCCCGCAGGCACCGGCCCACGGCCTGGACCGTGTTCGGCGTCCCCGACGCGATCCTCGCCGGGGACGCCCTGCAGGCGCTGGCCCTGCGGCTGCTCGCCGAGGACCCGCACCCGGCGGCCGGGGCGGCCACCGCCCGGGTCGCGGACTGCGTCGTCGAGCTGTGCGCGGGCCAGCACACGGACACGGCCATGGAGCTGCGCGCCCCCGGCGAGGTCACCCTCGACGAGGTGCTCACCATGGCCGAGGCCAAGACCGGCGCCCTGCTCGGCTGCGCCTGCGCCCTCGGCGCGCTGTACGCGGGCGCAGGGGAGGAGGAGGTGGCGGCGATGGACCGGTTCGGCCGTGAGGCCGGCCTCGCCTTCCAGCTGATCGACGACGTCATCGGCATATGGGGCGACCCGACCCGTACCGGCAAGCCGGCCGGTGCGGACCTCGCCGCCCGCAAGAAGTCGCTGCCGGTGGTGGCGGCCCTGGCCTCCGGCACCCCGGCGGCCGCGGAACTCGCCGAGCTGTACGCCCGGCCCTACGCGGAGGAGGACCTGGAGAGGACCGTGCTCGCCGTGGAGCGTGCGGGCGGCCGGGACTGGGCGCAGGCCCAGGCGGCCGACCGGATGGCCACGGCCGTGCAGGAACTGGCCCGCGCGACCCCCGATCCGGAGCGGGCGGACGGTCTGCTCGCCCTGGCGGAGTTCGTCACGCGCCGCAGCGCCTGAGCCCAGCCCACCGGCTCTCGGCCGACGACGCCCGTCGTCGGCCGGCAGCCGCCGGTGTTCGTGTCCATGTCCATGTGCTGCGTGCTGCCCGTTCCTGGGCGGAGAGCGCCGGATCGCCGGCCGACCTACCCTTGAAGACATGGACAGCCAGGCCGGCCGGGCCCGTCGGGACCAGCACGCCTGCCCCGTCTGCGGTCAGCCCGTGGACACGGTGGTGCGGCGGCACAAGACGCTGGGCGCCTGGGTCCCGGTGTGGGGCGCGGGACCCTGCCACAACCCCGACTGCGCGGCGTCCGTGGAGTCCTCGGCCCCTGCTCCGGCCCCCGCCCCAGCTCCCGGGCCGCAGCAGCCGGCCCAGGAATCCGCGGAGGAGAACCCGTGAGCGTCCCGTAGCGTGGCCGCATGCCGAAACTCCCGTACATCTTCCACATCACGGAACGCGCCCTGTGGGACGCGGCGCGCGAGCACGGCGCCTACGAGATGTCGACCCGCGGCCGCACCCTTCAGGAGGAGGGCTTCGTCCACTTCTCCACCCGCGACCAACTCCCGCGCGTGGCCGCCTTCCTGTACGGCTCCTACGACGGCCCGGACGAGCTGGTGGTGCTGAGCGTGGACCCGGCCCGGCTCGGTGTCCCCGTGAAGTACGAGTCCGTGGCACCGGGCGGCGAGGAGTTCCCGCACGTGTACGGCCCCGTCCCGGTCGACGCCGTGGTGGACGTACGGCCCTGGAGCTGACGGCCGTACGCCGTGCGTCAGTCCCCGGACCGCTCCATGAAGCGCAGCATGTTCCCGGCCGGGTCGCGGAACGCGCAGTCGCGCACCCTGTACGGCTGGTCCGTCGGCTCCTGGAGCACGTCCGCCCCGGCCTCCTGGACGCGCGCGAACAGGGCGTCGCAGTCGGTCGTGGTGAAGTTGACCCCGCGCAGCATGCCCTTGGCGAGCAGTTCGGCCATCGCCTGCTTGTCGGCGGGGGAGGCGTCCGGGTGTGCGGCGGGCGGCTCCAGCACGATCTCCACATCCGGCTGGAGCGGTGAGCCCACGGTCACCCATCGCATCCCCTCGAAGCCGACGTCGTTGCGCACCTCCATGCCGAGCACGTCGCGGTAGAAGGCGAGCGCCTTGTCGTGGTCGTCCACGGCGATGAAGCACTGCTTGAGTTTGATGTCCATGGGCTCACGCTAGGCCGCCGGCCACCTTCCCGCCCCGCCGAGGCAAGGGCGGCGACGGGTCAGTACGACGGCTTGTGCCGCCGTGGCCGGGTGAACGCGCGGGCCACACAGGGCGGGATCACCGCGCTCTCCTCGTGCGACCGCGCCCGGTACGCGCTCGGGGTCTCACCGACCAGCTCCGTGAACCGTGAGCTGAAGGAACCCAGCGAGATACAGCCGACGGCCATGCAGACCTCGGTCACCGTGAGGTCGCCGCGGCGCAGCAGCGTCTTGGCCCGCTCGACGCGCCGGGTCATGAGGTAGCTGTACGGAGTCTCCCCGAACGCCTTACGGAAGCTGCGCTGGAAGTGGCCCGGGGACATCAGCGCGGTACGCGCCAGTTCGGTCATGTCGAGCGGCTCGGCGTACTCGCGGTCCATCCGGTCGCGCGCCCGCCGCAGACGCACCAGATCCTCGATGCTGCTCACCCCACCACGATGCCACGCGCCCGGCCGGATCGTGCCGGTCTCTGGCGTCCGACGACGATCGCAACTACCAAGGGGAGCACTGATCTTGAAGGGAAGTGCCGCTGTGCGAGTCCACATCGTCTGGTGGGACCTGGCCGGTTCCGGGCAGACCATCGAGTCCCTGCGCGCGTACCTGCGCGACGAGTCCGTCGCCGCGTTCTCCGAGGTGCCCGGGCTCCGGCTCAAGACCTGGCTCTCCGACGAGGAGACCAACCGCTGGGGAGCCGTCCTGCTGTGGGAGACGGAGGAGGCCACACGCGGCCCGCTGCCCAGCCGCGCGCTGGAACTCATCGGCCACCCACCGGCGTTCAGCCACAGCT